>JBDHCV010000011.1:0-79803 GCA_039591855.1 Gemmatimonadota bacterium | reverse complement strand
CCACCTCGAGCAGCGCCGCGCTCCCCGAGAGATTGTCGTTGGCGCCCTGCTTGACGTACCCCTCGAAGAGATGGGCCGAGAGGATGATCTCAGGAGCCTCGGGGTCGGTCCCTGGAATGTGGGCCACGGGGTCCGGCATCTCGTAGGACCGCAGGGCGGCCTCCACCTGGGCATGCACCGTGATGGTCTCGCCGCGCCTCAAGCGGGTCTCGAGGGTTTCGGCCTCCCGGGGCGGAATGAAGAACCCGAAGCACTCCGTCCCAGCCGGCGCCCCCCTCGAGCCGACGCCGCTCCACGGGATCTGGAGCGGATCGAAATGGGGCCGGGAGTTTCCGATGGCCACCACGCCCAGAGCGCCTCGTTCCCGGCACGCCAGGCGCGCCGCGCCACCCAGACCAACTCGGCGGTGACGTCGGCGTCGGTGCTCCCGTTGGCCAGCATGGCCCTGAGATCCTGGTAGGACGCCAGCTTCCGTCGCAGAGGAGATACTTCCCACAACTCTCCCTTGATCCCGTCCCAGACCGACCCGCCAGGGAATCGGACAATCTCCGCCCCCGGCAGGCCGTACCGGATCAGCTCGTCCAGGACGTACTCGGCTTCGAAGAAGGTCCCCTCGTACTCGGCGGCCAGTCGGTCCCGGTTGAAGCCGCCCATGGCGGAGATGGAATTCCAGGCGGTCTCACCGGAGGACTCTCCGATGATCTCGTCCATGACCTCCGCGGGAAGGAGGGTCCACTGGTACCAGGGAGTGACCTGGCCCTGGGTCGGAGCGGGCGGCAGGAGGGCCGCCACGGCGAGAATCAGCAGCGCGCGATTGAACATCTCGAGATCCCCTCGGGGAAGTCGTTGAGAAGTAGGGTCCAAGCGCGGGATGTGATCGAGTGCAATTGACCGGAGAGGACGGAGTCCGTCAATCACCGGGCACCCTCGGGCCGGCCCGGCCCCGGCCTAGCGGGTCCCGGGGGATGCCGCCGAGGGGAGTTCGGGGACACAGAAAAGCGGCGGGCCCCCACGCCCTGGTGGGAGCCCGCCCTCGTTCGCCGGCGGGTGGTCGGCCCATCCCTCCGGATCAGTGGGCCCCGTGCCCTCCGCCGTGGTGGCCTGCCCCGTGGACCGGGATCTCGACCCGGGTGTGCTCCCACTCCATCACCAGGTGGCCCATGGCCTCGCCGTGGGAGTCCCACCGGAACGTGAGCGACTCCACCATTTCGTCGTTCACATCCACTCCTCTGGAGAAGCGCCCCACCTCGGCAGCCTGGACCTCGTCGTTCACCGGGATGCCCCACCGCTCGTAGTGGCTGCTCAGGACGAACTCCCACGCCTCCGCCCCGGGGACTGCATAGATGGAGTAGACGCCCGCCTCCAGATCGACTCCACCCACCTGGGCGGCGAAGGGGAGGTGGATCGCGGTGGCCTCGTTGGCCCCGAGGCGCCAGATCTCACCCATGGGCACCAGTTCTCCCATGACGGTGCGCTCGCGGGCGGAGGGGCTGCCGTAGCAGAGCTTGGCCTCCTGCCCGCCGATGGACAGCTTGGTGGCCCGAAGGGGGCTGGAGCGCTGAACTGCCTCCTCCAACGTGGTGTTGTCCCGGACCCAACAGCCCGAGACGTCGTCCTGAGCGGAGGCGGGGGTGCCGAAGCCCAGTGCGGCTCCGGTAAGGGTGACTGCAAGTGCGAGAACGTTGCGCATCGTGTCTTCCTGGATGGTTGTGGACTCATGGAAAATGGTTCCTTCGGGCGGCCGGTACACCGGCGGAACCGGGGAGGTCCCGCCCTGGCCGCGGGTCCGGACGGTTTGGCCGTGCGATGGACACGGGTGGTGTCCTGGAGTCCTGCGCCTCGCCCACCGTCTTGCTAACGTTGGGCACCATTCCCCAGCGGGCGGGTAATCGGAAAGCCGGGTCGCGACGGACCGGGCATCCCTCCAGACCCCCATGAGTCGAGGCATCCGGATGTCAGCGTCAAGGCAGGCGGGGACGGACCCTGGAGCCAAGGCCGTCATCGGCTGGAGAGAGTGGGTTGCCCTCCCAGAACTGGGCGTCCGGTCCATCAAGGCCAAAGTAGACACCGGGGCTCGAACTTCCGCCCTCCACGCCTTCGACCTCGAGGAAGTGGTCCGGGACGGACTCGTCCACGTGCGCTTCGTAATCCACCCCGTCCAGAGGAAGTCCGTTCCTGCCGTCGAGGTGGAGTTGCCCCTGCTCACTCGTCGCCGGGTCAGGGACTCCGGGGGACGCACCGAGTTGCGGCCCGTGGTGGTGACCCCGGTGGAGGTGTTCGGCCGGCGCTGGCCCATCGAGATCACCCTGACCCGTCGAGACGCCATGGGGTTCAGGATGCTCCTGGGCCGCCAGGCGATCCGTGGGCGCTTCGTGGTCGATCCCGGCACCTCGTACCTCTCCGGAGAACTCCCCAGGAAGAGACCCTCTCCAAAGAACCGACACCGAACATGAAGCTAGCCATCCTCTCCCGGGCTCCCCGCTCCTACAGCACTCGCCGGCTCCGTGAGGCTGCCCTTGCCCGGGGGCATGCGGTCAAGGTGCTGGACACCCTCAAGTTCTCAATCGAGGTGGACGAAGCCGGCCCCGACCTCCTCTACGGGTCCAAGCGGTTGAGCCACTACGACGCCATCATCCCCCGCATCGGCGCGTCCATCACCTATTACGGGACCGCCGTGGTCCGCCAGTTCGAGCAACTCGACGTCTACACGCCGAGCCCGGCTCACGGGATCGCAAACTCCCGGGACAAGCTTCGGGCTCTTCAGATCCTCAGTCGGCACGACATCGGGATGCCCCATACCGCCTTCGTCCGGCGCAAGCAGGACGTGCTTCCGGCCATCGAGCGGGTGGGAGGTGCGCCGGTAATCGTGAAACTCCTGGAGGGGACCCAGGGGGTGGGAGTGATCCTGGCCGACTCGGTGAAGATCGCCGAGGCCATCATCGAGACCCTTCAGAGCGCCAAGCAGAACGTGCTGATCCAAAAGTTCGTAGGCGAGAGCTCGGGCAAGGACATCCGCGCCTTCGTGGTGGGCGACCGGGTCGTGGCCGCCATGCGGCGGGTGGCCCAAGGAGGAGAGTTCCGGAGCAACGTGCATCGGGGCGGGCTGGCTGAGGCGGTGGAACTCGATCCCGAGTACCGGGACACGGCGGTGAGGGCCGCCCAGATCATGGGATTGAAGGTGGCGGGGGTGGACATGCTCGAGGGGGCCGATGGCCCCCAGGTGATGGAAGTGAACTCCTCCCCCGGACTGGAGGGGATCGAGGGCGCCACGAAACTGGACGTGGCCGGAGCCATCATCGATTTCGTCGAAGGTCAGGTGAGCTTCCCTGAACTCGACGTTCGGCAGAGGCTCACCGTGAGCTCTGGCTATGGCGTGACCGAGCTACAACTCGGGGACCAATCGGGATTGGTGGGGCGGGCCATCAACGAGTCGGGGCTCCGGGAAAAGGACATCGTGGTCCTGACCCTCCACCGGGGCCATACGGTCATTCCGAATCCGAAGGGAATGCGAGTCCTGGAGGCCCACGACCGGCTCCTCTGCTTCGGGAAGCTCGAGGCCATGCGAGACCTGGTGCCGGCCCGCCGAGCGCGCAAACGGCCGAAGACCCAGAAGCTGCGCACCAAGATCGGAGGCGCGGGCGAGGCGGGAGACCTCACCTGATGCCAGGCCGAGCCCGAAAGAGCGTTGGGGCCTGGCCGGGGAAGAAGATCCGCTCCGGGGAGACCGCTGATCTGAGCCTCACGGCCAGCAAGAGCTACTCCGGCGCGGCCATCCGGCTGCCCGTCACCGTCTGGCGTGGCGAGAAGCCAGGGCCGGCGGTCTTCATCGCCGCGGCGGTTCACGGGGACGAGATCAACGGTACCGGGACGATCCGACACCTCATTCAGGAACGTCCCTTCGAGTTACGGGCGGGATCGCTGGTCCTGGTTCCCGTGGTGAACATCCTGGGGTTCGAACACCTGTCCCGGTACTCGCCGGACCGCCGGGATCTGAATCGGGCCTTCCCGGGGTCATCCAAGGGGAGCGTGACCGGCCGACTGGCGGACGTGTTCTTCCGGAACATCGTTCGTCGCTGTGATTACGGGATCGACCTCCACACCGCAGCCATCCGCCGGACCAACTACCCCAATACCCGCGCGGACATGAACCAGGAGGCCACGGCCCGCCTCGCGACACTGTTCGGCGCGGAGATCATTCTCAACACGCCCGGGCCCGTGGGGAGCCTGCGACGGGCTGCGGTGAGGGCAGGATGCGCCACCATGACCCTGGAGGCCGGCGAGGTCTGGAAGGTGGAGCCTGGCGTGGTGGAGTACACCCTCCGGGGGATCAGGAATGTCCTGGTTGGCCTGAAGATGATCGAAGGAGAGGTGGCAGAGCCCCCGTTCCGCGTGGTTTCCGAGGAGACCAAGTGGATCCGGGCCGAGAAGGGTGGCTTCCTCAAGTTCCACGTTCGACCCGGAGAGACGGTCCAGGAAGGACAGGCCATCGCGACGAACGCGACCCTGGCCGGGAAGGACCAGAGCGTGATCCTGGCGCCCAGGGAGGGGGTGGTTCTGGGGATGACGACCATGCCGGCGGTGGCGCCGGGAGACGCGGTGGCCCACCTCGCCTTCCCCAGCGAGACGGCTTTCAAGAAGATGTCCCGGGTGATCGGCAAGCTGCCCGAGGATAGTCTCCTGGCCCGACTCCAGGACGATCTGGCCACGAACGTCCTCGTCTCGGACCTCGACGACATGGAAGGGGATTAGTCGGGAATCCTGGAGGTGCGCGCCTCCACGCCCCGGCATAGGTTGTGTCCGCCATTGGACCAGAGCCGTCGATGAGGAATGAATGAGAACAAGGATTGAGGCCGGTCCCCGGGCGCTCACGCTGGCGACGGGTCTTCTGCTGATGACCGCCTGCGCGTCCGGCCCACCGGCGGGGGACGCCGGGGCCGGGTCGGTGGGTGGGGCACCTGCGACCCGGGCTGACGCACCGATGCCCCCCATCTTTCAGCCCGGGGCCCCCGGGCAGGAGACGCGGACCGTTTCGGTCGAGGAACTGAACAGCGCCGAAGGTCCCGGCTACACGGACGCCGACGTGCGGTTCATGCAGGGCATGATCCCCCATCACGCCCAGGCTCTGGAGATGACCGCTCTGGTGCGGCAGTTCGCAACCAGCGAAGCCGTTCGCCAGATGGCCCTTCGCATGGAGATCTCCCAGAGGGATGAGATCGCCCTGATGGAGGACTGGCTCCGGTCCCGGGGAGAAGAGGTGCAGATGCCCGGGATGGGTCCGATGTCGGGGATGTCGGGGGCGGCGGAGGCCCACTTGATGCCCGGGATGCTGACCCCCGCTCAGATGGAAGAGCTCCGTAATGCCCGAGGCATGGAGTTCGACCGGCTCTTCCTCGTCTACATGATCCAACACCACCAGGGAGCCATCGACATGGTGGCCCGCCTGTTCATGACGCCCGGGGGCGGACAGGAGTCCAGCGTCTTCAAGTTCGCCGAGGACGTGGATGCGGATCAGTCCATGGAAATCGCTCGGATGCAGTCTGTGCTCGGCGGCCTCGAGGGCCGTAATTGACCAACGGGGAGGTCCTGGACAGGGCCCTGCCCCTCTCTCCCGCTCAAGTGAGGTCAGGAATGATGGACGTGCGTCGTAGAAACCCCCTGGGTAGCGCCGGATGGGCCGCCGCCGGATGGCTTGGCGTCGTGCTGTTGACGGGGTCAGGATTGACTCCGGGTGCCGCGGAGGCCCAGGAGCAGGCACGGCCTCCAGTGCCGCCCGCAGCGCCTGCGCTGGACTGGGACCCCAACGACCCCCGGATCGGCCTGGCTCCCGGGTGGCTGGACGCTGGAACCGCCATCAGCGGGTTGGAGCTCCTCGCCTCACTGTCCCGCCCCGAGGGGTTCGTCGATCCCGCGAACGTGGGCGACGGGCGGTTCTCCAATACGGACTTGGCGTTCCAGGGGGATCTCCTGTTCCAAGGCAACTACAACGGATTCCAGGTCTTCGACATTTCCGACCCCACCCGTCCCGAACTCCGCATGTCCGTGGTGTGTCCGGGGGGGCAGGGCGACGTCTCGGTCTTCGGCGACCTGGTGGTCATGTCCGCCCAGGAGACCCGGGGCCGGCTGGATTGTGGGATCGAAGGGGTAGCGGACTCCGTCAGCGCCGAGCGGATGCGGGGGGTCCGGATCTTCGACCTTTCGGACATGTCCAACCCTCGGCAGGTGGCGGCGGTCCAGTCGTGCCGGGGCTCCCACACCCATACGCTGGTGACCGATCCGGCGGATCCCGACAACCTGTACGTCTACATCCAGGGCACCAGCTCGGTGCGGCCCGGTGCGGAGTTGCCCGGCTGTTCCGGCGCGGAACCCGACGAGGATGAGAACACGTCCCTCTTCCGGATCGAGGTGGTTCGGGTTCCCCTGGATGCCCCGGAGCGGGCGGAAATCGTCAACATGCCCCGGATCTTCGCCGACGAAGAGGGGAACATCGCCGGGCTCTGGGCCGGAGGAGACCACGGACCGGGGACCCAGGAGAGCCGCCGGACCAATCAGTGTCACGACATCACGGCCTACCCCGAAATCGGACTGGCCGGCGGGGCTTGCGCCGGCAACGGCATCCTCCTGGACATCTCCGATCCCGTGAACCCCCGGCGGATCACCGAGGTTGCCGACCCCAACTTCTCCTACTGGCACTCGGCTACGTTCAACAACGACGGAGACGTGGTGGTGTTCACCGACGAGTGGGGCGGGGGTAGCGCACCGCGCTGCAGGGCCACCGATCCAGCCACCTGGGGTGGGAACGCCATCTTCCGGCGGTCGGAGGACGGCACCCTGGAGCTGGCCGGATACTACAAGCTGCCCGTCCCGCAGACGGACACGGAGAACTGCGTCGCCCACAACGGGTCCATCATCCCGGTACCCGGACGGGACATCTTCGCCCAGGCCTGGTATCAGGGCGGGGTCTCCCTCATGGACTTCACCGATCCGGAGAATCCTTTCGAGATCGCCTACTTCGACCGGGGACCGATCTTCCCCGACCGGATGGTCACCGGTGGGTACTGGTCCGTCTACTGGTACAACGGTCGGCTGTACGGGGCGGAGATCGAGCGGGGTATCGACGTCTTCCGCCTGACCCCCAGTGAGCACCTGTCGGGTTCGGAGATCGCCGCGGCCGAGCAGGTGGTCCTGGACCAGTTCAACGCCCAGCTGCAGCCCAGGGTGACCTGGGAGCCGACGGTGGCCGTGGCCCGGTCCTACCTGGACCAGATGGTGCGAGCCCATCGCATCCTGGACGCCAGGGCGGCCGAGGTGTCTGACCTGCTTCGTTCCGTCGATGCGGGCGCGGCGACACCCATGCAGATCCGGGGTCTGGCCGCGGCGCTGGACGCCGACGCTGCCGCGATCCGTTCCGGGGGCTTGGGCGGAGACGCCGAGCGGACCGAGAAGCTGGCCGCCGTTCTGAGGGGGTTGTCCGGCTAGGTCCAAGGCTTGCCGGGCCGGAACACCCGGCCCGGCGGCCGACCGCAGCCGGGCCGCCCATCCTCAGCCGCCGGCGCCTGCCCTGGCCTCGGCGATGAGTGCGTCCCGCTCCTCTTCGGCGGCCTGGACCAGAGCGTTCGCTCGGGCGTCGGCGTCGGCGATGAGTGCGTCCGCCTGTCGGTTCGCCTCGCTCAAGATCCGGTCCGCCAGGGCCCGCGCTCCGGCCTCGGCGAGGGGGTTTCCTCGGGCTTCCGCCACGACCGCATCGGCTCGGGTCTGGGCCTCGGCCCGCAACCTGTCCACCGCGTCTCTTGCCTGGGCCTGCACCTGCTCGGCCTCCCTCCGGGCCTGGGCCACGAGGGAGTCGCCCCGGACTTCCGCCGTACGGACGCGCTCCAGCGCCTGTGCGCTGGCCTGGCCCACCACTGCGGCCTGGGCCTGCCCCATGACGTCCCCGAACACGGGTTCCAGGGCGGGGGAGTCGATGGTCCCACCCACCCGGATCTCTACCGGAATGTTGCCCGACTGGATGCCTGCGGCCGCCAGGGCCTCAGGGATACGGATCCCGGAAGTCGGGAGGGTGGTTCCGATCCGGTAGTCGATGGAGCGGTCCAGGCCCGTACTGCCGGTCAGCGTGGCATCGAACGAGCCCAGGCGAACGGCGGTCGGGGAGATGGTCAGCCGTCCATCCTCGATGCCGAACCGCATGATGAGGTCACGGGCGCCGGTCATGGATAGGGCCTGATTCCCCAGGAGCGACGCCAGCCTCTCGGTGAACTGGGATTGGAGGGTGACTTCAGCGGTCCTGAGCGTTCCTGCGGCGTCCAGCGTTCCCAGGAGGGGCCCCAGTTCGGGACTGAGCTCCGAACTCAGGGAGATCCCGGTGGAGAACGTTCCTGTGGCCTGGGCCAGGATCGGGGCGAGGGCGTTCATGAAGCCCACCTCCTGGAAGGCTCGCCCGAACGAGACCCCCGACAGTTGGAGGCCTACGTCCACCAGGGGTGCGGCGTCGTCGGATGTGGCATAGGAGCCCTCCAAGGCCAATCTCCCACCCAGGACGCCTCCGGTCACTTCCTCGAAGGTCAGGGCCCCGTCCGCGATTCGGGCGATGCCGGCCAAGCCCGTCACTTCGTGGCGCCCGTAACGAAGGGTGTCCACGCCCACTTCCAGCCGCAGAGCGAGATCCCGAGGAATCACCACCGGAGTGGCCTCCTCCACGGTGGCGGCGTCTCCTGAGGCCTTCTTGATCCAGGCCTGGAGTTCCGTGAGGTCCATGAACCGGGACCGGAGGGCGAACTCGCCGCCCAGATCGGCGTCTCCCATGAGGTGGGGCACCACGTCCTGGAGGTGGCCCCTCCCCGAGAGATCCGACGCTCCCACCTGGAGATCGAAGTCCGAGAAGGTCAGGCGAACGGGTGAGATGGCGCCGGTCATGGAACGCACGCGCACGTCCTGGTCCCAATCCGTTCTCGTGACCACGACATCCCGCAGGGAGAAGGCTCCTGAGGCCGTCGTGTCCTCGATCCGTCGGGCTTCGAAGTCCGAGCGGCGGCCCGCCAGGCGCATCTCGCCATCCAGGTGCCCGGCCAGGGATGTGCCCTCCAGGGCCAGGGCCGCCGCCAGCTTGCCCAGGTCCAGGTCTGCTGACGCCTCCAGGCGTACAGCGGGATCGGTCACAGGGCTGGACACCGACAGAGCGCCCTGGAGACCTCCCTGGTCCAGGGTGGCCCGAGCGTCGGTGACGTCCAGGGTTGCGGCGTCCAGGGGAGAACCGTCGGGGTGTGCTGCGGTCAGCCTGAAGCCGATGTCGGTCAGGTCCGAGGGAGCATCGGGGTAGTGGATCCGCCCGTCGGAGACGACGGCGCTCAGCTGGAACCCTGGCAGGTCCTGGGACCCCGCCACCGAGCGACCCTCCACCGTACCGTCCACCTGGACCGTCCCGTCCGCCTCGAGTCGACCGAAGTCGTCACGAGCGAAGGCGGGGACGACCGAGAGGAGGGACTTGAAGCTCTGGCTGGGCGCCCGAAACCCCAGGTCCAACTCGAGGGTGTCGCCCAGCGTCCGCATAGTGCCTGCCGCCTCCATGAGCATGTCGTTCAGCGCGATGCGGTCACTGCTGAACCGAACGGTGCGGTCCTCGGAGTCGAAGGAAATGTCGGCCGCGCCTTCGGCGGCCACGCCCCGGAGGAGGGCCATCTCGCCCATGGCTGCAAGGAGGGAGTCGATCTGGGTTCGGGTACCCAACTCCACCACGGTCCCCGTGACCCGGCCATCCCCCCCATGCTGGACCCCGACCGCAGAAAGGCTGAATCCCGTGCGTCGGTTCTCGAAGACGAGGTTCAGTCTCTCCACGGAGTACTCCTGCAGATCGACCCGGTAGGGCTCCCGGTCCTCCCCGCCTGCGGGTGTCGCGGCTGCCTCCGGGGCAGGCTCGAGGACCAGGTAGTTCAGAGTGCCGTCCTCCGAAATGACCAGATCCGCGTGCGCATCCTGCACGTGTACCCGCTTTACCCGGGGGCTCCTGCCCGGCAGCAGGGACAGGAGGTCGATTCGGATCAGCACCCTGCCGGCCCGAAACAGCTCCCTGCCTTCGAATGGCGCACGGTTGGTCAGGACCAGGTCGTCTACCCGTAGCGAGAGGTCCGGGAAGGTTCGGAGGAGACCCAGTCCGATCCCGCCTACCGCCACGTCGGCCTCGAGCCGTTCGTTGGCCTCGCGGAGGAATAGCGCCTGCAACTCGTCGCCCAGCACCAGAGGCAGGAGGACCAGAACCGCCAGGAGCGATCCCGCCAGGGTGGACCCCACGATAAGGATTCTCTTCTTGGCTCTGGTCATCGCGGGGTCCTCCGCTAGATCGTGGCGGTGATCCCGTTCAACGTGGCGCTCGGGCACATCGCTCGGGTGGCAGCGTCCGGGTCGGGTCGATAGTACCCCCCGAGGTCCTGGGGCGAGCCCTGGGCGGCGTCGAGTTCGGCGACGATACGCTCCTCATTCTCCTCCAGGGCGGCGGCCACCGAGCGGAAGCTCTCGGCGAGTGCCGAGTCCGCCGTTTGGGAGGCCAGGGCCTTCGCCCAATACAGTGTCAGGTAGAACGTGCTGCCCCGGTTGTCGATCTCGTGGACCTTCCGGGATGGCGCGCGGGCGTTCCCCAGGTACTCGGCAGTGGCGGAATCCAGGGCATCCCCCAACAGCGTGGCTGCCGGGTTCTCGAACTGTTCCCCCAGGTGCTGGAGGGAAGCCGCCAGCGCCATGTACTCCCCCAGGGAGTCCCACCTGAGGTGTCCTTCCCGCTCGAACTGCTGGACGTGCTTGGGGGCGGAGCCACCCGCGCCGGTCTCGAACAGCCCTCCGCCTTTGAGGAGCGGGACGATGGACAGCATCCGGGCGCTGGTGCCGATCTCCAGGATGGGGAAGAGATCGGTGAGGTAGTCCCGGAGCACGTTTCCGGTGACGGAGATCGTGTCCTCTCCCTGGCGGATGCGGTCCAGGGAGAATCGCATGGCCTCGGTGGGGGCCATGATCTCGATCTGAAGGCCCTCGGTGTCGTGCTCCGGCAGGTAGGCCTCCACCTTCCGGATCAGTTGGGCGTCATGGGCCCGGTCCCTGTCCAGCCAGAACACCGCGGGGGCGCCTGTGGCCCGGGCCCGGGTCACGGCCAGCTTCACCCAGTCCCGGATCGGCTCGTCCTTCGCCTGACACGCCCGCCAGATGTCCCCTCTCTCGACCTGATGCTGCAGGAGCACCCTCCCGTCCCCGGCCACCACACGGACCGTTCCGTCGGAAGGCGCCTCGAAGGTCTTGTCGTGGGATCCGTACTCCTCGGCCTTCTGGGCCATGAGGCCCACGTTGGGCACGCTCCCCATAGTGGCCGGATCCAATTGACCGTGTGCCTGGCAGTCCCGAACGATGGCGTCGTAGATGCCGGCGTAGCTGGAGTCGGGGATCACGGCCTTGCAGTCCTGCAACTCGCCCGCTGCGTTCCACATCCGACCGGAGTCCCGGATCATGGGGGGCATGGAGGCGTCGATGATGATGTCGCTGGGCACGTGGAGATTCGTGATGCCACGATCCGAGTCCACCATGGCGATGCTCGGACCCTCTTCGAGAGCAGTCTCCACGTCCTTCTCGATGGCCTGGCGCTGGCTCTCGGGGAGCTCCTGGATCCGGGCCAGCAGGTCGCCCAGACCGTTGTTCTGGTCCACTCCCAGCTTCGCCAGGGCCTCGCCGTGGGCTTCGAAGACGTTGGCAAAGAACACCTGCACGGCATGCCCGAAGATGATGGGGTCGGACACCTTCATCATGGTGGCCTTCATGTGGAGCGAGAACAGCACCCCTCTCTCCCGGGCGTCCCGGATCTGCTCCCCCAGGAACGAGACGAGGCCGCTGCGGCTCATGAAGGTGGCGTCCAGGACCTCCCCTGCCTGCAGGGGCAAGGAGTCCTTGAGGACGGTCACCGTCCCGTCCGTGGCCACGTGCTCGATTCGGGCCTCGGTGGGTGCCTCCAGTGTCAGGGATGCCTCGTTGCCCCGGAAATCGCCCGAGTCCATGGTCGAAACGTGGGTGGCGGAGTCCTGGGGCCACGGGCGCATTCGGGGCGGGTTCGCCCGGGCGTATTCTTTTACGGCCCGAGGCGCTCTGCGGTCCGAGTTGCCCTGCCGGAGGACCGGGTTCACCGCACTGCCCTTCACCGAGTCATAGCGAGCCTTCACGTCCGATTCCGCGTCGGTGGCCGGCTCGTCCGGATAGTCCGGGAGGGCGAATCCCTGTCTCTGCAATTCCTTGATACACGCCTTCAGCTGGGGAATGGAGGCGCTGATGTTCGGGAGTTTGATGATGTTCGCCTCCGGCGTGTCCACCAGCCGGCCCAGCTCGCCCAGATCGTCGGGTGCGGCGGGGGCGTTTCCCATGGCTTCGGGAAAGAGAGCGAGGACGCGCCCGGCGAGGGAGATGTCACGGGTCTCCACCGGCACTCCGGCCGCGGCCGCGAATGCACGAATGACGGGAAGGAAGGCGTACGTCGCGAGGGCAGGAGCCTCGTCGGTCCAGGTATAGATGATGGGAGGGGACTTGGTCATGGTGAGGAGCACGGTTCGTTGGGGTCCGGAAGGACAAAAAGCTCCCTGGAATCTACATGCTCAGGGCACTCGCTCGAACCCTCCATCCACCCACTGGAGGATCTCCTCACGGACCCCCATTCCTTCGGGGTTCACGGCGAATCGGCCAGCGGCGAGGTTCGCTTCGCTTCGAGCCCGATTCTCGGTGTCCCATTCGCTCCATCGTGCGGCCCCGCCGTCGTGATCCGCGATGGTAGCCGTCTTTTCATTCGGGATGGCGCGGGAGTGTCTCGGGCTGGTGGGCCGGCCCCAGACAACCCGATAGATCCGCCGGGCCAAGGGGTTGGCCTTTTCCCTAACGAGTTCGAGACCCAGGCCGGCGCTCAGGCGGTTGAGGAGATCGGTGTCCTGGTATCCCGCGGGATGGAAGGCCTCGTCGTATCCCCGGATGGTGTGGAAGGCTTCATTGGAGCAGGAGATGCGTCCATAGGTTCCGTCACCCCAGACCCCACTCCACTGGTGGAACACGGCATTGCGTTCGCCCCTCTGGAGCACCCTGGCCACGTACCGCCCTCCTGCTGGGCCGACGAAGTTGTCCACGTCCAGGTTGGTGAGGATCGTCCCGGATCCCATGCGATGGGCCGTATTCTTGGCGATGGAGGCGTGGAAACGAGGCAGGCCCTGAGTCGTGAAGAGCTTCAAGAGGCCGGATCGGAGCGCGTCCCCGTGGTGATCGACGACCCAATCCAGGACGCCGTCCGTGCTCCCGAAATCCACCAGGACGAACTCCACCGACCCCTCGGCTCCGCGACAGTCCCACAGGTTCCGCGGGAGGGTCTCCATCAACTGGTGAAGCCGGTTCTTGCAGGTGATGCAGAAGGATACGTCCATGGGCTATGGACCCGGTCGGGTTCGCTGCTGGGCAGTCGAGAGCGTTGAGGGTTCACCCGACGATTGCGTTACGGATAGGACGGTCGTGGGCTCGGTCTTTCCCCGGAGCGTCCACTCGCCCCGGGGCAGCAAGCTGAGGCCCGGGACTGTCCCAAGGTGACGGCCTAGCTCCTCCGGCATCAAGAGCTGCGCGTCGAGTTCTCGACACCGCGTCAGGAGCCTTCCAGCTGTGTTCAGGGGGTCACCGCTAAAGACGCGCTGGGTTCGGAGGTCGCCCATACTCATGGCCACCACTTCGCCTGCCGCGAGGGAGGCCTTGAAGCCGGGCAATTGTCCGTGGCGCTCCATATAGCGCGCTCTCTTGCCCCTGACCAAATCCTGGAAGTCGAAGAAGCACTGGACCGCAGCGCGGACTCCGCGGCCGTCCTGCTGGAGCCAGGTCAGGAGGGCTTCGTCTCCGGCGTATTCCAGGATCTGCCCACCGCTGGCGTAGACCGGGTCGGAAAGATCCCGGAAGAAGTCCGCCTTGAACAGGGCGAACCCGACGGGGCCCATCCGCTCTGCGAGGGCCGTCGAGTCGTTCAGATCCAAGAACATGAACACCCGGTTTTCCACGACCGGTCGCCTGTGGAGCTCGAAAAGGATCTGTAGGAGGGTGCGTGGGCTCACCACGCTGCCAAGCTCTCTTCCAAAGTTCAGCACGATGGCCATGGCGGTCAGGGCGACGGCGAGGGTTCCGATTCGAACCACCTCCCAGAACACGAGGGCCGTCTCGGCCTGGAGGCATGGATCCGGTTGCAGCCCCGGGAGGGGGAGACAGGGTGGAGACGGGTCTCCCGAGAGGAGCGAGAGAGCCGCGATGGAGCCGCCGATGAGGAGTACGTATGAGGAGACGCGCAGGGCCAGGATCTGGACTGTTGATCCTCGGATCACCGTGCGCCAGAGGAGGCCGGAGTGCTCGAAGGCGTAGACGCCGAACCCTGCCAGCGACCCGACGGCGATCACCCAGGTCGCTCCCTCCCACCAACCGATGGGCCAACGACTCACCCATAAGGCCCAGAACAGGGTTCCGCACCATATGAGAACGGTCCAGGAGGCGCCGCGGAGGCGGCGTCGAAGGCGTGCTCGATTCATGGCCATTGGATAGCTGTACCGACGATTCGGCGCCAGCCTCTTGCGCTACCCGGGCCGGGACTCGGAACATAGGCCATGCGTTTTCCCTGGCGAAGGCTCCCGCGGTCTGAGGACCTCGAAGCCGACGCGACCCCCCGGAGTCGATGGAAGAGGGTGACCGGCGTACTTTCGGTGGCCCTGGTGTTCCACGTCCTGGGTTTCCTCTCGTCCGTTGACGCGATCATGGGAACCCGCACCCCCCAGGGTGCCATCGCCTGGGGCGTGACCCTCAACACCTTCCCTTACGTGGCGGTCCCCGCCTACTGGGTGCTGGGTCGGAGCCGGTTCCAGGGATACGTCGACATCCGCCGGACCGCCGAGGGAGAGCTCGCCGATTCCGTCGCACGGGGCTTGGAGATCATCAGGCCCTATATGGTGCCGCCCGAGGTGATGGACACCGCCCCCACCGGACGAGCCGCGGAGCGCTTGGCGGGGCTGCCCTACCTCACCGGCAACGACACCGAGCTCCTGGTGGACGGCGACGCCACCTTCACGAGCATACTGGAGGGGATCGATCGGGCTCGGGACTACGTCCTGTTCCAGTTCTTCATCGTGAAGGACGACGAGATCGGCCGTGAGGTCCAGCGGCACTTGATGGACAAGGCGAGGGAGGGGATTCGGGTCTATTTCCTATACGATGAGGTGGGGAGCCATTCCCTGTCGTCCGGCTACCTGAACGAGCTCCGGGAGGCCGGGGTCCAGGTCCGTCCGTTCAACACCCGGAAGGGGCCCACCAACCGGTTCCAGATCAACTTCCGGAACCACCGGAAGGTGGTGGTGGTGGACGGAAGGGAGGCTTGGATCGGGGGGCACAACGTCGGGGACGAGTACCTGGGGCGTGACCCGGAATTCGGCCGGTGGCGGGACACACACATGAAGATCGTGGGACCCGCGGTGCTGGGGGTCCAGCTCTCCTTCCTGGAGGACTGGTACTGGGCCACCGAGGAGTTTCCCGGTCTGACGTGGACTCCGGTGCCCGCAGAGGGAGCGAACCGACCCGTGCTCATCCTCCCGTCGGGTCCCGCGGACGAAGTGGAGACGGCCGCCCTGATGTTCATCGCGGCGATCAACCGGGCCCGAGAACGCATCTGGATCGCCAGTCCCTACTTCGTTCCGGACGACGCGATCCTGGCGGCCCTCCAACTGGCAGGGCTGCGCGGGGTCGACGTCCGTATCCTGATACCGGACGAGCCAGACCACCTGGCGGTCTATCTGGCGGCCTTCACCTACGTCGCGGACGCGGCTCGGACCGGGGTCCGCTTCTTCCGCTACACAGACGGATTCCTCCACCAGAAGGTGATGGTGATCGATCGGTCGACGGCGACCATCGGCACGGCGAACTTCGACAATCGCTCGTTCCGGCTGAACTTCGAGATCACCGGGATCGTGTCGGACCCCGTCTTCACCGAGGAGGTCGCCCAAATGCTCGAGGAGGACTTCGCCCACTCGGTGGAGATGCCGCCCGACGCACTTTCCCGTAAGCCGTTCTGGTTCCGGTTCGCCGCGAGGGTCGCCCGGCTCACGGCCCCGATTCAGTAGGCGGGGAGCTGTTCGGCCGGCGGGGGGCAGGTCCCCCACCGGGGTCCCCTCAGCGGGTCTCCTCGCACCACTCCCTGGCGTTCTGGAACATGCGTAGCCACGGAGAGGCCTGACCGGGAATCGCGTTCCGGATCTCCTCGGGCATCCAGCCCCATTGCCAGCTCAGGAAGGCCCGTTCCGGGTGGGGCATGACCGCGAGATGCCGCCCGTCGGGTGAGCACAGGCTCGCGATCCCGCGGGTCGAGCCGTTGGGGTTCGCCGGGTAGGCCTCGGTGACCTGAAGGTCGTCGTCCACGAAGCGGATGGGGGCCAAGGACTCGGCTTCCACACGGCCCAGAATCGCCGGATCGGGGAAGTGGGCCTGGCCCTCGCCGTGGGCCGTCCAGACCCCCAGTGTGGCTCCCGCCATCCCCCGAAGCATGATGGCCGGGCTGTCCTGGATTCCCACGCCGCTGAAGCGGGATTCGAATCGTCCCGAGGCGTTGTGGATGAAACGAGGCTGGTCCTCGTCGGGGATCCCCTGCCAGGGGACCCAACCCAAGAGGGCCAGGAGCTGACACCCGTTGCACACACCCAGGCTGAACGTGTCCGGTCGGTCGTAGAAGGCCTGGAATTGCCGGCGGAGCCCCTCGTTGAACCGAATGACGCCAGCCCATCCCTTGGCCGAGTCCATGACGTCGGCGTAGCTGAACCCGCCCACGGCCACCAGACCCCGGAAGCGTTCCAGCGACGCCCGCCCCTCCAGGAGGTCCGACATGGTCACGTCCCAGGGCTCGAAGCCCGCCGCGTGGAACGCCGCGGCCATTTCCCGGTCGCCGTTCGAGCCCTCCTCCCGAAGAATGGCCACGGGGATCTTGTCTGAGGCCTCCATGACCGAATCGGGGGTAGCCTCCACCGCGAAGGGCACCTGGAAGCGCAGTCCCTTCCGATCCCGGAGTCCATCGCGCTCCTGGACGACGCAGTCGGGGTTCGCCTGGAGCAGGTCCAACTCGAAGCTCGTGGCCTCCCACACGTCGCGAAGGTCCCGCACGTCGTCCGACAGCACCTCGACTCCGCCCACCGACACGGAGACACCGGTGTCGTTGGTGGCCGTGCCGATGACCGCGCACGGAACGCCGGCTCCGTGGAAGGCCTCCACGGCGTGGGCCTCGTGCTCCGGGTCCACCTCCATGACAAGTCCCAACTCCTCTGAAAACAGGACCTCCAGGGGGTCGTCCCCGTCCAACGCGACCCGGATTCCGCAGTTGCCCGCGAAAGCCATCTCCAGGAGAGCCGTGATGAGCCCTCCGTCGCTCCGGTCGTGGCCGGCGGAGATCCGCCCGGCCTGGATCAGGTCCTGAACCACCTCGAAGGCCCGCTTCAGCGCCGAGACGTCTTCCAGGTCGGGACAGTGCTCTCCCACCTGCCCGTAGACCTGGGCCAGGGCCGAGCCACCCAGCCGGTGCCGGCCCCCGCCCAGGTCCACCCAGAGGAGCCGTCCCCGGCCGGGAAGCTTCAGGTCCGGTGTGACCGTCTTGGTGACGTCGGGGCAGGTGACGTAGGCCGAGATGGTGAGCTCGCCCGGCGCCTTCACGGTTTCGTCGGCGCCGGCGTCCCCGGGGGCCAGGGCGGCCATGGAGATGCTGTCCTTCCCCCCGTCCACCGCGATCCCCAGCTCCAGCATGGCGTCCCGCATGGCCGCCGCGGCGTCGTACATGGCGGCGCCTTCTCCGGGGAGCTTGGCGGCCCACATCCAGTTCGCCGAGCAGCGGACGTCATCGAGGGCGCTGATCCGCGCCCAGACCAGGTTGGTCAGGGCCTCTCCGACGGAGAGCCGGGCCATGGCGGCCGGGTCCAGGAGACCCTTGTTGGGCTGCTCTCCGATGGCCGTCGCCGCACCGGTCAGCCCCTGATGGCTCTGGGCCACCACGGCCACGTCGGCGACGGTGAGCTGGAGAGGGCCGGCACACTGCTGTCGCGCGACCTGCCCGGTGACGCTCCGGTCCACCTTGGTGGTGAGGAACCGCTTGGACCCCACGGATACCAGCCGGAGCACCCTGTCCAGCGCTTCCCGCACGGTGAGTTCGGCCGGGAGTTCCAGGGGGGCGACCACCGGCTTGACCCGCTCCGTGTGGAATCGCTTCTGGGGCATGTCCCCGAGCACGTCTTCCAGGTCCAGGTTCACGGGCGTGGAGTCGTCGGTCCAGTCGTGGACCACGATCCTGCCGTCCCCGGTGACCCTTCCCACGTAGGCGAACGGCACCTTCTCCCGTTCACACAGATCCCGGAAGAGGTCGCCATGCTCCGGACGCAGAAGGAGGGCGTCGTTCTCCTGGTACTCGGCGCCCCAGATCTCGAGAACGGAGAGGGTCTCGTCGCCGACGAGCACCTCCCTTATGTCGATGCGGGCGCCCTCGGGCTCCACGATCTCCTTGAGGACGTTGCAGTTCCCGCCGGCGCCCTGGTCGTGGATCGAGACGATGGGGTTGTCGGGGCCCAACTCGACACAGGCCCGGATCACCCGGTTCATCTTCTGCTCCATCTCGGCGTCGCCCCGCTGGACCGCGTTGAAGTCCAGCTCGGCCACGTTCTCGCCCTGGACCATGCTGGAGGCGGCGCCCCCGCCCATGCCGATCCGGTAGGCGGGTCCCCCCACCTTCACCACGAGCATACCCACTTCAGGCGAGCCCTTCTCCGTGTGGTTGGAGTCGATCTGCCCGATCCCTCCGGAGAACATGATGGGCTTGATCCACTCTCTTCTCTCTCCGCCGGGCAGGCGCATTCCGAAGGAGCGGGTGAAGCCCTGGATGACCGGCTCGCCGAATTTGTTGCCGTAGTCGGATGCGCCGTTGCTGGCCTCGATCTCGATTTCAAGAGGGGACGCCAGGTTGTCCGGATAGCGGAACGAGGGGTCCTCCCACGGCAGTTCGTATCCGGGAATCCGGAGGTTCCCGACGCAGTAGGCCGCGGTGCCGGCCGTGTAGAGCGAGCCCCGGCCGGCCGCGTGGGTGTCCCGGAGGCGTCCTCCCGTCCCGGTCTCGGCTCCCGGGAAGGGCGCGACGCCGGAGGGGAAGTTGTGGGTCTCCGCGGTGAACAGGACATCGTAGTCCAGCGCCGTGGGGACCATGGGCGAGGGGGCCCCGGGTCGGGCGGGTCTCAGCGACTCGATCGCGTATCCCCGGATGGCGCTGGAGTTGTCGTGGAAGGCGATGACGCTGTTGCCCGGGTCCGCGTCCAGCGGCTCCTTGACCAGGGCGATGAGGTGCTTCTCCGGCACCTCCTCGCCATCGATGACCAGCTTCCCCTTGAAGAACCAGTGCCGGGAATGCTCGCTATTGGACTGGGCGATGTCGAACATCTCCACGTTGGTCGGATCCCGTCCGACCTTCTCGGTGAAGAGCTCGGTGTAGTAGTCCAGGTCCCAGTCGTCGAACGCCAACCCCATGGTCCGGTTCACGTCCTCGAGGGCCGCTCGGCCCTCGGCGAGCACCGGGATGGAGTAGGTGGGCTCCGGTGTGACGCCGGTAGCGAACGAGGAGAGGGGCTCGGGATAGGGCTGTTCCGTCATCCTGTCGTGGACCTCGGACATAAAGCCCTTCCGCTCTTCCCCTGAGAGCGGGCGTGACCCCCGCACCAGATACCTCCGGGACCGCTCGATCCGGCGGATGGCGTCCAGGCCGCAGGCCCTGCAGATCGCCACCGCATTTGTGGACCACGCGGTGGAGAAGTTCATGCGCGGGCCCACCTCGATGATCTCGCCGGCGTCCGGGGCCAGGGCGGAGGCGAGGCCGAAGCCCTCGGGCTCGAAGGTCTCCCGCAGTAGCCAGGTCAGCGCACCGAGTTCCTCGGCGGACAGAGGCCGGTCCGCGGCGATGTTGAAACAGTACTCGGTATCGACGCCCTGGATGGTGTCGGAGACGCGCTGCCGGACCTTCTGGAGGAGGGCCTCTGCGGCCGGCTCGGACAGGCCTGGGGCCCGATAGAGATGCAGTATGCTCATGCAAGTAAGCCTAAGCGGATTTTCGTCTGAGGGAAGGTGCCGATTCCATTCAGCGGTTGTCGAGTCCCAGACCCACTGAAACGGCCCTGTCCGGGGGTCGTAGGGGAATCGGGGAGGGGGTCACTCCAGGCGGGGGTGGGTCCCGTGCGTCCAGACCGATTCCAGGGGGAGTTTCGATGGCTGATTCTTGCGGCGAAGGGGCGACGCCGGGGGCGTTTGAAGAGCTTGCCACGTGCCGAGCCACGGTGTTCCTCGCGGTGGTGCTCCTGGCCGTCGGGTGTGGGGATTCGCCTCCCGGGCGCTCCGGCGAAGTCTCCATGTTTCGGGGAGGCCCAGAGCACACGGGGGTCTATCCCGGGGGCGGAGTGAGTGGATTCTCCGGCGTACGCTGGCGTTTCGAGGCCGGCGGTGCGATCCGATCCAGTCCCACTGTCGCGGATGGGACCGTGATCGTGGGGAGCTCCGACGGACGGATATACGCCGTCGACGAGGGGACGGGAGCGGAGCGTTGGTCGTTCGACGCCAATAGTCCCATCAACTCCACTCCGGCGGTCGCGGGAGGGTTGGTGTTCTTTGCAGACCGGGCCGGGGTATTTCGGGCCGTAGACCAGAGCACCGGCTCCCTTCGTTGGACATTCGCTTCCGACCCGGAGCTCCCACTTCCCTGGGGAAACGAGGGTTGGGACTACTACACCTCGTCGCCGACCACTGTGGAGGATCTGGTTCTATTCGGCGGGGGGGACGGGCTTCTGTACGCCCTGGAAGCCGGGTCCGGAAGGGAGGTGTGGCGGTACGCTACCGATGGACGAATCCGGTCGAGCCCGGCCGTTTCGGGAGGCACGGTCTTCGTGGGCAGCGCCGACGGAAGCCTTCATGCGGTCTCCCTGGCCGATGGGCGGGGCTTGTGGAGGTACGACACCGAGGGGAGGTCCCTGGACTCGGAAGCCGCTGGCTTCGACCGCAGGTCCATTCAGTCCTCGCCGGCGGTGCAGGACGGCCGGGTCGTATTCGGATCCCGTGACGGCCATCTCTACTCGGTGGAGATCGAGACCGGGGAGATGGCCTGGAGATTCGACCACCAGGTGTCCTGGTGTATCACGTCTCCTGCGATCTCGAAGGGCGTAGTGTACGCGGGGAGCTCCGACGGGCTCTTCGTCCAAGCCATCGACGGCGATACCGGTGAGGAGCTCTGGCGCACGGCCACCGGGCACAGGGTGTTCGCGTCCCCGGCGGTCTCGGGTCCGACGGTCCTCATCGGGGATCACGGGGGGATCCTGCGGGCCCTGCATGCGGAGACGGGCGCGGAACTCTGGCGGGTCATGACAGGAGGCCCGATTCAGTCGTCGCCCGTCGTGTCCGAAGGCCGGGTCTTCGTCGGGAGCGACGACGGCCTCCTCTATGCCATCGACGGGACCGACGGTCCCTCCTCGAGAAGGGCCGTTCACTGGGACGAGGAGATCCAGCCCCTGTATCAGGGGCACGAGGAGATCCGGGACCATTTGTCGAGCAGCGGATTCGAGGTCCTGGACTCCGATGCCCTGGCGTCCTTCATGTCTGCTCGGATCGGAGACCGGACCCCGAGCGCCGTGGTCTTCGCCATGGGCGATGTGCCGGGAGCCGTGGCCCCGGTGGTGGCGGACACGGTTCTCTTCCGACGCTACCTCGACAGCGGGGGTCGAGTGGTGTGGGTGGGGTACCCACCCTTCGTCCTGGTCCGGGACTCCGCGTCGGGCGCCATCACCGGCGTGGATATGAATCGAGCCGAGGACGTTCTGGGAGTGGACCACGCCCAGGCCACCGGGGACGAATACCCGGCCTGGCCGACTCCCGAAGGCCGGCGCTGGGGTCTCAGCGGGACGTGGATCGACGCCTTCGGTGTGGAGCCGGAGGGGGTGGACATACCCCTGGCGCTCGATGAGCGTGGCAGGGCCTCCGCCTGGGTCCAGCACTATGGTGGGGAAGGGGGTGGAGCGTTGGTCAGGCTCTGGAGCGGGGGGGACCCGGCATCGATCCCGCCTCTGTTGCGAGGCGTCGCAGAGTTCGGACTGGGGGCGGGAGTGGATAGGCGCAGCTCCGTAGCCCGGTAGCCGGGTCCAGCCGCCTCAGCCGTATCGGCCCTCGATGTAGTCCGCCGTCTCCTTCTCCTGGGGAGCCAGGAAGAGCTCCTCGGTGATGCCGTGTTCCACCACCCGGCCCATGAGCATGAACACGCACTCGTCGCTGGCGCGACGGGCCTGGGCCATGTTGTGGGTCACGATGAGGATGGTGTAGTCGCCCCTGAGCTCCCAGATCAGTTCCTCCACGGCCTCCGTTCCCTTGGGGTCCAGGGCGGAAGCCGGCTCGTCCATGAGGAGGACCGACGGCTTTACCGGGAGCAGCCGCGCAATGCAGAGTTTCTGTTGCTCCTCCAGGGAGAGTTCGGTGGCGGTCTCGTGGAGGCGGTCCTTGACCTTGTCCCACAGGAGGACCTGGGTCAGCGCCTCCTCCACCAGGTCATCCTCTTGGGACGGTGTGAGATCCAGGCCCCGATTGTGGATGTCCGAGGCGAAAAGGACGTTCTGACGTACGGAGAGAGGGAGCGGATTCGGCCGCTGGAACACCATCCCCACCTGCTTCCGCAACTGAGCCAACTCCACCTCGGGCCCCAACACGTCCTGGCCCAGGACCCGGACCTGGCCCGTGGTCCGGACGTAGCCCAGGCGCTCGTTGATCCGATTCACAGTGCGGAGCAGGGTGCTCTTTCCGCACCCGGATGGACCGATGAGGCTGGTGATGATGCCCTGCTTGATCCGGAGCGAGACGTCGAACAGCGCCTGGAACGTGCCGTACCAGAGATTCAGGGCATCGGTCTCGATGGCGCCGATCCCGGCGGTATCCGGGCGCTGTGCCGGCCGCGGGTCGGGGGCTTCCCAGACGTGGTCAACCAAAGCGTCCCTCCACGTAGTCCCGGGTGCGCTGGTCCTTCACCTCACCGGTGAAGAGATCTTCGGTGGGCCCTACCTCCACCATGTCCCCGTTCAGGAAGAACGCGGTACGGTCCGCAAGTCGGCGCGCTTGCTGCACCAGGTTGGTGACCAGGACGATGCTCAATTCCGCCCGGAGGTCCTTGAGCACGTCCTCGATCCGCATGGTGGTCACTGGATCCACGGCGATGGAGAACTCGTCCAGGAGCAACAGGTCCGGGTCCTGGGAGAGGGCCCGGGCGATGGTGAGCCTCTGCTGCTGGCCCCCGGAGAGGAGGCTGCCCAGCGATCCCAGGCGGTCCTTGACCTCGTCCCAGAGGGCGGCCCGGGTCAGGCAGCGCTCCACGATGTCGTCCAGGGCCGCCTTGCGCCGGATGCCCCGAAGACGCGGGGAAAGAGCCACGTTGTCATAGATGGTGAGCGGCAGACCCACCGGAAGGGGAAACACGACTCCAATGCGCTCTCGCAGGGCGTAGACGTTCCGCCAGTCCCTCACGTCCTTCCCGTCGAAGACGATCTTCCCCTCCACCCGGAAGTTGCTGTCGAAGTCATCCATCCGGTTCAGGGTGCGAAGGAAGGTGGTCTTGCCCGAGTTGGCAGGTCCGATGATCCCGAAGATCTCGTTCTCACGGACCTCCAGGCTCACGTCCCGCAGGACCGCCTTGCTTCCGTATCGAGCCGTGAGGCCCTCGACCCGGAGCTTCACCGGCGCCGGAGTGGGGGTCACCACTTCTTCTTCCCTCTCAGGTAGACCCGGAAGGCGATGGAGAGGGCATTCATGGCCAGGACCATGGAGATCAGGACCAGGGCCACACCGTAGGGCATGGCCTCGGGTACGCCGGGGACCTGGGTCGAGATGGTGAACAGGTGCAGGGACATGGCCATGGTCTGGTCGAACACGCTCTGGGGCAGGAACGGGAGGAAGGTGGCCGCCCCCGTGAACATGATCGGTGCCGTCTCGCCGGCGGTCCTGGACACCTCCAGGATGATTCCGGTCAGGATTCCGGAGATGGCGTTGGGCAGCACGACCTTCCAGATGGTCTGCCACCGCGTGGCTCCCATGTTCCAGCAGGCCTCTCGAAACGCCATGGGGACCGCCTGCAGGGCCTCCCGGGTCGAGACGATCACCACGGGGAGGGTCATGACCGCCAGGGTGAGGCTGGCCGCCAGGATGCTCGTGCCGAACCGGAAGAAGAGAACGAAGGCCCCCACCCCGAAGAGTGCGTGGACGATGGAGGGCACCCCGGCGAGGTTGATGATGGCCAGGTTGATTGCCCGGGTGAGCAAGTTGTCCGGGGCGTATTCGCTCAGATAGATGGCGGCGGCCACCCCCAGGGGCACCGAGGCCAGGAGGGCCACGGCCACCAACCACACCGTTCCAATGAGGGCTGGGAATATCCCCCCTTCCGTCATCCCGTTCGTGGGAGACTGGCTGAGGAAAGCCCACGACAGGGCCGGCCCGCCCTTGATGACCAGGATGATCAGGATGAGGATGACCGGTACCACCAGGAGCACGGTCATCAGGAGGAAGAGGGCCCGGACGAGTCCCTCGGTGCGCTTGTCGCGGCGGTTCAGTTCGCTGGTCTCGAACACCGTCTACTTCCTCCGTCCCTTGCCCCGGACCATGATGTCCGCTGCCAGGTTGATGGCGAACGTCACCAGGAACAGCATGATCCCGAGGGTGAACAGCGCCCTGTAGTGCTCCGAGTTGACCGGGGCCTCCCCCAACTCGGCAGCGATGGTGGCCGTGAGAGCCCGGACCGAGTCGAAGGGACTGGTGGGAATGTTGATGGAGTGACCGGAGGCCATGAGTACCGCCATGGTCTCTCCGAACCCCCGCCCCACCCCCAGCAGGATGGCCGCCATGAGCCCGTTCTTACCGGCTGGAAGCACCACCTTACGCACGATCTGCCACTTGGAGGCGCCCATGGCCTCGGCCGCCTCCCGATAGCCATCAGGGACGGCTTTGAGCGCGTCCTCGGCGATGGTGGTCATGATGGGGGCCGCCATGAGTCCCAGGATGATCCCGGCGTTCAAGACGTTCAGCCCCACCGGCACGTCGAAGATCTGAATGATCAGCGGATTCATGATCGACAGGCCGATGAACCCCCACACAACGGAGGGAATGGCGGCGAGCAGCTCCACGAGGATCTTCAGGGTCTCCCGGACCCGGCCCGACGCGAACTCGGCGATATAGATGGCCGCTCCCAAGGAGAAAGGGACCGCCACGACCATGGCGAGGCCCGTGACGCTGGCCGTGCCCAGGATGAGGGCCAGGGCACCGTAGGTGGGGTTGTTCTCCGAGGTGGGGCGCCACGCCGGGGACCCGAAGAACTCCCAGGGCTTCAAGGTGTCCAGAATGAAGGGGAGGCCTTCCCGGGTGATGAATACGAAGATCCCAACGATGAAGAGGATCGCCGATATCCCCCCGATGAACACGAGGCCTGCGACGACCTTGTCGGTGTACCAGGCCAGGGTCAGCCGGTCCCCCGACCGCTTCGGGACGGCGGGCACAGGAGGGCGGGGCACGTCTGAACGGCTGATGGCGGTGGGTTCGCTCATCTCAGTCGGCGTCGGGTCCCCGGAGGATCTCCATCAGTTCCCGCACTCTGGCCCCGATGTCCCTATAGATCTCGGTCAGGCGTTCCTCGGTGCGCTCGTCGTCGCCTTCGGGCCGGGGTCCCAGGTCCCATTGGATGAAGACGGTGCGGAACGGAGGTGTGCCGATCGCCTCCGCCACCTCGGGGTCCAGGCCGACCACCACGTGGTAGTGGGGGCTGACCTCGTCCAGGGGCTGGAAGAGCCGGGGCTCCAGGTCCCTGGTATCCACGCCGTTCCGGTCCAGGAACGCCTCGAGGTTTGGATTCAGCCCCCTGGCCGGGGTGAGCCCGGAACTCGAATAGCGACCGCTGGCTGGATAGGCCTTTCGCGCGAAGGCTTCGGCTATCTGGCTGGCGCAGGCGTTGTCCCGGTCCACGAAGTGGATCCGGAACACCTTGGGGTCCAGCGTGCGGCCTTCGACGGTGAACACGGTCTCCACACAGATGTTCTCCGCTTGCTCGCCCACGCGCTTGAGCAGGTTGAGGACCTGGACCATGCCCAGGAGATCGACCAGGGGGCGCTTCTCCCGCTCCCCGGCCCGGACCAGATCCTGAACCGCCTTCTGAAAAGTGTGGTCGGTCTTCTCCGCGTGGCCGAAGGTCTCCCGGGCCAACTCGGAATCCCCTTCGTTGAAGGCCCTCAGGGCGTCGGTGAGGGTATCCCGGGCGCTCTGGCCCAGGATCGCCGAGTCGGCCTTGACCTTCTTTGTCGGCGGACCGCTGAACTGCACTACCTGCCGAGCGATGGTGCTGGCGTAGTCTCCGATCCGCTCGATGGCGACGTCGATCCTGAGCACGGACGATACGTAGCGGAGGTGGCCGGCGCTGGGCAGGTGCCGGACCACGAACGCGTGACACAGGCGGTCCAACTCCCGGATCTCCCGGTTGATGCGCCGGTCGCCCAGGATGACCCGATTGGCCAGCTCGACGTCATGCCCGAGCAGGGCATCACATGCGAGGCGGACCTGCTCCTGCACCCGCTCCGAGACCCTGCCGACCGATTCCCGGATCTCGCCGAGGTCTTGCTCCAACCGCTCTTCGTAGTGACTCACCGACCCACCTTTCTTGGGTGCTAGCGGGACCCGGGCCCGTGGAGTCCCTCAACTGGGACCGACGGCCTCCCGGGACGTCCCGTTCGAGCGTGACCAGCCCGCCGAGGGCTACGGGGCGCAGGTGACCGGCTGCGCGGGAGCGTAACCCTTGTCCATGATGATGCACTGGCCTTCGTCGCTCATGATCCAGTCCAGGTATTCCTTGTTGGCGCCCTGGGGTTCCCCGGCCGTGTACATGAAGAGGGGTCTCGCGATGGGGTAGCTCCCGTCGACGGCCGTGTCCACCGTGGGCGTGATGCACGCTTCCCCGGCGGCGTTGAAGACGCAAGGCATCTTCACGTGCTCGTTGGCGTAGGCCAGCCCGGAATAACCGATGGCGCAGGGCGTGTTCTCCACGAGGTCCACCACGTCCTTCGACCCGTGCATATCCCTGGATCCCAGCTTGTACTCCTGGTCGCGGCCGAGGACAGCGTCCTTGAAGTAAGCATACGTGCCCGAGTTGTTCTGCCGGCTCACGCGGACGATCTCACCGCTCGTGCACCCGGGCACCTGAATCCCCAGGTCGGCCCAGTTCTCGGCAGTGCCGCCCTCACCATAGATGGACGCGATCTGGGCCAGGCTGATCTCCGAAATGGGGTTGTCGGGGTGCAGGAAGATCGCCAGGGCATCGAAGCCCACGATGTGCTCCAGGGGCTCGACCCCGTTCCCTCTGGCCGCCTCGAGTTCGCTCTCCCGCATGGCGCGGGAGGAGTTGGCCAGGTCCACGGTCCCATTGATCATGGCGGAGATCCCGGTCCCCGACCCACCGCCGGTGACGGCCACCGCCACGTTGGGGTTCACCTTTCCGTAGGCCTCGGCCCAGGCCTGGGCCACGTTGACCAGGGTGTCGGAGCCTTTGTTCTGGATGACCGTCCGGGATCCACCGCCCTCTCCGCCGGGACCGCAGGCGAGGGCGAAACATGCGACTGCTACGATAGGAGCGCGCTTCACGAGGTTTCCTCCGTCGATTCCCGAGTGCTGTCCGAACTCAATTCGGCCAGGGCTGAACCGCCTCCAAAATGGGGCATCGGCCGTGATTTGGTAACCGGTCGAAGCAAGTGGGTTTCAAAGCCCGGCGACCCGAGGACGAACAGGGCCCTAGGCGCTCCCAGACATCACGAGGTAGGCGCCCGTGACATAGGCCACGATCCACCAGCCGTAGGCCAGGCGGGAGTAGCGATGAAGCCAGGCCGGCACCCTCTCGTCACCCATGCGGGACCGGTGCCGGGAGGCCAGCCAAGTGTCGCTCAGCATGGCGGCCAGGGCCGAAAAACCCAGCAGGCCATGGAGCGTGAAGGGCCCGCTGCTGGACGCCACCACCATCAACGAAGTGGCGACGACATCGAAGATGACGCCCACCCGCAGGAACCGGAGGGTGAGGGCCGTGATCTGGTGGCTCCTCTGCTCCCGCACGATCCCGATCGTATAACAGAAGAGGGCCAGGTGGACGATGGCGACGGCTGCGATGGTGACGGGGGACATCCGGACGCTCCGAAGGGGCGGGCTGGGAGGCGGCGGGCCGACACGGCCCGGGCACGACGTGGCCGAAGCTGGGGTCTTGGCCCGGCTCGGGTCAACCATCCCCGTACGCTTGCCACGGGCCCCGGGGCCGGCCAATCTCCAGCCTTGTGACATCCTCGGGCGCCACGGGGCTTGGGAGTCCCGAACCCGCCGGCGCCTTCCACGTCGATCCGAAGGGATTCGAGATGACGCACCGTGGGGGGCATTCGTCCCCGAAGTCCGGCCGAATCGCGAGCATGACCGGAGCGCTCGTCCTTGCCGCGCTCACTACCGGATTGGCCGGTCCGCCGGCGGCAAGACCGCTGTCGGCCCAGGGCCCCGAGGCTGCGGCCGCGGCCCTGGGAGACCTCGAGTGGAGGCACATCGGGCCGGTGAACATGGGCGGTCGGGTGTCGGCCATCCACGGCCTCCCCGGCGATGCCAACACGTTCTGGGTAGGTGGGGCCGACGGGGGTCTCTGGAAGACCTCCAACGGGGGCGTGACGTTCGAGGCTCAGTGGCAGGACGAGGAGTCCTACTCGGTGGGCGCCATCGCCGTGGCGCCGTCGGACCCCAACGTGGTGTGGCTGGGGTCCGGTGAGGGAGACCCCCGCAACTCCGTCTCCTACGGGCTCGGTGTCTGGCGGTCCACGGACGGTGGGTCGTCATGGAGGTACGTGGGCCTTCGGGAGACGGAGCGCATCCACAGGATCGTGGTCGATCCCCGGGATCCCGACGTCGCCCTGGTCTGCGCCATGGGCAGGGAGTGGGGCCCCAACCCCGAGCGGGGCGTATTCAAGACCACCGACGGGGGGGCGAGCTGGACCCACGTGCTGGCGGTGGACGAGGACACCGGGTGCTCCGACATGGACCTCGACCTCTCCAACCCCAGGAACGTCTACGCGGGCATGTGGACGTTCCGACGGCGGCCCTGGCGGTTCGACGACGGGGGCAAGGAAACCGCGGTCTACGTCTCCCGCGATGCCGGAGACACCTGGAGGAAGATCACCACGACCCCGGACGAGCCCATGGCCCGGATCGGCCTCTCCGTGGCCCAGAGCCGTCCCAACGTGGTCTACCTGGTGACCGAGTATCCCACGGCGGGCACCCTCTTCCGCTCCGAGGACCATGGCGAGACGTGGGAGATGGTGAACGACGACAAGAACGCCATCAACTTCCGCCCCTTCTACTACTCGGACGTGTACGTGGACCCCAGCGACCACAACACGGTCTACACCCTGTCCGGCCGGCTCTCCAAGTCCACGGACGGCGGAAGGACATTCGAGCGTATCGCTTCGGACGTCCATGGAGACCACCAGGCGCTGTGGATCGACCCCGAGGAAGGGGAACGGTTACTGAGCGGCAGTGACGGAGGCTGGCAGGTGAGCTTCGACGGCGGAGAGAACTTCCACATCTTCCGCAACTTCAGCCTGGCTCAGTTCTACCACGTCTTCGTGGACGACCGGGACCCCTACTACGTCTGCGGGGGGCTGCAGGACAACGGTACCTGGTGTGGGCCGAGCCAGACCAACGAGCCCCGGGGCATCATGCCGGGTGAGTGGTTCACGGTGGGAGGGGGGGACGGCTTTTACGGCGTCCCGGTGCCCGGGCAGCCCAACCTGGTCTACTCCAACGCCCAGGGTGGTTACTTCCGCATCACCGACACGAACACCGGCCAGGTCCGGTCCATCGAGCCCTTCCCCCTCATGGTGGGCTCCCAGGGGCAGGGGATGTTCCAGGCCAAGTACCGGTTCAACTGGGACGCGCCCATCGTCATCTCCCCCCACGACCCCGGCACGGTCTACTGGGGCGGGAACGTCCTCTTCCGGAGTCGGGACTTCGGCCACAGCTGGGACATCATCAGCCCCGACCTGACCACCGACGATCCGGAGAAGCAGCGGGACTCAGGTGGGGAGATCTACAACGACAACACCGCCGCTGAATTCCACACCACCATTCTCACCATCGCCGAATCCGACGTGGAGCCGGGCGTCATCTGGGTGGGCACCGACGACGGCAACGTCCAGATCACCCGGGACGGTGGGGTGACCTGGACCAACGTCCGGGACCAGGTGCCCGGGCTGCCGGATGAGACCTGGATCGGGAACATCGAGGCGTCACCCACCGAGGCCGGCGCCGCGTTCATGGCCGTGGACAACCATCGCCTGGACGACTTCACCCCCCACCTCTACGCAACGGCGGACTACGGGGAGTCCTGGCAGGACCTGAGTGCCGGGTTACCCCAGGACGATTACGTGAAGGTGGTCAGGCAGCACCCGGACAACCCCGACCTGCTCTTCGTGGGGATGGAGCGGGGGATCTACGGGTCCTGGGACCGGGGGGAGACCTGGGTGGACATTCGGGGCAACATGCCCCGGGTGAGCGTTCGCGGCATCCGGATCCAGAAGCCCTACAACGACCTGGTGATCGGAACCCACGGCCGGGGCGCCTTCATCCTGGACGACATTCAGCCCCTGGTGGAGCTGGCCGAAGCCCTGGACTCCGACGTGCACATGTTCCGGATGCGCACCGCCACCGATTGGGAGATGTGGGGCCGGGGAAGCAACCTGGGTCAGAGCGCTTTCGTGGGGGAGAATCCCCAGCCCGGGGCCTGGATTCAGTTCTACCTCTCAGAGGCCGCCGCCGGTGCGGTCGAGGATGGGATCACGGTTCGGATCGCCGATCAGGCCGGCTCCCTCGTCCGGGAGTTCACCCATGGGGAGCCCAGGCCGGGCATCAACCGAGCGGTGTGGGATCTGCGCTGGACCGGTCCCGAACCGGTCCCTGGACGAGAGAGAGGCGGTGGCGGCGGGTTCTTCGGCGGTCCCCAGGGTCCGCCCGCGTCTCCCGGGCAGTACACCGCCACCGTCTTCGTGGATGGCTCGGAGTATTCCATGCCGTTCACCCTGCGAGGCGATCCCAACGTGGCCGCGAGCCAGTCCGAGTATGACGCCCGCTTCGCCGCGGCCATGCGTGCCCGGGACCTCCAGACCCGCTTGAATCGGATGGTGGGCACCATCGAGGACCTGAACGGGCAGATCGACGATCTACTGGGCTCCATCGACGGGAAGGGGCTGTCCAACGAAGACCGCATTCGGGAGACGGCGACCGAAGCGCAGGATCGACTGACGACGCTCGGAGCCGAGGTGACCCGTCCCCCGGGTAGCATGAACTACAGGGACTGGCCGCGACTGGTAGAGCAGTTGCGATTCGTGGCCCGGAACCTGGAAGGGCCCCAGGCCAGACCCACCGAGGGCCAGATGCAGGTCCTGACCGAGGTTGAAGCGGCCACCGCCCTGAGAGCCCAGGAGTTGGCCGAGATCGTGGACGGGATCATCGCGGAGTTGAACGCCCTTCTGGCCGACGCGCCGAAGATCATGACGGACTGGCGACGAGTCGTGAGCTGACCCGGATCGGGGTGGACCCACGGTCCCCATGGGTGTCCGAACACAACCGAACACGGACGGGAGTGCAGGCAACGTGAAGCGACAGAACTTCCCCGAGGGGCTCCGGCCGAACCGAAGCTCCTCCCACCGCCCCGGCTCCGGCCTCGCCTTCCCCCTCCTGGGACTCCTGGTCACCGGGGTGGCCCTGGGGCCCCAGTCGGCCGTCGGTCAGACGACGGCGCCCGAGCTACAGGACCCTCCATCACTGGAGGCCCTGGTCGGCTTCGACCGCGGACAGAGCGATCTCCGGGTGGCGGTGGACCGCTATGTGGCGGACCGAAGAGCCCTCATGCGGCGCTACGACATCCCCCTTTCCCCGGTTCGCCGCGACCGCCTCCGGGCCTTCTATCGAGGGTGGGGGAGCGCCCTCGCTGCAACCGACTTCGATGCACTGAACCACGAAGGCCAGATCGACTTCGTGCTCCTGCGGACGCGGCTGGAGTTCGAACTGGAGTTGCTGGATCAGGAGGAGGACGCCGTCCGGGAGATGGCGCCCCTGGTCCCCTTCACCCGGACGCTGGAGCGACTGCAGGAGTCCCGGCGGGACCGGGAGGGCGTGGTGGGCCGCGCCGTGGCCGACACCCTCAACCGGGTCGCGGGAGAGGTGGAGGCCCTGACCGAGACCGTGGAGGCGGGGGATGACCGCTTCTCGGGGGTTCGTGGCGTGACCGCGGAGCGGGCCGCCCGCCAGATCGAGGCCCTCCTCCGCATGCTGGACGGGTGGTACGAGTACTTCGCCGGCTATGATCCCCAGTTCACGTGGTGGGTTCCCAAGCCCTACGAGCGGCTCACCGGAGCCCTCGAGGCCCATGCGGAAGCGATCCGGGATCGCTGGGTCGGGGACGCGGCTTCCGGCCCGGTCATCGGCGATCCCATCGGAGAGGAGGGGCTTCGCGCCCACCTGGCCAACGAGATGATTCCCTACACCGCCGAGGAACTCATCGCCATCGCCGAGGCGGAGTTCTCCTGGATGGAAGAGGAATTGGTCCGGGCCGCCACCGAGATGGGATTCGGGGACTGGAGAGAGGCCCAGGAGGCGGTGAAGAACCTGGCCGTGGACCCCGGTGAGAAGCCGGACGTGGTTCGGGAGTTGGAGCGTCAGTCCATCGAATTCATCGAGGCTCGGGACTGGATCTCCCTTCCCCCGCTGGCCCACGAGGTGTGGCGCATGGAGATGATGCCGCCGGAGCGACAACGTGTGGCGCCCTTCTTCCTCGGGGGAGAAGTGATCCGGATCTCCTACCCCACCGACGACATGACGCACGAGGAGAAGCTCATGTCCATGCGGGGCAACAATCCCCACTTCAACAGGGCCACGGTCCATCATGAGCTGATCCCCGGGCACCACCTCCAGGGATTCATGACCGACCGCTTCAATGACCACCGATCCGTGTTCTCCACACCGTTCTGGGGGGAGGGGTGGGCGCTCTACTGGGAGATGCAGCTCTGGGAGAACGACTTCCCCCGGGGGCCCGAGGATCGGATCGGAATGCTCTTCTGGCGGATGCACCGGGCAGCCAGGATCATCTTCTCCCTTTCCTTCCACCTGGAGCGGATGACCCCCCAGGAGGCCGTGGACTTCCTGGTGGAGAGGGTGGGGCACGAGCGGGCCAACGCCGAGGCCGAGGTGCGGCGCTCCTTCGCGGGCGACTACTCCCCCCTCTACCAGGCGGGATACATGCTGGGAGGGATGCAGTTCCGCGCCCTCTACCACGAATTGGTCGTGTCGGGGACGATGACCGCCCGCGCGTTCCACGACGCCGTGATGCAGGGAGGCAGAATGCCCGTCGAAATGGTGCGGGCCCGGCTCACGGGGCAGCCGCTGAGCCGGGATCAGAGCACGCGATGGCGCTTTGCCGGGGACCCTGAGTGAGAAAGCGCCTCAGCCCCTGTATGGACGGAGCGGGAGACTGAAGGGGTCGGGTCGGGCGCTCCTGGCGGTCCGCCGCATCGCCACGGGTGTCGCGGTGATGGTCGGGCTCGTGGTCGCCGCGTTGACCGGCTGGTTCCTCCTCAGCCCGCCGGTGCCGACGGGCCACTTGGACCGGGTCGGAACGAACCGGGTGGACCCGGAGTTGGCCGGGGTCGGGGACCAGTCCCTGGAGATGGGACGGGAGGTGGCCGTCCGCCTCGGCCTGCCCTCGGTCTCCTTCGCGGCCTCCGTGGGAGGGGAAGTCGTCTGGCAGGCCGCCATGGGTCTGGCCGACGTGGAGCTGGAGCAACTGGCCTCCGCAACGACCCTGTATCGCACTGGGAGCGTGGCCAAGCCCATGACGTCCGTCGTGCTGGGCCGGTTGGTGGAGGCGGGCCTGCTCGAGCTCGACACGCCTCTAAGGACCTACCTCCCCGAGGTAGAGGGGCCTCTCGGCGAGGCCACGTTGCGGCAGTTGGCCAGCCATTCGGCGGGAGTCCGGCACTACGTGGGACCGCCGGCCCGGGACTTCTGGACGGAGCAGTTCACGGCCAGGCATTTCGAGACCGCCCGAGAGGCGTTGCCCCTGGTGCTGGGCGATCCCCTCCGGTTCGCACCCGGCGAAGGCTTCGCCTATTCGACCCATGGGTACATGGTGCTCGCGGCGGCCATGGAGTCGGCCACGGGGCAGGGGATCCTGGAGCTCTTCGATGAACACCTGATCGGCCCTCTCGGGATGCGGAATACCCTCCCCGACGACGTCCGGCGGATGCCCGATGCCCGGGCGACCACCTACATCCGGAGGGGGAATCGGTTCCTGATTCCTCCGGATCCAGACCCGAGTTACAAGTGGGCCGGGGGCGGCATGCTTTCGACCCCCACCGACCTGGTGCGGATGGCAGGCGGCCTCATGGACGATGGAATCCTGGGTCCCGGGATGGTGGAGGAGCTTTGGACTCCCGTGCGACTTCCCGATGGCGAACCCAATCCCCAGAACTACGGGTTGGGCTGGAGAGTCGACCCTGGCGCGGTCGGCGAGAGCGGGAGTAGGAGCCTCCGTACCGTCCATCACGGCGGAAGCAGCATCGGAGGCTCCGCCTTCCTACTTCTCGCACCGGGAGAGAAGGTGGCGGTGGCCGTGATGACCAACGTCACGCTCTCCGATCCCCGCCCGCTCCGGGACCTGGTGTACAGGATGGCCGGACTCTGGACCATCGTCGCCCGGGAGAGGTCGGAACGGGCGTTGATACAGGAACTCTCCCGCTAGACGGAACCGGCGCGTCTTTCCGACCCGAGGCTCACTCCGGCGGTCGCCGGATCTCCACCGCCGTCGTCACGTTGGAACTCACCGTGAACCCGGCCTCCAGCAGGCCTGCCACCGACCGCTCCATGGACTCGGTGCGCACTCTCGCCAGAGGGCGCTCCTGATCCCGGTAGTTTGCCCAGAGCGTCGCCTCGAGTAGGACGAAGTTGTCCGACAACTCGGCGATCCGAACTCCCGGCTCCGGGTCGGAGAGTACGCCATGGACGTCCCGGATGGCGTCCAGAACCACCTTGCGGGCCCCCGGGAGGTCATCCCCGTAGTCCACCCCCACCGTGAACTGAAGTCGCCGAAGCCCATCCAGCGTGAAGTTCATCAGCGGCGTGCTGAAGACCTCGGCCGTCGGAATGAACACGTCGCATGCGTCGGCGGTCCGGATGTGGACCGACCGGAGGGTGATCGCCTCAACCTTCCCGCGATGCCCCGAGATCTCGATCAGGTCTCCGATGTCGAAGGAACGCGCGGTCGAGAGGGCCAGCCCCGCGATGATGTTCTCCCCGACCTTCTGGAACGCCAACCCGAACACGACCGCTGCCACGCCACCGGTGGCGAGAAGGCTGAAGGCGGCGCCCCGGAGCCCCATCAGACTCAGCGCGATGGACGCTGCGGGGATCAGGAATAACAGGAGGACGACGATCCTCACCGCGACCAGGGGCAGCCGTCTGACTGCGGGTTGGGTCTGCTGAATCGCCCGTTCGACCCAACGTCCGACCCATCGGCCCAGAACTCCCGCCAGCATCACCAGGACGATCCCGGTCAGGACCCGGGGAAGGACGTTGAGGAGCGTCTGGGCGTCTTGGCGGAGGGTGTCGAGGAGGACTTCCATGGTCGTCCAGGCTCTGGCTCGGGTTTCGGGGATGACTCAGCGACCCATGGATCGCAGCCCCACGACCATGCCGTCCAGATCCCAGCCGGGATCCATGTCGATCCCCAGGTGGGTGAGGGCCGTTACGGCCACGTCGACGATGAAGACGGCCTCGTCGATCGGACCCGGAGACACCGACGGGCCGCTGGCGATGTAGAAGATGGTCCGTTCCTCGGGAGTGTCGCCCCCGTGGCCCCCCTGGGCGGTCCTGCCGTGGTCGGTGGACACGAGGATCAGCCAATCCTCTCGATCCACCGTGGCCCGAGCGTTCAGCGCCGAGACGAGCCGTCCCACGTGGCCGTCCGCCAGGACAATGGCGTTTCGGTACGCCGAACCGATGGACCGGGCCTCATGGCTGGACTCGTCCGGGTTGCCCAGGTAGACGAACAAGGCGTCCGGGTCGGCGCCGGCCAGCGCCTCCTCGGCCAACTGGACCGTGCGCTCATCGGCTTCGGCCCATCCAATCTCGTATCCGTCGAGCACGTGCTTCGTGTCCACCGCGTCGGAGATGACGGGTCCGTTGTGGTCCTGGGCCACCAGAGGAAGCCAGTCGGCCGCGACCCAGGTCTCGAGGTCTGGCCGCACCTGTTCGATGCGGGTGAATAGGTCTGGGTATTCGGTGTAGTTCTTGTTCTCGAACTCGTTGTCGACCACCCCGTGCTTTGCCGGCCAGACTCCGGTCAAGAAACTGGACCAGCCGGGTCCACTCACCGTGGGGAAGCCTGTGCGGGCCTCGTCCGTGTAGGCTCCGGTCGCGATCAGGGCGTCCAGATTCGGCGTCTTCACCTCCGCCAACACGTCCGGTCGGACGCCGTCGATGCCGATGAGCAACACCTTCGGGGCCCGGGACGCCTCGGCATCCTGCGCACGGGCGCCTCCGGGGAGGAGGAGCAGAGCGGCACCGAGAACGACCGGCAGCCGGGCCCGCCGCAGGGAAGTGAGGACGGGTGTCTGGGACCCGCTCAAGATTCGGCCGCCTTTCCGGAACGCTTCCTCACGATGCACTCGATCTGGGCCAGGGCTCCCATCCGGGTGGTCTGGTCGATGGTCACGAAGGCGTCCAGGACCTTCGAGCGGAGCACGCTCCGCTTGCGGAGGCTGCGGTAGGGCCGGAGGAGGAGGCCTGGGAGCCACCACGGCTTGGGTTCTCCGTGCTTCCTGAGCGATCGGTCGTAGCCCGTGGCGTTCACGGCAAGCTTCAGCACTTCGGCACTCTCCAGGGAGTGGGCGAGGTCGCGGACGTTCACGGACACCGGTGACCAGCTCTCCACTTTGGATAGGGTGAACGTGGCCTTGTGGTCCGCGTTGAACCGGCTCGGGAAGACTCCCTGCTCGTATAGGTCCTCGTCGGGCACGATGAAGATCAGATGCCCGCCCGGCTTCACCAGCTTCCACCACTCCCTCAAGGCCGCGACGGGATCGTGCATGTGCTCGAGGCAGTGGGAGGAGAAGACGAAGTCGAACTGCTCATCGACGTACTGCGTGATGCAATTGGCGTCCCCGTCCTCGACGTCGAAGGGGCGCACGTCGGGGGTGATGGGGTCGGGCCCACATCCGATGTCGATCCCCGACCCGGTGAGCAGGGATTTCTCCCAGTCCCCCCAACTCGCCAGCGTCTTGGAGGCCTCGTCCATCCTCAGTCCCCCGGCACGTAGATCTCGGAGCCCTTCTCGCGAAATTCCTCGGCCTTTTCCGCCAGGCCGGCTTCCAGTGCCTCCCTGGTCTGAAGGCCCTGCTCGGCCGCGTAGTCCCGGATGTCCTGCGTAATCTTCATGGAGCAGAACTTGGGGCCGCACATGGAGCAAAAATGGGCCACCTTGGCTCCCTCCGCCGGGAGGGTCTCGTCGTGGTACGCCCGGGCCGTGACCGGGTCCAGGGCCAAGTTGAACTGGTCTTCCCACCGGAATTCGAACCGGGCCTTGGAAAGGGCGTCGTCCCAATCCTTCGCCCCGGGATGCCCCTTGGCCAGATCGGCGGCGTGGGCCGCGATCCGGTACGTGATCACGCCTTCCTTCACGTCGTCCCGGTTCGGCAGCCCCAGGTGCTCCTTGGGCGTTACGTAGCAGAGCATGGCGGTTCCGTACCACCCGATCTGGGCCGCTCCGATGGCACTGGTGATGTGGTCGTAACCCGGGGCCACGTCGGTGGTGAGGGGTCCGAGGGTGTAGAAGGGCGCTTCGTCGCACCACTCCAACTGCTTGTCCATGTTCTCCTTGATCATGTGCATGGGCACGTGACCGGGTCCCTCGTTCATGACCTGGACGTCGTATTCCCACGCGATGCGGGTGAGTTCGCCCTGGGTCTTCAGCTCGGCGAACTGGGCCTCGTCGTTGGCGTCGTAAATGGAGCCGGGCCGCAGGCCGTCTCCCAAGGAGAAGGAGACGTCGTAGGCCGCCATGATCTCGCAGATTTCCCGGAAGCGGGTGTAGAGGAAGCTCTCCCGGTGATGGGCCAGGCACCACTTGGCGATGATGCTGCCGCCGCGGCTCACGATCCCGGTCATGCGGTTGGCGGTCATGGGGATGTAGCGGAGCAGGACTCCCGCGTGGACCGTGAAGTAGTCCACCCCCTGCTCGGCCTGCTCGATCAGGGTGTCCCGATAGATCTCCCAGGTGAGTTCCTCGGGGACGCCGTCCACCTTCTCCAGCGCCTGGTAGATGGGCACCGTCCCGATGGGGGCCGGCGAATTCCGCAGGATCCACTGGCGTGTCTGATGGATGTTCTTCCCCGTCGAGAGGTCCATGACCGTGTCGGCGCCCCACAGTGTGGCCCAGCGGAGCTTCTCCACCTCCTCCTCGATGGACGAACTGACCGCCGAATTCCCGATGTTCGCGTTGATCTTCACCTTGAAGTTCCGCCCGATGATCATGGGCTCGATTTCAGGGTGATTGATGTTGGCGGGGATGATCGCCCGCCCACGGGCCACTTCGGAGCGCACGAACTCCGGGTCCATCCCCTCCCGGAGGGCAATGAACTCCATCTCGGGGGTAATCTCGCCCCGCTTGGCGTAGTGCATCTGGGTGACGGGTCCGCCAGCGGACCGGAGCACGTTGTGGTTCAGCGCCGGGGGGATCTCGGCGGTGCCGTGCTTGGGGTCCAGGGCCAGATCGGGCATCTGGTGGGGCCCAGTCTCCTCTACGTCGCCCCTGTTCCGGATCCAGTCCGTGCGCAGCTTGGGGATGCCCCGGTGCACGTCCACGTCCACCGGCCCGCTGGTGTCGTAGACACGGAGGGGCGGTTCGTCGCCGGCGAGGTGGATCTCCCGCATGGGCACCCGCATTCCTCCGGGGCCGTCAAGGAAGACCTTTCGTGAGTTCGGGTAGTTCATACCGTAGTCCCCCTCCCACGACTCCCTGGGGACGTGGGACATGTCCCTCACCGACCGGGAGGGTGCCTCGGAGCCGGTGGCCGCGGTGGGCTGCGCCTCCCCCGGGGAAAGGCCCGGGGTGGGGGGGAGAATGGGAAGATCGGACATGGGTTCGCTCCTGGGTCACGTTTCGTCGGGGGGAGCGAAGTCGGGGGGCCGCACTCCCTACGCCGGTTTCAGCCGGTTCAGGTTCCAAGGGACTGTCTCAACCGATCGGTCTCGGCGCGGTCGTTCCCATCGAGCGCTGCGATCGGTACCCCTGGCGGTCGTCAACTCGAAGGTTAGGCTGGTCCGTGCCCATTCTCAACTCCGGGCCCCCGACCCTGTTCAACCCGGGGGCTTGGGTCGAGTTTGAAACGGGTGGCCCGGCGGTCCCGTAGGACCGCGTGTCGAGCCGCTCATCCTCCGTCCGGGAGAGACACGCATGGAATGGGAATTCATCGCGCCCATGGTCACTGGGACCGTGTTCATACTCACCGTGGGTGGGGTCCTGATCCTGCGCCCCATCGCCAAGCGGCTCAGCGACGTCCTGGAACTCTACGCCCGGGAAAAGCAGGCGGGGCTCGAGGGTGAGGTCCACCAGGTGAGAGAACTCCTGGAGACCATGGACGCTCGGATGCGGCTCATGGAGGAACGCCAGGAGTTCACCGATCGGCTTCTGAGGGAGCCATCGGAGAAGAGGCTGGGCGACCTCCCGCCGGGCAGCTGACCGCCGGACAGGCCGTTAGAGATGGTCCGGGACGGTGTGGCAGCCACTGCAGGTGGAGAGGATCTGTCCGTAGACCTGGGTCCGCTCTTCTTGATCGTCGGCCTCCTGGGCCAGCCGTCCGAGCCTGAAGATCTCCGCGAACATGGACTCCTGGCCTGGATGGGTGGCCATAGTTGCCGGGTCGACGCTGCCCGACGCCAGCAGATCCGCGCCAGATCTCCACGCCTGATTCGACGGCCCGATCAGTCCTTCCCAGAGCCGATCGACTCCCTGGATGTGCCGCACCATAGTCTGGGACAGGTCCTCCGAGGACAGTCCGTTGGGTCTGAACACCGGCCCTCCGTCGGTAGCATCGTGACAGTTCCCACAGGTTGCGCCTAGCCGGGCTGTCTCCACGGCGGCGTCGGGCAGCGATGACTCGACGGCGATCCGTGCGGAGATTTCGTGCATCGCGTCGAGGAAGGGTAGCCCCGCAGCGGGCAACCCCCGGGGCTCCTCGTGTTCCGCCAGATTTCGGGCCGCGGAGCGCATCCCGTCCAGGTCTCCGAAGATGACCGCGGTCTGGACCTTACCCGCTTCGGCGAAATGTGCGTACATGTGGTCCTGGACCGGATTCCCCGGGGTGTCGGGGGTCGACGCGCAGGCGGCGACGGAGAGCGCCAGGATCGCGTTCAGGAGGGCGTGATAGGGTTTCATGACTGAATCAATCGCGGAGTCGGGTTCTTCAGCTAAGTGACGGGCGACGCTGTAACAGCATTCATACGCAAATGTTACGCTACTCGATGTAGTGACGCGGCGCCATCGCCGCTCTCACCCGGGGCTGCCGGTCGGGCATCTGGACCGCATTTTGCGGGTCGTATGCGCAGGGCCTTTCCCGCAACCTTCCGGAGCCCATGTCCGCAGAGATCGTCGCGCTCGCCACCAGCGCCGCTGTCGTCGGTACCGTCCACACCCTCTTGGGTCCGGATCACTACGTGCCGTTCATGGCTCTCGGAAGGGCTCGGGGCTGGGGCAAGGGCCGGACACTGCGTCTCGTGTTCGCTTGTGGCGTGGGGCATGTGGGCGTATCGGTCCTTCTTGCGGTGGCGGGCGTCGCCCTGGGCGCCTCCCTTTTGGACCTGGAGCGGTTCGACGCGGTGAGGGGGGACGCCGCTGGCTGGATACTCCTGGCATTCGGAGCGGCTTATGCGCTGTGGGGGATCCGCAAGGCTCGACGGTCCCATGTCCACTCCCACGCTCACGTCCACGCCGACGGCACCATGCACGCCCACCGTCACGGGCACGGGGGAGAGCATGCCCACGCCCACGGCTCGGCGGTGACCGGGCGGGGGCCGGTGGTCTGGGCTCTGGTCCTGATCTTCGTTCTCGGACCCTGCGAAGCCCTCCTGCCACTGCTGGTGGTCCCGGTGGCCCGAGGAGACACAGGGGGTGCGGTCCTTGTGGCCGGGACCTTCGGTGCGACGACGCTATTTGCCATGGTCGGCGCCGTGTGGGTGGGGCTCACCGGGGCCGCCTGGATCCGGGCGCCGTGGCTGGGCCGGTGGGGACATTCCGTGGCCGGCGCGGTGGTGATGGGATGCGGAGCGGCCGTCCTCCTCGGCCTTTAGCCCTCCCTTCCAGGCACATCCGGGTCCCTTGTGTTTAGGCGTGGCGGATCCTAAATTGAGGCCAGCCTAAACTCTCTGGAGTGAGTCCCCATGGTGGACCCTGCATTCGCCCTCGGCGCTTTCGCCGTTCTGGTGCTGGCCTCAGGCCTGGTCTTCTGGCCCGGGCGAGGGGCCTGGGCCCGTTGGAATCGCCTGCGGCAGGCCTCCGCTCGGGTGCGGATGGAGGACGCCCTCAAGCACCTCTACAAGTGCGAGCACGGCGGCATTCCCTTCAGCCTCGAGAGCCTGGCCGGCGCCCTGGAGATCAGCCGCATCGAGGCATCCTGGACCCTCGGTGCCCTGAGGGAGAGGGGACTGGTGCGGCTCGACGGTGGTGCGTTCCCCCTCACCGAAGAGGGCCGAGCGTACGGATTGCAGATCATCCGGACCCACCGGTTGGTGGAACGGTTCCTCGCGGACCGCACCGGGGTGGCCCCCGGAGAGTGGCACGACGTCGCGGAGGAACGGGAGCACCGGCTCAGCCCCGAGGAGGTGCAGGCGCTTTCCGCCAGCCTGGGGCACCCGCGCTTCGACCCCCACGGCGATCCCATCCCCACGCCGTTGGGGGAGATGCCCTCCCTGGAGGGCGTGTCGCTCTCCCGACTGACCCAGGGACAGGAGGGGGTCATCCTGCATCTCGAAGACGAGCCTCCCGAGACCTATCACCGCCTTCTGGAATCCGGACTGGCTCCCCAGATGGAGATCCGGGTCCGGTCGGTGGAGGATGGGGGCGGCTTGACCCTGGAGGCGGACGGACAGGTAGTCGCCTTGGATCCCATGGGAGCGCGCAACGTCACCGTAGCGCTCCGCCCGCTCCAGAGCGATCCCCGAGAGAGCCTTCCCACCCTGGCGGATCTCCGCCCAGGCGGGGTGGCAACGGTGGTGGGCATCTCGCCCAAGTGTCAGGGAGTGCAGAGGAGAAGGCTACTGGACCTGGGAGTCGTGCCGGGCACGCCCATCACGGTGGAACTCAGCTCGGCGTCCGGAGACCCGGTGGCCTACCTGATTCGCGGGGCGCTCATCGCCCTTCGCAGGAACCAGGCGGCCTGGATCCAGGTGGATCTGGACAAGGCGGCCTGAAGTGGCGATCCAAGGAGCATCGGGGGCCGGCTGCGCTCCCCACCGGGAGCAACAGCTCGTGCGCCTGGGGCTCAGCCCTGATCGATGGGACCTCCTGGTGGCTCTGGCTGGCAATCCCAACACGGGCAAGAGCACCGTCTTCAACGCCCTAACCGGACTCCGGCAACACACCGGGAACTGGCCTGGCAAGACGGTGGTCCGGGCCGAGGGGGTGTTCGCCTACGAGGACAGCCGGGTGAAGGTGGTGGATCTTCCCGGGACGTACTCCCTCCAGGCGGGGAGCACCGACGAGGAGGTGGCCCGGGATTTCATCCTTTTCGGGAGACCTGATGTCACGGTCGTGGTCGTCGACGCGACGAGGCTCGAGCGGAATCTGAACCTCGTCCTCCAGGTTCTGGCCATCACGGACCGGGTCGTGATCTGCCTGAACCTCATGGACGAGGCGCGCCGCCACGGCATCCCGGTGGATCCCAAAGCCCTGGAGAGGGAACTCGGCGTTCCGGTGGTTCCCACCGTGGCTCGGGAGGGGCTGGGGATCGACGCCCTACTGCGGGCCATACACGACGTGGGATCCGGTGCGGTCAGCCCCTCTCCCCGCCGTGTGGAGAAGTTCAGCGCCGCCATCGAGTCGGCGGTACAGTCGTTACGTCCCGAAGTCGAGGCGGCCTTCCCGGGATTGCCCAACTCCCGCTGGGTGGCCCTCCGGCTCTTGAACGCGGATGAGCGGGTGGAGGACGCGGTAAGGACGGGGGAGATCGGTCAGCTGCGGCCCGACGCGGTGGCCCCGGTCCTGGAGATGGCCGGCGTCGGAGGATCGGCGGGGGTGGAGGGATCCCTGGAGGTCTCGGCAGAGGTCCGGGCTGCGGCCGCGGGGGCGCTGAGGAAGGCCTCGGAGTTGCGCTGGACCCTGCCCGCAGATTTCCACGACTCCGTGGTGACCAGTATCTACGCGGAGGCTTCCCGCATCGCTGAGGCTGCCCAGGGTGGGCCCGTGACCCGAGTCCGGTTCACCTTCGATCGGACGCTGGACCGACTCCTCACCAGTCCATGGACCGGGTTCCCCGTGATGCTCCTGATCCTGATGGTGGTCTTCTGGCTCACCATCGCGGGGGCGAACCTCCCTTCCTCCATGCTGGCCACGCTCCTGATCGAGAACGGGCACCCGTGGCTCCTGGGGATCGGGGACGCGGTGGGGATGCCCTGGTGGCTGAGCGGATTCCTGTTCGATGGGATATACCTGGCCACTGCCTGGGTTGTCGCCGTGATGCTCCCGCCCATGGCGATCTTCTTCCCCCTCTTCACCCTGCTGGAGGACTTCGGGTACCTGCCGCGGGTGGCGTTCAACCTGGATTCCATCTTCCGCCGCGTGGGGGCCCACGGGAAGCAGGCCTTGACCATGGCCATGGGGTTCGGATGCAACGCGGCCGGGGTGGTGGCGACCCGGGTGATCGACTCTCCCAGGGAGAGGCTGATCGCGATCATCACCAACAACTTCAGCCTGTGCAACGGACGCTGGCCCACCCAGATCCTCCTGGCCACGATCTTCGTGGGGGCTATGGCGCCCCCCTACCTCGCGGGGTTCGTGTCCGCGGCGGCCGTGGTGGGCGTGGCCCTCCTGGGAGTTGCCGCCATGTTCGTGGCGTCCTGGGGCCTCTCCAGGACGGTGCTGAAGGGAGAAGCGAGTACGTTCAGCCTCGAGCTTCCTCCCTATCGTCCGCCTCGGATCCTCCAGACCCTCTACACCTCGCTCATCGACCGGACGCTCATCGTGCTGTGGCGGGCCATCGTGTTCGCGGTCCCGGCGGGGGCCCTGATCTGGCTGGTGGCCAACATCCATGTCGGCGAGGTGTCGCTGGCCGAGCACTTCATCGCCTGGTCAGGTCCCTTCGGGCTCCTGGTGGGCTTGAATGGGGTGATTCTCCTCGCCTACATCGTGGCGATCCCCGCCAACGAGATCGTGATACCCACAATCCTCATGCTCACGGTCCTTACGACGCCGGAGCTGGCGGCGGCAGGGATCGGGGGCGGAGCGGGCGTAATGTTCGAGTCGGATTCCGGCGCGGACGTGGGGACCTGGCTGGCCACGGCCGGCTGGACCACGCTCACCGCGGTGAACGTGATGCTCTTCAGCCTTCTCCATAACCCTTGCTCCACGACGATCTACACGATCTACAAGGAGACCCGGAGCGCGAAGTGGACCGTGGTCGCCAGCCTGTTGCCGCTCGTCATGGGGTTCACCGTGATCTTCCTAGTGACCCAATTTGCCCGTCTGTTAGGCTTCTCGGGGTGACTGTTGGGAAAGGCTGTTGGGATTAGCCCGACAGAAGGTGCATTTCCGACGGGATTCGGACCCCACCCTGGGGGTCCTCAACGAGCTGCTGTAGATGCTCGGAGGTGAGGTGTTTGTGCGTTGACAAAAGCACCTCGACGGAGGGCCCCATGGCCTCGGCGATGATGGCTAGGTTGTGTCCCGCCACGATCCAGGAGGTCGCCCGGTGGTGGCGCAGACTGTAGGGCGTGAATCCCTGGCCGATGACGTTGCCGTGATCGTCCTTGATGAGCCGCCCGGTCGGCAGTCCGATTTCCTCGAGGGCCACCTAGAACGGCTTATACATCGTCCCCCACGGTCTCCCATCGTCGCCGTGGTGAAGGATCCACTTCGACCGGACCCCAGCGTACTCACGCTCCCTCCACGCCAGGGTATACTCGGCCAGGGCCGCCCGTAGTCTCGACGTGAGGGGGACTGCCCGATGCCCCGTCTTAGTCGATCCTTGCTCGCCGGACGGATCGGATGCCACCCTGAGCAAGTTCTCCTCGGGGTCGAGGTTGATGTCCGACCACTGTAGACTCAGGACCTCGGCGACTACCCAAACCTCGCCTCGGGAACGGATCTCATGACTGCGGCAACGAGTCGGACGCCTTGAGTCTCTGGGCAGTGGCCGGGTGCCAGTAGAGGAGGAGCGACCCCATCAGGAACGACGCTACGAGGTTGCCGCCCAGGACGGACCACCACGCGATGACGCCGAGGAGGAATTGGGCCAGAATGGCGACACCTCCGGCGAAGAGGACCTGCAACACCACGGTCAAGAGAACAAATAGCGCAAGGAGGTTCGGCGCGCGGTCGGCGGCTCGGACCAAGGCCGTGGTCCCCACGCCCACGGCGAAGAAGACGGCTCCATGGAGGAGGGAGAATAGACCCACCGTCGTCGCATTGATGACGGCCTCTTGAGGTGCGGAGATCCCAAGGAACACTGCCGAACCGAGGATGCCAGGCGTTCGGAGGGGCGTGCCCGTGACAACGTCCACGACCAGAAACCACAGGGCTACCGTGGTAGCGCCAACGACGCCCACGCTGATGGATTCCTTGAGAAAGGTCCGTGTGCTCGCGCTGGTGTCCATCTGTCCCCCTGTTCGGTCTTGTCGTGTGAGTTAGAGAAACACCCCGGGGAGCCGATCCGGTTCCGGCCGGGATGGCCAGGGGGGTTTCAGTCAAGCCATCATCTGGAGTTCGGGCATCGTTGGGCACGCTGGGTCAAACGTCGTACGCGAAGAACCCAGGGGGAGCCGTCCAGGAATTGTTGGATAACTCCGTCAACGACTACCTAAGAGCGAAGCCCAAGTAGCTGGCCGACGCCGTCAGATCCCCTCAGACGCGATTTCTCCGGTGTGGGCGTTCTGATACGTGCCAGATTCCCTCTGGGCCTGACCTGAGCCAGTCCTAGCATGGAGCGGGTCCCGCAGTGGCGACCCCGTGTCCGAGTCGCCCTTCGGTAGCAGCAGGCCGGAGGACACCTGATTGTCTTCCACGAGCCTGGCAAGCAGGCTTTCGGTTGCGGTTACGCCTCCCGACCAACCGGCGCTCTTAGCCCGCGGGGGAGCTGGCCATCACCCACTCAGGAAAGCAGAAAGATTCCTGCGGACATAATGAGCATGAGCGCGGCGGGAACGGATCGACTGACGGGATCTCCTACCCTCACATGCATGGCGAGGGCCCCAACCATCAGAAGCGCCACGACCCCCGCGGCGGCTTGTACCGGAAGATCCAACCACACTCCGGCCACGAGCACCAACCCGGCTCCAATCTTCAACAGTCCGACCAGGTAGAATACGAAGTCCGGGAGGCCATAGGTGTGAAACTCTTCCTTCAGCGTCTTGGCTTCTCCTCCGCGGTAGCTGGTGACCGATCTGGCCCTGAGGAGCCAAACGTTCAGCAGCCCGAGTCCAACCACGAGTTGCAGGACAACGAGAACAGAAAAGCCTGGCATCGAACTCCTCCTTCATCACTGTGCGGGTGCGCTGGAACCTTCGCCTTGCCGATGTCGGCATCACTCGGCGCGACCGGAGTCGCAGCCCATTCGCTGCCGGGGATGACCATACGGCCGACGGGGCGGCACGGGCCAATCGAGAAGTTTACGAGGATACCGTCTATTCCGCAGCCAGCAGCGATGATGGCACCGTTACCGATTTGCGGGCCAGGCATGATCGCGGCCCCCCAGCCGATGCACCCGTCGTGACCCACCACCGTATCGCCGCGGTTGGGCCGGGACTCGGGCATGGAGTGCCTCGTTGATGGGTGGCGTTCGTTCCCAGCGTGCGCGCGGTGAGACCCCGCCTTCGGGCAGGTTGCTGTGAGGATTTGGGCGGACCCATCGACAGACGCGAATGGTAACGAGGAGTTCACAGTGGGAGTCTCGGACCCTCAAGCACTCTTCTTCTCACCCACCACTGACCGAGCTGAGTTCTTTATGACGCTGCAGTCGCCGAAGAAGATAGCGGGGACTGCTTCGTTCAATTGGCCGCCATCGAGATCAGGCCAGACTGACCCCCGGTTGTTGGGATTCCTGTTGGGAAACACTCCCAAACAGGACCGTTTTCGGGGGTGACAGCCTGAGACACCGAATCGCGTAAGTGCTGCGAAACAGGGAGCTTGCGGGACCGGGGCCGATTCCGGTGATACTTCACCGTGATCTTCCTGTCGACCCAGCTCGCCCGGCTGTTCGGGCTGGCAGGTTGAGGGAAGGCTCAGCTCCCGTCCTGGGTGGTGATCCGGGGACTGCCGTCGGGCAGGTATTTCTCGAACCACGTCAGGATCCTGGGCGTGACCTCCATGAGAAGCTTGGGCTCCCGAGGCCCATGGGGGGTCCTGGGTAGGATCAGCATCTCGGTGGGGACCCCTCGCCGCTGCAGGGCCCGGTAGAACTCCTGCCCCTGGGTAAAGGGCACGCGCAGGTCGTTGGCGCCGTGGATCACCTGGGTGGGCGTGGTGACGTTCGCGATCCGATACATGGCTGAATGGCGCTCGTACGCCTCGTAGTCCTCCCAGAACTCCGAATCCAGATGGGCGGCCAGGTAATCCTGGATGTCCGTGGTGGTGACCATGGAGATCAGGTTGGGAAGACCCGCGCCCATGCTCGCGGCCTTGAACCGGTCGGTGCGGGTTACGGCGAAGGAAGTCATGTATCCGCCGTAGCTCCACCCCATGAGGAGGAGCCGGTCGGGATCCCCGACCCCCATTTCGATGACGTGGTCCACGCCCGCCATGAGGTCGTCCATGTCGCCGTACCCCCAGTCACGCACGTTGGCATGCCGGAATTCCATCCCGTAGCCCGTGCTTCCCCTGGGGTTGGGACGGAGGACCGCATAGCCCTCCTGGGCGAAGGTCTGGATCATGTAGATGGATGGGGACCCGGTGAAGGACTGAGTGAACGCACCGGCCGGACCGCCGTGGACGTTCAGGATCAGGGGGACCTGCTGGCCCGGCTCCCAGCCGACGGGGTAGGTCAGGAGGCCCTCGATCTCGAAGCGCCCGTCCTGGGAGCGCCATGTCAGCAGTTCGGTCCGGCCCATCTCGGGCATGGGGACGTCGGCGTGAACGTCGGTGACCCGGGAGGGCTCCCAGTCCTCCACCGAGCTGACGAAGACCTCGGGCGGCGAGTCCGAGGTCTGCCAGGTGAAGGCCATCCGGTCCATCCCGGGGGTGAAGGCGGGCCCACCCATCACTCCGGCACCCGAAGTCAGGGCCCGAGCCGGCTCGCCACTCAGCGGCACGGCCTGGAGGTGCCGCGTGGTCCCCATGGTCTCCACCACCAGGACCGCGCTGCCGTCGCCGGTCCATCCCACGATTCCGGCGCTGCGGTCATGGGTGTTGGCCAGCTTCCGGGAGTCGCCCCCCTCCGCGGGGACCACATAGACATCCCCCAGCCCAACCGGCTCGGCTTGGTCACCCGATGAGGAGAAGGCGACGAACCGTCCGTCGGGGGAGAACCGGGGATTGCCTTCTACTCCGGCCCCTGTGACCAGGGGGCGGATGGGGAAGGTGTGGTCCATATCGACCATTCCCTCCGCCTCCTCGTCGCCCTCCCCTTCACCCGTCTCCGCGCCCTCTTCGTGCGCCATGGTCACGATGGAGATGTCTCCGGAGATCATGCCCGTGTTGATTCTCGGGTCGGGCCGATGAGCGAACACGACGGACTGGCCATCGGGGGACCAATCAAACCCCGCTACGGTGAAATCTCCCGAGGTGAGGGGGTGGGAGTGGGCCTGGATTCCCTCGCTATGGCCGAAGGGTCCGACCCAGATGTGGGTGAACCGGAAATCGGAGTCGGCCACGATGACGTCCCGCTTCTCCTTCTTTGCGGTCTTGGTCTCCTCCGACTCGGGGTCGGTCATGGTGAAGGCGATATGGCTTCCGTCCGGAGAGATCGCGTAGCCCCCCACCCCCTCCGGAGCGTCGGTGACCTGGAACGCCTCGCCTCCTTGAAGGGGGATGGCCCAGACCTGGTTCTTCCCGCTCCGTGAAGTGGTGAAGGCCAGGTATCTGCCATCCGGGGAAAACGACGGGTTGGATGCGGACTGTTCTCCCCGGGTAAACTGCCGGCTCCAGGCGCCATCGGCGGACGCGACCCAGATGTGGGATCGATACGTCGACTCTTCGCCGTCCATCAGGGGCTCCCGGATCACGTAGGCAACCAGGTCGCCGTCGGGCGAGATCGCCCCGACGCTGACCCCCCGGAATTCCATGGCCAACTCGGGAGTCCAGGCCTCACCGAGTTCCACCTCCTGGTGTTCGGCCTCGTGGCCCATCTCCTGGTGGGTGGCCGCGTCATGCTCCTGGGCCGCGACGGAGCAGGGGACCGCCAGAAGGAGAATCGGAATGAGTTTGCGGTACATGGGTCACGACTCCGCTTTGATGTGCTTGATTGCCTTGGTCACCGGGGATGGTCGGTGCAATCTCCGACCGATCTGCGGCCCGAGAACCCCGAAGAATGAGGAGATTTCCACCCTGGAGCAAACGTCCGTCCCCATGCCCTCCAGCTCCCGTCCCGTTGCCGACCGGGTCCGACCGGACCAGGTTGGGGGAGTTGGACTCGGGCGCCGGCCGTGGCCTTCCGGGCCGGCCGGGAGCGCCCGGCGTGGACAGGAGGATGGAGGGAGCGACGGTGGGCCAGGTCAGGATGCGCCCCATGACGCCGGCGGACGCTGAGATCGTCCTGGGGATCTACCGCCAGGGGATCGCAACCGGTGACGCGACGTTCGAAACCGAAGTGCCCGCATGGGAGGAGTGGGACCGGACCCACCTTGTCCACTCCCGCATCGTAGCGGAGATGGATTCCCGCGTCGTCGGGTGGGCCGCCCTCTCCCCGGTCTCCGACCGGTGCGTCTACGGAGGGGTGGCCGAGGTCAGCGTGTACGTGGCCAGCGGCGCTCGGGGCAAGGGAATCGGTCTCGCCCTACTCGACGCTCTGGTCACGTCCTCCGAGTCGGAGGGCATCTGGACACTCCAGGCGGGTCTGTTCCCGGAGAACGTCGCCAGCGTCCGCATCCAAGAGCGTATGGGATTTCGCGTGGTGGGGGTCCGGGAGCGGCTCGGCCAGTTGGCCGGTGTGTGGCGGGACGTGCTCCTGATGGAGCGCAGAAGCCAGGTCCAGGGCCGATGATCTTCCGGAGGATCTAGGCGTCCTCCCCTCTCGCCGCCGCCCCGTCGGATTCGTTCTCAACCTCGACGGCCCGCCGGCTTTCGTTCCAGAGGGCTCGGGCAAGGTTCTCGTCCTGAGCGTCTGCGGTAGGTGGGATGGGCTCGAGTTCGTCGAAATATCCCCCGTTGGACGCCGGGACCTCCGGGTCGAGGACCAGCCGGGAAACGGCCTTTCCTCCCACCGAGGGTGGGTCCATGAACCGCTTCCACCACTGGAGCAACCGCATGACCAGGCCCGAGTTGCGGTCCCAGATCTCGGTGGCCAGGACGCCTGGGTGGACCGCGAAGGCAAGGACGCCGTCGCCACCCCAGCGACGGGCCAACTCCCGAGTGAAGAGAATGTTCGCCAGCTTCGAGTCCCCGTAAGACACGATTCCCGAGTAGGGGCGGGTCCCGCGGAGAATCTCGGGTAAGGGCGCACGGCGCAGGCGTGCTCGCCGGTGCGCGTTCGAGCTCACGTTCACGATGCGGGATCCCTCGGCACGGAGCCGGTCTTCGAGGAGCAGCGTGAGGAGGAAATGGCCCAGGTGATTGACGGCCATGGTCATCTCGAAGCCGTCCGCCGTGGCTTCCCGGTGGCGGCGGAAGAGTCCGGCGTTGTTTACCAGGGCGTCGAGCCGAGGCAGGAGGGCCAGGCGGGCCGCGAGGTCTCTGACCTCATCCAGCGAGGAAAGATCGCAGAGCTCCAGACGAAGGTCCTCCCCGGGGCACTCCCCGAGGATCTCCTCCATGGCGCCGCGTCCCCGGGCTTCGGACCGACAGACCATCACCACGGTCCAGCCCGCCCGGGCCAATTCCCGCGTCGTCTCCTTTCCGACCCCCGTGTTCGCCCCCGTTACGACCGCTAGTGGCCCGGTGGGCTCAGGAGCAGTCCCCGGCCTCATAGGAGGCTCCTAGAAGAAGGCCGCCCCTGGAATCCAGGGGGCCCAGCGCATTCCTGAAGTTCACCGGCAGCGTGTACTCTCCGGTCTTCCACGAGCACATTCCTCCGCGAAGACAGACCTGGAAGTGGAGGTGAGCAAACCCCCCAGGGTCACCCGTGTTTCCCGAGTACCCCAGCAGGCCGCCCATGGGGACCGAGTCGCCCATCTCCGGGACAACTCCTTCGTGTCGGAGGTGCAGGTAAAGGGAGATCGTCTCGTCATCGTGGCGTAGGGAGACCATGTTCTCGTGCCCTCCGGTCCGGTCCGAGTCGAGCCAGTGCTCACGCAACTCCACCACCACGCCCGGGCGGGCCGCGCGCACCTCGGTCCCGATGGGCATGGCGAAATCGTACGCGAACCTCGTCTCGTGACTCCCCGGGGCTGGCGCGCAATAGGACTGGGAGACCGAGTGGGACGACCCCCCGGCATAGGGTAGGCAGTACGGGGACGCGGTGGGCTCGACGAAATCCGCAGCGGCGAGGCATTCTTGCCGCGTCGCGGGGGGGTCGGCCGCGACTTCCCCTCCGCAGGCGGAGCCCAGGAGCAACACGAGGCTGGAAAGGGTGCCCATTCCGTAACGCGTGAGTGTCGAGTGGGACATGCCGTTCTCCGTTCTCCCCGCGGTTCGGCCGCGGCGAGTGCGCTTGAGCAAGAAGCGGGAGGCCTCCTCCTTGAGGACGAGGCGGGACCCTCGGCGGTTTCGCGAAGCAGCCCCGCTTCGGAATCCACGATCCTTGCAAGTTGAAGAGTCACGATGGCAGTGTGGTTTGAGATGGACTATCTCAACCCGTAGGCGGGGGGACCATGGAGACAGGTGTGGGGGAAAGTCGTCGCGGATCGAGAATTGGGATCGCCGCCGGTGTTCTGGGGGGTGGCATGCTCGTGCTCAGTAGCGTAGCCCACGCCTTTTTGGGGTGGCCGCCCTTGGAGGCTGCCCTCAGCGCCGACGGGGTCGACCAGGAGGTGCTGGTCGGACTCTCCGTCGGTTGGTTCTTCGGGTCGGTGGCCATGCTGACACTCGGGGTTCTGGTCCTCTGGATGGTACGGTTGGCCGCCTTGGGCGACCTCGGGAACCCATTGGGCGCGTGGATGGTCGCCCTGGCCTATGCCGGGTTCGGCATCGTCGCCTTCGTTCTCCGGGGACTCGATCCCCAGTTCCTCGTCTTCATCCTCAACGGCATCCTGGTCGCGGGCTTCGCCGTGTTGGCGATCCCCAGGGCCTCCCGCACAAGCTAGACGAACCATGGCACACGACCCGGAGTCCCCGGCTCCCACCGGGCTGTTCACCCCCGCCCTCTATCCGGTGGCCGGGTTCACGGCCCTGTATCTGGCGGTGGCCGTTGCGGCAGCGGTCCGCTTCGGGAACATCGAGTTCGTCTTCTACATCGGCGTCATGCTGGTGCTCATCGTGGCTGTCGCCTTCGTCTACCGTGCGGTCCGGTTGAGTTCCGGGGCCTTGTGGGCGCTGAGCGTATGGGGCCTTCTTCACATGATGGGCGGGCTGGTCCAGGTCCCCGCGGGATGGCCGACCCACGAGGGAGCCACGGTCCTCTATTCGCTTTGGCTCGTTCCGGGTCGGCTGAAGTACGACCAGGTGGTGCACGCCTTCGGGTTCGGAATCACCACGTGGGTCTGCTGGCAGGCGCTCTCGGCCGCGTTCCGGTCCAGGGGGATCGCGGCCAAACCGTCGTTCGGACTCCTTGTGCTCGTGTGGGCGGCGGGTTTGGGGTTCGGCGCCGTGAACGAGGTCGTGGAGTTCGCCGCAGTGCTGCTGATCCCGAATACGAACGTGGGCGGCTACGTGAACACCGGCTGGGATCTCGTTGCCAACATGACGGGAGCCACGGTGGCCGCGCTCCTCATTGGCCGGTTCACTGGTCGGGACTCGGACTCTTCCCCGTAGCGGTCCCGGCCTGTGGACCCTGGGCCGGATCCCCCTCTGCCACGGACCCCGCGGGCTCAGCGCCCTCCGCAAGACGGCGGTGCGGACCGCCGGTCGCGTCCAGGCGGGCAGAGGCCTCGGCTGAGAGCTGATCCGCCAGTTCCTCGACTCGTGTCCTGCTCCGTCGGGAGACCCACTTCCACACCCGGCCCGCCACGGCGAAGACCCCGACACCCCCGGCGAGTCCCAGAGCGATGCCTGGGGCTGCCCCTCCCAACTGCTCCATGCCGATCACGAAGCCCAGCATCCCTCCGTAGAACGAGGGAATCAGTTGCATCATGGCCCGGACCCGGTCCTCGAAGCGTTCCTCCACCCGGATGATCGTCTCGGCGTCGGAGGGCTCGATGGACACCTGGCGGCTGAGGAAGCGTGTGCCGGAATGCCATCGTACGGAACCCAGGGCCTCGGATATGGCGCCCTGGACGGGCATCTCCCGGTCCACGATCCGCATCAGTTCCCTCAGGGTATCCTCCTCGGCTGTGCCGGGGACGGCCCGGACCCCCCTCCGCACCGGCGGATCTCCCAGAAGGGACAGATTGCCCAGGGGAGAGCGGGTCCCGAGTTCCGCTACGGCCCGGGTCACCATTGCGGGATCCACTCCCACCTCCACGGCGATGTCCTGGAGTTCTTCCAGGGTCAGCCCCCGTCCTCGGGCGTCCTGGCCCGTCTCCTGGTCCAGGTCCACGGCCCGCCGGAGGATGACGGCCACGTCCTGATCTGTGAACCGGCGCTCGGTCATGTCGGAGACCGCTCCTTGGTCGAGGGTGGGCCGATACCTGAGAGTAACTACGGGTGGGGTGGCTCGCGCAATCACCTGGTGCGTCCCACAGGGATGGGGTCACCGCCGTTCGATTGCAGAACGGACCCTCCTGGGATACCGTCCCTCCTCCGCCGTGCCCACCGAAGCTACTCATCTGGGAGACCGAACGATGGACCCGATAAATGGCCGCTGGACGGCCTCACTTCACCCTCGCACCAGTGCGGTCGTCCCGATGACGGCCACGGCTCTGACCCTCGTCCTCGCGCTGGCGGCCCCGCCTCTGTCGGCCCAGGACGGCGGCACGCCGACCCTGGGTCCAGACGATTACGGGAAATGGGAGCGGTTGGGTGCGACCACCCTGTCCCCCGATGGAGCGTGGGTCGGTGCGCAGATTTCCAGGGAGAATGACGAGGACGAGCTCAGGATCCACCTGGCAGCCCGCCCCGACTCGGTCGTCGTGATCCCCTTCGGAAGCGCACTCACGTTCTCCTCGGACGGTGCCTGGGCGGCCTTCCGGATCGGCATGAGCGAGGACGAGCGGGAGAAGCTGACCAAGCAGGGCAAGCAGCCGCGGAACAAGGCGGGCCTGCTCGAGCTGGCCACCGGGGCGCGACTCGACGTGGAGGGGATCGCGGACTTCGCGTTCTCCGGAGACGGCTCGTTCATCGCACTGAAGGGCTACGCGCCCACCGGGGATAGGGAAGCCTCAGGGGTGGACCTCATCGTCCACGACCTGGCCACCGGCCGCCGCACCACCTTTGGAAACGTGTCGGAGTTTGGTTGGAGCGACCTGGAGGCCCTGCTGGCCTTCGTGGTGGACGCGGAAGGGATGAGCGGCAACGGCGTCCAGCTATACGACGCCGCTGGAGGTCGGCTCTTGACCCTGGACTCCGAGAAGACCCGTTACGAGCGGCTGACGTGGCGGGAGGACTCCGGGGACCTGGCTGTGCTGCGCCGCGTGGACCCCGACCTGGAAACCGAGGCGTCGTGGGCCGACACGGCCCACGTGGCCCTGGCCTGGGGCGCACTGGAGTCCTCCACCGGGCAGGTGAGTCCCCGGGTCCTCTCCCACCAGACCGCAGGCTTTCCCGAGGGCTTCCGGGTCCCGGCGTTCGGCGACTTCGGCTGGGACGACCGGGGCCGGGCCATATACCTGGGCCTCGATGAGCGGGAGGCGGCCTGCGAGGCGCCCGACGAAGGGGATCCGTCCCAGGATGCCGCGGGCGACGACCGGGACGAGGGTGAGGAGGACGAAGGGGAGGTGGAGGAGGGGGCCGGCGGAGAGGACGGAGACGATCCCTGTGCCGAGCCGGAGGCCGACGACCGGCCGTCGGTGGAGATCTGGCATGCCGCTGACGTGGATATCGTCCCGACCCAGAAGGTCCGTCGGAACATGACCCTTCGGGAGAATGACCTGGCGATCTGGGACCTGGTCCGGGACCGGGTCGTCCCTCTCGAGGACGAGCTGACCGAGGAGGTCAGGGTCACCGACGGTGCCGCGTACGCCGTGGGCTTCGATGGCACGCCCTACGATGACGACCGGATGTTCGGGCCCGTGTTCCGAGACGTGTACCGGATCGACCTGGCCTCTGGGGAGAAGACGAGGGTGCTCGAGGGGATCGAGACCTTCTTCCAGGTCAACCCCCTGAGTGCCGGGGGCCGCTACGTGCTCTTCGTTCGGGACGACCACATCTGGTCCCTGGACCTGGACGAACTTGGCCTCGTGAATCTCACCGAGGCCCTGCCAACGTCGTTCATCGACCTGGAGGACGATCACACGGTGGCCCAGAAGCCCCCCCATGGAGCCGGCGGTTGGCTGGAGGGTGACGAGGCCGTGCTCCTCTATGACAAGCACGACGTGTGGAGGGTGGCCCCGGACGGGTCCGGCGGGGAGAGGATCACCGATGGAGCAGAGAGTAACCTGCGGCACCGGCGGGTGCGGTTGGACCCGGACGAGGAAGCCATCGACCCCGATACCCCTCAATACTTCAGTCTCTACGACGACTGGGGAGAGCTGTGGGGCTACGGCAGGGCGGACCGTCTCGGGGCAGAGGTGGAGCCGGGAGTCCTGGAGGAGGCTCGGGTCTACGGCCTGACCAAGGCCGAGGATGCCGAAGTGTACGGCTACCGGCTCGAGAGCTTCGAGCGGTCCCCGAACCTCTTCCTGGCCGGGGCGGATCTGGGCGCCGCCGCCCAGATGACGAATACGAATCCCTTCCAGGACGAGTACGCCTGGGGCAGGGCCGAACTGGTTGAGTTCACCAATGCCTGGGGAGACGAGCTCCAGGGCTCGCTTTACTACCCGGCCGGATACGAGCCCGGCCGACAGTACCCCATGATCGTCTACATCTACGAGATCCGCTCGAACGCGGTCCGCAGTTACCAGGTCCCCTCCGAGACCAACTACTACAACTTCCAGACCTGGATCCAGAACGGGTACTTCGTATTCCAGCCCGACATCGTCTACCGGGATCGGGATCCCGGCGTCTCGGCCATGGCGACCCTGGAGCCGGCGGTTCAGGCCATGGTCGACACCGGGATGATCGATCCCCAGGGCGTCGGCCTGGTCGGCCACTCATGGGGGGGCTATCAGACCACGTTCGCGGTGACCCAGACCGACATCTTCTCCGCCGCCGTGGCGGGGGCCCCCCTCACCAACCTGTTTTCCATGTACCTGTCGGTGTACTGGAACAGCGGTGGGACCGACGCACGCATCTTCGAAGTCAGCCAGGGAAGGATGGAGGTGCCGTTCTGGGAGGACGAGGAGGCGTATCGGCGTAACAGCCCGGTATTCCACATCGAGGACATGAATACGCCGTTTCTGATGGCTCAGGGCACGGAGGACGGAGCGGTGGATTTCAATCAGGGCGTCGAGTTCTACAACGCCGCGAGGCGGGCCGGGAAGGACTTCGTATTCCTGGTCTACAACGGCGAGAACCACGGATTCCGCAACGAGGCGAACCAGAAGGATTACCACCGTCGCATCAACGAGTGGTTCGGGCACTATCTGAAAGGAGATCCGGCCCCTGAGTGGATCACCGAGGGGATGGATTACCTGGATCAACAGAAGTTCGCCCGGCCCTCACTGACAGGGGGGCGCTAGCCGGCCCCCCGGTCGGCGGTTGCGCCGCGGGACCGTGAGGCGGTCGGCCATTCCCCCGGAGTTGACCCTGGGGGAGATTGCGGCCATCCCGGACCGAGCGACCGAGACCTTCCGGCTGCCGGACGGCCGGCCGGTCGTCCTGCGACCGTTCCAGTTGGGAGACGAGGAGGCCATCGAGGCATTCTTCGACGGCCTGGGCGAGGACACCCGGGACTGGTACGGAGTGACCGAGACGGGTGAGGGCATCGCCCAGGACTGGGCGCAGTCCATCGGGATCCGCGACGATCTGCGCCTGGTGTTCAAGGAAGCCGTTGGGCGGGGCTCCGGCCACAGGGCTGGGCCTCTTTGGGGGGTGGCCGAGTTCAGTCTGGAGTTGGTGGACGAGGAGCGGGAGCGATTCGGGCGCTGGAACGAGTCCCTCCATCCGGGGGCCACGATCCGATTCGGGATCTGCTTATCGGACGAACATCAGGGGGTCGGGCTGGCCAGCGCCGCCATGCCTCCGGTGACCCGGTTGGTCCGGCGGCTGGGCCGGCGCCGGATCGTCCTGTGGGGTGGGGTACTGGTCCAGAACGGTCCTGCCGTCGCATTCTATGAGCGAAGCGGATTCCGGACCCTGGGCACCTGGGTGGACGGAAGGGGTCGGAAGCGCCTGGACATGGCCCTGGATGTCTGAGTCCTCTTCACTGGGGTGGCGAATCTCGCGCATGAATCGCCACCGTCTCCTGCGGTACGCACCCATGGCCTGCTAGAAGGAGTTCACCCACCCGATGACCATTCGATCTCTCGCGCTGTCCGCCCTGCCGGTGCTGGCCTGTGTCCTGCCCGCATGTTCATCCACGAACCCCAGCCCCAGCCGGGTCTCGACCGAAACCGTGGCCGTCCAGGGAGAGGGATCGGCCATGCTCACCCGGGACACCTACTCGGACACCGATGTGGTGGACAGCCCCATCGACATCACCTGGGAATCGTTGGCCACCGTCTACGAGGCCCTGGAGATTCCTGTTACCCATCGGCTGCCCCAGGACCGCGTTCTGGGGAACCTGAGCTACAGCACCCGGAGCCTGGGGGGCGAGCGGATGTCCCGCTGGCTCTACTGTGGACGGAACGTCACCACCGGTCGACCCCATGCGGATACCTACGACGTGAGAATCAGCGTGCGCACCGAGCTGAGCGACCTTTCCGAGGAGGCCGGCGGGACCGGTGTGACCACCTGGGTGGAGGGGACGGCGCGTAGCCGCGGCGCCTCCGGAGACCCGGTCAACTGCACCACCACCGGCGATCTGGAGGACCGAGTCCTGGAACTGCTCCAGATCGAGCTGGCACGCCGGGAGGCGTTGGGCGGCTGAGGAGAGACACGGATGATCGATCAGCGACCGGCCCGGGCAGGGTTCCCTCGGGTCTTGCTCGAAGTGCTGGGGGTGGTCTTCGCCGTCCTCATCGCCCTCGGTGTGGACGAGGCCTGGGAGTCCAGGGAGAATCAGGAAATGGGCCGGGAAGCCGACCTTCGGATCCTGGACGAGATCGTGGCCAACAGAGAGGAGGTCCTCAACTCGGCGGAGCATAACGCGGCACTCCTCGAGAGCGTGCAGGGCCACCTGGGGGGGGATCCCGGTTCCGTGGCACTGGACGTGAAATACTCCGTGTCGCTCCTGTCCAGTGCGGCCTGGGACGCCGCCGGCCTGACCGGGGCGATCCGGTTCATGGAGTTCGACCGGGTCTCCCGATTCTCGCGCCTCTATGACCTCCAGGAGCTCTATCAGGAACAGCAGCGGGGGATGGTGGATGTGGTCGCGGGGGTCGTGACCATGTCGGCGGAGGACTTGGGTGATGCCTCCAGCGAGGAGGTGGCCCTGGCGGTTGCACGGCGTGTGTTCGGTCCCCTCGCGGTGGCGGGAGGGCTGGAGACCGGACTCCTCGCCGCCTACGATTCCGTCCTCGTGGATTTGGCACCGGGCCGGGCGGGCAGGGAATGAGCCCGGAGAGACTGTTCGCGGTCTTCAACGTCGCCGTCCTCCCCGCCTGGGTCCTGCTTCTGGTGGCGCCCGGATGGATCTGGACCCGGCGGTTGGTGCATGCCGTCTGGATCCCGTTCCTCCTCACCGCGGTCTACGTGTACGCCCTGGTTGCGGCGGGGCCACCCCCGGAGGGCGCAGGGTTCGCAACCCTGGCGGAAGTGATGGTCCTGTTCTCCAGCCCCATGGCGGTGCTGGCCGGGTGGGTCCACTACCTCGCCTTCGATCTGTTCGTCGGAGCCTGGGAAGCGCGGGACGCGCAGCGGCACGGGATTGGGCGCGGATGGATGGTTCTGCCCCTCGTTTCGACCCTCATGGCGGGTCCGGTGGGGTTGTCGCTCTACCTGGGTATCCGCTGGGCCCGGACCCGGAGCACCTCCCTCCACGAGGAACCGGGCGGGTGGGCATGACCCGGGCGGAGGTGATCCAGGAGGTCGAGGAAGCCCGGGCCTCGCTCCTCGGGGCCTGGGATCGAATCCCGGAGCGGTGGAGGACCCTTTCACCCCATGAAGGGCGTTGGTCCCCCGCGCAGATCATGGAACATGTGGCTCTCGCTCACGGATCGGTGGTGCGCCTGCTGGAGGGCCTGTTGCCGTCCCTGGGGTCTTCGGGGCCCACCGACGGTGGCCCGTCCGGGGACGGACCTGGTCCGGTCTTCTCCATGGAGCGTTACGGACTCCTCGACCGGAGTCGGAAGGCGGAGGCGCCCGAGCCCGTCCAGCCCTCGGCGACCCCGGACTGCGACCAGGTACTGCTCAACCTGGAGGAAGGAACCCGGGACCTCTTGGCGCTCATCCGCTGCTACTGGGACCGGGATCTGTCCTCGGCGGTCCACAGGCACGAGATCCTCGGGCGTCTGAATGCCTATCAGTGGTTCCAGTTCGTGCCCCTGCACGAGCTCCGGCACGTGGCCCAGCTGGAGGAGGCGGCAGGGGAGCTCCGGGCCTCCCATCGGGCGCTCGAGACCCTTCCCGGCGTGGGGAAGGGCATGGCCACGGACCTCATGCTGTCGGGCTTCAGAGACCCTGCCCAACTCGAGGGGGCCGATCCTGCGGAGCTTCTCCAGCGGCATCAGGAGTTGACGGGAGGACCCTAGGACCGCTGCGTGCTGTATGTCTTTCGCCCCACCACCCGGCCTCGGGGCCGGGACCGACTCCGGATTCACCCAGGAGGAGCCCCATGTCCATCGCTGCGTCCCTTTTGCCGGAATTCGATCACGAGATGGCCAACACCCGGACCACGCTGTCCCGGGTGCCCATGGACAAGGCCGACTGGAAGCCCCACGAGCGATCGGGAACCCTCCAGTGGCTCGCCGGTCACCTGGCCGTCCTGCCCATGTGGGCGACCGAGACCGTCCAGAACTCGGAGTTCGACATGGACAACCCGACGGTGGAGATCCCTGGGCCACCGGATACCACCGAAGAGATCCTCGCGCTCTTCGATCGCAACGCGGCCGCGGCCCGCGCGGCCCTGGAGGGGGCCAGCGACGAGACCCTGCTGGGAATGTGGACGCTCAAAGGCGGCGGACAGGAGGTGTTCACCATGCCGCGGATCGGAGTCATCCGTAGCTTCGTGATGAACCACATGGTCCATCACAGGGGGCAGTTGACCGTATACCTCCGACTCCACGACGTGCCGGTGCCGGCCCTGTACGGCCCCTCGGCCGACGAAGGCAGTATGTAGGCGGGAGATGGAAATGCGCACCACCTACTATGTCGCCTCCAGTCTCGACCGGTTCATTGCCGGTCCCCAGGGAGAACTGGACTGGCTTCCCATGGACGTGGATTACGGGTTCCACGACTTCCTTGCATCGGTGGATGGCGTGGCCATGGGCGCGCGTACCTATGAGATGATTCGGCGGTTCGGGAAGTGGCCATACGGCGACCTGCCCGGTTGGGTGTTCGCGAACGCTCCGGAGGGTCCGGCGCTTCCCGAGGTCCAGTTCGTGTCCGGGCGGGTGCGTCCGGTGCTGGACCAGATCGAGGGGGCTGGGGTCGGCCATCTCTGGCTCGTCGGGGGCGGGACGCTCGCCCGGTCCTTCGTGGACGAGGGCGCGGTGGACGAGTGGAGGCTTTTCGTGATTCCGATAGTCCTGGGGAGTGGGATCCCGCTCCTCGCCGGGGAGTCGAGAGGGAAGCGGACGGAACTGGATTTCGCGGGAGAGCGGTCGTTCGAGAACGGGGTCGTGGAGCTGCGATACAGGCGTCCCGCGTGAAGATGCCTCTTGCGGTCGCGCTTCTGGCGGGCGGGCTCCTGGCGGTCGGTCAGGGCGCCCCGGGCTCGGGTGCCCCCGGACTGGCGGCTCCCCCCGGGGATGCGGTCGCCGAGCCCCAGGCCGGTCCGTCCGTGGACGAACATGTGGCCGGGGACTCGGTCCAGATCATGGAGGACCTGTTCTTCCTGGCGTCCGACGATTTGGAGGGGCGGGCCATGGGCTCCCCGGGCGGAGCCAGGGCGAGGGATCGGATCGTGGAGGGATTCCAGGTAGCCGGAGTAGGGCCGCCCCAGGGCGCCGAGCAGGTCCAGTGGTTCGAGGCCCGCCGGCGGTCCCGGCCTGGATCCGCGGAGACCGCGGCCCTCGAGGGTGCAAACGTCGTGGGATGGGTGCCGGGGAGGATCCCCGATGCCGCGATCATGGTCATCACGGCCCACTACGACCACGTCGGGGTCCGGGACGGGCAGATCTACAACGGGGCCGACGACAACGCCTCGGGGACGGCCGCACTGCTCTCCATCGCCCGCTACCTGTCGGGTGCACCGCTCCGGCAGGATGTGCTTCTCGTGGCGCTGGACGGGGAGGAGCGTGGGCTCCTCGGCGCCGAGGCCCTCCTCTCCTCCGATTGGCTGGATCCGGATCGCGTCCTTCTCAACGTCAATCTGGACATGGTCAGCCGCAGCGACTCGGTCTTGTTCGCCGCCGGGGCCTTCCACACGCCGGCCATCCGGCCGATCCTGGAAGAAGTGGCTCGGGATGCCCCCGTGACCCTGCGACTGGGACACGACGCACCCGGAGTCCCGGGAGTGGACGATTGGACCCGCCAGTCGGACCACGGGGCGTTCCACGTACGTGGGATCCCTTTCGTGTACTTCGGGGTCGAAGATCATCCGGACTATCACCGGCCTTCGGATGACGCCGATAGAGTGGATCCGGGGTTCTATCTGAACAGCATCCGGACTATCCTCATGGCTGTGCGGGCACTCGACGCCCGAGCTGGAGAGTTTCGCAGGGAAGAGCAGCGATGATCTTCGCAGTACCACAGGACGACGATCGGGAGATCTGGTACGCCAACCGACTCCTCGTGCTTCTGCACCCCCTCGACCCGTTCACGGTTTGGGCCGGTCAGTTCCGGGAGCCGGGAGAGGCCGCGGAGGAACTGCACGCGGCGGTGGGGCGACCATTCCCCTTCCTGGTGCCTCTGCTGGAGGAGGAGGGAGAGGTCTGGAACTGGATCCAGGACAACCATCTCCTTCTCTTCGAGACCGCACTCTGGTCCTGGTCACCGGACCGGAAGACCTGGCCCGAGGATCGATCCTGGACGACGTTCAACGAGTGGTTCGAGTTCGAGTTCCTGGACGCTCCCTGGGACGTGGTCGCCGAGCCGTTGCACTCCAACCCGCCCCCGGCGGAGGCCATGGAGTGGGATTGAACGGCCATGGCTGAGACCGAATACATGACCCTCGGCGGTGGGTGCTTCTGGTGTACCGAGGCCGCCTTCCTGGAGCTGGACGGTGTCCAACGCGTCGAGCCGGGATACGCCGGTGGGCACGACCCGTCCCCCACCTACGAGTCGGTCTGCTCGGGGCGCACGGGCCACGCGGAGGTGGTGAGGGTGGGCTTCGACCCGGACGTACTCCCCCTGAACGCGCTCCTCGAGGTGTTCTTCACGGTGCACGATCCCACCACAAGGGATCGCCAAGGGGCCGATGTGGGGACCCAGTACCGGTCGGTCGTCCTCTACGAGAATGAGGAGCAGGAGCGGGTGGCACGCGCGGTCATGGAGCGTCTCCAGGCCGATGGCGTCTGGCCGGATGCCTTCGTGACCGAGGTGGCCCCTTTGACCCGCTTTTTCCCCGCCGAGTCCTACCACCTGGACTATTACCGACGGAACGTCGGGCAGCCGTATTGCCAGGTGGTCATCTCGCCGAAGCTGGCCAAGGTCCGTCGGGAGTTCGCCCACCGGATCCGAGGAGCGTGAGCGTGAGCCGAGCTACTGTCCGACCGGGGGGTGCAGGGAGGGTATTCCTCCTCGCCGCCCTGGCCCTGCTCTCCTGGGGTTGTGACGAGGGCTCCCTGGGCCCGGTGGCGTGCACCGCGGAGTACGTGTCGGGGCTCGTGCTCGAGGTCCGGGAAAGGGGCGGCGGAGGGCCCGCCGCTCAGGGGGCCGTCGCCACCGTCACCGACGGGGATTACGTGGAGGTGGCTGCGGGCCCCGTGTCCGGACACCCCGACGCCGTGTTCATCGGAGCCGCCGGCGAGCGCCCCGGGACATACGCCATTCAGGTCACCCGGGAGGGATTCGTCCCCTGGGACACCACCGGCGTCGTGGTGGAAGCGGACATCTGCCACGTCATCCCGACGCACGTCCGGGTCGAGTTGTCGCAGCCCCCGGGTCTCCCCTAGTCCCCCTATTCCGCCGGCCAGAGCCAGGCGGCGCCCCGCACGCCGCTCGAGTCCCCGTGGAGGTTGCGTACCACCCGGGTCAGGACCTTGTCGGTGAAGACGAACGGCTCCAGCGCGTCCTGGACCTTCGCGGCCAGGCCGGGGATGTTGGAGACCCCGCCTCCCAGGACGATGACCTCCGGATCGGCGACGTTCACGACGGTGGCCAGGCCCCGGGCGAGACGGTTCACATAGCGCCCCATGGCCAGCCGGGCGCCGAGGTCTCCTAACGCCGCAGCCCGCCCGATCTCCGCCGGCTCCCAGTCCCTTCCGGTCCCCGCCCGGTGATCGAGCTTGAAGCCTGGGCCCGAGACGAAGGTCTCGATGCAACCCAGGCGGCCGCAGTAGCACTTGGGCCCCGGCCGTTCCTGGTCCGAAGGCCAGGGGAGCGGATTGTGGCCCCACTCACCGGCTATTCCCTGGGACCCCGGCAGGATCTCCCCTCTCACCACGAGCCCGCCCCCCACGCCGGTGCCCAGGATGACTCCGAACACGCTCTCCGCGCTTCGCCCGGCCCCATCCGACGCTTCGGACAGGGCGAAGCAGTTCGCGTCGTTGGCCAGGCGGACCGGACGATCCAGGGCCGTCTCCAGGTCCCGGCCCAAGTCCCGTCCGTTGAGCCATGTGGAGTTCGCATTTCGTATCGCACCGTCGACCGGTGACGGACTACCCGGGATGCCTAGGCCTACGGACGCGCATCCCCCGGTTTCGGCCTCCGCCCTCTCGACGAGGGACACCACCGCCGCCAGCGTGGCGTCGTAGTCCGACGGCGTCTCCACACGCTCCCTGAACCCCTCCTCGCCGTCGTGGGCGAGGACGAGAATTTCGATCTTGGTCCCTCCCAGATCGATTCCGATGCGGTTCTTCTTCATGACTTCCGGGGGGTATCGGCTCCGGGTTCCAGCTCCTGGAAAGCAGTTTAGGAGGAGACGCCTCCGGCAGCGAGTGGGACAGGATCTCAAGGCCACCCGGGCTTCGCTCCCTCGACCCCTTGACCTCCCCTGTCAGGCTTCCATCTTCCGGGCGGTGCAAGCTCCGTCGGGCTGTGCTCCGACGGCTCCCCTTTGATGTGACGAGCTCCACCCCGGAGCTGAGGAGGTGGGATGCCCAAGCCCCCGGGCGCCCTCGTGGTGAAGTGGCGGGATCTGGCCGAAGAGGGTCGGTCCTATGCGGAAATACAGAGGCAATACCCCGATTACACTCCCGACCAGGTCAGGCATTATTGTATGGGTCACGCGGGCAAGAAGTTGCCGGGACCCATCCAGCCCGCCGGTCGCTGGAACGGGAGCAACGTCTGGCTCCGGGGAGAGCGATCTCCACACGCGGAACTCAGCGAGGCTCAGGCACGGCAGATCCTGGACGATTGGGATGCGGAGGGCGACCGCTGGAGCACCCCCGGCGCCGATTGGGCCGAGCGCTTCGACGTCTCCCCGTCGACGGTCTACATGCTCCGCCGGGGCGAGACCTGGGAGCACCTGAAGCACCCGAACCAGGGCAAGAGCCCAAGGCGGAAGAAGGCCTCCTGACCGCCGAGTAGAGGGTGTTGCAGGGAACCCCGTGAGGGTAGACTGCGTCTAACCGCTGTCGCCCCTGTCGGGGTGCGGCCCGAGGGCGCGGGTGTTCCGCTCTCGGCCTCTTATCATGGGAGACCGTATGCGTACTCCTTCGTTCGTTGCCGTCGTGGGATTTGGGCATTGGCGTTCAGCCGTGGTGGCTGCGGTGTTGGTTGGAGGGGTTCCCGCAGGTCTCTCTGCGCAGGAGGCGGAGCCGGCCGGAGTGGAGACCGCCCCCGACTTCTCTCGTTGGCAGATCTCCGGGAACCCATTCCTGCTCCTCGCGGAGTGGTTCGCCGGCGAGGTGGAGTACGCGCCCGGAGAGTCGGTGGGATTCGGCCTGACGTTCTCCCACTTCAAGAACCCCGACGATTCCGACGAGACGGCCACCGGCGTCAACGCCATGGTCCGCTACTATCCCGGTAAGAAACGCCTCCGGGGATTCTACTTCGGTAGCCGGGTCGGCTGGTATTCCGTGGACGAGCTGGGGACTTCCAACGACGGCAGTTCCTTCGCGTTCGGGGTCGACGTGGGGTACAACTGGATCTTCGGCGAGTCGGACGGATTCTACCTGGGGCTCGGAGGGGGGCTCACGCGCCTGTTTGATTCCGAGAACCTGGACCTGATTCCCATCGTCCGTCTGGTCAACGTCGGCTGGTCCTTCTAGGGGGAGCCCGCACCCATGATCCGTATCGTCGTCGTCGCGCTCTTCCTTCTCGTCTCTGTGGGGCTGGTGCTCGCCGCCTTCCAGACCGGGGCCGACACCCGCAGCGGGACACTCCTCATCAACCTGGGCACCGAGATCTTCGGGGTCTTCATCACCATCGCCGTGGTGGAGTGGTTCCTGGAGCGCCGGCGGAAGCAGGATCGGGCCAGGGAACTCGCCTGGTCGACGCTCCACGCCCTCCAGCGGGCCGTATGGGTGTGGCAAGGGGGTCCCAGGGAGATGAAGACGGACGAAATGCTCGGCTTGATCGCCGGGATCCGCTCTCAAGAGCCTCCCGAACCCGTCACCCGCGCCCTGCTCGCGTCCCTGGGGAGTCAGGCCAGGGAGACGCTGGATCTGGACAGCACGGCCATCCGCACGACTCCAGCGCTGCGACCCGCCCTGGAGGACCTCACCAGCCTCAGGTCACTGAGCGACGGAGGCCAGGTATCGGTGCGGATGGTGGCCGAGATCCTCGAGGCTTCCACGCAGGGTCTGGCGCGCATGCTCGGCCTCCCCTGCCAGCGCATTCCCGCGGCTCTGATCAACTACCGTGACCCCTCGCCCGAGGGTCAGGTCGATCGGTTCCACGAGGACCGGCCGGGTTCGGTGGGGCTGGGTCCCGCCGCTGATTCGAGTTCATCCCGAAGGGGGCGGGCCGGGCCGCGCGCCACGGGGACGGACGGGGCTCGCCCGGCATGACCGTGACGGATTCGGGATGACCGCCATACCGGATTGGGGCCGTGGATTCACCCACCCCCTCTCCGGCGGGGGCCGCATCCGAGTCCGCGAAACCGGTGAGGGTCCTCCCCTCCTCCTCCTCCACGGCTTCACGGGGTCGTCCCTGTCCTGGGATCCTGCCATCGTCCAGCGGCTCGGTCGCTCGTTCCGTGTTCTCGCTCCCGACCTGCCCGGTCACGGTCTGAGTCCGGTTCCCGAGCCCGACCCGGCCGACCTGGACGCCGGCTATGGGATCGAGTGGTTGGCGGCCGAGTTGCGGAGACTCATGGAAGGGGGCGGAGCGGAGCGCTTTTCCGTCCTTGGTTATTCCATGGGCGGACGGGTCGCGCTGGCGATGGCGGTGGCCTTTCCCGAGAGCATCACTGCCCTGATTCTGGAGAGCGCTTCCCCGGGGCTGGAGGACGAAGAGGCGAGAGCCGACCGGCGCCGCTCCGACGAGCAACTGGCCCGTGCCGTCATGGAGCGAGGCATGGATTGGTTCGGCGAACACTGGCGATCCGTGCCCCTCTTCGAAACCCGTCGGGGGCTGCCGGAGGCGGTCTCCGCCCGGCTCGACGCGATCCTCCTCCTCAACGATCCCGCGGGACTGGCCTTCGCGCTCCGCCGGTTCGGCACCGGGGTTCAGCCCTCCATTTGGAACGACCTGAGCCGTGTCCAGGCTCCGACCCTCCTCATGGCGGGGGCCGTGGACAAGAAGTTCGCCCGCATCAACCGGGCGATGGCCCCGGAGATCGACGGTTCCCGCCTGGTCGTGATCCCCGGCATCGGGCACACGGTCCATCTGGAGGCCCCGGACCTTTGGGCGGATCTGGTCTCACTGCACCTGCAGCGCCACTCCATCTCCCAGGGGCCGCCCCCGGTGCTGCGGACCCGGGGTTGACCCCTGGAGTTTCGGGCGCGCTGGGGCCTTATTGTCTCTTACTCGGCCTGAGACGGGGGTGGGGAGGCACGATCCGGGGCTCAGGCCCGGGACGGCCGCGACCCTCGACGTGTACCTGAACGGAGTAATCTGGTGCGGAAAAAGCTGTTGATCGGGCTCGTCGTGATCCTCGTGGGCATCCAGTTCTGGCCCGTCGATCGCACGCCCCCCACCGTGGGAGGCGAGATCCAAGCACCGCCCGAGGTCATGGCAGTGCTGGAGACCTCCTGCTACGACTGTCATTCGAGCGAGACCCGTTGGCCCTGGTACAGCCGGATCGCTCCGGTGTCCATCTGGATCGCTCACCACGTGGAGGACGGGCGGGGGCACCTGGATTTCTCGAACTGGGACGCATACCCGCCGAACCGGGCCGACCACAAGCTGGAGGAACTCATCGAGATGGTGGAGTCGGACGAAATGCCTCTGCCCAGTTATCTCACTCTGCATGGGGAGGCTCGACTGACTCCGGATCAGAAGGCCCTGCTTCTGGAATGGGCCGAGAGGGCCAGGACCGAGCTGGAATGATGCGGGCCCGAGCCCCCATGGGCTCGGATCTTGCACTTCCCGGTACATTAGGTGCGTCCCTCCCGCTCGTTCGGGACGAAGCCGATTCGGAAAGCCCGAGGGCAGATGAGTCAGTCGTTTGCAGGTGCAGCCCCTTCCAGCATCCCTCCGTCGCCATCCATCACGCCAGGCGCCGACCCTCTCGCTCCCCTGGTAGTCCTGGGAGACGAGGCCGTGGCGCTGGGTGCGCTCCACGCCGGTTTGAGCGCCGCCTACGGATATCCCGGCACGCCATCCACGGAGATCTTCGAGTACCTGTTCCGGCACGGTCCGGAGGAGTTCGGGATCACGGCTCACTGGTGTGCCAATGAGAAGACGGCCTACGAGCAGGCGCTCGGGGTGTCCATGGCGGGGAAGCGGGCCCTGGTCTCCATGAAGCACGTGGGCCTGAACGTGGCGGCGGACCCCTTCGTGAACTCCGCTCTGGTGGGGATCCGTGGCGGGCTGGTCTTGGTCGTCGCGGACGACCCGGGAATGCACTCTTCCCAGAACGAGCAGGACTCCCGTTGGCTGGCGGATTTCGCCCGTGTGCCCTGTCTGGAGCCGGCAACCCAACAGGAGGCCTACGAGATGGCCCGGGCCGCATTCGGGATATCCGAGCGGTTTCGGATGCCGGTCATGCTTCGAATGGTGACCCGGTTGTGCCATTCCCGGTCTGAGATCCGTCCCTCCGCACCGGATCCAGTCCACGTGGCTCCCGACCCGGACAGCCTCATGGATTGGACCCTGCTCCCGGGGAACGCCCGCCGACTCTGGCAGGGCGTGGTCGCCCAGGGGCCGGATCTGGAGGCACACTCCACGACATCCCAATGGAATGGGCTGGTATCGTCGGGGGAGGAGGGGGCGCCCTGGGACCTGGTGATCACAACCGGACTGGCCCGTACCTACCTCGAGGAGAATCTGGACCGGCTTCCCGTCCGCCCGAAGCATCTGCACCTGGGCCTGTATCCCATCCCCCGGGCACTTTTGGCGAAGGCCCTGGGGGGAGGGAAGCGGGTTCTCTTGATGGAGGAGGGCTATCCCTACGTCGAGCGCCTGCTGGCGGGTCTCGTTCCGGGTCCCCTGGAGGTGAGGGGCCGCCTCTCGGGGGACCTTCCGGCCACCGGAGAGCTGGATCCCGATGTCGTGGGTCTCGCCTTCGGCCTTCCAGAGCCGGAGGGCATCCGGCTCCCCGGCCTGAGTCTGCCCGGCCGTCCTCCCCAGTTGTGCAAGGGTTGCCCCCACGGCGACGCTTTCGAGGCGGTGAACCTGGCCCTCGAGCATTTCGAAGGTTCGGTCGTTGCCGGGGACATCGGCTGCTACACCCTCGGTGCCCTCCCCCCCTACCGCGCGATCGAATCGTGCGTCTGCATGGGGGCTTCCATCGGAATGGCCAAGGGCTCGGCCGACGCGGGCAGCCACCCCGTGCTGGCGGTGATCGGGGACTCCACGTTCCTCCACTCGGGCGTCACGCCCCTCATGGACGCCGTCGCCCACGATACCCCCATGACCGTGCTGATCCTGGACAACGAGACGGTGGCCATGACGGGGCAACAGCCGACGGTGCTGCCCGACTCCCGGCTCGCGCCCATCATTCGGGGAGTCGGGGTCGATCCCGACCACTTCCACGTCGTGGAGACCCACCCCCGGAAGACTCCGGAGCTGGCCGAGTTGCTTCGGGGTGAGCTCGCCCATCCCGGGCTCTCCGTGATCCTGGCGGTGCGGGAGTGCATCGTGGCTGTCCGCCAGCGCAAAGCCAAGCAGCGTGAGGAGGCGGGATCGTGAGGACGGAGTCGGAATCATGAGAAGGCCCGGGTCCTTGGACATGGTCCTGGCCGGTGTAGGAGGGCAGGGGGTGCTGAGCGCGGCCGCGGTCCTCTCCACGGCGGCCATGGAGGCGGGGCTTTCGGTGCGCCAGGGGGAGGTCCACGGCATGTCCCAGCGAGGAGGAGCGGTGGAGGCCCACCTGCGCATCGGACCGGCCCCGGCCTCCTCGGGCCTGATCCCCCGACACCGGGCTGACGTCATCCTCTCTCTGGAACCGGTGGAAGGATTGCGGTACCTGGACTACCTGTCCCCCGACGGGGTGCTGGTGACCTCGGCGGACCCGTTCGACAACATCTCGGACTACCCCCCCATCGACGGGATCCTGGATCGGATCCGATCCCTTCCCTCGTCCGTCCTGGTCCCTGCACAGTCACTGGCCCGGGAAGCGGGGTCCGGCAACGCGGTGAACGTGGTCATGGTGGGTGCCGTTTCCGCCCTGACGCCATTCGATCCCTGTCTCCTGGAGAACGGCATCCTGTCTCTCTTCGGGCGGAAGGGCGAGAGAGTGGTCCGGATCAACCTGGAGGCTTTCCGCCTGGGGCGTACCGCCGCCCTGGATGCCCTGAACGACCGAGTCCCCTCGCCCATCCCGTGACCGCCTCCACCCCTCTCCCTGGCTCGGCCGCCGCCCCCCCACCCCGGTCGGAGGTCGAGGGCCTGGAGGTGGGTCGGCGCCTGGGGTTGGACGCGCCGGCCATGGTGGTGCTTCCCACAGGGGACGGCTGGCATCCTTCCGAGGTCGTGGAGGCGGCCTGGGACCGGATCCGCGCGCTGCCCACGGATCGGGTGGTGGTGAAGGCCCAGGTGCCCGGCCTGGTGCACAAGACCGAGGCGGGTGCGATCCGGGTGGTATCCAAGGACGCCCAGGCGATCATCGATACCCTTTCCACGATGGTCTCGAGAGGCCTCCCCGGTGATCCCGTCGGGTTCCTGGTGCAGGCGTTTCTCCCCCACGATTCCGGGATGGCCGGGGAGGTGCTGCTCTCCGCCCGCCGAGATCGGGAGTTCGGTTGGGCCGTCACACTGGGACCGGGCGGGACCCTGACCGAATTCTGGGCCGAGGGGCTAGGGGCGGATGGAGGACCGATCCACCTGTCCCCCGGGGCGTTCGATCGGGAGTGGACGGCCCGCGCCCTCCGATTTCGGCCGTGGGTCCGACTCCTCACCGAGGGGGTCCGGGGTCAGGGCGGCTCCGTGGCCCTGGAGACCCTGTTGGACCTTCTCGCGACCCTGTCGGAGCGCCTGATCGAGGATTCGGAGCTCCGTCGCAGCGGACTGATCGAGGCGGAGTTCAACCCCGTCGCCTTCCCCGACGGCGTCCCGACGGCGCTGGACGCGGTGGTCCGGTACGAGGATCCCCATTCCGGATCGCTCCGCCCCGGTGTTCCCGGCGAACTGGAGCCAGCCCGGGACCTCAGCCCCTTTCTGTCCCCCGAGCGCATCGCCATCGCCGGCGTTTCGGGACGGGGGATGAACCCCGGCCGGATTATCCTGCGCAACACGTTGGCCGAGGGATTCCCCGCCGAGCGGCTGCGCGTGGTCAAGCCCGGGGGCGGAACCGTGGACGGTTGCGCCTGTGTCGATTCCCCCATGGAGGCCGGCCGGCCGGTGGACCTCCTCGTTCTCGCCATTCCCGCGGATGGGGCCACGGAAGCCGTGGAGGCGGCGTGCAGAGACGGGACGGCGCGAGGGATCGTCCTGATCCCCGGAGGCCTCGGTGAGACCGCCCGCAGCGAGGACAGGGTGGTTGCCATCCGCCACGCCCTGGAGCTGGCCCATCGGACCCGAGGTTGGGCGCCGGCCATCAACGGGGGGAACTGCCTTGGTGTTCGAAGCAAGGACGGTCCGGTGGATACCCTCTTCATCCCCCGGCACAAGCTTCCCACGCCCGACCGGCCGGTAGACCCCGTCGCTATCGTTTCCCAGAGCGGCGCGTTCGCGGTCGCTCGGGTGTCTTCGCTCGGAGCGATCAATCCCCGGGTCGTGGCCACCGTGGGGAATCAGCTCGACGTGACGGTGGGGGAATACGCAGAGGTCCTGGCGGCGGATCCGAACATCGAGGTGATCGCCGCCTATGTGGAGGGGTTCGAGGATGGGGACGGCCTCCGCTTCCTCGAGGCCGTGCGTGGGGCCCGGGCGAGGGGGAAGTGCGTCGTGCTCTACCGGGCGGGCCGGAGTCGATCGGGCAAGGAGGCATCCGCCTCCCACACCGCGTCCATCGCAGGAGAATACGACCTCACCCGGGCCCTCGCCTCGGCCTCCGGAGCCCTGATCGCGGAGAGCATCGGTGAGTTCGACGACCTGGTACGGCTCTCGGTCGCGCTTCGGGATCGGCCGGTGGCGGGCCAGGGTCTCGCGGCGGTATCCAATGCGGGCTTCGAATGCGTGGCCTTGGCCGACCATTGTGAACCGCTCCACCTCACGCCCCTGGGACCGGAGACTGTGGAGAGGGTCTCCCGTGCCCTCGAGGTGGCCGGGGTGGTGGGGATCACCCGGGCCACGAATCCCATGGATCTCACCCCGATGACCGGTGCGGGAGGATTCTGCGAGGTTGTGGAAGCCATGCTCCAGGATCCGTCGGTGGCCGCCGGGGTCGTCGGGTGCGTTCCTCTCACCGGTGCGATAGAGACGCTGGAGGCGTCGGACGGGCACACCGAGGATCTAACGAGATCGGACGGTCTTGCGGCGCGACTGGGGGCATTATGGGCCAGGACGACCCGGCCCTGGGTCATGGTGGTGGATTCGGGCTCTCGCTACGACCCCTTCGCCCGGGCGCTCTCGGACTCGGGCCTGCCCGTGTTCCGCCACGCGGACCGGGCAGTCCAAGCCCTGGCGCGCTACCTGGTCTGGCGCCGGGCAGGGAACTGATCAGGGCTGGCAGGGGCTCCAACCGTCCCCGGGTTCAGCTCTGGCCCCGCACCAACGCGTGGCAGGCGTTGCAGGCGGAGAGCACCTGGCTGTAGAACTCACCCTTTTCGGCGGGTCCAGCGTCCTCGGCTTCGGCGGCCAGAGAGTGCACCAGCTGGTCCCATGCTTCGGCGCGGTACCGGCGACCCGCCTCGGCCGTCGTGTGCTCCCGGTCCAGCGGATCCCCGGAGAGGACTCGTGCCCCCATCTTCCAGGCTTCGTCCGACGGTCCCGAAAGCCCTTCCCAAAGGCGGTCTACGGCCCAGGCGTGGCGGGCCATGTGGGGCTGTAACTCCATGCTGGACGGGGCGTAGTCCTCCCATTCGAAGGTGAGTTCCGTACCTGTGGCCAGATGGCAGGCACCGCATGCCATGCCCATCCGTCCCATTTCCACCGCCGCCGATTCCAGGCTCGTGGAGGCGAAGAGGCCCCCTGCCGCTTCCCGCATCTGGGTGACGAAGACGTCGGTCTCAGGCCCCAGACCGTTCATGCCCTCGTGGCCGCTCAGCCAGGCTGCCGGCAACTTGGCCCGCTCCAGGTCGCCATCGACCAGGGCGGCCTCCAGTTCGCTCGCCTCCACTGAATGGCGGCTCATGTGTGCAGATTCGAGACTGGGGTCCCCGCCGTCCTGGGAGGGAGCGCTGCCGCAAGCGGGGAGCAGCCCGGCGGAGAGGGTCACGGCGAGGGCCGTGATGCCTCGCACGTTCACGTGAACCTCCTTTGCAGGTTCGATGGGGGGCTTCAGGACGGCGGGCTCCCCCCACGAAATTTGGAGCAAGAACTATTCCTGGGAGCCCCGTGGCGTAGCCCGTCGTTGCTGTGCAGATTCAGGGCCGAATGAGCCAGCCCCCGAACCGGTCCCACGGCCCCATGACGCAAGCGCCCCGATTCAACTCGGTGACCTCGCGCCCACTGCTCGCCCTCTTGGTGATCGGGCTATCCCTGGGTCTTGGCCGTCCCCTGGCCGTCTTCGGGTGGACGGGCCCCTCGGAGCAGGTCCTGCCGGGACTTCCTTCCCAGGATACGGCAGCCACCCCGGATTCGGCGGGCCCAGCGGCTCAGGTACTGGATCTGGGCCCATCCGGCCCCCTGTCGCCCGCCCAGGTACCACGGCAGGCGGAACGGGACGAGAGCCGCCGCGCGCAGATCCGAGACAGCCTCGTCTTCTCGGACCGGCTCGCCACGGCCCAGGTCGCCGTGGACGCGCTCACCGTGGACCTGGAGGTCATTTCCCAGTACGAGTCGGTCGAGGTCACCGGGAGGATGGGCCCCCGGGATCTGGAAGCCGTCCTTCAGCAGTGGCGGGCTGTGGCCCGACAGTCGAGCGCGATCTCTCGTGAGATCTCGGTGGCCCTCGATCGGTACGAGCGGTGGGGATTGGAGACCGAGGCCATGGTGGCGCGGTGGGCCCGCACGGCTGCCCAGATGGATTCGTCGGCCCTGTACCTGCCCACCATACCCCAGATCCAGCTTTCCCAAATCGAGACCAGGGATCTGGTCGCTCGCTTGGACAGCCTCGAGGTCGAGTTGCTTTCCCTGGCGTCCACCACCTCCTCCATAGAGAACCGGGTTCGAGCCGCCACCGCCCGGACCCGGGATGACCTGGCTTTGGTCCGGCGCCGCCTCCTGATCCCCAATCAGCGACCCCTGTGGAGCGTTCCTCTTGGCGACTACTCTCCGGCCATCGCAGCTCGGGAGGCCGGGATCTTCCTGCGAGGCCGCCTGGGATTCGTCGCCGAATACATGGGAGGGCGCCGTTCCGCGGTTCTCATCCACGCACTGCTGATTCTGTTGTTGGCGGGGGTCGTTCGATGGCTGGGGACCTTCGTCGGCAAGGCCGGTCATGCCGTGGGGACCGGCGCCGAGGGGGAGTCGGAGGGCGGTGAGGACTCCGCCCCCGAGGATGGAGGTGGGGGAGATCCGGCAGGCACCGTCGAGGTATCGTCGGGGGTGGGGGCCCTGGTTTCCGCGGGAGGACTGGGCGGCGTCGGGATTCGCTCGCTGTCCATCCTGGCCGGGCGTCCCGTCTCGGCAGGGTACCTCCTTTCCCTGCTCCTCGTCCCGCTCATCTACGGTCAGCTACCGATTCTGGTCAGCGATGTCTTGTTCTTGTTGAGCATGCTGCCGGCGGCTCGCATCAGCTTGAGTGTCGAGGACGACGAGCTCCGAGCGGGGGCGCTGAGCCTGCTGGCGCTGTCGATCGGGACGTATCTGGTCGCGATCGGCCTCTCTGCGGCGCAGGTGAAGCGCGTCCTCCTGCTGGTGATCGCTGCGGGGACCCTGGTTCTCCTGCGGCAGATCCAGAGCTCGGTCCGGAGCGCCGCGTCCCCCTCATGGCTCCTCAGGGCGTTTGAGGTAGTGGCTCGAGCCATGGCCTGGGGCATGGTGGTCGCCATGGTCGCGTCCGCCGTGGGGCTGACGAACCTGTCAGGAATGCTCGTGATCGGGATCGTCTCGTTGCTCTACGTGACCATGCTTCTGAGGATCTTCTTCCTCACATCGGAGGGGATCCTGCGGGTGCTCCCATACACACCGCTGTCCGCACACCTGATCTCCCTTCGGAAGCATCCCGAGATCCTCGTCTCCAAGAGCCGCACTGTGTTGCAGCTCGTTCTTGCCGGGGTTTGGCTCTCCATTGCGTTTCGGTATTTCGGGATGACGGGCGTCGTATCCGACGCGGTATGGGGAGTCCTGGGATTGGGCGTCGACGTTGGCAACTTCCACATGGATCTGGGAGACGTGCTGGCCTTCGTGGCGACCCTCTGGATCGCGTTGCTCATCTCCAGATTCCTGCGATTCGTCTTCATGGAGGACGTGGTGCCCCGGGCGGACTGGCCGAAGGGTACTCCAGAGGCCATGGCAACCCTGGGCCAGTATGCCATCCTGACCATCGGGTTCGCGGTCGCGCTGGTCGCGGCGAACATCCCCATGGACCGGATCGCCCTTCTGGTCTCGGCCCTGGGGATCGGTGTGGGGTTTGGCCTCCAGAACATCGTCAACAACTTCGTTTCCGGGCTCATCCTGCTGTTCGAGCGGCCACTGGCCGTGGGGGACACCCTGGAGATGGGCCCCCTTCTCGCGGAGGTGAAGCGAATCGGGATCCGGGCTTCGGTCGTGAGGACGTTCGATGGTGCCGAGGTCATCGTGCCCAACGCCGAGCTCATCCAGTCCCAGGTGGTGAACTGGACCCTCTCCGATCGCAGGCGACGCCTGGAGGTCAAGGTCGGGGTCAGGTACGGGACGGATCCGACCCGGGTGCTTCCCCTTCTGCGCGAGGCCGCGTTGGCTCACCCAGAAGTGCTTCGGGAACCCGCGCCCGTTGCGTTGTTCCGGGAGTTCGGCGATTCCAGCCTCAACTTCGCTGTCCGATTCTGGATCGCCGAACCCCAACGGTTCTGGACGGTTTGGAGCGAGGTCACCATTTCCGTCAGCAAGGCCCTCGAGGCTGCCGGCATCGAGATCCCCTTCCCCCAGAGGGACCTGCACTTGAAGACCGTTACAGAGGGGGCCGGAACCGTGCTTCGTGGCTCGGTCGATCCGACGGGCCCATCCGCACACGAGCCCGACCGTGCAGAGGCCGAGGCCTCCACGGAGGAGACCCATGCAAGCTCAGGAGATTCCGATGCGTAGCTCCCGTTCCAAAGCACGGCTTCGGAACCGACGTGCCAGACTCGACCACGTTGGCCACAGGGTGTTCTTGCTCGCGGCCCTGGGCGCCATCCTCCTCCCGCCAGGGGTTGCTGCCCAGGCCTGGAACACGGTCGAGGGTCTGGACCGCTACATCTCAGCGGCGCAGGAGGCCTGGGGCGTGCCGGGGATGGCCGTGGCGGTGATCAGGGACGGCGACGTCGTTCTGGCACGAGGCTACGGGCGTCGGAGTCTGGATGAGCCCGGAGAGGTGGACGAGCATACGCTGTTCGCCATCGCGTCCAACTCGAAGGCGTTCACGTCGGCGAGTCTGGCCACACTCGTGGAGGAGGGGCGCCTGGGCTGGGACGATCGCGTTCAGGATCACCTTCCCTGGTTCCAGGTCTACGACGCCTGGGTGTCCAGCGAGATGCGTATTCGGGACCTCCTGTCCCACCGAAGCGGCCTGGGTACCTATTCCGGCGATCTCCTCTGGTACGGTACCGGCTACAGCGCCGAGGAGGTGATCCGCCGGGTGCGCCACCTGCCCCCTTCGGGGTCGTTCCGGGCGTCCTACGGATACTCGAACCTCATGTTCATTACCGCCGGGCTGGTGATCGAGGCGGTGACGGGACAGGCGTGGGCGAACGTGATCCAAGACCGGTTCCTCGAGCCTCTGGGGATGGATCGGACCGTGACGTCGGTTGCCGACCTGGGCGGGATGGCCAACGTGGCGTCCCCCCATTCGGACCGAGGCGGTTCGTTGAGGACGTTCGCATGGTACGGCTGGGACAACATGGCGGCTGCCGGCGGGATCATCTCGTCGGTATCAGACATGAGCCGATGGATGCGGATGCAACTGGCCGAGGGCGAGTTCGAAGGCCGCCGCTACTTCAGTCCCGAAGCGGCGCACGTCATGTGGACCCCCCACAACAGCTTCGCCGTCGGGACCTCGGCGAGAGAGCGCTACCCGTCCACCCATTTCCGCGGCTATGGCCTGGGGTGGAGTCTCATGGATTACCGGGGTCACCTGGTCGCGAGCCACGGCGGCGGGTATGACGGGATGTTCTCGAGAGTGGTCCTGGTGCCCGAGGCGGACCTTGGCGTGGTGGTCCTCACGAACAGCATGACGGGGATCTCCACTCCCCTCACCTATCGGGTGCTGGACGCGTTCCTGGGTGGGGACGAGGTGGACTGGAGCGGGGACGCCCTGCGGCGTTCGGCGAACAATCCCGGACCGGAGGCGGCCACGTGGTCCCGCTGGGAGTCGGAGAGAATCTCGGGGACGCCCCAGCCTCAGCCCCTGTCCCAGTTCGCCGGGACGTTTGGAGGTCCGCTTTACGGCGATGCCACGGTTCAGGTCGAGGCCGGAGGGCTCGTCCTAGGCCTGCTGCCCAATCCGGACCTGGTTGGGGATCTCACCCACTGGCACCACGATACGTTCAGGGTGCGCTGGCGCACCGACTTCTCCTGGTTCGGCGACGGCCTGGTGCGCTTCGTCCGGGGTCCTTCGGGTGCCATCGAAGAGATGAAGATCGACGTGCCGAACGGCGACTTTTGGTTCCACGAGTTGGAGCTGAAGCGTCGGGATCCCTGACCCCGGCCCGGGAGCGTCAGCCGGCCTCGCGGGGAACGACGGGCGCGAACTCCCGGTCCAGGGCCGTGCGGAGGCGGGCGGCCAGGACCTTCCGGTCGTCGGCGGAGAGGGTCTCGGCGCCGAAGGTCACGTAGGCCTTGAAGCCCCGGTAGCCCAGAAGGGCCATGAAATGGGGAAGGAACGTCATGTCTCCCCACCAGCAGACCACCTCGTGGGCGGGAGGCAGGTCGGGAGGGGTACGGTAGGAGATGATCCCATAGTGGATCGGCTGTCCGGTCCGCACCGCCGCGTCCAGCAGGGCCGGTTTCAGGGCTGCAACGCGGTCGCCCCGGGAGGTCGTGGACTCGGGGAAGAACACCACGCCGTCCCCCGCATTCCGCGCCTCTTCCATCTGGTCCAGCACCCTGAGGGCGTCCCGGGCCCGCTCCCGCTGAATGAAGATCGTGTCCACGGCCCGGGCCAGGGTGCCGAGCCCCGGTACACCCTTCACTTCGTGCTTGGAGACGAACACGCATCGAGTGAGGGACGCCAGAAGGGGCACATCCATGTAGCTGAGATGATTGGTCACCAGGAGGAACGGGGGTTGGGGGGGCTTCCCCCGAACCTCCACCCGGACACCCATGAGGGTGAGCACCCCCTTGCCCCAACTCACGAAGGCCAGGCTGCGGAGATACCGGGACGGCCCGGGGGCAAGGCGCCGCACCAGCCTGGCGAGTACCGCCAGGGCCCCACAGGCTGTGGTCCAGGCAAGCAAGGGCCCGATCCGAATGGCCGCAAGGAGTCGGGACGGCTTCGCGGCCGGCGTCGGGGCAGGCGCGTTGCCGAGTCCAGTGGGTTCGGTCATGATCCTCCGGGTCCACATCGGATCCAGATCCTTTACCGGGGACCGGTCTCGCTCGACGAGTCGGGGCCCCAGGGCGGTCAGTGGACATTATACGATGCTCGAGCCCACGGGGCGTCCCCAGGGGCTCGAATGGATCCGTAGTCGCGCCCTCGGCAAGACCTTCCGCTCCCGATCGCGGGGGAAGGTGCAGGCGCTTCGGGACCTGAGCCTGGATTGCGCGGCGGGAGAGGTGTACGCCCTCCTCGGGCCAAACGGGGCCGGTAAGACCACGGCGCTCCGGATCCTCGCCACGCTCATCCGCCCCACCGTGGGGGAGGCGTGGGTCGGGGGTCACTCGGTCCTGGAGGCCCCGGAGCTCGTGCGTCGCGACCTGGGGGTGGTCTCCTATGAGACGCGTCCATATGACCGGCTGACCCCCCGGGAGACCGCGTTTCTCTTTGGCCGTCTCCACGACATGGAGGACCAGCGGATCGAGGAGAATCTCGGCCGGGTGGCCGACCTGTTGCGAATGGAGGAGTTTCTGGACGAGCCTGCGGAGCGTCTCTCCAC
>JBDHCV010000010.1:0-90099 GCA_039591855.1 Gemmatimonadota bacterium | reverse complement strand
GGGTCTGGAATCCTGCCTTCGACGTCACTCCCCGAGCGTGGGTCAATGCCTACATTACCGAGACGGGGGTCCTATCGTCGCCCAGCGAGTGGGGAGGGAAGCCATGAATCGGGTCGGGGCCGTCCTGGCCATGGACCAGGGAACCACCGGGAGCACCGCCATGGTCCTCTCCGGAGACGGACGGGTCCTCGGGCGGGGATACGCGGAATTCACCCAGCACTTTCCCCGTCCGGGATGGGTCGAGCACGACGCCGAGGAGATTTGGAGGGTCACCTGCGATGTGGCGCGCCGAGCCGTGGATGCCGCCGGGGGCCCGGGAGCGGTCGCGGTGGAGGGGATCGGCATCACGAACCAGCGGGAGACCGTCGTCCTCTGGGACCGGGAGACGCTGGAGCCGGTGCACAGGGCCATCGTCTGGCAGGATCGTCGGACGGCGCCCGTCTGCCGGGAACTGAGGGCGGCGGGTCTCGAGGCGGAGTTCCGACGGCGCACGGGTCTGGTGCTGGACCCCTATTTCTCCGGTACCAAGGTCCGTTGGATCCTCGAAGGGCATCCCGGATTGCGGACCCGGGCCGAGGCCGGCGAGATCGCTATGGGCACCATCGACAGCTGGCTCATCGCCCGGTTGACCCGGGGTGCGGTCCACGCCACCGACCCCACCAACGCCTCCCGAACGCTCCTCTATTCCCTGGACGAAGCCACGTGGGACCCCTGGCTTCTGGACCAGCTCGGGGTGCCGGCCTCCATTCTGCCCGAGATCCGCAGGAGTTCAGGCGATTTCGGCCTCGCCCACGGCTCGGCCATCGGGATCGAAGCTCCCATTGCCGGGGTGGCGGGCGATCAGCAGGCCGCCCTCTTCGGGCAGGGCTGCTGGGCGCCGGGCCTGGCCAAGAATACCTACGGCACCGGCGCGTTCCTCCTCCAATACACCGGCGTCCGGCCCCCCGATTCCGGAACCGGCCTCCTCACCACCGCCGCGTGCGACGCCACCGGGGGCCTGGGATTCGCCCTGGAGGGGTCCGTGTTCATCGCCGGGGCGGCCGTCCAATGGCTCAGGGACGGCCTGGGAATCCTGGAGTCCGCCGAGGAGTCGGAGGACCTGGCGGCCTCCCTGGACGGCAACGACGGGGTCTACCTGGTGCCCGCGTTCGTGGGCCTGGGCGCCCCCCACTGGGAGCCGGAGGCCCGGGGCATGCTGGTCGGCTTGACCCGGGGGACCTCCCGGGCCCATCTGGCCCGGGCGGCCCTCGAGGCCATGGCCTACAGCAGCCATGACGTGCTCATGGCCATGGCGACGGACTCGGGGATCGAGACCACCGAGTTGCGGGTGGACGGGGGCGCCACGACCAACGATTGGCTCATGCGCTTCCAGGCCGGAATCCTCGGGATTCCCGTGCGGCGGCCCGAGATGGTGGAGACCACGGCCCTGGGAGCCGCCGGGCTGGCCGGCATCCGGAGCGGCGTCTGGGAGGACGGCCCAGCTTTCCTGGAGATCTTCGGCGCCCACGAGCGGTTCGACCCCGACCCCGGAGCGTTCCCCCGGGAGGCGTTGATCGACGGGTGGAACCGAGCGGTGGCGTCCGCCCTGTCCTGGGCCCGGTCCCGGGATGGCGGGGCGGACGAGGGCCGGGGTCTATGACATCCCTCGGCCCGGAGGGGACCTGGCTGGGAGTGGCGCGGAAGTTGCTCCCCTTTGGGGCGGCGCCGGGACCCCCCGAGGGTGGGGGATCGCCGCCCTCGAGCGGTGCCGGGGCCCGAAACGCGGCGCCGTGTGGGCGATTCGGGCGTCTCGCGACAGCCAAAAGGCAACCGGGGATCTGCGGTCGCACCCCGAGGTATGAAACGGATTGGGGCGGAATGTCTCTAAGTGTCCCGACACCGGGGCGCGGAAGCGCCGCACTGATTATATTCTCTGGAACGAAATGTGAAACGGGTCCATTCGGCCCTAAAGCCAGGATATCCCGCTATGCGTAACGGTCGGTTTTTCGTTGGTCTCGTCGGCGTCGGCCTCGTGGTCAGCTACCTCGTCTGGACGGGTGTGAGCGACACGATGGTGTACTACCTCACTCCGACGGAGATGCTTGCGAAGGTCTCCGAGGATCCCTCCTTCCATCAGGTCGGACTCAAGGTCAGCGGGCGGGTCGTCTCCGGATCCTACTCCCAGGGCGAGGGCGACTTCAGCCACAACTTCGAGGTCATGGATCTCGAGGACGAGACGGTCCGCTTCCCGGTCGTGTTCATGGACGTCCTGCCGGACACCTTCACCGACGACGTGGAGGTGGTCCTGGAGGGGCGCTATCGGGACGACGGCGTCTTCGAGGCGGCCATGGTCCTCACGAAGTGCGGGAGCCGCTATGAGGCGACGGCGGAGGAGATGGTCGGATGACGGTAATCGGGGAAGTCGCCCTTTGGATGACCCTGCCCATCGCCCTCTGGGGCACCGTCCTCGCCTTCGCGGGTGGCAAGCTCCAACGGGGTGAGCTGGTACTCAGCGCCGAGCGTAGCGTCTACGCCTCCTTCATCCTTCTATCGTTGGCCTCGGCCGGCGTGATCGTCGCTTTCGTCACCGACCGATTCGATTTCTGGTACGTGGCCAGCTACTCCAATCGGGAGTTGGAAACCTTCTTCAAGGTCTCCGGACTCTGGGCGGGACAGCGGGGGTCCCTGCTGTTCTGGGCCCTGCTCCTGAACTTCTTCGCTGCGGTCGCGGTCTTCCAGAATCGCAACAAGAACCGGGAGTTCATGCCCTACGCCACCGGGTTCATGCTGGTGGTCGTGGCCTTCTTCGTCATGGTCCTCCTCTTCGCCGACGTGAACCCGTTCGAGAAGCTCGGCTTCACACCCGCGAACGGTCAGGGGCTGAATCCCCAGCTCCAGAACTACTGGATGACGATCCATCCCCCGACCCTTTACCTGGGGTTCACGGCGTTCACCATCCCCTTCGCCTTCGCCATGGCGTCGTTGTTCAACGGTCGCCTGGACTCCCGGTGGATCCAGATCACCCGCAAGTGGACTCTGGTCAGTTGGTTCTTCCTGACCAACGGGATCATTTTCGGGATGCGCTGGGCCTACGAGGAGTTGGGCTGGGGCGGGTACTGGTTCTGGGATCCGGTGGAGAACGCGTCTCTCCTCCCCTGGTTGACCGCTACGGCGTTCCTCCACTCCATCATAATTCAGGAAAACCGGGGGATGCTGAAGATCTGGAACATGTCCCTGGTGATGGTCACCTTCGCCCTGACCGTGTTCGCCACCTTCCTGACCCGTTCCGGCCTAATCGAGTCGGTCCACAGCTTCGCCGAGAACACGAAGATCGCGCTGATCTTCCTCTCCTTCCTCGGGGTCCTGGCCGCCCTGGGGGTGATCCTGATCGTCTGGCGCCTGCCTGAGCTTCGGAGTGAGAACAAGATCCACTCCTTCCTGTCCCGGGAGTCGGCGTTCCTGTTCAACAATCTGATGTTCCTGGCTGCGGCGTTCGCCGTACTCTGGGGCACCCTCTTCCCGCTCATCACCGAAGGCCTCACCGGCGAGAAGATCGCCGTGGGCCCGCCCTTCTTCAATCGGGTGAATCTGCCTCTCGGACTGGGGCTGTTGGCCCTCACGGGAATCGGTCCGGTGATCGCTTGGCGGAAGGCGTCCAAGCGGAACCTCCAGAAGAACTTCGCCCTTCCGGTCGCTGTGGGTCTGGGGACCGTCGCCGGACTCTGGATCGCCGGCGTGAAGCACGGCATGGCGCTCACGACCTTCGGCCTCAGCGCGTTCGTCATGGCCGTCATCGTGACGGAGTTCTGGAAGGGTACCCGGGCCCGGGCACGCATCGAGGGTGAGGGCGTGGCACGGGCCTTCGTCCATCTGGTGTCGCGGAATCGGCGTCGCTGGGGCGGCTACATCGTCCATGTGGGCATGGTGGCGGTTTTCACGGCGTTCGCTGGGAACGCGTTCAACCGGGAGGTTCGGCAGGTCATGGAGCCCGGGGAGATCGTGACCATCCAGTCGGCCATGGGGCCCACGTATCGGCTCTCCTACGAAGGCATCTCGTCCTCCACGTCTCCGACCCGGAACATGACCCAGTGGACGGCCCTGATGATGGTGGAGAAGGACGGGAAGGACCTCGGTGGCTTCACCAGCGAGAAGCGCTGGTATCCGGTTACCGAGAGCCTCATCACCGAGGTGGGGATCCGCTCCTTCTTCTTCGAGGACCTCTACATCATCCTGGATTCCGTCGAGGATCTCCAGGGGATGGTCGCCAACGACGCGGGGTCCCAGACCGCCACATTCAAGGTCAAGGTGAATCCCCTGGTCGGATGGATCTGGTATGGGGGTCTGATCATCACGCTGGGGTCGTTGATCGCAATGTGGCCGTCCCGGGGCAAGGTGCCCCGGTCCATTGAATCCGCTACGAAGAGCGCACCGGCCGCAACTGCCGGTGGCGCCACCGCATAGAGAGGTCCGATATCGTGGGTTTGACCATCGCAATCATCGTCCTGACCGTGGGCACGGTGTACTACGTGATCCAGCCGGTCCTGAGCGGGCACGCCGCGCCCCTTGTCCGGCGGTCCGACGAGCCGTCGGAGATCGAAGCGAGGAAGCGGGTCGCCCTTCTCGCCCTCCGGGACGTGGAGTACGACTTCGCCACCGGAAAGCTCGACGACGGGGACTACAAGCAGCTCCGTGGTGAGCTTGCGACCGAGGCGCTGGAGGCCATGAGGTTGGAGGAGGTCGCCCCGTCCGAGAGTCCACCTGTGGACGGAGCCCCGGAGCACGCGGTCGCCGCCTCCGATGCCAGGGATGTCATCGAGGAGGAGATCGCCAGGTACAGGGCGGCCCTCAAGGCGGGCACGGCCTGCCCCGAATGCCGGCACGTGAACGAGCCGGGAAGCCGTTTCTGCGCCACCTGCGGTTTCTCCCTGGCGGCCGCTCCGGCGGTGGCGTCCACGCACTCCGAGGCTGACTGAGCCTCCATGGAAGCTGGCAAGGGCCCGGACGGGCCCGTCGTCCTCAAGGCCGACGGGCTCGTCAGGGAGTTCGGCACGTTCAGGGCCGTCGACGGGATCTCCTTCCAACTGACCTCCGGGACGGTCATGGCCGTCTTCGGGCCCAACGGGGCGGGGAAGACCTCCCTGCTGCGGATCCTCGCCGGTGAGCTCCAGCCCACCGAAGGCTCCGTGGAGGTCCACGGCACGGGGTTGAACGGGGGCGACCAGTCGTGGCGCGCTCGGGTCGGGGTGCTCTCCCACCAGAGCTTCCTCTACGATCATCTCACCGCCCAGGAGAACCTGCTCTTCTACGGCAGGCTCTTCGAACTCCCCAACCTCAAGGCCACCGTCGCAGAGAGATTGGAGGAGGTGGGGCTTCTCGGCCGGGCCGGGTCTCGTGTGCGGACCTTCTCCCGGGGCATGCGCCAACGCCTGGCTCTGGCACGCACCCTCCTGCACGATCCGGACGTGGTCTTCCTGGACGAGCCCTACACCGGCCTCGACGCCCACGCCGCGGGTCTCCTGAACGAGGTGCTGGCCTCCCTCCGGGACGGACGTCGGACGGTGGTCCTGGTGACCCACAACCTGTCCAAGGGGCTCCACCTGGCGGATCGCGTGGCCATCCAGGTTCGGGGCCGCTTCGCCTACGACGCCGGAATCGCCGAGCTTCCGGACGAGGCCTTCGAGGGGTTCTACCGCCGGGTGGTGGATTCGGTGGAGGCGGGCCGATGAGCCGATACATGCGGCAGTTGCTGGCCCTGGTTTGGAAGGACCTCATCGTCGAGCTCCGGACCCGTGAGCGGATCGCCGCCATGGGGGCGTTCACGGTCCTCGTGGGGGTCCTGTTCAACTACGGACTGGACCGGTCCATCATCCGGCCCCAGGACGTGGCCTCCGGGTGGATCTGGATGACCATCATCTTCACGGGGCTCCTGGGGCTGGGCAGGACGTTCGAGTTGGAGCGCACCGAAGGGGCCATGCGGGGGGTCCTGATGAGCCCCATCCCCCGAGACGCCATCTACCTGGCCAAGGTGGCCGCCAACTTCGTCCTGACCATGACCACGGCGGTCATCGTGTTCATGGTCTTCGGTCTCTTCTTCAGCCTGGGGTTCGGCTCCCACCCGTTCCTTCTGTTGGCGGTCGTGGGGCTGGGCACGCTGGGGTTCACCGCCCTGGGTACCCTGTTCAGCGCGGTCACGGCGGGGACGACCATGGGGGAGACGCTTCTCCCCATCCTGATCTTCCCTCTTCTGGTTCCAATGGTTATCTACGGAGTCACCGCGACTTCGGGCTTGTTCGCGGGCCTTCCCGCCGGGGAGGTCTCCGGGAACCTCCGGATGCTTGCGGCTTTCGCCCTCGTGGCGCTGGCCGCCGGAGCCGGGCTTTTTCGATTCATAGTGGAGGAATAATGCAGCTTGGACGGATAAGTCTGTCCGCGGCCGTGCTCGGTCTCCTGGGCATGGTCGGCATCCTGATTCTGCACTGGATGGTGTTCTTCTGGGTCCCCACGGAGTCCACGATGGGGATCGTGCAGCGCATCTTCTACGTCCACGTTCCATCGGCATGGGTGGCGTTCATGGCGTTCGGGGTCGTGGCCCTGGCCAGCGCGGTCTACCTGTGGGTGGGAGACGAGAGATTGGACCAGACCGCAGTAGCCGCCGCCGAAGGCGGGATGGTCTTCACCACGGTCGTCCTCCTGACGGGGCCGCTTTGGGCGAAGGTGGCCTGGGGGACCTACTGGACCTGGGAGCCCAGGCTCACCCTGACCCTGCTCCTCTGGTTCATCTACCTGGGCTATTTCCTGGTCCGGGGCGCCACGGAGAACCCGCAGCGCTCCAAGCGCTTTGCGGCCGTGGTCGGAATCGTCGGTGCGGTAAACATCCCCCTGATCCACGTCTCGGTGCTATGGTTCCGTTCCCTCCATCCCAAGCCCGTGGTCATTAGCGCGGATGGTCCCAGTCTCCACCCGGACATGCTCCTCACCCTCATGGTGGGCCTGCTTTCCTTCACGCTCCTGTTCTTCTCCATGTTCCTGCTGCGGTACGGTGTCGCGCGCCTCGAGCACGCCGCTGCCCGTCGGAACCATCAGCAGCCCTTCGCCACCCAACCCTCATCCGGGGACTGAGATTTCCATGCGTCGATCCCTGCTCTTGATCCTGGTCCTCCTCCTGTCCACCCCCGTGACCCTGGTGGCGCAGCTCGAGGAGACGACCCCCGGCGGCCTCAGGGCCTACTGGCACGTCTTCATCTCCTATGTCCTGGTCTGGCTCTTCATCGGCGGATGGCTGGTGATGATCGCCAGGAAGCTGGGACGGGTGGGCCGCGACCTGGAGGGATGACCCCGCATGAGCGAGTCGATCGTCGACCTTCGCAGCGACACCGTCACCCGACCCACCGCCGAGATGCGGGCGGTGATGGCCGCAGCGGAGGTGGGGGACGATCAACTCGAGGGGGATCCCACGACCCGGCGTCTGGAGGAGCGGACGGCCGAGGTGCTGGGTAAGGAAGCCGCCCTTTTCTTTCCGTCGGGGATCATGGCCAACCAGACCGCTCTGGCAGTTCTGGGAGGACCCGGGGACGAGATCATCGTCGAGGCGGGGGCCCACGTTCTCCACTACGAGGGGGCTGCCGCTTCCGCCATCGCGGGCCTCCAGTTGAATCCGGTCTTCACTCCGGACGGGCGGCTGACCGCCGAGCGGGCGCAGCCCGCCGTGCGTCCCCACTCCCGCTACCTGCCCCGGACCGTCGCCGTCGCCGTGGAGAATACCCACCTGGCCTCGGGCGGGACCGTCATGGCGGAGGAGGACGGACGGGGCATCCGGGAGATGGCCGACCAGGCGGGGCTCTTCGTCCACATGGACGGTGCCCGGCTCTGGAACGCCTGCACCGCGAGCGGCCGGTCACCGGCCGACGTTGCCCGCCCGGCGGATACGGTGATGGTCTGCTACTCGAAGGGACTCGGCGCCCCGGTTGGTTCGGCCCTGGCCGGCCCAGCGGACTTCATGGAAGAGGCGTGGCGTGTCCGGAGGCGTCTGGGCGGATCCATGCGCCAGTCCGGGATCGTCGCCGCCGGCGCTCTCCACGCGCTTGACCGTCATCGCGACCGGGTCGCGGAGGACCATCAGAATGCGGCCCTCCTCGCCGCGAGCCTCGCCGGGACGCCGGGGCTGGACGTGGTTCCCCCGGAGACCAACGTGGTGATGATCGACCTTCAGCCGGGCTCGCCGGATCCGGAGGCGGTACTGGCCGCTCTCAGGGCCCGGGGGGTCCTCCTGACTCCGTTCGGGGGGAGGCGTATCCGGGCGGTCACCCACATGGACGTGGATTCCGCCGGGGTGGTCCGGGCAGCCGACGTTCTCCGTGAGGTTCTTGGTGCGGCTCCGGAAGCGGCCCCGCGCCGCCCGGCGCCGGCATGACCCGGACCCTCGGCCGAGGCCTGATCGGGCACCCGAGGAGGGTGGCCCTTTGTGCGGCGGTGGCCGGCGCGTCCGTCTTCGGGGTGGTGGACGAAGCTGCCGGCCAGTCCACCAAGATGCCGAGCACGCTCCGGTACGGGAGCGGGTACATCGACGTCCCGGACGCCACCGTGCTCCCCCACCTGGCCATCATCGCCACCTACTCGGGATTCCTGGTCAGCGTGGATTCGGTGGCCCTGACGAATCCGGGCGGCGGGGTGGTGGGCTTCGGCGACGGGTACTCCGACTGGCGCCAGGACCTGGCTCTGGCCATGGGGCTGTTCGATCGCGTGGAGCTGGGGGCCACATTCCAGAACTTCTCCGATGCCGGAGATGGGGGGACCCAGGCCGGGGCTTTCGGGCGAGTGGCCATCCTGAGGCCGGCCCATGAGGGACTCGGTCTGGCCGTAGGGGCCCGTTACCTGTCGAAGCCCTCCTTCGACGGTGGTCAGGGCCGGAGCTACATGCCCTCTAGACTGGGGTTCCCCGACTCCCGCCTTTACGAGGACTATGGCGAGGGGTCGTCCGGAGGGGCTGGGGGAGATGGGGCGGTGAACACGTCCCTCACCCCCTACGCCATGGCCACCCTGATGCTCAAGGGGCCCGACGCGTCCTGGATGCTCCCCTTCGACTTCACGGTCGCGGCGGGTTGGGGGGACGGGATGTTCCGGTCGGGACGGGACCTGGATTGGTACGCGGCCGGGCACTCCAACGGCTGGGTCTTCGGTAGCGCGGTCCACCTCCAGCTCTCAGATCGCAGCATCCTCAATCTGATGGCGGACTACAACGGGTTCGACGCCAACGTGGGTGCCCAGCTGGATTGGCGGGGGGTCCGCCTCGGCGCCTACATCCTGGGCGTCAACTACATGGAGACCGTGACCGAGTACCGGTCGTCGAAGTTCGGGCTCTCGGTTTCGGTCGCGGTGTGCGGCATTACCTCCTGCATCCCTGAGCTCATGGAGGTTCCCATTCCGGACACGCTCCGGATGCCCGCCCCGCCCCCCGATACGGTCATCGTCGACTCCGGCGGCGCGACCGCCGTTCCCGAGGGGACCCCCCGGGATCTATGCCTCTCCACCGGGCGCAGCGAGCAGGTGTGGATCACCGCCGCCGGGGACACGCTGGTGGGCCCGGAGCGCGTCCCCCTTTCCCGGCTGGACGTCCTGGTGTTCGAGGGGACCTACGCCGAGGAGGCCCGCTGGTTCAGGGCCGGGGACGAAATCCCCTACGAGGGGGCGACGTACCGGAAGTCAGGGGATTTCCTGAGGCTGGATTGCGCCGCGATCATGCGGGTGGGCGAGCACATGGGCGTGCGCCTCTTCGCCGACTCTGATGCGAACAAGCCCTATGGACGGATCTACGTGCCGGTCCGGCCCGACGTTTGGCAGTCCTACTGGATCGGCCCCGGCGGGGGTGGCGATCGCTAGGGGAGATCCACGTATTTCTCGAGGATCCGGTTCAGGGCGTCGAGGACGGCCCGGGTAGCGGCTTGGGAGGGGTCGTCCCCCGGTTGGGAAGCGGCACAGCCCAGGAGGCGGTAGGTCTTCTCCCCGGTCTCGCCCCGCACCGAGGCGATGATCACCTCGGAGTCGAAGGCCCTCACCGACTTGACCCCTATCAGGCGGAGGGCGATGGAATGGCCCGCGGCTTCCTCCGCGGCTTCGAGGCACGCCTCCGCGGCGGCGCGCAGGACCCCCTGGGTCGTCTGGGTCCCTTCCCGGGTGGCATGGTAGGCGACGCCTTGCCATTCCATGTTGACGTCCACGCGGCACCGGCCGTCGGGCTCGCTCCGGTGGCGAACATCGACGAGACAAAGGCGACGGCGGGCGGTGGACGCCTGGTCGGCCATTTCCGACTCCTCTCGGTTGCGGCGTGGGGCGAGAGGGTTCTCCACCCCATACATCAAAGATGGGAGCGGGCCGAACCAGCCTGCAAGCGGGGATTCTCTCGATGGCGCGGGGAGTTCCCTTCGTGTCATTGGTTCGCCCGGCCCGGTCCCCTAGGTTGGGGGACCCCATGGCCGAAGGGAAAAGAGGAGGGGCTTTCGCTTTCTCTTCGGTTTTTGTACTTTCGCGTGCACCACCCTGTGAGACCCCTGGAGAAACTGCAATGGCGACGGCGGATACCGATCAGAAGCGAACCAAGGCCATCGATACGGCCATCACCCAGATCGAACGGTCTTTCGGCAAGGGCGCGATCATGCGCATGGGGTCCGAAAGCCTTCGATTGGCCATCGAAGCGATCCCCACGGGGGCGTTGAATCTGGACGCCGCGGTGGGTATCGGAGGCATCCCCAGGGGACGGATCAGCGAGGTCTACGGGCCCGAGTCCAGCGGGAAGACCACCCTCTGTCTGCACGTCATCGCCAACGCGCAACGGATGGGGGGGATCGCCGCCTTCGTGGACGCGGAGCACGCCCTGGACATCCAGTACGCTCGCCGGCTCGGTGTGGACGTGGACAATCTCCTCGTCTCCCAGCCCGATACGGGAGAGCAGGCGCTGGAGATCGCCGAGGTCCTGATCCGCAGCAACGCCGTGGACGTGGTGGTGATCGACTCGGTGGCCGCCCTGGTGCCCCGGGCCGAGATCGAAGGGGAGATGGGCGACACCCACGTGGGTCTCCAGGCCAGGCTCATGAGTCAGGCGCTCCGGAAGCTCACCGGCGCGGTGAATCGGTCGAACACGTCGGTGATCTTCACCAACCAGATCCGGGAGAAGGTCGGGGTGATGTTCGGGAATCCCGAGACGACCTCCGGTGGTCGGGCGCTGAAGTTCTACGCCTCCGTCCGGCTCGACATCCGGCGGATCGGGGCGATCAAGGACGGCCAGGACGTCATCGGGAACCGGACCCGGGTGAAGGTGGTGAAGAACAAGTGCGCGCCGCCCTTCAAGCAGGTGGAGTTCGACATTCTCTACAACGAGGGGATCAGCCACTCGAGTCTGGTGGTCGACCTGGGCGTGGACCACGAGATCATCGACAAGTCGGGCGCCTGGTACTCTTACGGGGATCTCCGGCTCGGCCAGGGCAAGGAGAACACCCGGCAGTTCCTCCTCGACAATCCCGACATCGCCGAAGAGGTGGAGGCCCGGTTGCGGATCGCCCTGGGCATGGTCGGGACCGAGGAAGCGGCGTCGGACCCCGAAGGTGAGGCGGTCCTCGAAGAGGTCTGAAGCCGGAACGGGTCGAATGGGAGGGGGAGATCGGCGAGGCCGGTCTCCCCTTTTCCGTTGTTGAGACGGGTGCAGGGCCCGGGTTACCTTGCAAGGCTAAGGCTGTCCCCTGATGCCACCGATCACAACGAATGGCGCACACCCGCCCGGCGAGACCATGAAGGCCTCCGATATTCGCAAGCGGTTCCTGGAATACTTCGCTGAGCGAGGGCACGAGATCCGTCCGAGCTCTTCCCTGGTTCCCCAGGACGATCCGACCCTCCTCTTCACCAACGCCGGGATGGTCCAGTTCAAGCGGGCTTTCCTGGGCACCGAGGACCTCCCGTTCAAGCGGGCGGTGACGTCGCAGAAGTGCGTCCGGGCCGGGGGGAAGCACAACGACCTGGAGCAGGTGGGCGAGACGGCCCGGCATCACACCTTCTTCGAGATGCTTGGGAACTTCTCGTTCGGGGACTACTTCAAACGGGACGCCATCCGGTACGCCTGGGAGTTCCTGACCGAGGACCTGGGCCTGGACCCCGATCGTCTGTATGTCACGGTTCATCACACCGACGACGAGGCCGCGGAGCTCTGGCGGGACGAGGTGGGCCTGCCCCCCGAGCGCCTGTTCCGCCTGGGCGACAAGGATAACTTCTGGCAGATGGCCGACACCGGGCCCTGCGGGCCGTGCTCGGAGGTCCACTGGGACGCCCGGGCCGAGGGCGCTCGCGGGATCCCCACGGTGGAGGAGTTCGAAGAAGCGGGTGAGCGGGGGGAGTTCCTGGAACTCTGGAACCTGGTGTTCATGCAGTTCGACCGGGACCAGGAAGGGGTCATGCACCCGCTTCCGGCGCCGTCCATCGATACCGGGGCCGGGCTGGAGCGGATCGCTTCGGTGCTTCAGGGGGTGGATTCCAACTACCACACCGACCTCTTCCTGCCGCTTCTCGAAGCGGCGGCCGAGGCCGTGGGACGCCCCTACGACGCCGATAGCGACGAAGGGGTCAGCTACCGGGTCCTGGCGGACCACGCCCGCAGCGTGGCGTTCCTGATCGCGGACGGTGTGTTCCCGGCTCCCGATGGCCGGGGGTATGTCCTGCGGCGCATCCTCCGGAGGGCCGTGAGGCACGCCTGGCTCCTGGGCCGGCGGGAGCCCACCCTGGTCCAGGTGGTGGATGCGGTGGTGGATGGAATGGGGGACGCCTTTCCCGAGCTCCGGGAACGGCGAGACCACCTCCTTCGCATCACACGGGCTGAGGAGGAGCGCTTCCTCGGCACCATCGAGGGAGGCCTGGCCCGCTTCGACCAGATCGTCCAGGAGACCGAGTCGAAGGCGGGGGCCGAGCGTGTGGTCCCTGGGGACGAAGCGTTTCGGCTCTACGACACCTTCGGCTTTCCCGTCGACCTCACCGAGCTCATGGCCCGGGAGCGGGGCTACGAGGTGGACGTGGCGGGCTTCGAGGCGTCCCTGGACGAGCAGCGGCAGAGAAGCCGAGCGGACCGGGCGTCTTCCGACCTCTCGGTCCCCGAAGAGGAGATGTCCGGGGGCTGGAACGAGGTGGCCGATTCGCTTCCCCAGCGGTTCGTGGGATACGACGACACCCAGGTGCCCACCCGGGTCCTGGCCATACGCCGGGACGGTCCACGGATGGGCGTGATCCTGGAAGAGGACCCGTTCTACCTGGAGTCCGGAGGACAGGTCTCCGACACCGGAAGGGTGGAGGGGGACGGGTGGACCCTGGACGTGGACCAGGTGGCCCCGGTGGGAGGCAGGCGGGCCGTCCTGGGAACGGTGGCGGGAGATCCCCCCGAGACCCTCGGCGGCGAGTCCGTCCAGGTCCTGGCTCGGGTCCACTCCCGCGCCAGGCACGACACGGAGCGGAATCATACCGGGACCCACCTCCTCCACGCGGCCCTCAGGGCGACCCTGGGGGATCACGTGGTCCAGCGGGGCTCCCTGGTGGCGCCGGACCGGCTCCGGTTCGACTTCTCCCACCACGCCCCCATGACGGCGGAGGAGATCGCCGAGGTCGAGCGTCTCGTGAACGAGGGGATCTGGGACGATCATCCGGTTCGGATCGAGGAGATGGCCTACGCCGAGGCGGTGGCGGACGGCGCCATGGCCCTCTTCGGTGAGAAGTACGGGGACCAGGTCCGGGTGGTGCGGATCCCCGACGTGAGCATGGAGCTTTGCGGCGGCACCCACGTGCGGCGGACCGGGGAGATCGGCCTCTTCAAGATCCTGGGGGAGAGCGGCGTCGCGGCGGGAGTCCGTCGCCTGGAGGCGGCGACCGGGCCCGGGGCGTTCCGGTACCTAGAGTCCCGGGCAGAGCTGCTCCGGGACGCCGCCGACACTCTGCGCACCCTCCCGGACAACGTGCCCCATCGGGCCTCCCAGCTCCTGGATGAGCGGTCCAACCTGGAGTCCCTCCTTTCCGAGCTGCGCCGGTCCGGCGGCGGGTCCGGCGGGGGCCTGACCTCCCAGGAGATGGAGATGCCCGACGGCGACACCATCACCGTCGAAATAGGCCGCATGCAGGCGCTGGGGCCGGAGGACGTCCGGGAGGCGGGGGATCAGTTCAGGGCTCAAGCCAACCGTTCGGTCCGCGTGGTGGCGGCCGAATTCCCGGGTGAGAAACGGAGCTTCTTCTCCTTCGTGACGGACGACCTGGTGTCCAAGGGGATCCGGGCCGACGCCCTGGTGCGGGATGTGGCCCAACTCGCGGACGGACGAGGCGGAGGGCGGCCCCACATGGCCCAGGCTTCGGTGGGCGACCCGGACAAGATCGATGCCGCCCTCCGGGAGGTTCCGGCGGTGGTGGGTCGCCTTGCCGGCGTGTCCGATGCGGGTGGATCGGCGTGAGCGGGGACCCACGGGAGACCCCCGACACCGGGGCTCCTCAGCCCCAGGACGTGGCCGGCTGGATTCGGGGCCGGGCCCCCCGGGCCCCGGAAGACCTGGAGGGGCAGTTGCTCCGGGAGGTCGCGGCCGGGGAAGGGGCGTCCACCGACACGCCGGAACCGGCGGCCCCGCTGACCGAGGCGGGGCTCCGGGCCCTCCACCGGGCCATGGCGGCCGACGGTGGGGCCCGGGCTGCCGGATTCGATCTCCTGGTTGCCGACGGACTCCTGACCTACGCGTGCGAAGCCGCGGCGGTGGCGGAGGACCCGGCCTCGGCGCTCGGGGAGGTTCTGGCGGCTTTTCGGAAGCCGGAGACTCCGTGACCGACGGACCCGTTCCCCTCCGGGATCTGCACAGCCACGTGATCCCGGGTGTGGACGACGGAGCCGGGTCCCTGGCGTCGGGGATGGCCGCCCTCAGGGCGTTTCGCGCGGCGGGCGTCAGCGCCCTCATCACCACGCCCCATCTCCGGGGAAGCCTGACTCTGAATCCTCCGGCCCTGGAAGCGCGAATCCGCGAAGTTGACCTGGCTTGGACGGACCTCAGGTCCGCGGCCCGGGAAGCGGGCCTGGACCTGGATCTCCGCCGGGGCTTCGAGGTGATGATGGACGATCCGCACCTGGACCTCTCGGACCCCCGGGTGCGGATGGACGGTGGCCGGTTCGTACTCCTGGAATGGCCCGGGCTCCAGGTCCCTCCGGAGACCGGTCCGGTGATCCAGCGAATCAACGAACAGGGATGGGTCCCCCTCATCGCCCATCCGGAGCGTTACTGGGGCCTGGACCGGGGTCTGGCCGTCGTGGGCCGGTGGCGGGAGGCCGGGGCGCGCCTGCAGGTGAATCACGGTTCCCTGCTGGGCCGTTACGGGGACGGAGCCCGGACGGTGGCACTCCGGCTCCTCCGTCGCGGCTGGGCGGATCTCTTGAGCTCCGACTACCATCCCCGGCCGGGACAGTCTCCCGATGTCCGGGCGGTGGCCGCCCTCTTCGCGGAAATGGGAGCCCAGGAGCAATGGGAAATGCTGGCGTCGGTGAACCCGGGGCGGATCTTGGAGGGGCGGGATCCCGTGCCGGTCCCCCCGCTGGGCGAGGGGCCGGGGCTGTGGGACCGGGTGCGGGGCGTGATCCGAAAGGGGGTGGGATGAACGAGTCGAATTCGGGAGCCCGTGAGGCGGCCCGCCAATTACTGGAGCTCTCGGAACTGGCTTCGGACGTGGCGCGGACCCACGGCGACCAGATCGCCGGACTGGCCGAAGACGTCCTCGAGACCCTTCGAGGGGGTGGCAAGATCCTCTTTTGCGGCAATGGGGGCTCGGCGGCCGACTCCCAGCATCTGGCCGCCGAGTACGTGGTGCGATTCCGGAGGGAGCGGCCGGGCCTGGCCGCAATCGCGCTGACAACAGACACGTCGGTCCTGACGGCGGTGGGCAACGATTTGGGGTTCCATCGCCTCTTCGCCCGGCAGGTCGAGGCCCTGGGGCGCCCCGGCGACCTCCTCGTCCTCCATTCCACCAGCGGGGAGTCGGAGAATCTGCTCCTGGCCGCCCGGGCTGCCAGGGCCCTGGGGCTCGGGACCGTGGCACTCTCGGCGAAGGGCGGCGGGCGGTTGGCCGCGGAGGTGGACCGCTGCATCACCGTGCCCACCCAGGTCACCGCGCGGGCCCAGGAAGTGCAGCTCACCATCGGGCACATCGTTTGCGACTGGGTGGAGCGAGCGCTGGCCCTCGTCCCCGGAGACTCCCCCGACAGCCACCCTGAAACCCCTTGAGCGCCATGACCGACGACCGAGGCGAAGCGACGTCGCCCGAGGCCATCCGGATCCTGGAGGAGTCCAGAGGCCGGGAGAAGGCCCAGACCCTCTTTTACCGCCGGCTCGCCGCACGGGCCGACGCGGAGGACCGTCCCGACCTGGCCGAGCGGTTCAACGACCTCCACGCCGACGAACAGCACCACCTTTCCCGCCTTACCGCCCGGATCCTGGAGCTGGGCGGGGAGCCCCTGGAGCTGCCTCCGAGCGAGGCCCTGCCGGACGTGGCCATGGAGGAGTGGGAGGCCGTGGCTCGGGGCCGGGAGGAGACCGAGGTGGCGTGGTACGAGTCCCTGGCCGGGGGAGACCTGGATCCCCGGACGTCGGAACTGGTGGAGGAGATCCTGGTCTCGGAACGCCACCACAGGGACCAACTGGGCGGAAAATGGATGTCGGCTTGAACGCGATGGACGGAGATCCAAGACGATGCTACCAATCGATTTGACGGGCAGGAACGCGCTGGTCACCGGAGGCTCCCGGGGGGTCGGCCGGGCCGCCGCCCTCCTCTTGGCCCAGGCCGGGGCCCACGTGGGGATCAGCTACCGGTCCCGACACGAGGACGCCCAGGATGTGCTGGACGCCATCCGGAGTCTGGGGAGCCGAGGCTGGGCCCACCCCTCCGACATCGGCACGGAGGAGGGGTCGGACTCCCTCTTCGAGGCCTGCGACCGGGAGTTCGACGGGTTGGATTTCTTCGTGGGCAACGCGGGGATCTGGCCCCCCGTGGACGTGGCCTTCGGCGACCTGACCGCGGACCAATGGCGGAACACCATGGCCGTCAACCTCGACTCCACGTTCTACACCACCCGGGGGGCGATCCGCCGGATCCGGCCCGGAGGCTCCATCGTGCTGGTGAGCTCCACCGCCGGTCAGCGCGGCGAAGCGTTCCACGGAGACTACGCCGCCTCCAAGGGGGCCCAGATCTCCCTTGTGAAGGGGCTGTGCGTGGAGCTTGGGGGCATAGACGTGAACGTGAACGTCGTGGCGCCGGGCTGGATCGACACGGAGATGTCGGCAGAGGCCATCGCGGCCGCGGGGGACTCCATCGCTCGGACCATCCCTCTGGGCCGGGTGGCCAGCGCCGAGGACGTGGCCGGTCCCATCCTGTTCCTCTGCTCTCCCCTGGCACGCCACATCACCGGTGAGATCGTCAACGTGAACGGCGGAGCGGTGCTGGTCGGGTGAGTCCCGTCATCCGCTGCCCGGAAGCCGTGCGATGGATCGTTCGCCGGCTGGAGGACGCCGGGTTCGAGACCTGGGCGGTGGGGGGCGCGGTGCGCGACGCCCTGGCGGAGCACCCCACCGAGGACTGGGACTTCGCCACCGCGGCCCGCCCTGCGGACGTTCGGAGGCTCTTCCGGCGCACCGTCCCCGTGGGGATCGAGCACGGCACCGTGGGCGTCCTGGCCGCCGACGGCCACATGTACGAGGTGACCACCTTCCGGCGGGACGTGGTCACCGACGGCAGACACGCCCGGGTGGCGTTCGCCGACACCGTGGACGAGGACCTGGCCCGGCGGGACTTCACCATCAACGCCCTGGCCTGGCATCCATTCCGTGACGAGGTGCTGGATCCTTTCCACGGCCAGGACGACCTCCGAGCCGGACGGCTACGCACCGTGGGCGACCCGGCCACCCGGTTCGCCGAGGACTATCTCAGGGTGCTTCGCGCCGTCCGGTTCGCCGGGCGCTTCGAGCTTCGCATCGAAGAGGACACCTGGCGGGCCCTCTGTGCCGCCACGCCCCACCTGGGCCGTCTCTCGGCCGAGCGGATCCGAGAGGAGTTGCTGAAGACCCTGGGGAGCTGCGTCCGGCCCTCGGGCGCCCTGGCCCTCCTCCACGGGTCAGGGGCGGTGGAGACCTTGATCCCGGAGCTTGCTCAGGCGGACCCGGGAGCCCTGGAACTCGCCCTCCCGGCCACCGACCTGGTGCCCGCCACCCGACCCCTGGTCCGTCTGGCGGTGTGGATGTCCGCCATTGGCGAAGCAGGAGAAGCAGGAGGAGCGGGCGAGCCGGGCCGGGCCAGCGGAGCCGGGGCTGTGGCCGGAGCAGCGGGCGCTATCCTGGAGCGGCTCCGCTTCTCCCGGGCGGAGATCGCTACGGTGGTGGGGATCGTCCGGGGAATGAGCCTTGGAATGGCCGACCCGGGCGATCCGGTGGCCATGCGCCGGTGGTGCTCGGCGGTGGGGCGCGACCAGGTGCGCCCTGTCCTGGGGGCGCTCGTCGCTCGAGAGCGGGTGCGTGCCGGGCAGGAGGGCCGCGGGCTGGACCGCCTTGTCCCCTTCGCTCGGGCCTGTCGCCAGGCGCTCCGCTCCGGAGTCCCGTTGAGCGTCCAGGAGCTGTCGCTGGACGGCAGGGCCCTCATCCGGGCCGGCCTGAAGCCAGGACCTCGCTTCGGCCAGATCCTCGACGCGCTGCTGGACGCGGTGCTCGTGGAGCCCGAGATGGATGATCCCGGGCGGCTGACCGCCCTCGCTCTGAGCCTGGCCGAGGGGAAGTCCGGTGTCTGAACCGGGGCTCTTCGATCCTCCGGAGACGCCAGGGGAGGATCCCACCGGGCGTCGTCCTCTCCCGGCCCGCATGCGCCCGCGCCGGCTGGAGGAGTTCCGGGGTCAGGATGCACTCCTGGGCCCGGGTCGTCCCCTGCGGGAAATGCTGGAATCGGGGCGGGTGTCCAGCATGATCCTCTGGGGGCCTCCCGGGAGCGGGAAGACCACCCTGGCCCGCATTCTCGCTTCCGGCTCCGATGCCGCCTTTGTCCCCTTCAGCGCAGTGACGGAGGGCGTCCCCAGGGTGCGGGAGATCATCGCCGAGGCCCGGACCCGAAAGCGGGCCACCGGCCGGGAGACCATCCTGTTCTGCGACGAGATCCATCGCTTCAACAAGGCCCAGCAGGACGCGTTTCTTCCCCACGTGGAGGACGGCACGGTGACCCTCATCGGGGCCACCACCGAGAACCCGTCCTTCGAGATCGTCCGCCCCCTCCTCTCCCGGGCGCCGGTGTTCGTGCTGGAGCCCCTGTCCCTCCAGGCTCTGGAGGAGATCGTTCTCGAGGCCCTGAAGGACGTTGACCGGGGGCTGGGGGGGATGGGGCTCCGGTGGTCCGACGAGGCGGTCCGGACCATCGCTGAACGGGCGGACGGAGACGCACGACGGGCCCTGGGGGCCGTGGAGGCCGCCGCACGGCTTGCTGGCGCCGGTGGGGAGATCCTCCCCGACACCGTGGCCGACGCCATGCAACAGAGGATGCCGGTCTACGACAAGGGAGGGGAGGAGCACTTCAATCTGATCTCCGCCCTTCACAAGTCCGTCCGTGGAAGCGATCCCGACGCCGCCCTCTACTGGTTCGCCAGGATGATCGACGGAGGGGAGGACCCCCGCTACATCGGCCGCCGGCTGGTGCGCATGGCATCGGAGGACGTGGGCCTGGCCGATCCGGCGGCCACGGGGGTTGCCCTCCACGCCATGGAGGTGTTCCACTTTCTCGGCTCCCCGGAGGGCGAGCTGGCGCTGGCCGAGGCGATAGTCTACCTGGCCACGGCCCCCAAATCGAACCGGATCTACGCCGCCTGGAAGGCCGCGCTCCACCTCGCGAAAGAGACGCCCGGGGCGCCCGTACCCCTCCACATCCGTAACGCCCCCACCGAGCTCATGCGATCCCTGGGGTACGGTCGGGGGTACCAGTACGATCACGACGAGGAACACGGGGTGGCGGACCAGTCCTATCTTCCCGAGGGACTCGAGGCCGAGCGCCTCTACGAGCCGGGTCCCTACGGGCACGAGGCGACGATTCGAAAGCGCCTCCAGTGGTGGGCAGACCGCCGGCGCGAAGCCCGGGGAGCGGGACCGAATGGGGATGGAGAACCAGGAGCGAATGAAAGCAAGTAGAGGAAGAAAGGGTCGTTTCGGGGGATGGGGCGTGCTCGCGGTGCCCGTCCTTCTCGGGGCCCAAGCCTGCGCCATGTTCTTCCAGGCGCCGGGGGTCGGGGTGGCCGGGGCGCGGGTGGCCTCTCTCGGGCTGGTCTCGGGCACCGCGGAGATCCTGCTGGACGTGGACAACCCCAACCGCTACGGCCTGGAGGTTCGGGCGGTGGATTTCGCGCTGGAGATCGAGGATCCCGACGCCGAGTCGGGCTGGAGGGAGCTGTCCCGGGGGATGATGGCGGACACGGTGGACCTCCCGTCGGGGGACACGGTGCGGGTGGTTCTTTCCGTGCCGTTCGAGTATCGGGCCGTCGGAGTGGCCCTCACGTCCCTGCTCAGCTCCGGCAGCATCTCTTACCAGGTCAGCGGCCGGGCCGTGGTGAAGGGTCCGACGGGGGAGCACGACATCCCGTTCCGGGACCGCGGCACCCTGGAGCCCTGAGGAGGTAGCCCCATTCCCACCCAGTTGATCGATCTCCGGACTCCGGTGGAGCGGGCCGTGCTGGTGGCCTCTCCCCGAAAGGGCTCGGACCCCCTGGAGGCCAAGGAGCACCTGGAGGAGCTGGCCCGACTTACGGATACCGCCGGGGGCGACGTGGCCGGCGTGCTCCAGCAGTTCATCGAGGCCCCCCACCCCCGCTTCTACATCGGGGAGGGCAAGGTCGAGGAGCTGCGCCAACTCATCGAGGCCGAGGAGGCCAACCTCGTGGTCTTCGACGAGGAGCTCAGCCCGGCCCAGGGCAAGAACCTGGAGACCGCGCTGAACACCCGGGTCATGGACCGTCCCGAGCTGATCCTGGACATCTTCGCCACCCGGGCGCGGACCCGGGAGTCCAAGATGCAGGTGGAACTGGCCCAGCTTCAGTACCTTTTGCCCCGGATCACCCGGATGTGGAACCACCTTTCCCGGCAGCGGGGTGGAATCGGCCTCAGGGGCCCGGGAGAGACCCAGCTCGAGACGGACCGGCGGTTGATCGGCAACCGCATCTCCCTGCTGAGGGTGAAGCTCAAGGAGGTGGCCCAGGCCCGGGCGGTGCGGCGCGAAGGACGCCGCGGCCAGTTCCGGGTGGCCCTGGTCGGGTATACCAACGCCGGGAAGTCCTCCCTCCTCCGTACGCTCTCGGGGGCGGACGTGCTGGTGGAGGACCGGCTCTTCGCCACCCTCGACTCGGCCACGCGCTCCGTGGACCTGGGCGAGGGCTTCGAGGCCCTGGTCACCGACACCGTGGGCTTCATCCGGAAGCTGCCCCACCACCTCATCGCGTCTTTCCGCTCCACCCTCGAGGAGGCCCGGGAGGCGGATCTGCTCCTCCACGTCATGGACGTCTCCCACCCGGACCTGGAGGAACACAGGCTGGTCGTGAAAGAAGTCCTGGAGGAGCTGGAGTTGGACGACCGGCCCCAGGTGCTGGTCTTCAACAAGGTCGATCGGATCACCCACGAGGAGGAGCGGGCCCTGAGGGAGCGGGCCCACAGCCTGGAGAGCAGCCCGGCGGTCTTCGTGTCGGCCCTGGAGCCCGAGTCCCTGGAGGAGCTCAAGGATACCCTCCGGGTCCGGGTCCGGGCTCAGATGGAGGCGGTGACCCTCCGGATTCCCGCCCGAGACGGCGAGGCTCTGGCCACGGCCTACCGGGAAGGGGAGGTCCTGGAAGCCCGGTCGGAGGGAGGGGACATGATCGTCGAGGCCAGACTCCCCGACGCGGTCCTCGGTCGGCTGCGGCAGCGCGCGGGGATCTCCCTGGAGGACGCCGAGTCCAGTACCGGCGCGGCGAAGGGGGAGTGATGGACCGAATCACCATCGTGGGGCCGGGACGGCTGGGGCTCGCCTTCGGGCTGGCCCTGGTGAGGGAGGAGGCCGCCGACGAAGTGACGGTCTGCGGCCGGGGATCGGAAGCTCCCCCCCACCCGCTCTTCCGCGAGGAGGGCGTGGAATACGTCCACGGGTTGGCCCGACCGGAGCCGGGCTCCACCGCGGTCCTGCTCACCGTCCCGGACGGAGCCATCCAGGAGGTGGCCATTTCCCTCGCTGAGCTGGGTCCCGCGCCCGCGGGGTGCGTGGCCCTTCATTGCTCCGGGGCCCTGTCGGCGGACGTGCTGGCCCCCCTGCACGCCCGGGGCTATTCCGTGGGCTCGGTCCACCCCCTCCAGTCCATCGCCCATCCCGTATCCGGCGCCGACCGACTGGAGGGATCCGCCTTCGCGGTATCCGGGGAGAGAGACGCCGTGTCCGTGGGCCGCCGTCTGGCCCGGGCCGTGGGCGGGTGGTCGTTCAGCGTCCCGGTGTCCAAGCGACCCCTCTACCACGCCGCGGCGTCCATGGCGTCCAACTACACACTGGTGCTGGTGGCCGCCGCCGCCCGCCTGCTGGTGGAGGCCGGCGCCCCGGAGGAGGATGCTCTTAATGCGGTTCTTCCCCTGGTTCGGGGAACGCTGGACAACATGGGAGACATGGGGCCGGTGGGCGCCCTGACGGGCCCCATCGTCCGGGGAGACGCCGAGACGGTGCGGCTCCACCTGGCCACCCTGCCGGAGCGGGAACGCAGGTTGTACACTGCCCTGGGGCGGGAGACCTTGAAGCTGGCCGCGCCGCGGCTGAGGCCCGAGGCGGCGGAGGAGATCCACGCGTTGCTGGAGGGGTCGGAAGGATCATGAGGCTGTACGTCAACATCGATCACGTGGCCACGGTCCGGGAGGCCCGGAAGACCGACGAACCCGATCCGGTTCGGGCGGCCGTCCTGGCCGAACTGGGGGGCGCCGACGGGATCACCGTGCACCTTCGGGAAGACCGGCGGCACATCCACGACCGGGACGTTCGCCTCCTCATGGAGACGGTGCGGACTCCACTGAACCTCGAGCTCTCGGTGGCCTCCGACGTGGTGGCGTTGGCCGAGGAGCTGGCCCCCGTCCAGGCGACCCTCGTCCCGGAGAAGCGGGAAGAGGTGACGACGGAGGGCGGCCTGGCCCTGAGCGACCCGGGAAAGCGAGGGGCCGTGGAGAAGGTCGCCCGCCGCCTCGCGGACCGGGGGGTGCGCACCTCCCTCTTCATCGACCCCGATCCCGACGCCCTCCAGGCCGCGGCCGAGATGGGGGTGGACGCCGTGGAGCTCCACACGGGGGAATACGCCATCGCGGCGCCCCGGGATCGCCTGCCCCAACTCAGCCGCCTCCACGAGGCGGCGAAGCGGGGACGGAATCTGGGGCTGGCGGTCCACGCCGGCCACGGGCTCACCTACGAAAACGTGGTCCCCGTTGCGGCCCTCCCCGAGATCGAGGAGTTGAACATCGGCCACTCCATTATCTCCAGGGCGGTTCTGGTGGGCCTGGAGCGGGCGGTCCGGGAGATGGCCGAGATCATGCGGGGCGCCCGCGCCCGCATCGGTGAGCCCGGGGGCTGGATCCACCCCCTGGGCTACTAGAGGAGGGCGGGGGAGTGCGCCTCGACTGGAAGGCGGTCGTCGGAATCCTCATCAGCGGCGTCCTCCTGTGGTGGATCTTCCGGGGCGAGGACCTGGGCGCCATCTGGGTGGAGGTCCAGGGGGCCAACTGGGGAATCCTGCTGGCCGCAGTGGCGGTGGCGACGGCGGGGTTCATGATCCGGGCCATGCGGTGGGGGATTCTCCTCCGGCCCCTCCGCGAGCACGTCCCCCTTCGCTCCCGCTTCGCGGCCACGTGCATCGGGTTCAGCACCAACAACCTCCTCCCGGCCCGCCTGGGCGAGTTCGCCCGGGCCTATGCCATGAGCCGGATGGCGCCGATCCCCGCCAGCGGGGTCTTCGGATCACTGGTGGTGGAGCGGTTTCTGGACGGGGTGGCGATCCTGGGGCTCCTGGTGGTGGCGGTGCTCTGGCCCACCTTCCCGTCGGACGCCACGGTGGCGGGCCAGCCCATCGCCCTGGCCATGCGCGGGGTGGTGCTGCTCCTGGCGGGGCTCCTGGCGGTGCTGGTGGCGCTTGTGCTCTTCCCGGACCCGGTGATCCGGGTGGTGGACCGGGTCGCCCGGGCGCTCCTCCCGGACTCGGTGGCCCGCCTAATGGTGGACACCCTCCGGGCCTTTCTGGACGGCCTCACGGTTCTGCAGGACCCGCGGCTCCTGATCCCGGCCCTGGCCTGGTCCTTCGGGTTCTGGGCCTGGCACTCCATCTCCTTCTGGCTGGGCTTCCGGGCCTTCGGGATCGAGTTGGACTACGCCGCCGCCCTCTTCGTGAACGCGGTGATCGCCGTGGGCGTCGCGGTGCCCTCGGCCCCCGGCTTCATCGGCACCTTCCACGCCGCCGCCAAGATCGGCCTCACCGAGGTCTATGGCGTCGCCGACGGGCCGACGCTGGCTTTCGCCTTCGGCTACCACCTGGGCGGGTTCATTCCGGTGACTCTGATCGGGCTCTACTACGCGTGGCGCCTGGGGCTCTCGCTGGGCGAGGTGGGGGAGAGCGAGGGCCAGATCGCCCACGAGATGGAGGCCGAGCACGGGGGCGGGATTGCGACGGAGGCCGGACCGGACGGCGGAGGCGGGAGCGAATCACCTCCGGGCCCACCCCCCATGGGAGGCTGAGGGATGTATCGCGTCCAGGCCCCGGCCAAGATCAACGTCTCTCTGCGCATCCTCGCCCAGGAGGCGTCCGGCTATCACCAGTTGGAGACGGTCTTCGCCGCGGTGGGCCTCGCCGACGATCTGAGCCTCGAGGTGAACCCGAGCGGGAGGGGGATCGAGCTGGAGGTCTCCGGCGCGGACCTGGGGGATCCGAGGCGCAACCTGGTCTACCAGGCCGCCGAGATCTTGTTGCTCCGGGCCGGGATCGAAGCCGGGGTGCGGATCCGGCTGGAGAAGCGGATTCCCCACGGGGCGGGGCTGGGGGGCGGCTCCTCGGACGCGGCGGCGGCTCTCCGACTCCTCCAGGCGGCCTTCGGAGAGCCTCTGGGCGGAGCCGATCTGCTGGAGATCGCCGGTGGATTGGGGGCGGACGTATCGTGGTTCCTTAGCCCGAGCCCGCTTGTGGCGGCGTGGGGAAGGGGGGATCGGATTCTGCCCCTGGGCGCCCCGCCGGAGTTGCCGGTGGTGCTGGCTCTGCCCCCGTTCGCCGTGGAGACAGCCTGGGCCTACCGGAGCCTGGCGGAGGTCCGTTCCCGGTCCCGCCGGGGATGGCTCGGACCCCGGATCATCGCCCCGCCCGAGGACGGGTGGGCCGAATGGCTGGCCGGGGAGGGCGTGGGCGGAAACGACTTCGAGGAGCTCGTCTTCGACGCCCACCCGGTGCTGGGCGAGGTCCGGCGCCAGATGGAGGATCTGGGCGCGGCTCCGGCCCGGCTCTCCGGGAGCGGGTCGTCGCTCTTCGGCATCTTCGCCACGGAGCAGGGGGCGGAGGACGCCCGGCGGGCACTGTCGGTGCTCCACTCCGAGATCCGGTTCGTGACGACCCGGCTCCTTTCGGCCTTCCCCCCGGTCCTCGCCGGGGAAGACGCCGCAGAGCGTGCCGGGGCCACGGAGGTTTCGGACCCGGTCTCTTGAGCCCCCGCGCGGGCTCGGCTACCGTTGGAGCAGTCTGGCCCGTCGTCTAATGGCAGGACACCGGTCTTTGGAACCGGCGGTGGTGGTTCGAATCCACCCGGGCCAATTCCTTCGCGGGGAGGGATCAATGGGAAGGACGTCCGTGAGAGCGCTGGCCTTCCTGGCGCTGGCTCTAGCCCTGGCCACCTTCGTCGGCTGCGATTCCTCCTACCTCCTCGGAATCGACGCCGACCAGGGGATCGTCGGGCTTGTCCTGGTAGGCCCGACCTGCCCCGTCCAGACGTCGGACCCTTCGTGCGAGGACCGGCCCTACAGTGGGTGGCTCACGGTCACCCACTCCAGCGGGCAGAGCGTCACGCGCATCCGATCGAACCCCGACGGGGGGTTCATGGTCGGACTCCGGCCGGGGCGCTATGTGGTGACGCCGGACTCCGGTGATCCGTTCCCCCGGGGCGAACCGCAGGAGGCGGAGGTGCTCGCGGGCGAGTTCACCTCTGTCACGGTTCTGCTCGACACAGGAATCCGATGACGGAAGAGGGGAGCCGGACCGTCGTCGAGTCGACGCGGGCGGAGCTCCACCGGGCAGTCCTGAGGAAACGGGCGGCGAACGACCTCGAGCGGGAGCTGGAGGACCTGGATGCGGAGACCCGGGCACTCTCGCCCCCGCGATCGCAGGCCGGCGATTATTCCCGGGGTTGGACGGCCTGCCCGAACCGGGCCTTGGCTACTCCGGAATCACCGTCGACTGCCACGCCACCACCCGCCACTCCCCGTCCCGCTTCAGGAAGGTGCCGGTGTTGAGGTTGGAGCGAACCGGGCCGTCGGCGCCCTCGGGGGGCTCGATGACGAGCCGGAAGGCCACCACGGCGGTGGTGCCGTAGATCCGGATGTCCACGTCGGCGGCGGAGTAGGTCGGAGCGGGCTCGGGATCGGCGGAGGGGTCGGGCGCCTCGGCGAACCCGGCCATGATCTCGGCCTTGCCCCGGCGCGTGCCGGTCGAGGAGGTATACACCAGGTCCTCGGCCCAGAAGCGCTCGTGGGCCGAGGCCACGTCGGCGTTGGCGAGGAAGTCGTCGAGGAGCGCGCGCAGGGCCGCGGTCTCGGCGGCGGTGTCCACGGTTTGCGCGCCGGAGTCGGCGTCGGGGGCCGGGGCGGGGAAGCATCCGACGAGCAGGATCACCAGAGCGAGGCCGGGGTGCAGGTAGGTGCGGGTGGTTCGGGTGGCACGCGTGGGCCGGCGCATGGGCGACTCCGGGGTCGGGGACTCGGCTGTGGGTGACGTGTCGGTCGCCGCCCATTCTGCGGGGCCGGGCCTCGGGTTCGCCAGATCCCGGCGAGGCGCGACACTGGCGCCCATCCGTATCGAACGCCCCATTTGCATCATGGGAAACCTCCTCCTTCCCGACCGCCGGGGCCTCGCGACGCTCGTGCTCGTCTTCGTCGCGCTCGCGCTGGTCCGTCCCCTTTCCGGGGAAGCGGCCCCTCCCCGCCAGCAGGTCGACTCCACGGGTGTCCTGAACCAGGCCCGCTCCCTCCAGCGCGAATTCGAGGCGATCCGGGCCCGGCACCTCCCCGACCACCTTGGAGGAACGGGCGGGTGCGACGAGCGGGTGGGCCGGATGTGCTGGCGCTACTCCACCGATCCGGACTGGACCCCGGAGCCGGAGCCCGACGCGGTGATCGACGCCCGGGCGGGACTGCTGGAGGGGCTCGCCGTCCTCGCGGCCTCCCTCCCCGGGGACCGCTGGATCCTGGGCCAGCGCGTCCGCTACGCGGTGGAGCAGGGAGAGACGGAGCGCGCCCTGGAGTGGGTCGGGGCGGAATGCGCGGCGGACCCGGGATGGTGCGCGGCAGTGCGGGGATGGCTCCTCCAACGCGGGGGCGAGTACGCGGCCGCCCTGGACGCGTTCGGGGAAGCCGGGATGATCGACGCCGGGGGGGCGGGGGGGACGCCACGCGGCCCCACGTCGCGCTTTCCCGGCGTCCCGAGCCAGGACGAGGCCTTTCGATGGCTCGCGGACTCCGGAGCCCGGGATTGGATCGAGGACGGCGCCGAGCTCGCGCTTCCGGAGGACGCCCTCGATCGGAACGCTCGGCGATCCCGCTTCTGGGCCCTGGCCGATCCGCTGGTCCTGATCCCCGGGAACGAGCGCTACACCGAGCACCTGGCCCGCCTCGTGGAGGTGGCCGTGATGGAGGATTCCCGGAATCCCCACCGAATCCCCTGGGGGGACGACCTGGCCGAGCTCCATGTCCGGTACGGTCCCGAGGTGGGGTGGGCCGAGGCCCGCCGGGTGGGATCGATTTCGGGCCGGCCGTCCATCGTGGGGCGGGAGGACCCGCTGGGGCGGGAGTTCACGCCCTCCCGCGATCTCCTCGAGGACCCGTTCGCCTCGGAGGAATCGGACTGGATCCCGGAATCCGAGCGGCCCCGGGAGGCCTTCGCGGTCCCCCACGCGCCCGACCTCGCTCCGGCCACGTTCCAGCTGGCGCGCTTCTGGAGAGGCGACTCGGTCCGCGTTCTGGGTGCCGTGGCCGCACCGGCCAGGTTCCCGCCCCGGCACGCGTGGCGCCCGGCCGTGGACCGCTCGGCGCCGCCGCGTCGCGGGGTCTTCGTCCTTCCTGAGCACGGCCCGGAGGATGGCCTGGAAACCGATCCGCCCCAGTGGTCCGGAGCGGCCCTCCCAGGGGCGGGCGGCGCCCTGGCCCTCACCCTCGCCCGGGGCCGCTACCTCGTCTCCGTCGAGTCCCTGGACGCCGCCTCCTTCGCCGCGGTCCGGGCCCGGTTCGGGCTGGACGCAGCCGGGCCTCCCGATGGGGTCGCCGCCGTGTCCGACCTCGTGCTCCTCGTCTCCGAGGGCCATCACCCCACGACGCTGGACGGCGCCGCGGGGCTCATCGCGGCCTCGGCCTCCGCCCCTGCGGGCGGTCAGGTGCGGGTGGCCTGGGAGTTGTACGGCCGGGCGCCCCCCTCCGGCGCCGCCCGCCTGGAGCTCTCGGTCTCGGCGGGGGAGGGGAACGTGCTGCGCCGGTTCGGGCGCTGGCTGCGGCTGGTGGGCCGCCCTGCCACGGTGCGCCTGGAGTGGCAGGAGCCTCCGCCCCCCGGCCCTGGCCCCACCTTCCACGTGGTGGACCTGGACCTCCCCGAGATGGACCCGGGAGAGTACCTCATTGAGCTCCGGGTCAACCTCCCCGGACGGGACCCGCTCAGGGCGGTTCGAGGGCTGCGCGTCGGCACTCCGCCCGGCCCCGGGGCGCGTTGACTGAGACCGGCGGTCTGGATAGCTTTTCGGGCTTTGGTGATCCGGAATCGACCACGGTCTTGGCACCCATGGAACAGTCGCACGGCAGCTATCCCCTCCTGCTGATGGCAGGACGGGCCAATCAGCCCCTCGTCCAGGAGATTGGCGAGGAGCTCGGCGTGACGCCCTGGAGCGCCACGGTCCGCAATTTCGCCGACGGCGAAATCTTCGTCCGGATCGACCGGAACGCCCGAGGCCGGGACGTGTTCATCGTCCAGCCCACGGTGACCCCCGGCGACAATATCCTGGAGCTCCTGCTGCTCATCGATGCGGCCCGGCGGGCTTCGGCCGATCGGGTGACGGCGGTGGTGCCCTACTTCGGGTACGGGCGGCAGGATCGGAAGGACCAGCCCCGGGTGGCCATCGGCGCCAAGCTTATGGCCAACCTGATCGTGGCTGCGGGCGCGGACCGCTTGGTGGGGCTGGACTTCCACCAACACCAGATCCAGGGGTTTTTCGACATTCCCGTGGACCATCTGTACGCGGCGCCGGTCCTCACCAAGTACTTCCGGGACAAGCAGCTGGACGACCTGGTGGTGGTGGCGCCGGACGTGGGCTCGGCCAAGATGGCCCGGGGCTTCGCCAAGCGGCTGAGCGCGTCGCTGGCCATCATCGACAAGCGGCGTCCCGCGGCCAACGTCACCGAGGTCCTGAACGTGGTCGGGGAGGTGGACGGGAAGAACTGCCTCCTGGCCGACGACATGGTGGATACCGGTGGGACCTTGGCCAATGCGGTCTACGCGTTGAAGGACCGGGGCGCGAAGGCTGTGTACGCCTGCGCGTCCCACGCCCTCCTTTCGGGGAAGGCGTCGGAGAAGCTACAGGAGGCCCCTCTGGAGGAGTTCGTGGTGACGAACTCCATCGACATCCCCGAGGAGCGCAGGTTCGAGAAGCTGAAGGTTTTGTCGGTGGCCGGGCTGCTGTCCCGGGCCATCATGTACATCCATGAGAACGAGTCGGTGAGCCAGCTCTTCGAGTTGCGCGACGACGACTGACGAACCACGAAGGCCGGCCCGTGTCCGGGGCGGCCCCTGGAGGCCCCGAGGGGCCGTTTCGACGGAAGGCAGGATGGAACAATGAGCACAGAGGCGATTCTCAAGGCCACCACCCGGACCGAGTCCGGGAAGGGCGCGGCCAGAAAGCTCCGGGCCACCGGGATGGTGCCGGCGGTCGTGTACGGTGGAACCGAAGAGGCCCTCCCCCTGACCCTCAACCGGAACGAGGCCTTCAACCTCTTCCAGAGCATCTCGGTGGAGAACACCATCGTGACGCTGGAGGTGAAGGGGGTCAAAGGGGGAATTCAGACCCTGGTCCGTGACATCCAGGCCCACCCGTTCCGGCCGGAGATCCTCCACGTGGACTTCCTGCGGATCCAGGCGGGCGTGGCCATCGAGGTGGACATCCCGGTCAACCTGACCGGGACCCCGGTGGGGGTGAAGAACCAGGGCGGCATCCTGGATCAGGTGCTACACGTGATCTCGGTGCGGTCCATCCCCTCCAAGATCCCCGAGTCCATCGAGGTGGACATCGAGAGCCTGGAGGTGGGTCAGTCCCTCCACGTGGGCGAGCTCGGTCTGGAGGACGAGATGGAGGTCCTCACCGAACTGGACCGCATGGTGGTCCAGGTTGCGTACCCGAAGGTGGAGGCCGAGCCCGAGGAGGGCGAGTTGGACGAGGCCGCGGAGCCCGAGGTGATCGGTCAGGAGTCGGCGGAGACCTCGGAAGAAGAGTCCACGGAGGGGGCAGGGGAGTAGTCCCCGCCTTCGCCGCATGAAGGCCATCGTCGGCCTCGGCAACCCCGGGGCGAGGTACGATGACACCCGGCACAACGTGGGCTGGTGGGTTCTGGACCGGCTCGCCTACGACTGGAAGCTCGGAGCGTTCGAGCGCCAGGGACCGGCGGTCCGCACCTGGGGCCCTCTGGGCGGTGTGGACGTCACCCTGCTCAAGCCGGTGGTTTTCATGAACCGGAGCGGCGCGGTGGTCGCGCCGTTTCGCGGTCAGGACGGGTTCACCGTCGACCAGGATCTCCTGGTGGTGGTGGACGACGCGACACTGGACGTGGGCCGGGTCCGTTTCCGGCCCCGGGGGGGCGCCGGCGGGCACAACGGACTCAAGTCCGTGATCGGGGCCCTCGGTACGGAGGAGTTCGCCAGGCTCAGAATCGGCGTGGGGATTCCTCCGGCAGGTCAGGACCTTTCGGACTGGGTGCTGGCGCCCATGCCCGAGGAGGACGAGGACGTGATCGTCGATCTCCTCCCCGACTTGACCCGGGCCGTGGAGGTCTGGGTCGCCGAGGGGATCGAGGCGGCCATGAACAGATTCAACCGATAGGCGGGCGAGCCCGTCTGAACCCGGAACGCGACTGGACGGAAACGAACCAGAATGAGCGACTTCCTCAGTTTGACAAGTCTGGCCGGAGTGTTCGGCCTTGCGGGCCTCGCCATCGCGGGCTTCATCTACGCCTACGTCAAGCGACAGGACGTGGGCACGCCGTTGATGGCCGACCTGGCGGATCAGATCCACGACGGGGCCATGGCCTTCCTGCGTCGGGAGTACACGGTCCTGGCCGGGTTCGTCCTGGTGGTGGCCATCCTCCTGTTCTTGGCCATCGGTCAGGGAACCGCCCTCGCCTACCTGACCGGCGCCCTCTGCTCGGTCATGGCTGGGTTCTTCGGGATGAAGGCGGCGACCCGGGCGAACGTGCGCACCTCCGCGGCCGCGAACCAGGAGGGGGCGGGCAAGGCACTCCGGGTCGCGTTCATGGGCGGTGCGGTCATGGGATTGGCCGTGGCCTCCCTCGGGCTCGTCGGACTGGGCCTCCTCTACTGGATGTTCGCCGCCTCGGCGGTTCCCGGGTCGCAAGACCTGCCGAACTTCGCCGAGATCGTCTCGGGCTTCGCCATGGGGGCTTCGTCCATCGCCCTGTTCGCCAGGGTCGGAGGCGGGATCTACACCAAGGCCGCTGACGTGGGCGCCGACCTGGTCGGTAAGGTGGAGGCCGGCATTCCAGAGGACGATCCGCGCAACCCGGCCACCATCGCGGACAACGTGGGCGACAACGTGGGCGACGTGGCGGGCATGGGCGCCGACATCTTCGAGTCCTACGTGGGCTCGGTGGTGGCGACCATCGCCATCGGGGCCACCGCCACCTCCATTGCCGGATTCCGGCTGGAGGCGGTCTCCCTGCCCATCCTGACCATCATGGTGGGGCTGCTCGCTTCGCTGGTGGGCATCGGACTCATGAAGGCCCTGGAGAAGACCGATCCCGCGTCGGCCCTCCGCAACGTGACGTTCATCGCCGCTGCCCTCTTCCTCGCCGCCATGTACTTCGTGGTCCAGTCCCTCGGGATTCAGATGACGAACCCGGAGACGGGCCAGGCGTACGGCACAAACGGGCCCTGGTTCGCGCTGATGTTCGGGACCCTGGTGGGGATCTTCATCGGCCTGGTGACCGAGTGGTACACCGCCGGATCTCCCATGAAGAAGATCTCGGATGCGTCCCAGACCGGTGCGGCCACCAACATCATTACCGGCCTGGCGGTGGGCATGGAGTCGGTGGGGATACCCATCCTCCTGATCTGTGCCGCCATCTTCGGCTCGTTCTTCTTCGCGGGTCTCTACGGCATCGGGATCGCGGCCGTGGGGATGCTGGCCACGGTGGGTGTCACCATGTCCGTGGACGCGTACGGGCCGGTTGCGGACAACGCCGGTGGGATCTCTGAGATGGCGGGCCTCGGACCCGAGACCCGGGCGATCACCGACTCCCTGGACGCCATCGGGAACACCACCGCGGCCATTGGGAAGGGCTTCGCCATCGGCTCTGCGGCTCTCACCGCCCTGGCGCTGTTCTCGGCCTATGGCTCCAAGGTGGGTCTGACCTCCATCAACATCGCCGACCCTCTGGTGGTCATCGGGCTGTTCATCGGCGGCATGGTGGTCTTCCTGGTCGCTGCCATGACCATGACCGCCGTGGGGCGGGCCGCCCAGGGGATGGTGGACGAGGTCCGCCGCCAGTTCCGGGAGATTCCGGGCATCATGGATGGAACGGGCAAGCCCGATTCCGCCCGCTGCGTGGATATCTCCACCCGGGCCGCGCTCCGTGAGATGATCCTCCCCGGGATCACGGCCATCGCCGCCCCGGTGGTGGTGGGAGCCTTCCTGGGCGTCGAAGCCCTGGGCGGCCTGCTGGCCGGCGCTACGCTCACCGGGGTCCTGATGGCCCTCTTCATGGCCAACGCCGGTGGCGCTTGGGACAACGCCAAGAAGCACATCGAGGGTGGCGCCTTCGGCGGCAAGGGCTCGGAGCCCCACAAGGCCGCGGTCGTCGGGGACACGGTGGGCGACCCGTTCAAGGATACGTCGGGTCCGTCGCTGAACATCCTCATCAAGCTCATGAGCGTGGTGGCCCTGGTGCTGGCCCCGTGGTTCGTTCGGATCCACGCCGACGGTGGGAACGGGCTCTCCTCCCTGGTGGATGCGCTGAAGGCCCTGCTGGGGTAGGTCCTCGCCGGGGTCCCCCCCGGGGAGTAGGCGATGGAGTTCAGAGGGGTCCGGTCCGCGTTGCGGGCCGGGCCCCTTGCCGTTCCATTCCGCCTGAAGTCCCTTCAGGATTCGGCGCCCGTAGACCTCCCTCCAACGAACTCACCATGGCCACCGACCCCACTTTCCAGAACGCCGTCGCCTTCGCCCAGGAACTCATCCGCATTCCATCCCTTCCCGGAGCGGAGGGAGACGTGGCCGCACGGGTCATGAAGGAGATGAAGGACCTGGGGTACGACGAGGTGGAGGTGGACTCCCTGGGGAACGTCATCGGGCTCGTCCGGGGCGGCGGCGAGGGCCCGCCCGTGCTCATGAACTGCCACATGGACATCGTGGCCGCCGGGGACCCGGCCGAGTGGGAGTTTCCGCCCTTCGGAGGGGTGGTGGAGGGCGGCTTTCTCCACGGGCGGGGAGCCATGGACATCAAGGGCCCCCTGGCCATCCAAACCCACGTGGCGCCCCTCATGCGGGAGCGTCTGGACGGGGATCTGATCGTGGCCCACACCGTGTTCGAGGAGCGGGGGGGGTGGGGCATGAACCACTTCCTGGACGTGACCCCGGTCCGCCCCGGGGCCGTCATCATCGGCGAGTCCACCCACGGCGACGTGACCATCGGGCACAGGGGCCGGGCGGAGGTGGAGGTGGTGATCCGGGGCCTCGCCGGCCATGCCAGCGCACCCGAGCGGGCCCGGAACGCCCTGGATCCCCTCCCGGCAGTCCTGGAGGCGGTAGTGAAGCTCTCGGCAGAGCAGGCGTCCGACCCCATCCTGGGACGGGCCAGCGTGGTGCCTACCATGGTCGACGTGCGCCCCGAGAGCCGGAACGTGATTCCCGACGAGGTGGTGATCACGCTGGACTGGCGGGTCCTTCCGGGCCAGACGTCGGAGCAGTTGCTCGCCGACGTGGGCCGGCAACTGGACGGTGCGCTCCAGGGGACGGATCTGGACGGGCGGGGAGTGGAGGTGCGCATGGCCAAGGAGATGCAGGAGAGCTACACGGGACTGTCCGAACTCCGGGACCTGTTCACGCCGGGATTCCTCATGGATCGGGAGCATCCACTGATCACGGCGGCGGCAATGGCGGTGGGGGGCCGGGAGGACCCGTCGGTGCCGGCGGTGGTGCGGCCCTGGGCGTTCGCCACCGACGGCGGGTGGAGCTGTGGGGTGGCGGGCATCCCCACCCTGGGATTCGCTCCGGGGGAGGAGCGCTTCGCCCATACCAACCGGGAGCGCCTGGATCTGGCCGAGGCCGAGTGGGCTTTCGGCCGCCATTTGGGGTTGATCGAGGCGGTGCAGGAGGCGCTCGGACAGCGGTCCTGAAACGGCCGCGGCGCCGAACCCCCGAAGGAGTCCGGCGCCGCGGCGTCCAGCATGTGCGGGCCGGCCGTTCAGCAGCCCTCGACCTCTCGAGATCAGGACATGGGTACGGGCTGGATCAGCTTACCGCCGGTCCGCTCGAAGATCTCCTCGAGGGATTCACCGGTGATGGTCACCCCGTGGTTCTTCAGCCCGACCACGGCCTTCCCGGGATCCGGGGCGTCCCGGATGATGTCCGCTACGGCCACACCGAGTTCGTAGGTCCCGCACGGATAGTTGAACTCCGTGGCCGGGATCCCGTCCATCCACGCGTGGACGTGGATGATGGCGCCGACCTCGGGGTGCTCCCGATAGATCATCCAGTGCTCGATGGCGTCCACCGAGACCCGCCGGGGCTCGATTTCCGGAGGCACGCTGAGGATCATGGCGTTCTCTTCCGGATCGTAGTCCTGGACCAGGAGGATGTCCCGCCCCACCTCCTGGAGGTTGGACTTGTCCACGCCGCTGGCGCTCATCCAGAAGGTCGTCTCGTCCTTCCGAGCCGAGATGTTGCCGTAGCTCAGTCCGCCCAGCCCATAGAGTCGCCGGATGTGCTTGATGTCCCGCTCCGGCAGCACCTCGTGCATGGGGAAGGGGGTGGGCAGCAAATCCAGGCTGTCCAGCCGGCGCCCGGCCTCGTGGATGGAGCGGGTGACCTCGTCCCCGTCCCAGAGTTCCTCCGGGAGGTCCGTCCGGTAGACGTTGTTGATCACCAGCTGAGAGGTGGCCAGGGGATGGATGCGCCCGTATACCCGGTCGAAGTATTCCTCGATGGGCAGGTCCCCGCTCACGGTGTAGTGCCCCTGCTCGGGGGTGAGGAAGTGGGCGGTGGGCTCTCTGCCCCCCTCATCCACCAGCGTGATGAGGAGATTCGCGAGGGATCGGACCAGCGACGGGTACGCCGAGTAGATCGCGTGATCCAGCAGTTCGGCTGAATCGGTCACCGAGATCAGAAAGACCGCCTGGGCCTTCCGGCGGAAGGGCCGGGGGCGGTCCGGCTCGAAGAAATTCACTACCAGCGCCGCTTCTTCGGGCTCATCGACCCAGAGGTGGCCGTTTCTCTCGAACGCCGCTTTGAGTCCGTCGGCGAACCAGCCGAACCGGTCGATGTGGTTTCCGTAAAAGGAGTAATTCATGTGTTGTCCAGCAGGGGTGCGCCCCTCCGACCCACAAGGGTGGGGAGGACGCCCTGTTCCAAGGGGTCCCTAAACCGGGGAAACCTCTAGGAACGGGGCGGACCGCGCAAGGTCGAACAGGGGGGGGCGCGCCTTCCACTCTCCGAACCCTCTCGGTCTCCCGGGTGCGCCATCTGCGCCGATCCCACTTCCAGATCGGGGGAGAGGGGTGTACTTTTCATGGCTCATCCCGCTCCGACCCAATGTGTCGGGGCCCGTTTTCAGCGGTCCACGGGAGCAAGACCATGCTACGTGATTACGAAGTCGTATACATCTTCGATCCGACCCTCGACGAAGATGCCATCAACGCCAAGCTCGAGGGGTACCATCAGCTGCTGACTTCCGCCGACGGCGCGGAGATCTCCGCGGTGGACCACTGGGGCTCCCGGCAGCTCGCCTATCCCATCCGGAAGCAGAACTCGGGTTACTACGTCGTCACCCAGTTCCAGACCGACCCGGAGGCGCTCCCCGAATTCGAGCGCATCATCAAGCTCGACGAGGCGCTCATGCGCTATCTCCTCGTGCTTCACGAGGGAGAGCCCTCCTCCGGAATGTCCGTCGCTGCGCCGCGGCCCGAGCGGGTCTCCGACGAGGTGGACGATGACGACGATGACGACGACGACGTCGACGAGATGGACGAGGACGAGGACGGCCGGACCTCCCCTCCGGAGTTCTCCGGTGGCCGGGCCCGGCGCCGTCGGGTGGACGGCCCTCGTCTCGAGATCCTCAACTACAAGGACGTGTCGACCCTCTCCCGGTTCATCACCGAGCAGGGGAAGCTGCTTCCCAAGAGGACGAGCAAGGTGACCGCTCAGTTCCAGCGGAAGCTGTCCACGTCGGTCAAGCGGGCTCGGTATCTCGCGCTCCTCCCCTACGTCCGGGATCACGAGGTCTAGGACCTCGATCCGACGGTGGGGGAGCGGATGACCGAAGGCCGGCACGACTGGCTCAGACCGGCGGGGCTCTTCGCGGTCGCGCTGAGTCTTTCGATATTCCAGCCCCTGGTCCTGGCGGCCATCCCCTTCGCGTTCCTGGCTCTGGGCGCTCCGGACAAGACGCTCGCAACGGGTGTGGCAGGCGTGTTCTGCCTGGTGGTGACCCTGGGGGGCGTGCCCCTGGACGGAATGTGGCTGGTGACTCGGGGGTGGGCGGTGTTGCTGGGCGGGTGGTTTCTGGCCCTTACGCTTCTCAGGCCCGAGATGCGTCTCACGGACCGGGCCCTGGCCGCGCTGGGTGGCGCCCTGGCCGGGGCGGTCGTGTTCCTGGTCGCACAGCCGCAGGCCTGGGGTGTGCTCGACTGGGTCGTGAAGTCGAGAATCCTGGAGGGCGCGAGCCTCGCACTCAGCGCCATGGCGGAAATCCGTGGGGCCCAGGGGCTCCCCGAGAGGATCACGGAGACCCTCCTTCGGACCGCTGATTTTCAGGGAAGGGCTTTCCCGGCCATCGTCGGATTGGCGTCCCTGGCAGCCCTGGGCGTGGCCTGGTGGGCCTTCGTCCGGCTCGCTCGCGGTCGTGGCCACGGGTTGGGGCCGTTGGCGGGATTCCGGTTCAATGAGAACCTGGTCTGGCTACTGGTGGGCGGTGCCGTGTTGCTCGCCCTGGGGCTCGGGGATCCATGGAACAGGGCCGGCATGAACGCCCTCGTGTTCATGGGCGGGCTCTATGTCCTGCGAGGCATGGCGGTGGTCGTCGCGTTGACCGGGGGGGTATCGATCCCCGGGGCGATGCTGTTTCTGTTGGGGCTGCTGTTCGTGGCCCCGTTGGTATTGGTCGGAGCATTGATCATCGGTCTCGGTGACACCTGGGTGGACATCCGCTCCCGGGCCGCCTCCGAGTCGAGTTGAATTCGCAAGGTCGTCAAGGAGTCTCAAATGAAGCTGATCCTGAAGCAGGACGTCGAGCACCTCGGTGAGGCCGGGAACGTCGTCGACGTCAAGCCCGGTTTCGCACGGAACTACCTTCTGCCCCAGGGCCTGGCCTATCAGGCGTCGGCGGCGAACATCCAGAGGCTGGAAGAGGAGCAGAAGCGGGCGGAGGAGCGGTCACGCCGCGACTACCTGGAGGCCCGTCGCAGGGCTTCCCAACTCGTGGACTGCAAGCTGGACTTCCGGGCCCGGGCCGGGGAGGACGGGAAGCTGTTCGGGTCGGTCACGGCCGCGGATATCGCCCAGAAGGCGAGCGAGTCCGGAATCGATTTCGAGATGGATCGCCGGACGGTGGTTCTGGACGAGCCCATCAAGGGCCTTGGCGACTATCGGGTCCCGGTGCGTCTCCATGCCGAAGTCGAGGCGGAGATCATCGTGACGGTCGAGCGCGACGAGGACTGACGTCGCGCCCGGCGCGAAGCTTCCGCAATGCGACTCGTACCCGAACAAGATCGATTCGACCCTCCGGCGGCCGTCGCCCGAGCCGCGGAGTTGGCTCTGGAGCGGAAGGCCCAGGACGTCCTGATCCTGGACCTCCGGGGCATCTCCTCCGCCACGGACTTCTTCGTGATCGCGACCGGGACCTCGGACATCCAGGTCAAGGCGGTTTCCGAGCACGTCATCGAGGAGTCCAAGAAGGAGGGCCAGCGCCCCGCTCATGTCGAAGGACTGCGCACCGGACGCTGGGTCCTCTTGGACTTCATCGACTTCGTCGTCCACGTCTTCCACCCGGAGGCCCGGGAGTTCTATCAACTTGAGACCCTCTGGGGCGACGCTCCCATGCTGGAGGCGGTGGACGAGTAGGTTGGCGACCTCGGTCCGGCTCCCTTACTTTTCGACGTCTCACGCCCTTCGGCCCGGCCTGCGAGCCCGGCCGGAGGGCGAACCGCAGGCTTCCTGATCGGATCAAATGGCCGTGCGTTGGATCCAGATTGACCCCTCATCCATCGATCCCTCCGATCGGGATTCCCTCCCGGAACAGCCCGGCTCGGGAGAGGTCGTCCTGGTCGCCCTCAGTGCCCAGGCCCGTAGCGACGAAGGTGCCGAGCAGGCGCTGATCGAACTGGCCCGGGAGTGGGCCCGAGACCACGGGCGCCTCGTCCTCATGGACCTGAATCTGGAGGGGGCGCGCCTCCACACCCTCCTGGACGAGCCCCGGGGTCAGGGGGTCGCCGACGTGATCCTCTTCGGTGCCTCGGTCGCCAGCATAGCGCGACAGCCCGCCGGCGAGATGTTCCTTTTCGCTACGGCCGGCGTGCCCGTCGCCGACTCCACGGAGGTCCTGACCTCCGAGCGGTGGGGCGGGATCGTCCGGGCCTTCCGGGACGCGGGTGTCACCCTGGTCTTGGCGGGTGCCCTGGAGGACTCGGGCATGGAAGGGCTGGCCGCACTGGCCGACCTGGGGGTCCTGCTCAGTCGTTCCGAAGAAGACACCGCGGCGCTACTCGCTCCGCTGCCCGGACAGCTGTTCGATGCCGGCGACGTTCCCGCCGCGGCCGAGGCGGGATCCCCGACCGGCCCTGGATGGGCCCGGGCCGAGACGCCCCTCCAGAGCTCGGGTTCGGAGGCCACCCCTCCCGTCGCCGCGGTGGCGGATGAGGACACCGGGCCTGTCGGCGCTGAGGTCCCCGGTCCCCGGCCGACCTTCTCCGGTTCCCAGGTTCTGACGGCCGCCAGCCGGGACGGTGGCCTCCCCCGATGGTCCGTGTGGGCCGCCGGCGTGGCCGTGGTCCTGGCCCTCTTCTGGGGTCTCGGAAAGATGGGCGTCCTTCCGCTGCCCTTCGGTTCCGGCGGCCCGGGGGAAGGGGAGACTCCCCAGTTCGTGGAAGGCGTCCGGGCACCCGAGGGCGGGTCTACTGCCGGTGAGGCCGGTGAGGCCGGTGCGGGGACGGATGCGGCGGGTGGGGATGCTGCCGCCTCTCCCACGGGTACGCCCGCCGAGCCTGGGACCTCGGGTGACGGCACGGTGACGAGCACGCCCGGCGCCGGGGGGGTCGAGGTTCCCCTGGGCTACTCGGTGGGCCTGGCGTCCTACGAGAGCGAGGCGGAGGCCCTGGCTGTTACCGCCGATCTCGGGACCAGGGTGTCCGAGCCCCAGTTCATCGCGGCGCCCGTGGAGGTGAACGGTAGAGTGTATTGGCGGGTCCTGGCCGGCCCGGTCCAGGGCATCCAGGACGCCGAGGGATTGCGAAGCACGCTGCCACCCCGTCTCGGGTACGCGTCGGGCTCCGCGTGGGTCATCCACTGGACTCCCATGGCATTCCTCCTCGCCCAGGCCCCATCTCTTGCCCAGGCCCGGGCCACTGCGGCCTCCCTCCGGTCGAGCGCCATCCCGGCATACGTCCTCGAGGGAACGAGTGGCGGCGGATCCCGCGTCTGGAGGGTCTACGCCGGAGCCTATTCCTCCGCGGAGGAGGCGTCGGTCCTGGCCCAGCGACTCCGTGAGGTCCAGGGCACCGTGCCCGACCTGGTGCGTCGAACCGGTCTCCCGCCGCGATGAAGCTGACCCGGCTTCGGCTCCACGGTTTCAAGTCGTTCGCTGATCGCACCGACGTCGACTTCCACGACGGCATCACCGCCATCGTGGGACCCAACGGGTGCGGCAAGTCGAACATCAGTGACGCCATCCGCTGGGTCCTGGGAGAGCAGCGCCCCACGGCCATCCGGGGTGCGAAGATGGAAGAGGCCATCTTCCAGGGGTCGGTGAATCGGCGCCCGGTGAGCAGGGGGGCCGTCACCATGGTCGTCTCCAACGAGGACGGTGCCCTTCCCGTGCCCTTCGAGGAAGTGGAGATCGGGCGCACGGTCTACCGGGACGGAGGTAGCGAATACTCCTTGAACCGCTCCTCCTGCCGTCTCCGGGACGTTCACGACCTCTGTCGGGACACGGGTCTCGGGGCCAACGCCTACAGCGTCATCGAGAACCGGATGATCGACGCCATCCTCTCGGACAGGGCCGAGGAACGCAGGGCCCTCTTCGAGGAGGCGGCGGGGATCGGCAAGTACAAGGACCGGCGGAAGGCGGCCACGCGGCGGCTGGAGCGGGCCGAGCTCGATCTGGAACGCCTCGAGGACGTGATCGCCGAGGTGGAGAGCAAGGTCCGGTCCCTGGCCCGGCAGAAAGGAAAGGCGGAGCGCTATCACGAGTATCGGGCCCGGCGTCTCGCGGTCGAGGTTGCGGTGGTGCGTCACCAGTTGGAACTGCTTCAATCCCGGCTCTCCGACATCGATTCGTCCCTGGCGGGCAAGTCGGGGCAGGGGGAGGGGATCCGCGCAGAGCTCCAGACGCTGGAGACCGAGTACGAATCTCTCCGGATCCGACAGGTCGACGCCGAGCGAGCGAGGGGGGAGGCGGCCGCGGCCCTCGACGCGGTTCGGTCTGAGTTGAACCGGTGGGAGAGGGATCTCGCCGTGGCGGATGAGCGGGCTTCGGCGGCCACCCGGCGCCTGGAGCAGATCGGCTTCGACCGTTCTTCCACCACCGAGGCCATTGCCACCACAGGAGCCCAGCTCGACGAGATCGGGGAGCGCGACCGTGCTCTTCAGGAGTCGCTGGTGACGATCCGGGCCGAGGTCGAGGCCCACGCCGACACCGCCGGCGCGGTGAGGGAGCGGCTCGGTCGCGCTCGAGAGCGCCTCGAGGCGGTGGAGTCGAGGGAGAGGGACCTGGCCAGGAGGGGCGCTCTATTGGATGGGGATGCCGAAGCCGCCACAGCGCAGGCCGACGAGCTCGAGCGGCGCCTTGTGCGCCTGCAGGAGGAACTGGAGCGGGCCTCCGACGCCCTGTCCGACATCAAATCCCAGGGCGACCTGTTCAACTCCCGGCAGCAGGAGCTGGGCGAGGCGGAGGACGCGGCGAAGGCCGGGTCCGCCGACGCTATGGAGGAGGTGGAGCGAGCGAGGAAGGCTCTGGATGCGGCCCGGGCGGAAGAGTTGGCCGCCGTGGACCGAGCCTCGTCGGTAGAGACCCGGCTCCGGGCCCTTCGACGGGTGCAGGAGGGCCGGGAGGGCGTCGAGCCGGTCATCCGGGAAGCCCTGGCGCAGACGGGGTTCGCGGTGCTGGGGACCCTGTCCGACTTCGTGGAGGCCCCCTCCGACGTGGCCGAGTCCCTGGAGTCCTTCCTCGGACCGTTGGCCAGGGCCCTGGTGGTCCCCGACCGGAAATCGGCGGAGGCGGCTCGGCGCTGGTTCCGGGAAGGCTGGACTGGCGGCGGCGGACTGATCCTCATGCCTGCGGACTCCGCACCCGCTCCCAAGGGGTCCTTGCCCGAGGGGGTCAAGGCGCTCGGCCCCGGGACGGCGTGGGTGGAGGCTCTCCTCGGCGGTGTCGCCGTGGTGGAGGACGAGGCCCTCACCGAACCCTTCGCTGGGGACCGGGTCCGCATCTCCAGGACCGGTGGGTCCGTGGACCCTCGGGGCGTCATCCGGGTGGGCGATCCCTCGGGATCGGCCGGGGTCCTGGCCCGAAGGGAGGAGATCCGGGCCCTGGAGACCGAAGACGTCCGGGCCCGGGAGGTCGCCGACGGCGCCCGGGCCACCAGAGAGGAACTCCAGAAGGCTCTCAAGGTCGCCGAGGAGGCCCTCGAGCGGGCCCGGGCCACGGTGCGTCAGAGCGAGGACGAGGCACGGTCCGCCAACGCCGAGGCCGCCGCCCGATCCGATCGGGAGTCCCGGGCCCGAGAACACCAACTGGAGCTCACTCGGCAACTCGAAGGCACCCGGGCGGCCAGGGACCGCACCCGTGAGCGCAGCCGGGAGGCCCAGGAGGACCGGGCGTCGGTGGCCGAGGAAGAGACCGAACTGGTGGTGGAGCGGGACGCGGCCCGGGCGGCCATGGCCGAGGTCCAGGAGGAGTGGGAGACCGCTCGGGCGGAGGAATCCCGCCTGCGGGTGGAGTTGACCCGTGCCGAGGGCGAGGCGAGCCGGCTCGCCGAGCGTCTGGCGGAGGTGCAGGCCCGGCACTCCAGGGCCCGGGAGCGCCAGTCCGCCCTCCAGGTCGAGGAGGCCGAACTCACCGAGCAACTCGCCCATGCCCGGTCGGTCAGCGTAGCTGGAGCCGAGGCCACCCAGGACCTTTTCCGGCGCCGGGACGAGAGCCAGGCAGAACTCGACCGCCGCCACGCCGCCCTGAGCGAGGTGGCCGAGGCGGTGGCGACTGCGGAGCGTCGGGTGAGGGAGGCCCGGAGCGCGGAGCGGGAGGCCACGGACCGGCGGCACCGCCTGGAGCTGGAAAAGCAGGAGCTGCTGGGACGTGTGGGAAGGATCGAGGAGCGCCTGGAAGGGGAATGGGGGCGCCCCCTCGAGGTTCTGCTCAGCGAGGCCGAACCGGTGGAGGGCGAGCCGGAGGTGTTGGAGGAGGAACTCCGCGACCTGGTGATCCGGATGGAACGCCTGGGTCCCGTGAACATGCTCGCCGTGGAGGAGCACGCGGAAGAAAGCCAGCGACTCTCCTTCCTGAAAGAGCAGCGGGACGACCTGGTCGGGGCCCGGGACGACCTGCGCAAGGCGATCCGGGAGATCAACCAGACCGCCACCGGTCTCTTCGATGAGACCTTCCAGGCCATCCGGACCCACTTCCGGGAAGTGCACTTCAAGCTCTTCCAGGGGGGCGAGGCGGATCTCTGGCTGGCCGATCCTGACGACCTGCTGGAGAGCCCCATCGAGATCCACGCGTGTCCCACCGGGAAGAAGACCCAGCGCATCGACCTCCTGTCCGGAGGCGAGCGCGCCCTGACTGCCCTTTCCCTCCTCTTCGCCATCTACCTGGTGAAGCCCAGTCCGTTCTGCGTCCTGGACGAGGTAGACGGGCCCTTGGACGAGAACAACATCGGGCGGTTCATCCGGCTCCTGAACGAATTCAAGGATCGGACGCAATTCGTGGTGATTACCCACAACCCCCGGACCATCGAATCCGCGGACTGGATCTACGGCGTTACCATGGAGGAGCCGGGCGTGAGCACCGTAGTGGGCGTCCGGTTGGCGGAGGCCCTCGAGGCCGCCGGCGTTTCGGCCTGAGCCGCTAGCGAGAGAAGAGATCCCATGCTCATCGTCATGAGGCAAAACGCCTCTCCTGATCAGGTCGACCGAGTGGTCGAGGAAATCCGGACCATGGGGTACGACGCCCGTGCCATCGAAGGGCGTCAGAGGACGGCGGTGGGGTTGATCGGCAACGACGGACGGGTGGATTCGGCCCGCCTGGAATGCCTGGGAGGCGTCCTCGAGGTCATTTCCGTCAGTCACCCGTACAAGCAGGTGTCCCGGGAGTGGAAGGAGGAGGACACCGTCGTCACCCTCCCCAACGGCACCGCCATCGGAGGTCGGGAGATCGCGCTCATGGCCGGTCCCTGCGCGGTGGAGTCCCGGGAGCAGATCCTGGGGATGGCGAAGGTCCTTGCCCGAACGGGCGCCACGATCCTGAGGGGCGGCGCCTTCAAGCCTCGGACCTCTCCGTACTCCTTCCAGGGCCTGGGACTCGCGGGGCTGGAACTCCTCGCCGAGGCCCGGGAGGCCACGGGAATGGCCGTGGTGACCGAGGCCATCGATCCCGAGGGCGTGGACCTGGTCGCCGAGTACGCCGACATCATCCAGATCGGCGCCAGAAACATGCAGAACTACCCATTGCTCCGACGGGCGGGGCGGACGGGAAAGCCGGTCCTCCTCAAGCGGGGGATGTCGGCCACCATCGACGAGCTCCTTCTCGCGGCCGAATACGTGCTCCACGAGGGTAATCCCAACGTCATCCTTTGCGAACGTGGGGTACGGAGCTTCGATCCCCACACCAGGAACCTGTTGGATCTCACCGCCATCCCGGTGGTGAAGGCCCTCTCCCACCTGCCCATCATCGCTGACCCCAGTCACGGGACCGGGCTCCGGACCAAGGTGACCCCCATGGCCCGGGCCGCTGTGGCGGCGGGAGCCGACGGCCTCATGGTGGAGGTCCACCCGGACCCGACCCGGGCCCTCTCGGATGGGGCTCAATCCCTCTATCCAGAACAGTTCGCAGGTCTGGTGGACCAGATCCGGGTCATCGCGGACTCCATCGACCGCACCCTCTGCGCCGCCCTCCCCGATCCCGGCCCTTGAGGCCATTCGGGAGCCCGGCGGTTCCCGTCAGTTTCGGACCACGCCGCGTGCATTCGGCATGGGGTGAGGCCCAGGGACGGGAGGGGGAGCCATGCATTTGGAGGCCCGGGCCCTGGGGCGCCTAGGCGAGGAACTCGCTGTTCGCCACCTGAGACGACAGGGGTGGGAGATCGTCGGCCGCAACGTCCGGGAGGGTAGAAAGGAGATCGACATCATCGCCCGCAGGGGCGGGGTGCTCGCCTTCGTGGAGGTTAAGACCCGCCGCTCCCGAAACTTCGGGGATCCCCTGGAATCGATTTCGCCCAGGAAGCGGGCGGAGATCCGGGAGGTCGCCGTGGGATGGCTGGGGAGGAACCATTCCGTCGCCACCACCATTCGATTCGACGCCGTGGGGGTCGCCCTCGGCCCGTCGGGCTCCGTTCACTTGGAGCACGTGGAGGACGCCTGGCGGGACTGAATGGCCATGGGTATCTAACTCCCTGTATCCCAAGACTTTGCCGGATCCGCAGGTTGACGGGGGGTCGCCCTTCCTCTAGTTTCGGGGTGCCCCAGGTCCGTAGAGCGAGAGCCCGCGAACCCCGTCAGGGCCCCGCAGGCAGCAGCGGTAAGTGAGGTGATCGTTGCTGCGGGTAGCCTGGGGCATTTTTTTTACCCCGGTTCCACGGTCGTGAAGTGCTATCACCGACCCGACCCAGGTCGGATTCTTCACGAGCGGCCAGCCGAGTCTCCAGCATGGTACCGCGGTGACCCACACAGCTCTCGCCAGGAAGTACCGCCCCAGGACGTTCTCCGACGTCTCCACCCAGGAGCACGTGTCTGAGACCCTGCGCAGGGCCGTCGCCGGAGACCGGGTCGGGCACGCCTACCTCTTCTGCGGACCCCGGGGCATCGGCAAGACCACCATGGCCAGGGTCCTGGCCATGGCTCTCAACTGCCCCGACCGTTCCGCCGAAGGCGAGCCCTGCGGCGCATGCGACAGCTGCGAGCGCATCTGGAGTGGGCATACCTCCCTGGACGTGGTGGAGATCGACGCGGCTTCGAACCGGGGGGTCGACGATGCCCGGGAGCTTCGGGAGCGGGCCATGTACGCTCCCTCCGAGGAGGGCCGCCACAAGATCTACATCGTGGACGAGGCCCACATGCTCACCCGGGAGGCCTGGAACGCCCTCCTGAAGATCCTGGAGGAGCCGCCGCCCCGGGTCATCTTCGTGTTCGCCACGACCGAACCCCAGAAGATCCAGCAGACCGCCGCCCCCATACTGTCCCGGTGTCAGCGGTTCGACTTCCGGCGCATCGGGGCCGGGGACATCACGGCCCGGTTGACCCAGGTCCTGGCGGGGGAGGGGACGGAGGCCCCGGAGGAAGCGCTCAGGATGGTCGCCCGGAAGGCCGACGGGGGACTGAGAGACGCCCTCTCTCTCCTGGACCAGGTCCTGGCTCTCACGGGAGGGGAGGTCTCCCAGGAGTCCGTGCGCTCGGTCCTGGGACTGGTCGAGGAGGAGCGCTACCTGGAGCTGTTCGACCTGTTGGCGTCCCGGCGACATGGAGACGTATTCGAGTTCGTCGAGAGGCTGGTGGACGAAGGGTACGACTTGAGCGAGTTCTATCTCGGGCTCAACGAGGCTCTGCGAACGCTGCTCCGCCTCCGTCTGCAGGGAGGGGCGCCTTCGCATCTGTCGGATCACATCGTGGCGGAGTACCGGTCGAGGGCCCAGGCCTTCGCCCCAGGGGATCTCCTCCGGATGCTGACCCTGGCTTCGGACCTCGGAGCGGGCGGGAACCTTCGGAGGGCGGCTCAACCCAAGATCCTGTTGGAGCTCCTGCTTCTTCGGTTGAGCCACCTGGACCGGACGGTGGAGTTGGAGGACCTGATCCGTGGTTTGGGAGGAGCGTCGAGGGGGGATGCTGCCGTGCTTTCGACCGGTCCCTCTACGCCCCAGTCGCCTCCCGTGCCCCCCGAGCCTCCCAGGAAGGGGAAGGCGTCGGCCCAGCCCCCAAAGGCGGAGCAGGGAGCCTCTGCGGGCGCCGAGTCAGCCACTGCCCCCGAGTCAGCCACCTCGCCCCCCGGCGACGCGGCCACCGCCCCGGGTACGGCCGCGGGTCCTCACGCCGCCTGGGAGCGACTGCTCTCCGGCAAGGAGAAACTTCCCGCAGGCGTTGCGTTGGTGCTGCGAACTTCGTCGCTCGTGGGTGTCGAGAACGGGGTGGCCCGTATCCAGGTCCCGGAAGGGCCGGGTCTGGACCGCCTTCGGGAGCCGGATACCCGGGCCGCGTTGGGTGCGGTATTTACGGACGCCATGGGCCATCCGGTGACGGTGGAGGCTACGTCCATGACGGGCCCGGAGGAGGCCGAGGGGCAGCGAATCACCCCCGACACGGTCCGGCAGGGCCGGGTGCAGGCCCTGGTTGAGGAGGATCCGAAGCTGGGTCACGCCGTAGAAACACTCGATCTGGAACTCATGGAATAGCATGGGTTTAAGATAAGATATCGGAGAATCTAGATGATGAATGACTTTCAGCAGTTGATCCAGATGGGTCAGCAGTTGCAGGCACGCATGGCCAAGCTGCAGGAGGAGTTGGAATCCCAGAGCTTCAGCGCTGGGGCGGGCGGCGGCATGGTCACCGCTACGGTGGACGGGAAGGGCGGCCTGACCGCGGTCTCCATCGACGCGGCCGTGGTGGACCCGGCCGACGTGGAGATGCTGGAGGACCTGGTCCTCGCTGCGGTAGCCGAGGCCCAGAAGAAGGCCCGGGAGCACTACGAGCAGGAGATGAAGAGCGTGGCTGGCGGCATGCCCATGCCCATGAATCTCCCTGGATTGTTCTGAGGGTTCCGGTCTTCGTGAGCGCTATCGACGAGGCTGTTCGCCAGTTCTCCCGGCTTCCGGGGGTGGGACCCAAGACCGCACTCCGCCTTGTGTACCACCTGCTCAAGTCCCGGTCCGAGGACGCCACCCGGCTTTCCGCCGCCATCGCGGAGCTGATCGAACGCATCCGACCCTGTGCCCGATGCGGGAATTACAGCGAGGCCGAGTTATGCGAGATCTGCTCGAATCCACGGAGGGAGGATTCCGTCATTTGCGTGGTGGAAGAGGCCTATGACGTGGGGGCGATCGAGCGGACCGGACGGTATCGCGGAGCGTACCACGTTCTTGGGGGAAAGCTCTCCCCGCTGGACGGGGTTGGACCGGATGACTTGAATGTGGCCGCCCTCTTGCAGAGAATCCTTGATTCGGACGGCGTCGTGGAGGAGGTCATCCTCGCCACGAACCCTTCGGTCGAGGGTGAAGCTACGGCGGTCTACCTCGAAGGTGAGGTCCGCCGGATAGGACCCAGGGTCACCCGGATCGCCCGAGGCGTCCCCATGGGGAGCGACCTGGAATACGTAGACGGAACCACCATCGCAGAGGCCCTCGCCGGCCGGCGAGAGATGAGCTGAGGAGACCAGGAGAGGAGATGGCGGGAGTTCGCGTCGATCGCACCCTCAAGACGGCCGGATTGGTCGTACTTGCAGGCGCCGCAGCGGGTTTTGTCGCAGCGGTCCTGATAAAGAACCAGATGACCCGGCACCAGATGGGGCTCTTCAGCCCCCATGCGTTCCAGCGGCTGGCCGCCCTCGGTCACATGGCCCGCTCGAACGCTTCGGTGGACCGGATCAATCTCCTCAAGGACTTCATCGTCTGGGAGCCTCGTCCGCTGCTTCGGAGCCGGGCTCGGACGATCCTCGGCCGCATGGAACGGGAGATCGCTCAGCCCCCTGTCGACGCAGGGTCGGGTGTCGCATGAAGGCCGGAACGAGTTTCCGGGGTCCGGCACTCATGTTCCCATCGGCCGTTCGGCTGAGGGTCGATCCCCTGGTGCCCGCAGGCCGGTTCGCAGTGGCCCGCCCCGACTGGAAGGAGGCGTAGCACCGGATCATGTCGATGATCAACTACGCCAGCCGTGAGATCAACTGCAAGATCGTCTACTACGGCCCTGGGCTGGGCGGCAAGACGTCCAACCTGGAGTACATCTTCTCCCGGGTGAATCCCGACGACCGGGGGAAGATGATCTCTCTCGCGACGGAGACCGAACGGACGCTCTTCTTCGACTTCCTGCCCATCGATCTCGGCGAGGTGCGGGGCTTCAAGACCCGATTCCACCTCTATACCGTCCCTGGCCAGGTCTACTACAACGCTTCCAGGAAGCTCATCCTGAAGAAGGTGGACGGCGTGATCTTCGTGGCCGACTCCCAGGCCGAGCGGACCGAGGCCAACATCGAGGCGATGCACAACCTCTACGAGAATCTCGAAGCGTACGGCTACGATATCGAGGAGATTCCGTTTGCTATTCAGTACAACAAGAGGGATCTTCCGGGCACACAGTCCGTGGACCAGCTCAGGTCGATGCTGAACCCCAGGGGCGTGCCCGACTTCGAGGGAGTCGCCGTCGATGGCACGGGCGTCTTTGAAACCCTTCAAGCGGTCAGCAAGCTCGTGGTGCAAACCCTGAGCTGACCCCTGCGCCATGGCTGTCAGCCGTCTCAATCTCCCGAACATCATCAGTGTTGCCAGGATCGCTGCCACGCCGGCGATCCTGCTTCTGGCGCTTTCGGATCACAACCCGAACCGCTACTGGGCCTTCGTCCTCTTCCTTGTCGCCGCCTTCAGCGACCTTTGGGACGGCTATCTCGCCAGGAAGCACGGTTGGATCACCGACCTGGGGAAGCTCCTCGATCCCCTGGCCGACAAGCTCCTGTTGGTCTCCACCTTCGTCCCGTTCTACATCGTGTCCCACCGGGGCCCCCAGTGGGAGCTCCCCTGGTGGGGGGCGCTCCCCATGTGGGTGCTCGTCGTCATCTTCGGCCGGGAGCTCTTCATCACGCTCTTCCGGAGTTGGGCGGCTCGCAGGGGTGAGGTGATTTCGGCCGGTCAGTCCGGCAAGTACAAGGCATTCGTCCAGAATCTCTTCAGCGGCGGTGCGCTGCTGTGGTTCGGCCTGGTGGAGACCGCCCGGATCCGGGGTTGGGAGGACGGTTCGGTGTGGGGTGCATGGACCGTCCTCCACGGCACCTGGATCGGAGTGACCCTGGCCGCGGCCCTCTTCCTCACCATCTACTCCCTCGTGGACTACCTCTGGGCATACCGCGCCCTGATCAGGAATGGTTGATCGGAGGGATTCAGGTCACGCCGCCCCTCCCGTCGCGGTCCTGGTCGCAGTGGGGGACGAGTTGCTGTCGGGCGAGACCGTAGACACCAACTCGGCGTGGCTGGGCCGGGAGTTGGCTTCCCTGGGTATTCCGGTCGCCGCGGGATTCACCAGCCCGGACTCCCAGGCAGGCATCGAGTCGGCCCTGGGTGCGGCCCTGTCCGTGTCCGACCTGGTGGTGGTCACCGGAGGACTCGGGCCCACCCGTGACGACCTGACCCTTTCCACCGTGGCCCGTCACCTTGGACGAGATCTCGCGGAAGACGCGGATCTCCTGGCCGGCCTCCAGGAGCGGTTCGTCGGTCGCGGCTACGCCGAGCTTCCCCCCTCCAACCGGGCGCAGGCCCTGGTGCCGAAGGGCGCCGTGCCGCTGGAGAACCCGTTGGGCACCGCACCCGGGATCCTCTTCGATCTTGGATCCGACGGGCTCGTCGTTCTCCTGCCCGGGGTGCCGCGAGAGATGAGGACGATCTTCACAGAATCGGTGATCCCCGTCCTCCGGGAGCGCTTCTCCCGTCGACTCGCCCCGGTCATCCATCGCTCAATCCACACCACGGGAATCGCGGAGTCCGTGCTGGCGGACCGCCTGGAGCCGCTGCTCCACGGTCTCCCGGAGGCCGTTTCCATCGCATTCCTTCCCGAGGTCGAGGGTGTGGAGCTCCGGCTCACGGCAAGGGGGTTCGCGAGCTCGGAGGGTGCTCTCGAGGCCCTGGCCGAGGCGGAAGCGCTTCTTCAGCCTGTGGTCGCGCCCTACCGCTACCAGGCATCGAGCGGGGATCTGGCCGAGGCACTGGGAGACCGCCTGTCGGCGACGGGCACCACCGTCGCGGTGGCTGAGAGCTGCACCGGCGGCCTGGTGGCCAAGAGGCTGACGGACATACCCGGGTCTTCCCGTTACTTCCTGGGCGGCGTCGCAGCCTACTCCAACGAGGCCAAGCGGCTCCTGGCTGGTGTGGACGGGGCGTTGATCGAGGCAGAGGGCGCGGTCTCCAGGGGGGTGGCCGAGGCGCTGGCTCGAGGGGTCCGAGACCGCCTCGGCGCCGACGCCGGTATCGGGATCACCGGCATCGCCGGGCCCGGTGGAGGTACGGCGGACAAGCCGGTTGGCACGGTCTGGTTCGCCGCCTGCCTCGGTTCCCGGACCGTGGCCACCAGGGAGCTCTTCCCGGGTGACCGTGAGATGATCCGGGCCCGGGCCGCCCAGGCCGCGATGGCGTTGCTGGCCCGGCTTGTCGACGAGCGGCCGGACGGGAACCCGGATCCCCCTGATGGGAGACAGGCACCGTGAGCCCACCGCCGGAAGGAGCCCGCCATCCCTCGGAGGCCATGATCCCCGCCGGACGCCGCAGGCTCCGTCGGCTTGCGTGGCCGGCCTCCCACCCTCGGGGTACCGTCCTCCTGATCCACGGCTTCGCGGAACACGCCGGGCGCTACGGTGAGGTGGCCCAAGCGCTGAACCAGCTCAGCCTCGACGTGTTCGCCGTGGAGCTTCCGGGCCACGGGAAGTCCGAGGGGCGTCGGGGGGACATCGCCTCCTTCGAGGAGTTCCTCCTGGCCGTCGACGGGCTGCTCGCGTCATTGCCGCCGGAGTCCCGGGAGCGACCCCTTGTCATCGTGGCCCACTCCCTGGGGGGCCTCATCGCCCTGCGGTGGCTCGAGACTCGAGGCCTCCGGCCTGAGTGTCTGGTGCTCTCGGCTCCCTGGCTCGGCACCAGCCCCCTCCTGTCCCCGCTCACCCGGATGTTGAAGTGGCTCATGGGCTGGGTGGCCCCGGGGGTCCTGGTGCGGAGGCCCATTCAGGCCGCGGGACTCACCAGGGATCCGGAAATGCAGGCTCGACGGGTGGCGGATCCCCTGATCGTAAATCGGATCTCGGCCCGGCTCGTAGGAGAGGTGGAATCCGTCCAGCTCCTCGCTCTGGCGTCGGGTCCCCGAGTCCCAACGCTGGTGATTTCACCCGGCGCGGATCCGGTCACCGATCAGTCGGTGGTCCTGGAATGGTGCGCACGGTTCCCGGACAGCGTGGAACTCATCGAGGTGCCCGATGCCCGGCACGAACCTTTCAATGACATGGGGAGAGCCGAGACCATCGAGGGGATGTGCCGTTGGATCGAGAGGCACGTCCCGTAGCCGACAACGAGATTGCGATTATCTTCGTACCTGTCCCTCCCGCCCGCCGAGGTCGGAAGGACCGTGAACTTCGACCCCACGTGGATAGACCTGATTTGATGGGTAACGACGCGAGAACCGACGAGGAGAGGCTCCCCGGTGACGGTACCGAGCCCACCGAGCCCACCGACCCTTCCGAACCCACTGATCCGAGTGCGGAGACGGGGGAGTCCACCGACCCTCCCGAGGGCGCCGAGGCTGCCGGCGGGACCCAAGCCGAGGCGGAGGAGCCGGATGCGTTCGACGAGATCGACAGCCTCTCCGAGCTGGAGACCTCTCACCGGGAGCTGAACGATCGCTACCTGAGGTTGGCTGCCGAGTTCGACAACTTCCGGCGGCGGGTGAACCAGGAGCGCACCGAAGCCTGGGCGAGAGCCCAGGCGGACCTGGTGGGGAAGCTCATCGACACCCTCGATGACCTGCAGCGGGTCAGTGACCTGGACCCGAACACGGCCACCGCCCCGTCGATCCTCGAGGGGGTCGAGCTCGTGGAGCGGAAGTTCCTGCGCACCCTTTTGGACGCGGGCATCGAAGAGTTGAATCCGGAGGGTGTCGCGTTCGATCCCAACGTGATGGAGGCGGTCATGCGGTCCGCCACGGATGATCCCGCGATGGATGACCAGGTCGCTTCCGTCTTCCAGCGGGGATACACGTTCAAGGGCCTCCTGGTCCGACCCGCCCGGGTCAGCGTCTACAAGGCCGGCTGACCGCAGGCGTCCGGACCCGAGCCCAGAATCGCCCATGGCCAACGGAACCAAAGACTTCTACCAGGTCCTCGGAGTCAAAGACTCCGCTTCCGACGGGGACATCAAGAAGGCCTACCGGAAGCTGGCGAAGGAGTACCATCCGGACGCGAATCCGGACAACCCCGCCGCCGCGGACCGCTTCAAGGAGATCGGGGAGGCCTATTCGGTCCTCTCCGATTCCGACAAGCGAAAGAAGTACGACCAGATGCGGAAGCTCGGGGCCTTCGGCTTCGGCGCTGGCCGCCGGACTCCAGGGGCGGCCGGGCGGTCCCAGGGCCAGGGTGGCTCGTTCTCCTTCGACGACATCTCGGAAATGGGCGGGCTCGGCGACCTGTTCAGTTCCATCTTCGACTTCGGTCGTCGTGAGACCACGGACGCGGGCACCGGGAAGGCCAAGGGACGCGACGTCGAGTACGTCGTGGAAATCTCTTTCGAGAAGGCGGTGCTGGGGGGGAAAGTGGCCATCTCCGTCCCCATCTCCGAGGCCTGCGCGACGTGTGGAGGAAGTGGGGCCTCTCCGGGCACCGGGACCAGCCGTTGCGGGGAATGCCAGGGGACCGGGACGGTGTCGTTCGGCCAGGGCGGCTTCGCGGTCAAGCGTCCATGTCCGGCATGCATGGGCAAGGGGATGATCCCCGACGACCCCTGTCGGTCTTGCGGAGGGAATGGCCAGGTCCGTCAGGACCGGAAGATCCAGGTCTCCGTACCCCCTGGCGCCAGCGACGGAACCAAGGTCCGCCTATCGGGGCAGGGGGAGCGGGGTTCGGCCGGTGGACCTCCTGGCGATCTGTTGATCTCGTTCCGGGTGAAGGGCCACCGGTTCTTCCGCAGGGAGGGGAACGACATCCACGTCACGGTCCCCATCAACGTCGCCCAGGCGATGCTGGGGTCCCGGGTGAAGGTCCGAACCGTGGACGGGAAGAAGGTGGTGCTCCGGATTCCACCGGGCACACAGAGCGGCACCAAGTTCCGGATCCGAGGCCAGGGCGTGCGCAAGCCGGATCGGACGGGGGATCAATTCGTCGAGGTCCGGGTCGAGATCCCGGAGAGCCTGGACGAGGCCCAGGAGAAAGCGCTCAAGGAGTTCGCCGAGGCGGCGGACATGCGACACTGAGGAGACGTGGATCATGGCAAGAGATTTCCGCACATCCGACCTGCAGATCTGGGAGGCCTTCGCCACGACGGGAGAGCATGGATTCCCGGAGCGCTCCAGGATCGGATTCCGGTGTAGGACCGACCGGTCGGCCCTGCCCAGATGGATCGAGATCGATGGGGACAAGTCCGATGCCGAGGCCAAGCTGCAGGTTCTGGCTCCGTCGGACCTGGAAGAACTGTTCGGGAAGGCCGACGGACTGGACTGAACGCCCGGATCTCCCGGTCCTGGCTTCAGCCCGGGATCGAATCCCCTCCCTGGATCCGCCCGCCTCCCAATACGCGATCGCCCAGGAAGAGGACCGCTGATTGCCCGGGGGTAACGGCGGCGTGGGGCTCCACCAGGTCCAGGCCCAACGCTTCGGGACCCATCCGGGTGATCACCGCGGACACCGCGGGCGCCCGGTACCTGAGTTGCACCGCGACCTCGGCCCCCTCCTCGGGCGGCTCCGGGACGAGCCAGTTCAGTTCGTCCACCCCCACCCGGTCGGCGAAGAGCGCCTCGCGGGGCCCCACCACCACCTGCCGAGACGCCGCCCGGATCTCGACCACGAACCGAGCTTCGGCGAAGCCCCCGCCCAGCCCCCGCCGCTGGCCCACCGTGAAATTGGCGTACCCCTGGTGCCGCCCCAGTACGCTTCCGTCCACGTCCACGATCTCCCCTGGCTCGAGCCCGGGGTGGGACGCGGTCATCCTGCTCTTCAGGAGGTCGCGATAGTCCCCCGTGGGGACGAAACAGATCTCCTGGGATTCGGGCTTTTCGGCGGTGACCAGATCCAGCGCCCGGGCCCGCTCCCGGACCTCGGCCTTGGTCAGTCCTCCCACCGGGAAGATCACCTCGGGAAGGCTCTCCCTGGGGATTCCCCAGAGGAAATAGGACTGATCCTTCCGGGGGTCCAGTCCCCGGAAGAGCCCCGGGCCGGGATACTCCGGATGTGATGAGCGGACGTAGTGGCCGGTGGCCACCGAGTCGCAGCCCAGGTCCCGAGCCCGCCGGCGCAGGTCCTGGAACTTGGTGAATGAATTGCAGCGGACGCATGGATTGGGCGTCCGTCCCCGACCGTACTCGGCAACGAAGTCCTCGATCACGTCCCGGGTGAAATCCTCCTCCACATCGAAGACGTGATGTTCGACACCCAGGGTCCGGGCCACCTTGCGGGCGTCCCGGATCCCGTCCAGGCCGCAACAGGTCTTGCCATGGTCCTCGGTGCCCGTGTAGCAAAAGGTCTTCATCGTGGCCCCGACGACCTCGTGACCGGCCTCGGTCAGAAGGGCGGCGGCCACCGACGAGTCCACCCCACCGGACAGGGCCACCAGGACACGCCTCCGGCCCGGCTCGGGCATCGCCGCCCCGAGCTCCGAGGATCGGTCCGAATGCGAATTACGTTCCTTCACACTGCCGCTACCCCATGCTGGTCGTCCGACCACGACCGTTCGATCTCCGTGGCCCCGCGTCTCCGGGGCCGACTCGTCGCTGTTAAGTTACCCCTCATCGTTCCACAGGTCCTATGCCCTCGGAGCATTCGTGCGTCGTATCCACCCCCTTCCGACGGGAAGGCCGGCCCTCTTCCGGGCCACCATCCACGGCATCGCATTCGCTGAGCGGGCGGCGAGGGTGGAGGGCGTTCGTCCCGGTGACGCGCTTGGCCTCTTCGCGGATCCGGACGACTCTGCCTGTGAGGCGGTATGGGTCCATGCGGCGGGCGGAGACCCCCTGGGTCACCTCCCCGAGGAGATCGCCTCCTGGCTCGCCCCATGGATTCGGGGTGGTGGGACGGCTCGGGCCGTGGCGTTGAAGGTGGGCGGACCCGAGGTGCCCAGCTGGCGGCGGGTGGTGGTAGAGGTGCGTTGCGTTACCGGTACCTCTGGAGATGCCCCCTAGAAGGAGCTCACGGGAAGGGTGCCGAGGGACGGCATCTCCAGTGTCTCTCGGGTCCAGAAGGGCTCTCCATATTCGGCCCGGATGAGGGAGCCGTAGTGTGCGCACTGGGCGCGTATTTGGTCGGCCAGAGGACGGTTCCCCCCGGGCAGGACTTCGCCGGCCGCGGCATTGCCGGCGAACTGGGAGGCGAAGCACTCCACGGCCTCCAGCTTCCGGTCCATCTGCCCCGTGATGTCGAGAACGAACGTCGGCCGGGGCGCGTCCTCTCGGAAGGCCGTGGCGTGGACGATCTTCCTTGGGCGCCAGGCCTCCCCCTCTGCATCGAAGTTCTTCAGCCCCGCCATGAAGCACGCGGAGTACACCAACTCGGCGGCGGTCCGGTGATCGGGGTGACGGCTCCGGATCCAGTGGGTGACGACCACCCGGGGCCGCATCCTGCGGATCCGGGACGCCACCACCCGTCTGGCGGACGGTCCGTCGACCACCTCTCCGTCGGGCAGCCCCGCGTTCTCCCGGGTCTGGACCCCCATGATCCCGGCTGCCTGCGCCGCCTCCTCGGCTCGGATCTCCGGCGTCCCTCGACTACCCAGCTCACCGCGGGTGAGGTCCAGGATCCCCACCCGCTCCCCCAGGTCCGCGCTGCGAATCAGGGAGCCGCCGCAAAGGAGCTCCGCGTCGTCGGGATGGGCGAAGATTGCCAGGACGTCCAACTCGTGATCTCGTTCCATGCTACTCGTATCGAAGGGCGTCGACCGGATCGAGGCGCGAACCGCGAACCGCGGGAAGAAGGCCGAAGAAGATCCCGGTGAGGATGGCGCTGGCCAACGAGGCGATCACGGACCAAAGGGGGATCCGGGCCGGAAGGGCAGGGACCAGGTTGGTGATCATGGCTGCAGCCCCCCACCCGATCAACAGCCCGACGGCTCCCCCGATGAAGGTCAGCATGCCGGCCTCGGCGAGGAACTGCCAGAGGATCTCCCGACGGGTGGCCCCCAGGGCCTTTCGGACGCCGATTTCCCGGGTCCTTTCCGTGACCGAGATCATCATGATTCCGATCACGCCCACCCCGCCCACCATCAGTGCCACCGACGACAGAGCGAGCATGACCAGGAAGAACACGCCGGTCAGGCGGTCAAAGAGCTCCAACAACTGCGTGGATTCGATGAGAGCGAAGTCGTTCTCGTCGGCGGGGGACAGGCCCCGGGCGGCCCGCAGCGCTCCGATCACGTCATCCTGGACCTGGCTCTGGGAGTACCCCTCGGCCGGGACCACGAGGACGCTCCGGAAGTTGAACCGCCCAAGACCCTGAAGCCGGCGGTCCGCGGTCGTCCAAGGGAGGATGAACCAATTCTGCTGGCCGGATTCCGCGAAGATGTTGTCCTCGATCTGGAAGACGCCGACAACGGAGAACTGCTCACCGGACCTCCGCCCGGAGGAGACGCGGATCCGCTTGCCCACGGGGTCCCGCTGGCCGAAAAGCGCCTCCGCGAGGTCGCTGGCCAGGACCACCACCGCCCGGCCCTGGCGCTCTTCGGCGGCGGTGTAGTTCCGGCCGGCGGGGAAGTCCCCTCCGGTGTAGGCGGGCCATCCCGAAGATCGGGCGAGGCCCTGGACCTGGGTGATACGGTTTCCTTCGAAGGAGACCGTGGTCGGGAAGTCGAAAGAGTGGATCGCCTCTCGTACCGAGGCGAGTTCCTGAATCCGATTCACCTCTTCGACGGTGATGTTGGGCCGGTCCCACCACGGAGGGCGCCCGCTGCCGTCGTTCACGAGCTGGACGTCGGTGAAGTCCCACGGAGTGAGGATCAGGTTGTCGGTACCCGAAGACTCGAAGGCCGTCATGACCGAGGTACGGATCCCGGTGATGAGGGCGGCCATGGTCACCACGACCCCGACACCGATGGCCACGCCCAGGATGGTCAGGGAGGCTCGGATCTTGTTGCCCATCAGGGCCGCCAGCCCGATCCGCAGCGCCTCACCAAAGAGTTGGAATCCAGCCATGGTGCTTCCCTACTCGTACCGGAGGGCGTCGACGGGATCCAGGCGGGAGGCCCGGGACGCCGGGTACACCCCCGCTACCACGCCAACGATGACGCCGAGGCTCACGCCCAGGGCTACCCAATGGAATGCGACGCTGGCGGGGAGGGGTGACGCCGCTCGGACGAGCATGGCCAGCAGCACGCCCACGGCCACCCCGAGGGCGGCGCCGACGAAGGACAGCGTGGCCGACTCGATGAGCACCTGGGTGAGGATGTCCTTCCGCCGGGCTCCCAGGGCCTTCCGAACGCCGATCTCACGGGTCCGCTCCATGACCGAGACCAGCATGATGTTCATGATCACGATCCCGCCCACCACCAGGGAGATGGCCACCAGGCCCGGGAGCGCCAGGAAGAGGATCCTGGAAATCCGATCCCAGAAACCGAGGGATTCCTCGGAGGTCTCCAACTCGAAGTCGTTTTCCTGGGCGGGCCTCAGTCCCCTCAGGGACCGGAGCACACCCTCGGCTTCTCCGCGAACGGTCCCGACGAGATCCGGAGAGGGCGCCTGGATGACGATCTGGTCGACCCGACCCCTGGGTGCGGTGAAGTTCTGGACCGGGGATCGCACCGGCGCGATGGCCCGGTTGTCCAGGGACCTGCCCAGGATCGACCCCTGCTCTTCCAGGACTCCGATCACCCGGTAGGGGAACCCTCGGATCTTCACCCTCTTCCCGATGGGATCGAGATCCTCGAAGATGGCATCCGCGGTGCTCTTGCCGAGGACGACCACCGGAACGCCACGCTGTACCTCCTGTTCCGAGAAGCTGCGTCCCCGCTCCAGCTCCCAGTCCCGGATGGCGAAGATGTTGGCGGTGGTCCCTGTGACTCGTACGTTCTCGACCTTCAGGCCCGTGGGCCCCTGTACCTCTCCCTGCCCTCCGCTCTCGATCCCCACCGCCGCCGCGCTGGTCACCCGTGCGGCCAGGGCCTCGGCATCGTCGTAGGTCAGGCGGGGACGTCTCGCCCACGCCCGGCGGTCTTCATCGCTGGGATTGATCCTGACCGTAGGGCTCCGGCGAACAACCACGGTGTTGATGCCGTATACCTCGGATGCGAAGTCCTCTCGGATGTAACGGTCCAGGCCCTCGACCACGCTGACCACCACGATGAGGAACATCACGCCGATGATCACCCCGAGCAGGGTGAAGAAGCTCTTGAGCTTCTCCGACCTGATCTGAGTCAAAGCGAGGGTTACCCCTTCCCAGAACTGCACGGTCGGTTGCTCAGCCGCCGGGGTTCGACGAGGACCCAGGCCCGTCGGCCCCGTTCATGAGGCGGACGGGATCACCGTCCCGGAGGGCCCGGATGGTCTGGTAGGGACCCGCGACCACCACGTCTCCCTCGGCCAACCCCGACACGACCTCGAAGTATTCCTGCCCCGCGATTCCAACCGTCACCTCGACGAAGGTCACGGTCCCGTCCTCGGAGTACCTGAAGACTCCTTCTGCCGGAGCCGGGCCCCTCCCCATGGGACCCTGGGCCCGCTCTTCGGTCTGAGGGCCTTCCTGGCCCTCCCGGTCCTCGCCGCTCGCCGCCGCCTCCCGAATGGTGAGGGCGATGATGGGTACGGTCAGGACCGAGACCCGGGTGTCGGTTACGATATCGGCGCTGGCCGAAAGGTCAGGTCGAATCTCGGCCGGGGGCTCGTCCAGGGTGATGACCACTTCGAAGTCGATGGCGGCCGTCTGACCCGTCCCCGCCACCTGAGACGGCGGCACGATGGCGCTGTTGCCGATTTCGGTAACCCGTCCCGTAAAGATCCGGTTGGGGAAGGCGTCGAGCTCAACCAGAGCACTGTCGCCCAGGGTGATCTCCGGCACGCTGGTCTCGTCGACCTGCATCACGGCCTCCACCACCGAGAGATCCGAGATGGTGATGAGAAGGCTACCGGGGTTGTTCATGGTTCCGATGATGGCGGTCTCGCCTTCCTCCACGTTCAGGCGCGTCACCTTCCCGCTCATGGGGGCCCGGATGATGGTCTTGGCGAGCTGCTCCTCCGCCTCCTCCACGCCGGCCTCGGCCTGCTCGACGCCGAACTCCGCCGCCTCGAGAAGCGCTCGGGATACCTCGACGGTGGTCCGGGCGTCCTCGGCCTGCTGGCGGCTGACCAGGACGGAATCCCGGGCGAGGATTGCCTCGATCCGATCCAGCTCGCGAGCGGACTGGGTGTAGTTGGCCTGTTGCTGCGCCACCTGCGCTCTGGACTGGCTGAGGCCCGCCCTGGCCCGTGAGACGGTGGCCCGGAACTGGGTGGGGTCGATTCTGAGCAGGACCTGGCCGGCCTCCACCCTCTCGCCCTCCTCGACGGTGAGTTCGACGATCCTGCCGGGCACGTCGGCAGAGATGTTCACGGTTCTCCGGGGTCGGATGTTCCCGGAGGCGGTCACCGTGGATACCAGGTCCCGGGTCGAGACCTCCTCGACCCGGACTTCCAGGCCCTGAGTCCGGCCCTGGCGAATGGAGATGGCGGCGGCACTGCCGAGCACGACAACGACGGCGACTCCGATGAGGATCTTCATTGCTCCGCTCATGGCGGTGGATTCTCCAGTGCTACCGAATGGGGGTTCCGACCAGCGCTTCGAGGCTGGCCAGAGCATCGTGGAAGGTATAGTAGGCGTTCAGACGCGCCCTCTCGCTTTGAGCAAGCACCGTCTCCGCCTCGACCAGGTCGAGGAAGGACGCCGAACCCACCCGATAGCGTTCCTGAGCGAGTCGGCGCTGTTCCCCCGCCACCTCCAGGTTGCGCTCTTCGATGACGGCAGCCCGATATCCTGCCCGGACCGCAGCCAGCCCGGCCTGGAGGTCGGCCCGGAGGGCCAGTTCCTGGTCCCGGAGCTGGAGATTCAGATCGTCCTGGAGCACCCGGGCGGCCTCCACGTTCCGCTGGCGGCCCAAGCCCTGGAAGATGGGAAGGCTGATGGTCAGGGAGGCGGTGGCCGGCTGTTTGGTGAAGTTGAACGGCCACAACTCGTTCGCGGAGTTGATGGACGCGATGTCCTCGTCCGTGAGGAGTGGAGAGCCGCAGTCCTGGCCGGGGAGGGGGGGGCTGAGGCGACCGAAGATCTCGTTCAGGGACAGGCACTGGTTGTATCCCGCCTGGACCTGACCCTGGGCCTGGGCGATGGCGAAGTCCGTGGAGCTGGCCTGCCGGGTGAACCCGCCGATCCCCGCAGAGAGAGAGAGGCTCGGAAGGTAGGCGGACCGGGCGATGGTCACCCCGACTTCTGCAGCTTCTCTGCTCGCTCTGAGCGACTCCAGGTTGGGATTCCACTGGAGGGCCATGTCGAAGAGGACCTCGAAATCGAGGTCCGGCTCGAAGAGGGGAAACTCGGAGGTCAGCTCCACCGCCTCGGTGTCGCCCTCGAGGCCGACCTGCTGGAAGAGTCGTAGACGGCTCGTCTCGACCCCCGTCTCGGATCGAAGGACCTCCACTTCCGCCCGGCCCACTTGCACCTCTGCCTGTCGGACATCGAGGAGCGTGACCGTGCCGACCTCCAGTTGGCTCTCGGCAAGTCGCAGGTTGAACTGGGCCCGCTCCAACTCCTGCTGGGCCAGGGTCAGGGCCCGGTCCTGGCGAACGGCCTCCAGGTAGGCCCGAGTGACACCCAGGACCAGCGTCGCGCCGGCCGTTCGGATGTCCGCAGTGGTCGCCTCTCGGCTTCGCTTGGCCCGGCCCGGCGTGAAGAGCACCTGGCCGTCCAGGCGGTAGTTGAGTCCCAGACCGTAGGACGAGAAGTAGTAGGAAGGCTGCTCCGAGATGCCCAGGTCCCCCAGGGTGAGGCCGCCCCCTACAGGAGGCTCACCCGTTCCCTGCCAGGACATGCCCCCGGTGGCGGAGGCGGACGGGAAAAGGGCTCCGTACGCGGAACGCACATCCCAATCGGCGATGATCGCATCGTTCTCCACCGAGCGGAACGTGGGGTTGTTGCTCACCGCCAACTCCAGGGATCGTTCCAGGGAGAGGGGGCCTCTCAACAACTCCGAACTCTGGGCCCCGGCTTGGGCGACCGCAGCCAGGAGGAGAATCGTAGCGGAAGCGAACGCCCGGAAGAGCCATCGTCTTGGAATCAACAGATTGCTCCAGTCGTGTTCTCGAAGGCGGAGATGTCCTCCGGCCTTACGGTCTCTTGCGTTTCCCGGTTTCCGAGTAGATCGGGCTGCCGAGGATGGAATACACCGCCGTGCCGGACCCGGTTCACGCAAGGTACGGGCCGCCCGGCGGAGGTCTTCAAGGAGCCCTCTGGAGAGTGCTCGAGGTGTTCGAGTGTCCGGGCTGGGCAAGGCTCATCTCAGGTGGGAGCAGAAACCCGCTCCGCCCGAAAGCCCTCCACCGCGTTCTCCAGCCGCAGGACCCGGCCGCGGGTGTCGAACCAGACCTCCCATACCCGGGAGCCTTCGGTCACCCTCAGGCGACGGACCGGGATCCTGCCTCCCCGGGTCTGGATGGTCGTGGGGTCCCGTTCGTCCAACTCGAGGATCGACACCGCGCGGCGCTCTGGCCGGATCGCCTGAATCCGGGTGTCCCCCGCCAGGTACCGGGCCACCAGGAAGTGGAACTGGTGGGCGATGGTCTCTTCCAGGAGCAAGCCTCCGGCGGGGACCTGAACCTCTCGCATTTCCTCCCCGGCGTCGGAGGAGATGCGCACCACCAATCGGTTTCCCAGGAGGCTGAAGCTCACGATCTCGACCCGGGCCCCCGATACGTTGCGTTGGTAGCCCGTGGGCTCGGCTGCCACGCCCTTGGCTCCCAGGGTGGTGGCGATCTCCAAGCGACCCTCGGGAGCCTCCATCACGATTCGGCCCTGGGCGGTGAACCGGACCTCCGCGCCGGTTCCCGAGCGGCGGATGGCGAAGGTCTCCGAGCCTACCTCGAGGCCCCGGACCATGAGCCTGAACTCGCCCTCGTCCACGAGCACGCCCTGGGCCTCCAGCGAGGCGCCGGGAACGGTCAGGGCGAGGACCAGCGCAACGCCGGTCGCCAGCCCCCGAGTGTGACCGGTACGATCAGTCTCCCAGGTCATCCGCATCCTCCATGAGGATCCCACGACAAAGGGAAACATAGCGCTCGTATATGGACCGGCCCTTCTCCGCTGTACCCAGGGACGGGCGTCCCACTACACCGTCTGAGTCGGGCGGGGGTGTGGGTTGCTTTCCCCGAACGTACTTTCTGTACTCCTTCATGCCCTCCAGCGGTCGATCGCGAATGCGGTCGACACGGACCCGTTCCGGGGCTAGGAAGAGGAGCAGCGATGTTTCCAACTCGCCGGCGTGTTCCCTTCCGGGAGGAGATTCCACGATGTCCGAGATGTCGATGGACAGCAGGTCGACGACGGATGTCTCCGCCCGGGTGCTGAGGGCCATGAGGAGCGCGTCGACGTGAGGTTCGAACCGATGAGCCGTGAGGATGAGGAAGCGCCTTACACCATGGTCCTCCCAACGACCGATGAGTTCGTTTACTGCCCGATGGAGGGTCTTTCTGCGCAGGCTCGCCGTGCCGGCGTATTGATGGCTGGCCGGTTCGTTGACTCCGTACGCCAGAAGCGGGGCCCGAAGCGTCCCGGTCTCCCGGGACAGGTCCCGGGCCACCGCCTCGGCGATGAAGCTGTGAGTCCCCAGGGGAAGATGCGGCCCGTGTTGATCCAGGGCGCCGATGGGGACGATCATCCGTGGCGCTCTATTCAGGACCTCACGCACCTCAGTCCACGCCAGATCGTCGAGGGAGTAGGATGCTAGGGGAGACCTCTCCCCAGCTGCGCCGTCTCCGGGCGACGTTGGCTCCACCGGCTGCGCCGGGTCTTTGGCTGGCATTGGTGTCGCTCGCGGTGTGGGTTCGCTGGTCATCTCCGTGGGCCCTCCTCATAGGGGCAGGGGCCACGTTGCCGGTCCTGGTCCTGTTCCCGCCGAAGCGGACCGCCCGGGCTCTCGGCTCCGCGCTCCTGCTTCTGGGCATCCTTTCCGGGTTCGTCGCCGAGTGGCACCTGGGAAGGATAGCAAGACTCTGGCCTGAGCTCTCGGCCACCAGTCTGGACCAGGCCATGGAGGCGATGGAGTCGTCCCTTGCCGATCTGGTAGCTCGGGGGATCAGCGTCGGGGATTCGGCAGCTGCCGTTTCTTCGCGCCTTGGCGCTCCTTCCCTGTTCTCCGCGTTGGACCGGATCCGCTCCGAGGCGGGCTTCGATGCCGTACTGGTCCAGGATTCGTCGGGTGCTCTGTCCGCCTGGAGTGGAACCCACCACGGCCCGCTTCCCGATGGAGCGACCCTGAGCGCCCAGCCATTCCTGTTCGGCTCCGGTCCCCTCTTCAGATATCTCTACTTCGCGACTCCGATCCCGGCAACGGGCGGACTCGCCGTCGCCGCCAGGCTCCTTGCCGCGGACCTACCACCTGGACTGGGCGACGCACCCGAGGGGTTCGCGTATCAGTTTCGGCGGACTTCCGGATACGGGGTCAGGGTGGGCCCCCCGGACCGGGTGGGGGAGGGGGCGGTCCTCGACCTCCGGTGGGAAGACGTTATCCTGTTCTCCACCGAGCTCATTCCCCCGACCGAGGCCGAGTATCGGGGGCTGGTGGCACTCCGGTATCAGCGTTGGGTCGCTGCCATCATGGTGATGGCCTGGCTCCTCCTCGGGACGGCTTCGTTCGGGGAGGCGGGTGTGCGGAGGGGAGCCGCCGTCTCCCTACTCGCTTTCGCCACCCTGCTTCCCCTGGGTTCGCTGTTGGGCGTCTCAGCCATTTTCGATCCCACGGAATTCCTCCTCCCAGGGCCGTTCTCCGCCACGCTCGGGAGGGTGGTCGCCATCGGCCTCGCGGTCATCTGGGCGGCGGGCTTCTACCGAGGTCGCATCCACTGGCCGGTTCTGCCGCCCGCCGCCGCAGGGGCCCTGGGCGCCGCGCTCCTCCTCGGCTGCGTCCTCCTGGTTCGGGAGGGTGCGGCGGGAGGAGCGGCCCGGTGGTCCGCTCCCGAGGTCTTTGGATTCCAGTTCCTACTCGTGATGCTGGGGGCCATCTGCCTACGACCGGTTCTCTCCGGAGGGGAGATCGGAGCGGGGGATGGACGACGAGACGTGGGGATCTCGGTTCTCATCGCCCTGGCCCTCTGTGTGCTCGGCATGGCCCTCGGTCGATTGGAGCTTCCGCTGCCCGCCGCGTGGATTCTCCTCGCAGCGGTTCCCGTCGGGTTCGCCGCCCGGGGCACCGGGCAGGGATGGGGCCGCTGGATGCCCAGCGGCCGCCTGGCACTGGCGGTGGCGTTGGCGGGCCTCGCACTCGGCCCCTTCGTGTGGAGCGATTGGATCGACGGCCGCCGCCGGGAGGTCGAGGACGGCCTTTCCTCACTCGGGGCGGGCGTCGATCCGTATCAGCAGTTTCTCCTCGCACGATGGGGGGAGGTGACCGATTCCCTGGGCGCCGAGGGGCTGAGGGACATCGAGGTCCTCTACCGGGGCTGGATCGATAGCGGTCTGGCTCGTGAGGGCTGGGAAGTCGACCTGACCGTCTGGACCCCCGGCCGCCTCCCGGCCACCGAACTCCGCATCGGCACTTCGGGACGGAGGGCTCGGTTGGGTCCCGAAATCCTGGACTCTGCCGCCCTGGGCGCGGGACCCATCGTCCGCAGGGTGAACCAGGCCGACGCCTATTACGTGGGGATCGCCCCCCTCCCGGGAGGAGAGGTGGTCACGGCGGTGCTTCCGCCCCGCCGGCGACTCGCCGCCCGGGTGCCGCTGAGCCCCCTCCTCACGCCGGGGGACGACCTGGACTCGCCGCTCACGCTGGTCCCGTCTCTCCCGGGGGAGCAGTCCCTGCCAGGATCCGCCGTGTTTTGGAGAACCGTGGAAGGGGGCCTCAGGGCGGAGACCAGGGTGCCCTTCCCCGAGGGCGATTTCCACGCGTCCTTCTTTCTGGCTGTGCCCGGTGCCGCCCTTCTCCTGGCCCGGGGTACGCTCACTCTCGCCGCCGACCTCCTGATCCTCCTGGTCTTATGGGGTCTGGGGGGGCTCATGGCCGGTGGGCCGGTCCCCGGCGCGGCGGCCCTTCGCCGGGTCTCCGGGTCGTTCAGGGCGCGGGTCACCATCGCCCTGTTCCTGTTCTTCCTGCTTCCCACCTCCCTTCTGGGCACCTTCGCGTTCCGGTCCCTTTCCTCGGTGCCCCAGCTCACGGCCTCCGTCCTGGCGGAACGGGCCGCCGAGACGGGAGCCAGAGCGTTCTTCGACCTGCAGGGTGAGCTGGAGCCCTTGAGCCAGAGGGCCGGCTCCGACCTGTTGCTCTTCCAGGGTGGCACTATGGTGATGGGGTCCTCCCCGGACCTCCTCGCTCTTGGCCTCTACGAGGGCGTGCTGCCCCGAGATGTCCATGACCGATTCGAGCGAGGGGAGGCGCTCCTCACGTCGGCGCCGGCCCACCTGGGCCGTTGGGATTACGTCCTGGCCTTCAGGCGAGTGGCCGGTGATCGGATCCTGGCGGCTCCGGCCTCGATTCGGACCGGCACGGGGGGACTCCTCCCGCTCGAGATCGGGGAACTCCTGGGCTTCGCGTTGCTGTTGGGAGCGGCGCTTTCCCTCGCCCTCGCGCTTCTGGTCGGGCGAGCGCTCGCTCGACCCCTGCACACCCTCCTGGTGGCTTCGGAGAGGGTTGGGGAAGGCAACCTCGCCGTGCGTCTCCCAGGGCAGCGTCCGGACGAGTTCGGTGCGGTGTTCTCGGCCTTCAATCGGATGGTGCGACGACTGGGGACCGCGCGGGAGGAGTTGGTCCGGACCACCCGGCGCACCGAGGCGATCGTGGAGGAGGCCGCGGCCGGTGTGGTGGCTCTGGACCAGGAGGGCCAGGTGACGCTGGCCAACCCCCGGGCGGCGGCGCTCCTCGGGGCGGGGCTCGAGGTCGGGCGGTCTCTACCGACGGTGGAGGGCCCTCCCGGGGAAGTCGCAGCCTGGGTCGGGCGGTATTTCCGTGACGGGCTGGTCGAGGCCACGGGCGAGTTCCAGTTCGCCGACCGACGCATCCGGATCCGAGCCCGGCGCATCAGCCGGGAGGGACCCATGTCCGGGGCCGTGATGATCCTGGAAGACGTCACCGACGAGCTGAGAAGCGAGCGGGTCCTGGCGTGGGGACAAATGGCGAGGCAGGTGGCCCACGAGGTGAAGAACCCGCTCACGCCCATGAAGCTGTCCATTCAGCACGTGCGCCGGGCGTGGCTGGACGGGCGGCCCGACTTCGGCGAGATCCTGGACCGAAACGCCGAGGCGGTACTCCGGGAGATCGACCGCCTGGCGGGAATCTCCAGCAGCTTCGCGCGGCTGGCTCCCCCGGATGAGGGACCCCGAGCCACCCTCGAGGCCGTGCGGGTCGACCTGGTGGTGGGGGAGGTGCTGGCCCTTTACTCCGCCGGGGACGGGTCCATCCGATTCGAAGGGCGGGTCGAGCCGGCCACGCCGCCGGTGTTGGCTCGGGAGGCGGAGCTGAAGGAGGTCTTGATCAACCTCCTCGAGAATGCCCGGGCCGCCCTCGGGGAGCGGGGCGTGGTGGAGATTTCGGCGCGGGTCCAGGGGGACGAGGTCGAACTCACGGTCCGAGACGATGGGGCCGGGATCCCCGAGGATCTCCTTCCGAGGATCTTCGAGCCCCACTTCTCCACCCGGACCGGGGGCACGGGGCTCGGCCTGGCCATTGTCGATCGGCTGGTTCGGTCCTGGGGCGGGAGTGTCTTCGCATCCAGCGACGAGAAGCAGGGCACGGTCATTCACCTGGCCCTTCCCGTAGCACAGGACGGGCAGGAAAGGGGTCCCGGACCGGCCTAGCGTCCCTTACCTTTATGGGCTGACCGTGCCCTCGTTGCCCCAGAGATCGATCCTAGACCCTTGAATCCCGCTGAATTCGCCCGTTGGATGAAGGAGCGAAAGGCCCACCTCCGGGACCGATGGTGGTCCGAACTGCGAAGCCGCGGCGGTGCATCCCATTCTGCCGAGGTCGACGCATTGCTGCGGGACTTCCTCGGTCTGCTCGTCCAGCTCGTCCCTGGGGCTCTTGGGCCCTATCGCACCCAGGTGGAGCCTCTCTGGCGAGAGGCGTGCGAGCTCTTCGGCAGCGTCGCTACGAGTCGGGGTCTGGCGGCGGGGGAGGTCATCGAGGAACTCCAGTTGCTGCGGGAGGGAGTGATCAAGCTCCTCTACTCCGAGGGGGGTGGAACCGGGCCGGAGGGGATCTCGCTCCGGGACCTGCTACGGCTCAATCGCGTGGTCGATCGGGGAGTGACCTTTGCCTCGGTCGGTTACACGGACGCCCTCTTCTTCGCGCTGTTCCAGGGAAGCGGGGTCCGCTCGGAGTTGAGCGGTGAACTGGTCGTGGAGATCGGCGAGCAGGTACGGATGATCGGGGAGGAATATCAGGAAATCATGGTGCACCTCGGACAGGAGGGGCCTGCCAGCGAAGGAGAGGGAGCGTGAGCGAGGTGGAAGAGCCAGAGCTTTCGGGGCCCCCGACCGGGGACATGCCGCCCGACCAGTTCCGGACGGTGGGCCGGGAGGCGGTGGACTGGGTCGCGGAATACCTGGAGTCCGTGGACGACTACCCGGTCCTGGCCCGGGTCTCCCCCGGAGATGTGAGGGGCGCTTTGCCCGCCTTACCCCCGGAGGATGGGGAGGACTTCGACGCGATCCTCCGCGACTTCCGGGACGTGATCGTGCCAGGAATCACCCACTGGAATCACCCGGCCTTTCACGGCTACTTCGCGGTCACGGGCTCTGGGCCGGGAATCCTCGGGGAGCTGCTGAGTTCGGCCCTGAACGTCAACGCCATGGTGTGGCGCAGCTCACCGGCTGGTACCGAGCTCGAAGAACTCTCCACGGACTGGCTCCGGTTCCTGTTGGGCCTTCCCGAGTCGTTCGACGGGGTGATCAACGACACCGCGTCGGTCTCGTCCCTGGTCGCCCTGGCGGCCGCCCGGGAGGCCAACCTCCCCGAGGCCTTCGCCGACGGGCTCCACGCTGCGCCCCGAGCCCGGATCTATGCCTCGGAGGAGGCCCACTCCTCCATCTACAAGGCCGGAATCACCCTGGGACTCGGTCGGAACGGGGTACGGGCGATCCCGTCGGACGACCAGTATCGGATGCGGCTGGACCTGCTCCGGGAGGCCATCGAGGAGGACGTGGCCGCCGGGATTCGCCCCATCGCCATCGTCGCGACGCTGGGCACCACCTCCACCACGAGCGTCGACCCGGTCGGGGACATCGCCGACGTCGCCGAGGAGTTCGGGGCATGGCTCCACGTGGACTCGGCCTACGCCGGGGCCGCGGCCATGCTCCCCGAGCTACGCCCGCTGTTCAGTGGATGGGAGCGGGCCGATTCCGTGGTGCTGAATCCCCACAAGTGGCTTTTCACTCCGGTGGACTGCTCGGTCCTCTATTCCCGGAGGCCGGAGATGATCCGGGCCGCATTCAGCCTCACGCCCGAATACCTCCGGACCCCGGAATTGGGCAAGGCGAAGAACCTCATGGACTACGGGGTGGCCCTGGGACGACGGTTCCGGGCCCTCAAGCTCTGGTTCGTCCTGCGCTACTTCGGGGCCCGGGGGCTTCGGGAGCGAATCCGAAACCACTGCCGCCTCGCCGCTCACTTCGCCGACCGAATCGACGGCGAAACGGGTTGGGAACGGGCCGCCCCGGTTCCGTTCAGCACAGTTGTCTTCCGGTGGGTGGGGGCGGGGGCCGCCGACCTGGACGCGATGAACATGGCGATCCTGGAGGAGGCCAACGCGACGGGCCGGGTCTTCCTCTCCCACACGCGGCTTCGGGACCGGACCTTCCTGCGCCTCTCGGTGGGGAATCTCAAGACCGGCCCCGAGCACATGGCCCGGACGTGGGACATCCTCTCGGAGGCTCGTCGAGCCGTGCAGGAACGGACCGCCGCCACCTCGCCGACGAGCTGACTTTCTCCCCACAGTCATCCGCCCCCACGGTGGGACGGAGAGGGCTCGGGTAATACGACGGAGGCGGCGCACCTGATTCGGTGCGCCGCCTCCAGCCTTCCCGGGTGGGAAGGAACCTGCGGTTTGTCCGGTCGACCCGGTCTCAGGCCTCTCGGACCTCCTTGGCCAGATCCACCATGGACTCCTTCGCATTTCCGAAGAACATGGTGGTGTTCTCGTTGTAGAAGAGCGGGTTGTCGATCCCGGCGAAGCCCGGGCTCAGGGACCGCTTCATGACGATGCAGGTCCTGGCCTTGTCCACGTCCAGAATAGGCATCCCGGCGATCACGCTCTTCGGGTCCCTGGCGAGTGGGTTGACCACGTCGTTGGCGCCGACCACCACCGCCACGTCCACGGTTGGGAAGTCGTCGTTGATCTCGTCCAGGTCATAGAGCTGGGGATAGGGCACGTCCGCCTCTGCGAGCAGGACATTCATGTGTCCGGGCATGCGTCCGGCCACCGGGTGGATCGCGTATTTCACGTCCACACCCCGCTCCTCGAGGAGCCCGGCCACCTTCTTCAGGTCGTGCTGAGCCTGGGCGACGGCCAGGCCGTAGCCCGGCACGAACACCACGCTCTGGGCGTAGGCGAGCATCATGGCGACCTGCTCGGCGTCCGCCGACCGCACGGTCCGATCGCCAATCTCCACCGCCCCGGCGCCTTCGGTTCCGAACCCGGCGAACATGACGTTGGCCAGGGATCGGTTCATCGCCTTGCACATCAGGTTCGTCAGGATGAGCCCAGCCGCGCCCACCAGCGACCCTGCGATGATGAGGAGGTTGTTGCCGATCACGAATCCGGCCGCAGCCGCGGCCAAGCCGGAGTAGGAGTTCAGCAGAGAAATCACCACCGGCATGTCCGCGCCCCCGATGGGGATCACGAGCAGGATCCCGAGGAAGAACGCGATCCCGGTGAAGATCAGGACCAACTGCAGGGTGGGCCCGTTGGCGACCATCATGCCGCCGAGCACGAGCGCGGCCAGGAATAGGCCGGCGTTCAGGATCTTCTGGCCCGGGAACAGAATCGGGTTGCCGGTCATCTGGCCGGAGAGCTTCGCGAAAGCGATGTAGCTCCCCGACAGGGTCACGGTACCGATCAGGATCCCGATCATGATGGATACCGCCGCACCCGAGGAATCAAACCCCCCGGCCCGGAAGTACTCCGCGAGAGCCACGATGGCCGAGGCACCACCGCCCAGGCCGTTGAAGATCCCCACCATCTCCGGCATGGACGTCATCTTCACCGTGCGGGCCGCGAAGGCTCCGATCACGGATCCGAGAACCAGCCCGCCGGCGATGACGCCCCAGGTGATTCTGCCCTGAAGCGCCTGGTCAGAGAGAGTGGTGACGATGGCGATGAGCATCGCCAGGCTTGCCAGCTGATTGCCCCGTACCGCCGTGGCGGGGGAGCCCATCCGCTTGAGTCCGAAGACGAAGAGCACCGCCGAAATCAGGTAGGCGAGCTCCATCAGGATGGAGAGGTTCACGACGGATCCCTCCGTGTTAGCCGTGAAAGCGCCATCAGCGCTTGAACATCTGGAGCATACGGTCGGTGACCATGAAGCCGCCGACCACGTTGATAGTGGCCATTACGATGGCCGCGAAACCCAGCGCCATCACGGTGGTCTCACCACCGTGTGCCGACACCGTCAGGGCGCCGACCACGGCGATCCCTGAGATGGCGTTCGCCCCGGACATCAGGGGCGTGTGCAGCGTGGGCGGCACCTTCGTGATGACCTCGAACCCGACGAGGGTCGCCAGAACGAAGACATAGATGCCGATGAGGATCTCACCCATTGAGCTTCTCCTTCGTGGGGCCGTGCCGGACTTCACCGCCATGGGTGATGGCGCTGCCGGCAATGACCTCGTTTTCGAAGTCCAGGTTCAGCTCCTTCGTCTCGGCGTCCAGGAGTTCCATGATGAACTCTCGGACGTTGCGGGCGTACATCTGGCTCGCGTGGAGAGGGAGCATACTGGGAAGGTTGGTCGGACCCATGATCGTGACACCCTTGTGCTCGACGATCTCGTCCGGGCGGGTGAGCTTGCAGTTCCCACCCGTAGAGGCCGCCAGGTCCATGATCACTGAGCCGGGAGCCATGGATTCCACCATTTCGGTGGTAATCAACTCCGGCGCTGCCCTTCCGGGGATCTGCGCGGTGCTTATGACCAGGTCTGCGTCCACGATGTGGGCGGCGATCAACTGTCGGTCCTTCTCCGCCTGGTCAGCGTCTCGGACCTTCGCGTAACCGCCTTCGTCCTCGGCGCTCTCGTCGAGTTCAGCCTCCACGAATTTCGCACCGAGACTCTCCACCTGTTCCTTGACGGCCGGTCGAACGTCGAACGCCTCGACCTTGGCGCCCAGGCGCTTGGAGGTTGCGATGGCCTGAAGTCCCGCGACGCCAGCCCCGAGGATCAGAGCCTTGCCGGGACGGATGGTCCCGGCCGCCGTCGTGAACATGGGCAGGAACTTCACCATGTTCGTGGCACCCACCAGGACCGCCGCGTATCCGGCCACGGTCGCCTGGGACGAGAGGGCGTCCATCTTCTGGGCCCGAGTGATGCGCGGCACGGCCTCCATGCCCATGGCCGTGATCCTCCCCGCTACCAACGCCTTGACCATGTCCAGGTTGTCGGTGGGGGAGAGGAAGCTGATGAGAATCGAATCGGCCGGAAGAGCGCCAACCTCGTTCCGGCCGTCTGAGTCGTCCATCGTCGGCGGAGCCACCTTGAGGACCATGTCGGCGCCTCGCAGCAGCTCACCCAGGTCCCCGGTGACGTTGGCACCTGCCTCCCGGAACGCCTGGTCAGGGAACCCGGCGGCCACACCGGCTCCGGCTTCGACGTGGACGTCGAGTCCAGCCTTGTCCTTCAAGAACGTGACTTCAGCGGGGACCATGGCGACGCGTCTCTCGCCGGGTCTCGTCTCCCGCAGAACGGCTACCTTCATGCCTTCCCTCCAAGGGTCGGGAAGTGGGTAGATTCGGGCGCGGCTAGGCGCCTGGATTCAGTGTCCGGCACCCCTTGCAAGGAGGGGGCCACCACCCGCCCGACTCGGCCCGACTTGCCCGTGACGGTCCGGTGGAGCCACCATGCCGCCGGAATCCGATCCCCGGACACCGATCCGGGGCTCACACGGCCAAGGAGGCAGGACAGTGGAGACCTATTCGAGGGCAGGGGAAGCGCCAGCGCAAGGGCTTGGTATGGGTCGCCGAGACTTTGTGTCGTATTTCGGGGCGCTCGGTCTCGGGGGCACGCTCTTCCCCGGTGCCCTCTGGGCCAAAGCCCAGGAGGCGGGGACCCTGACGAGGCAGATCCTTCTGGACGCGGAGAAGGTGGCCGGACTCTCCTTCACAGATGAGGAGCGGGATCTGATGCTGGAGCGGCTCGAGGGAAACCTGGAGTCCTTCGCCGCCATCCGGAGCCACCGTGTGGAGAACGAGGTTGCTCCGGCTCTGGTGTTCGACCCCCAGCTTCCCCACCGCCCTCTGCCTACCGGGGAGGACCAGGTCCGGACCGGTCGACGGGGTGGGGTCGAGGCCCCCTCCGACCTGGCGGACGCCGCCTTCTGGCCGGTGGCGGATCTCGCAGAGCTGATCCGCAGCCGTCAGGTGTCCTGCACCGAACTCACGGAGATGTACCTGGCTCGCCTCAAGCGCCACGGCCCGACGCTGGAGTGCGTGGTCACGCTTACCGAGGACCGGGCGCTGGACCAGGCGGCCCAGCGGGACCGGGAGCTGGATCAGGGCCACTACCGAGGCCCCCTTCATGGGATTCCCTGGGGCGCGAAAGACCTCCTCGCCGTAAGGGGATACCCGACCACGTGGGGTGCCGAGCCGTATCGGGATCAGGAGCTGGAGATGGATGCCACCGTGGTTTCTCGTCTGGACGAGGCCGGCGCCATTCTCGTGGCCAAGCTCACGCTCGGCGCTCTCGCCATGGGCGATGTGTGGTTTGGTGGACGAACCCGGAATCCGTGGAATCTGGAGCAGGGGTCCAGCGGATCCTCTGCGGGGTCTGCCTCGGCCACCGTGGCCGGGCTCGTGGGATTCGCCATCGGGAGTGAAACGTTGGGTTCCATTGTTTCACCATCCACCCGGTGTGGTGCATCGGGGCTGCGTCCGACCTTCGGTCGCGTCTCCCGCCAGGGGGCCATGGCCCTGTCCTGGTCCATGGACAAGCTAGGACCGATCTGCCGGAGCGCAGAGGACTGCGCCCTGGTCCTGGCCGCGATCCACGGGGCGGACGGGTTGGACGCCCATGCCAGGACGGTCCCCTTCCGCTGGGCGGCCGACCGTCCCCTATCGGAGTTGCGGGTCGGCTTTCTCCAGAGCGCGTTCGAGAGCGACCGCCCCGGGGCCGCGTTCGACCGTTCCGCCCTGGAGGTCATGCGGTCCCTCGGAGTGGACCCCGTACCTGTGGAAATGCCCGACGAGAGCCCCGTGGGGGCCCTGCGGATCATCCTGAACGCGGAGGCCGCGGCGGCATTCAGCGACCTCACGCTCACCGGGAGGGACGACCTCCTGACCCGGCAGAACCCCAACGCCTGGCCGAACTCGTTTCGCGTCGCGCGTATGATTCCCGCCGTCGAGTACATCCAGGCCAACCGCATCCGCACCCAGCTGATGGGCGCCATGGATCGGGTGTTCGACGGGCTAGACGCGATCCTCACCCCCTCGTACGCCGGCAGCCAGTTGCTGGTGACGAATCTCACCGGGCACCCGGTCTCGGTGGTTCCGGCCGGCTTTGGCGAGAACGGATCGCCGGTCAGCTTCTCGTTCCTGGGAAGCCTGTGGAACGATGCGGCGGCCCTCAGGCTGGCCGGCGCATTCCAGGGGGCCACCGACTTCCACCTCAGGAGACCTCCGCTCTTCGCCTGACCCGGGAAGCCATCCCTTCGCCCGGGAGGCTCCGGCATGTTGTCTCCATGCTGGCGCGCGTGCACTCGGCGGCTCTCACGGGAGTCGATGGCTTCCCTGTGAGGGTGGAGGTGAACGTCTCCCGGGGTTTGCCCTCATTCGCCGTCGTCGGCCTTCCCGAGGGTGTGGTCCGGGAGGGACGGGAGCGCGTACTCACCGGCTTGGCCAACGCCGGATATCCCATCCCGCCCCGGCGGATCACGGTGAACCTGGCGCCGGCGGACGTGCGCAAGGACGGATCCGCGCTGGACCTCCCCATCGCGGTGGGGCTCCTGGCCGCGACCGACCTGGTCCCCACCCAGTCGGTTGAGGGCCTGGGCTTCTACGGTGAGTTGGGGTTGGACGGTCGGATGAAACCCGTGCGCGGCACCCTCGCTGCGGTCTCGACGATGAGAGAAGCGGGGCTGTCCGCCGTGATCCTCCCTGGCGCCGCCGCGGCTGAGGGAGCGTTGGTCCGCGGCGTCGGGGTTCGCGGTGCCGACTCCATCACCGAGGTGGTCGGTCACCTGACGGGCCGGTCGCCCTTGCCTCTGAAAGAGCCCGAAGAGGCATGGGAACGCGCGGGAACGGATCGGAGACCGGGGCGGTGGGAAGTGATCGATTCCATTCGAGGTCAACCCGGGGCCCTGAGGGCTTTGGAGATCTCGGCCGCCGGCGGCCACAACCTCCTCATGGTCGGGCCGCCGGGGACCGGAAAGACCCTCCTGGCCCGTGGGCTTGCAGAGCTCCTGCCGGCCATGAGCCGTTCCGAGGCCCTGGATGTGACCCGGGTCCGGTCTGCGTCGGGCCTGCCCATGCCGCCCGGGGGCGTGGTGTGGGAACGGCCATTTCGGGCGCCTCACCACACCGTAAGCCACGCAGGTCTCCTGGGTGGGGGTCCCACCCTCGGTCCGGGAGAGGCGACCCTGGCTCACCGGGGGGTGCTACTTCTCGATGAGTTGCCCGAGTTCTCGCGACGGGCGCTCGAGGCGCTTCGCCAGCCCCTGGAGGACGGGTGGATCCGTCTCGCCCGGGCCCGAGGTCGCGTCACCCTTCCCGCCCGATTCGTCCTTGTCGCGGCCATGAACCCCTGCCCCTGCGGGTACGCGGGCTCGGACGCATTGGGTCAGGAGTGCCGATGCGATCCCATGAAAATCGCTCGGTACCGGACGCGAATCTCCGGGCCGCTTATGGACCGGATCGACCTGCAGGTGCACGTCCGCACCGTGTCGCCGGCGGATCTCCTTGCGCGCGTGGAGCCCAGAGCCACCGTGGCTGAGCGGGCGGCGCGGGTGGGGCGGGCTCGGACGGTCCAACGCCTTCGGTACCGGGATCTGGACGGGGTGGAGTGCAATGCCGATCTCCAGGGGGGCCTGCTCGATGGGCGGATCCAGCTGGACCCCAAGGCTCGAGAGAGCCTCACCGCCGCCGCCACGGCTCTCGGGTTCTCCGCCCGGGCTTGCCACCGAATCCTGAGGGTCGCCCGTACCATCTCCGATCTGGACGGGGACGCGAGGGTTTCGGAGCCTGCGGTCCTGGAGGCGGCTCAGTATCGGAAGTCCCCCTGCTTCTCCTAAGTTGAGCCTTTCCGGGACGAAGCCGGCCCGTGGGCCGGTCCATCCACCTTCACATCTTCCCCGTTCGGGCGCGCCCTTGGCTGCCGGTTCACCGAGATCCGCAGGCACCACCACCTGGGTCATTCTGGCCTTCGGGGCCGTATACGTGATCTGGGGGTCCACCTACCTGGCCATCCGGATCGCCATCGAGACGCTTCCGCCGTTCCTCATGGCGGGCGTCCGATTCGTGGTGGCCGGGACGGTACTCCTGGGATGGGCTCGCCTGAGGGGCGCGGCACTTCCGACGCCCATGCAGTGGCGGAACACGGCGGTCGTAGGCGCCATGCTCCTCCTGGTCGGGAACGGCGCCGTGGTGTGGGCTGAGCAATGGGTTCCCTCGGGTCTCGTCGCCCTTCTCGTCGCCACGGTCCCGCTTTGGATCGTCCTCGTCGATTGGGGCTGGGGGGAGAGACGGCCTCCCGGCCCGTGGCTGGTCTTGGGCCTTGCCTGGGGTCTGGCCGGAGTGGGTCTCCTGGCGGGGACCGAGGGAATCGGCATCGCCGTGGGCAAACCGCTTTTTGGTGCCGGCGTCGTCCTGGTGGGCGCGTTCAGTTGGGCCGCGGGCTCCATCGTGGCACGGGACGCGGCCATGCCCAGTTCGCCGGCGATGACGGTGGGAGCGGAGATGCTCTGCGGCGGTGCGCTGCTCCTGTTCCTCTCTCTGGTGGTGGGGGAGCCGGCCGGGTTCCGGTGGCCCGATGTCAGCCTCAGGTCGGTGCTGGCCCTCCTCTACCTCATCGTGTTCGGAGCCCTGGTGGCCTTCTCCGCCTACATCTGGCTTCTGGGTCGAGTCCCCGCCGCGAGGGTCTCCACCTACGCCTATGTGAATCCCGTGGTCGCGCTGTTCCTCGGCTGGGCCCTGGTCGGGGAGCCCATGACCGGGCGCACCGCCGTCGCAGCTGCCATGATCCTGTCGGCGGTCATGTTGGTGACCGCGCGTACGAGGCGTGGTTCTTGAGCCGTTGGTTGTTCGCCGTTGGCCGCGCCCGTAACTTAGGCCGCCTTTTGCGCGCACCCGCCCGCCGGAGAACCGGACGGGCGGGGCGTAGAGGACAGACCCGCTCCCGACACTCGCTCCATGACACACTACCTGGACTACGCGGCCACCTCCGCGATTCGACCTCCCGAGGTCACGCAAGCGGTGGCGGATTTCCTTACCGACTGCGGCGCCAGCCCCGGTCGGGGAGGGCACGACCTGGCACTGGGCTCCGCTCGGGTCGCCTTCCGGTGCCGGAGAGCGTTGACCCGTATCCTCGGGGTGACTGGTGATCCAGGGCGAATCGCGTTCATGTTCAACGCCACCCACGCCCTGAACACAGCCATGTGGGGGACGGTCGGGGAAGGGGATGTGCTGGTGAACACCGTTTTCGATCACAATGCCTCCCTCCGCCCGGCCCATCAGCTTTCCAGGGCTCGGGGCGTGGAGGTGCGCATGATACCCGGGGATGCGTCCGGGGCGCTGGACATGGATGCCGCGATGCGCATGCTTGACGGCGCCCGGCTACTGGTGATCAACGCGGTGTCCAACGTCCTCGGATCAGCGCTGCCGGTTCGGAATCTGACCCGGCTCGCCCACGACGCCGGGGCCCTGGTTCTCGTCGATGCCGCTCAATCTGTGGGGCACCTCACGGTCAACTACGGTGACGACGGGGTGGACATGGTGGCGTTCACGGGACACAAGGCGCTCCTCGCACCCCCGGGCACCGGTGGGCTATGGGTTCGGGAGGGGGTAGAGGTCGCGCCGTTCCTCACCGGCGGGACCGGTGGGGATTCCGCGCAGAGGGAGATGCCTCACGAGATGCCCGACAGCCTGGAGGCCGGGACCTCGAACTCCGCTGGCGTCGCGGGTCTCCTCGCTGGCTGCACCTACCTCTTAGAGCATGGGATCGACGAGATCCATGAGCGCGAGATGGCTCTGAAGGACACGCTGTTCAACGCGCTTGGGGCGATCCCCGGGGTCCGAGTCGTTTCGCCCCGGGCCCCCGACGGCGTGGCGATCGTGACCGTGATCGTGGACGGCGTGGACGCATCCATGGTTGCGGAGCGCCTCAATAAGGAGTTCGGGGTGATGGCTCGCCACGGACTCCACTGTGCCCCGGAGGCCCACCGGGTGTTGGGCACGTTGGACGGTGGGGCCGTCCGGCTCTCCATTGGCTGGGCCACCACTGAGGAGGACGTTGCCGTCGCGATAAAGGGCCTCGAAGAGATCGCCCGCACGCCGGATTCCTCCGGCTGATCCACCAACACACCAAGAGAATTGATGCGCCTGTTTGCTGCAATCAACCTGCCCGAATCCGAGCGGCAAAGGATTCACGCCGCCTCCGCCCCCTTGAGGGAATCGGGTATGCCCGTGCGCTGGCTGCCCGTCGACAGCTTTCACCTGACCCTGAAATTCCTGGGCGAGGTGCGCCCCGACGCAGTGGATTCCATCAAGGCGGTCATGGATCGGGTCTCCAAGGGGACCCATGCCTTCGACCTCGATCTCGGGGGTTTCGGCGCCTTTCCGACCATCCGGCGTCCCCGGGTGATCTGGGTGGGCGTGGACCCTTCGCCTGCCCTTCGCTGTCTAAAGCAGGACCTGGAGTGGGCTCTGGCGGATCTGGGATTCGCGAGGGAGACCCGGGCATTCCATCCCCACATCACGTTGGGCAGGGCGGAGGATGGGGAAGGAGCCGGGGCGTTCCGGGGACTGGACGAGTTGGCCGCGTCCCTGAGCTATACCGGGGACGTGCCCGCCCATCGGGTCGATCTGATGCGGAGCCAGCTCTCCCGGTCCGGAGCCCGCTATACTGTGGTGCACGAGAGTCTCCTGGCGGGGGCGGAATAGGGGCGTCCAGTTGCTCAAGAGAATGAAGGGCTGCCTGGGATCGGTCGTGACAGCGGCGATCCTCGTGGTCGTGGCGTTCGTGGGATGGCGGTACGGCGACCGGGTCTTCCCGACGGCCCTCAGACTCACGGGGTTCGAGAGGCTCGACCCCGCCACCGCACCCCAGCCGAGTGAGGAAATCGCCGCGCAGGCCCTTCTTCGCTATGAGGCCCTCCTTCGTGGACCTCCGGGCGCCACCGCCCGGTTCTCGGACCTCGAGGTCACCTCCATGTTGCGGTATTCCTTTCCGGGCATGATCCCTCCTGGGATCTCGGAGCCGACGGTGGAGATCTCCGGCGGAGGGGTCCGGCTCCACGCCCGGGTCGCCAGGGACGCCTTCCCGTCGTTCCCCAACCTCGAGGGCGTGATGGAGATCCTCCCGGACACACTCCCCCTCGAGGTGGATGGTGTCGTGCTCCCGTTCGACGAACGCCACGTCTCCGTTCTCGTCGAAGGCATCGACGCCTCCAGCATCCCGCTCCCTCGTCGCCTGGTTCCCGGGATCCTCAACGCGGTGGGCAGGAGGGACCGGGAAGGGCTGCCCCCCAACGGGGTGGCCATACCCCTTCTGGAGGGGCTCTCGGGAGCATATTTGAACGGGGACTCACTGGTCCTGGTGTCGGGGGGCTGAAACCGGGGCGCTGCCCCTTGGAGATACTATGGCTCGTCTGCTGATCGTCGACGACGAGAAGTCCATCCGCGACGCTCTGCGGCAGCTGTTCGACTACGAGGGCCACGAGGTGGCCATGGCGGTCGATGGCCCGGAGGCCCTCACCCGGTTCGAGTCGTTCCAGCCCGACGTGACCTTCCTGGACGTGAAGATGCCGGTGCTGGACGGGCTCGAGGTCCTCGCACGATTCCGGAAGACAGATCCCCGTGCCGTCGTGGTCATGATCAGCGGGCACGGGTCCATCGGGACGGCGGTGGAGGCCACGCGGCAGGGGGCCTTCGATTTTCTCGAGAAGCCGCTGGACACCGACCGGCTCCTGGTCACGCTGCGCAATGCCCTGGCGGTTCGTGGTCTCTCCGCGGAGGTGGATCGGCTCGAAGACGCCATCCAGACCCGTCATGAGATCGTGGGCGGGAGCTTCGCCGTGCGCTCCCTGGTGGAGCGCATCGAGCGGGTCGCCCCCACCGACGCCCGAGTGCTCATCACGGGTGAGAACGGGACCGGAAAGGAGTTGGTCGCACGGGCCATTCATCGGCTCTCGGACCGGGCCGACGGGGCCTTCATCGAGGTCAACTGCGCCGCGATCCCCTCGGAACTCATCGAGTCCGAGCTCTTCGGCCACATCAAGGGCTCCTTCACCGGCGCCGTCACCGATCGGGCCGGGAAGTTCGAGCAGGCGGACGGGGGTACCCTCTTCCTCGACGAGATCGGGGACATGTCCATGGCCGCCCAGGCGAAGGTCCTCCGGGCCCTGGAGCAGGGTGTGATCACTCGGGTCGGAGGGTCCAAAGCCATCGACGTGGACGTTCGCGTGGTCGCGGCCACCAACAAGGACCTGGAGGAGGAGATCGAGGCCGGGCGGTTCAGGGAGGATCTGTTCTACCGGCTGAACGTGGTACCCATCCACGTGCCCTCGCTCCGGGAGCGGCGAGAAGACATCCCCATGCTCGTCGCCCATTTCTCCCGCCTCATGGCGGAGGGGGATCGGGTGCTTCCCAGGACCTTCACCGACGAAGCCTTGGGCCGCCTGTCCGAGATGGAGTGGTCCGGAAACGTCCGCGAACTGCGCAATACAGTGGAGCGCCTCCTGATCTTGGCCCAGGGGGACCAGATCAAGCCGGAGGACGTGGATCGACTCGCGGCAGGGAGACTGGAGACCGGGGGACTGGGCGCGGAGCTGCTTTCGGCGGACACGTTTTCGGAGTTCAAGGAGCGGGCCGAGCGAGCCTACATCCTGCACAAGCTCCGGGCCAACGACTGGAATGTCTCGGAGACCGCCAGGGAGATCGACATGCCTCGTTCGAACCTCTACAAGAAGATCGAGCGGTACGGTTTGGTCCGGGAGGGATGACGGACCCGTGTCTCCCGCGTCCTCTCCACTGGTGCTCCTGGTCATCGGACTGGCCTGGGTCTCTGCGGCGGTCGTCACCGGGATGATCCTGGCCCTCCTGGCGCGGCGGATCCACCCGAGCCTGTCCCTGGGCCGCCTCTGGGTGTTCTATACGCTGTTGATGGGCTTTCTCGTGGCCTTCGTGATGGTACTCGGGTGGTACTGAGCGACGCCCGGCCGCCCCCTCCCGGCGAGGAGTTTGGGATCCCCGAGGGCGGCGGCCGGTTGGCGTGTCCCCGCTCTCCGCGATACTCTGGCATGGGATCCAGATGCTCGGTGGAGCCGCGGCATCCCGCGCCTAGACCCCAAGCCGACAGGTCCGAATGACCCCCCAGACAAATCCCGGCAGTGAAGGAGCGGATCCGGCGCCCGAGGCCGGTCCCCGGCGAGACGCCGGCGCCTGGTTCTACGACGCCACACGGATCCTGTGGGACTGGGCCCGATCGCTGGCCCTGGCGCTCATCTTGTTCATGGCGTTCCGGACGTTCGTCCTGGAGCCCTTCACCATTCCGACCGCCTCCATGGAGGGGACGATCCTGGTGGGGGACTTCCTGCTGGTGAACAAGGCGGTCTACGGAGCCGAGATCCCGGGCACCCCGGTCCGTCTCCCTGCGCTCCACGAGCCGGTCCTTGGAGAGGTGGTGGTGTTCACCCCGCCCCACGACCCGGAGAAGAACTACGTCAAGCGCCTGGTGGGTGTGGGCGGCGACGTTCTGGAGATGCGGGAGAAGGTCCTCTACCGGAATGGTGAGCCGCTGGAGGAACCCTACGTTCAGCACCTGGACGGCCGTGGCGACGCGTTCCATCCCAGGATGCGTTGGCAGCGAGGATACCTGGCCGACGGCGCGGATGGCGGAGGATATCGCCCGTCCCGGGACAACTGGGGCCCCATCCTCGTGCCGCCGGGGCGCCTGTTCGTCCTGGGGGACAACCGGGACAACAGCGAAGATTCCCGTTACTGGGGCTTCGTGACCCGGGAGTCCCTGCGGGGTCGTCCGTGGCGGGTCTACTACTCCTCGGATACGACCGGGGGAAGCGGGTTCGACTGGCTCCGGGAGGTCCGCTGGGACAGGATCTGGGGGAAGGTGGAGTAGGTCCCGGACGAGTCCCCGGGATACTCCGGAAGGCCCGGGCGGTTGCGGACCGGTGGCGGAAATTCGAAAATGAAGGGTCCTCCAAGCTTCGAGAACCCCTCTCGAGGCATTTCGCAGGCATGAGCGGGCGGGTTTCACCCCCGTTGGTCGCTCTATCGGAGTCACCGGAACGCCCATGGCATTCAAAGGGAAGAGAACCGCCGTTAGCGCGGGGTCCCTGGACCAGTACCTCAAGGAGATCAGCCAGTACCCGCTGATCGACAAACCAGAGGAAGTCCGACTTGCCCAGCTCATACACAAGGGGGACGAGGAAGCGCTGAACAAGCTGGTGCGGTCCAACCTCCGCTTCGTCGTGTCGGTGGCCAAGAAGTACCAGAACCAAGGCGTGCCGCTCCCTGACCTGATCAACGAGGGGAACCTGGGCCTGATCCGGGCCGCCCATAAGTTCGACGAGACCAAGGGGATCAAGTTCATCTCCTATGCGGTCTGGTGGATCCGGCAGGCGATCCTCCAGGCCCTCGCCGAGCAGAGCCGAATCGTCCGGGTGCCGCTCAACCGGGCGGGTGCCCTGCATCGCATCGGCCGACGCAGTTCGTCCTTGCTGCAGGAACTGGGGCGGGAGCCCACGGTGGAGGAGATCGCTCAGGAGTTGGAGATCTCCACCGACGAGGTCCGTCGCACCCTGGCCATCTCCCAGTCTCATCTATCTCTGGACGCCCCCCTCACGCCCGGCGAGGACAACCGGCTCCTGGACTACCTCCCGGATCAGTTCTCTCCGGGCCCGGACGACGACACGTACGACGAGGCGCTGAAGAGGACCATCGAGGAGGCCCTGTCCTCCCTCAAGGAGCGGGAGGCCAAGATTCTCCGCCTCTACTTCGGGCTGGACGACCAGGATCCCATGACCCTGGAGGAGATCGGGGGGCTGCTGGGCATCACCCGGGAACGGGTCCGGCAGATCAAGGAGAAGGCGCTGCTGCGCCTCCGACATGCCTCCCGGGCCAGGTTCCTGGAGACCTTCGTCCAATAGGGTCGACGGCGCCCTCGGCACTGCGAAGAGGCACTTTCTGCGCAGTCTCGCGGCGGTCCCAGTCCGGTCTCCCATAGACCCCGAAAATACCCCGCTCCGGAGGGTTGACGGTCATTTGACCCTCGGATATCATTCATAGCTACGTTTTCTAGCGGTCCGACAGGCTCGGGAATGAAGACCTACACACCAAAATTGAACGAAATAGAGCGCCGTTGGTGGCTCGTCGATGCCGAGGGCAAACCCCTTGGACGGCTGGCTACCGAAGTCGCCCGAATTCTCCGTGGCAAGCACAAGCCCATGTACACCCCCCACCTCGACACCGGGGACAACGTCGTTGTGATCAACGCGTCCAAGGTGATCCTGACTGGGAACAAGGCCGATCAGAAGACCTACTTCCGGCACTCCGGATACATGGGAGGGGAGAAGCACATCCCCTTCAAGCGCATGCTTGCGACCCACCCCGACCGGGTCATCCGACTCGCGGTCAAGGGAATGCTGCCGAAGAACAATCTCGGCCGTGACATGATCAAGAAGCTGCGGGTCTACCCGGGTGCGGATCACGCGCATCAGGGTCAGTCTCCCGAGCCCCTCGAGCTGTAGGGCAGGAACAGGCGATAATGGCATCTGAAGCGACCCATCCGATCCAGACCGTAGGCCGCAGGAAGACCAGCGTGGCCCGCGTGACCATGCGTCCCGGCTCCGGGACCATCTCCGTGAACGGCCGTTCACTGGACGAGTACTTTCCCCGCCTGCTGCATCAGAACCGCGCCAAGGAGCCCATGAAGGTCACCGAGACCTCGGAGCAATTCGACGTCAAGGTGCGGGTTGCAGGCGGAGGGGTGACCGGGCAGGCGGACGCCGTCCGGATGGCCCTCGCCCGGGCCCTCGTCGACAGCGACGAGGAGCTTCGTCCCACCCTTCGCGCCCACGGTCTCCTGACCCGGGACGCCAGGAAGGTGGAGCGGAAGAAGCCTGGTCGTCCCAAGGCCCGTAAGCGGTTCCAGTTCTCCAAGCGTTAAGCCAGTCAACCAATCCTGTGGGACGTATATCTGTCCTGAGAAGTCAATGAGCGAAAATCCAACTGTCGGTCTCAACGAGATGCTCGAGGCTGGCGTCCATTTCGGACACCAGACTCGCCGGTGGAACCCCAAGATGCGCCCGTTCATCTTCACGGAGCGCAACGGGATCCACATCATCGACCTTCGGAAGACCCTGGACCGGCTGCTGGCCGCCCAGGCCGCCGTCCGGGACGTCACCCTCAAGGGCGAGCGCCTGCTGTTCGTCTGCACCAAGCGTCAGCTCCGGCCCATCGTGGAGGAGGAGGCAAGACGGTGTGGGGGGTACTTCGTCACCGAGCGCTGGCTCGGTGGGATGCTCACCAACTTCCAGACGATCCGGAAGCAGATCCGTCGGCTCAAAGAGCTTGAGCGCGGCCAGGAAGAGAACGCCTTCGAGTTCTATACGAAGAAGGAACGTCTCATGCTGGACCGGGAGCGGATCAAGCTGGACAAGTACTTCTCGGGCGTGAAGGACATGAGTCGGTTGCCCGGGGCGGTGTTCGTCATCGACGCCCGTCGTGAGACCATCGCGGTCAAGGAGGCACACCGGCTCAACATCCCGGTGATCGCCATCACCGACACCAACGCCGATCCGGATCCCATCGACTACCCGATTCCGGGCAACGATGACGCCATCCGCGCAGTGAGTCTCATCAGCAAGGCCATGGCGGATGCCGTCATCGCCGCCCAGGGCGAAGTCCCCGCGGATCAGCGTCGGCCGGTCGAGGAAGTCGCTGCGACGACCTACTCCACCGAGACCGGGGAGAAGGCCACGGCTCCGGCCCCCCAGGCAGAGCCTGCCCGCCGCCGTCCCCGGCGCAAGCGGGTGCCTCGTCCCGAGGTGATCGCCGCGCATCGTAAGGGCGAGGGCGAAGAGGAGCCGGGAGCGGAGAGCGACGAGTCGGCTGTGGATACGGATGATGTGGAGGAGCCGACCCAGGCCGTCGAGGCCGTCGAGGCGTCCGGGGATGAGGCCTCCGACGTCGCCGCGGCCACCGAAGCCTCCGACGACGTGACGGAGGTCGCTGCCGAGGCCCCCGAGGCGGTGGAGGAATCCGCCGCCGAAGAGGCTGACTCCGGGACCGATGCCGAGGAGGACCCCAAGGCCAAGTCCTGACAGACTTCGTCCCCCGGTGGGATGGATCCCGAGGCGGGAGCTGGACAGGAGCTAGGGCCCCTCGAGGCCGACTTGGCTGCGGCGGCTCCCGCCTTTTTGTGTTCATAGAGTGGAAACTGAAACGCGGAATACCGACCAATGTCGATCAGTGCAAAGGACGTGAAGGCGCTCCGGGACCGTACCGGAGCCGGAATGATGGATTGCAAGCGGGCGCTCACCGAGACCGACGGCGACATCGAGGCGGCCATCGATCTCCTTCGGGCCAAGGGCGCTGCCAAGGCCGCCAAGCGGGCCGAGAAGGAAACCAACGAGGGGACGATCGGACACTACCTCCACTTCGGTGGCCGGATCGGCGTGATGGTCGAGGTGAACTGCGAGACCGACTTCGTCGCCAACACGGACGACTTCAAGGGCCTGGCTCGGGATCTCGCCATGCACATCGCGGCTGCGAACCCGGTGGCCGTCTCAGAGAGCGACCTCCCCCCGGAGTTGGTTGAGCGGGAGAAGCAGGTCTACCTTGAGCAGGTCAAGAACGAGGGCAAGCCCGACCACATCGCTGAGAAGATTGTGGAGGGGAAGCTGCGTAAGTTCTTTGAGGAAAGCACGTTGATGAAGCAGCCCTTCGTCAAGAATCCGGACCAGACCGTCGATGAGTTGGTGACGGCCGTCTCCGCCAAGACCGGTGAGAAGATCTCCGTGGCCCGCTTCGCCCGGTTCTCCATTGGAGGGTGAAGGGCGAACTGCACCGACACCGGGAGATGCCCATGGAAGGTGAGGATCTCAAGTACCATCGGGTGCTCCTGAAGCTGTCCGGAGAGGCGCTCGCGGGAGATCAGGGGTTCGGGATCGAGCCATCGGTCGTGGACCGACTCACCGATGAGATTCGGGCGGTGCACAAGATGGGTGTCGCCCTCGGCGTCGTGATCGGCGGAGGCAACATCGTCCGCGGAGCCATCGCCAGTCAGAAGGGTATGGACCGCGTCAATGCGGACTACATGGGGATGCTCGCCACCATCATCAACTCCTTGGCGGTCCAGGACCTCCTGGAGCGAAAGGGTGTCGACACGCGAGTCCAAACGGCCATCCGGATGGAGGAGTTGGCCGAGCCATTCATTCGCCGAAGGGCGCTCCGACATCTCGAGAAGGGTCGGGTAGTCATCTTCGCGGGCGGGACCGGAAATCCCTACTTTTCCACCGACACCGCCGCCGCCCTCCGGGCCATCGAGATGGAGGCGGAGGTGGTGATCAAGGCCACCAAGGTCAAGGGAGTCTTCACGGCGGATCCCCAGAAGGACCCGGAGGCAGAGTTCATCCCGTCGATCTCGTTCCAGGAGGTCGTGGCTCGGGAGCTCGCCGTCATGGACGGGCCTGCGGTTTCCCTGTGCAAGGACAACAACCTGCCGATCATCGTACTGGACCTGGAACGGTCCGGTACCGTGGTGGCTGCGATCCGGGGAGCGAACCCCGGGACGTTGGTGTCTTAGAGCGTTGAGCGATTCCCGCCTCGGGGCGGGACGGACGACGAGAAGGAGCGAAGATGCTGTCGTACAACGAGGCCAAGAAGCACATGGAGGACGCGCTCGATGCTATCAAGCGCGAGTTCGCCACGGTTCGAACCGGCAAGGCCACGCCCGGCCTGCTCGACACGGTCCGGGTCGAGGCCTACGGCGGAAAGATGCCGTTGAACCAGGTGGCCACGGTTTCCACGCCGGAGCCGAGCCTGATCATGGTCCAGCCCTTCGATCGGTCTCTCATGGCCGACATCGAAAAGGGCATCCGCACCGCCGACCTGGGATTCAACCCTTCCAATGACGGGAACGTGATTCGCGTTCCGGTTCCCCCGCTGAACGAGGAGCGCCGGCAGGAGTTCGTCCGGCTCCTCCACAAGATGGCCGAGGAGGGCAAGGTCTCGATCCGGCACGCCCGGCACGAAGCCCGGGACCGGGTGAAGACCCGCATGAAGGATCATGAGGTCGGTGAGGACGACGGCCGCCGGGAGCTGGACAAGATCCAGGAGCTGACGGACGATTACATCGGGAAGATCGACGAGCTCCTGGGCCATAAGGAGCACGAGGTGTTGCAGGTCTGATTCCCTTCGATCGGCCACCCACCTCGACTCAAATGTCCTCTGACCGCCTCGCATCGATCCGTCTCCACGGAGACCTGCCGTCCCACGTAGCCGTGATCATGGACGGGAACGGGCGGTGGGCACGGCAGCGGGGCTTGCCCAGGTACGTGGGCCATCGGGAGGGCATGCGATCGGTTCGGGACGTGGTGGAAGGGGCGATCGAAGCGGGCGTGGATATCCTCACCCTCTTTGCGTTTTCCACGGAAAACTGGCAGCGTCCCGACCGTGAGATCGGGGCTCTCATGGCCCTACTTCGGCTCTACGCCGAGCGAGAGCGCAGCCAGCTGCGGGAGGAAGGGGTACAGGTACGGGTCCTTGGAGAGCGTGAACGTCTCGATTCGGGCACCCGGAAGGCCATCGAGCGAATCGAATCCAGTACGGCCGCGGGAGAGCGGCTCCGATTGAATCTGATGATCTCCTACAGCGGCCGGGAAGAAATCGTCCGGGCCGCGAGGGCGATCGCCCAGGAGGTGGCCGCGGGATCGATGGCCCTGGAAGACGTGACCGAGCAGAGCTTCGGAGACCACCTCTTCACCGCCGGAATCCCGGACCCGGACCTCCTGATTCGCACCTCGGGTGAGGTCAGGATCAGCAATTTCCTTCTCTGGCAGCTTGCCTACACCGAACTCCACATCACGGCGGTACCGTGGCCCGAGTTCACGCGGGAGGATCTCTTCGAGGCGATCCTGGATTTCCAGCGACGGGAGCGGCGGTTCGGTCGGGTGGAGGCTCTCTGATGGCCGCCGGTGACCTGGGACGTCGCGTCGCTGTCGCGGCGGTTGGAATCCCCATCGGCATCCTGCTCATCTATGTGGGGGGCTGGGTCCTGGGTGTGGTCCTTGCGCTGATCGCCTTCCTCGGGGCTCGGGAGTTCTACCAGATGGCGGGGCTCACGTCGGGTCGCCCGTTTAGTGCGCTGGGGGCTCCGGCGGCGGCGATCCTCGTCGGGTTCGCCACGTGGCGGCCCCACATCGACGAGCTGGCCATAGCCGGATGGGCGCTCACCATGCTGCTCATCCTGGTTTCCATGGGCCTGGCGGTCTTCCGACGGGGTCCGGACGGGTCTCCTATGACGGCGGCCTCGGGCACCGTGGCGGGGTTTCTCTACGTGGGGGGGGCGCTGGCATTCGCCCCGCTCCTCCACGCGCTTCCCCAGGTGGGGGGAGGCACGGGTCCGCTGGGCGAATGGGCCGGCCCGCTGCTCCTCATCTTTCCGATCACGGTCACGTGGATGGGAGATAGTGGGGCCTACTTCTCCGGAATGCGGTTCGGCCGTCGGAAGCTCATTCCCTCGGTCAGCCCCAAGAAGACGGTCGAGGGCAGCATCGGGGGACTCCTTGTGTCCGCCATCACCGGCGCCGCCATCGCAGGAGCGGCGCTCCACTCCATCCCGGTTTGGGGATTGGGGGCGGCAGAGGGAGCCCTGGTGGGGCTCGTGCTCGGAGCGGTGGCGCAGGTAGCGGACCTGGCGGAGTCGGTGATCAAGCGGGAGGCCGGCGTCAAGGACTCGGGTTCGCTGCTCCCCGGACACGGGGGGGTGCTGGACCGGTTCGACGCCGTGCTCTTCAACCTGCCCGCGTTCTATGCCGTCATGGTCCTGGTGGCGATGCTGGGATGATCAGGGTAGCCATCCTCGGGTCCACAGGCTCGATCGGCCGGAGTGCGCTCGAGGTGATCCGGCGGCATCCGAATCGGTTCCGTGTCGCGGCCCTCACCGCCAACCGCTCCCGGACCGCGCTCGCGGAGCAGGTGCGTGAGTTCGGTCCTGAGGTGGCGGTTCTCGCCCATCCCGACGGAGCGGTAGAAGGGGAGGCGCCCGCCGGCAGCGGCGCCACCGAGTGGGCGTTCGGGGCCGAGGCCGTGGCCCGGGTCGCTGGAGGCGAGGGCGTGGACGTGGACGTGGTGGTCAATGCCCTGGTGGGGGCCGCAGGACTTCGTGCTACCCTGGAGGCCCTTCTCGCGGGCAAGCGGCTCGCCCTGGCGAACAAGGAGTCCCTTGTGGCCGGGGGA
>JBDHCV010000009.1:0-94575 GCA_039591855.1 Gemmatimonadota bacterium | reverse complement strand
AGAGTTGTGGGAAGTATCTCCTCTGCGACGGAAGCTGGCGTCCTACCAGGATCTCAGGGCCATGCTGGCCAACGGGAGCACCGACGCCGACGTCACCGCCGAGTTGGTCTGGGTCGGGTCGGGGACGGCCGCGGAGGTCGAAGCCGCCGGAGTGGCGGGCAAGATCGCGGTCACGGACGGATCCATCGGGGGCGCGGCCCGCCTGGCATGCCGGGAACGGGGAGCCCTGGGCGTGGTGGCCATCGGTAACTCCCGGCCCCACTTCGATCCGCTCCAGATCCCATGGAGCGGCGTAGGATCGCGGGGTGCGCCGGCCGGAAGCGGCTGCTTCGGATTCTTCATCCCTCCTCGGGAAGCCGAGACGCTCAAGACCCGCCTGCTGCGCGGCGAGACCATCACGGTGCACGCTCAGGTGGAAGCGACCATGCGGTCCTACGAAATGCCAGATCCCGTGGCCTACATCCCGGGCACCGACCCCGAGGCTCCCGAGATCATCCTCTCGGCCCATCTCTTCGAGGGGTACGTCAAGCAGGGCGCCAACGACAATCTCTCGGGGAGCGCGGCGCTGCTCGAGGTGGCCCGAACGCTTCACACGCTCATCGAAGACGGACGCATCCCCAGGCCCCGGAGGACCATTCGGTTCCTCTGGGGACCCGAGTATTCAGGGACGGGTCCGTGGGTCGTGGCCAACAAGGAGCTCATGGAGCGCACGCTGGCCAATATCAACCTGGATATGGTCGGGGAATGGCTGAGCCTGAACAAAGGGTTCATGACCCTGGTGCGGACCACCTACGGCGGTCCCCACTTCATCAACGACGTCATGGAGAACTACTACCGCTTCGTGGGAGAGGGGAATCGGGAGCGGATCCAGAACCGGCGGGACTTCCCCCTCGTTCCGCGACGGATCGTAGCGCCCTCCGGCGCCGACGAGCCGTTCTACTACAGTATCGAGACCCATTACGGCTCCTCGGATCACATGGTCTTCAACGACTGGGGTGTCCAGGTGCCGGGCATCATGATGATCGCGTGGCCGGACCAGTGGTATCACACCTCGGGGGATCGCCCGGACAAGTCGGACCCCACCCAGCTCAAGCGGGTGGTGATCATCGCAGCCGCGGGAGCCTATACGGTGGCGGCCGCGGATGACGCCATGGCCATGCGTCTGGCGGGGGAGATCGCCAGCAACGGCACCCGCCGCCTGGGGCACCAGTTCGTCATGGGCCTGGAACGCCTCAACCATGCCACGGGCCCGGACCTGAACCAGTCGTATCGCTGGGCCCGGGCGCACGTGGAGGCGGGCCTGGCAAACGAGTCGGCGACCCTGGCCACCGTCCTTCAGCTGGCCGATGACGGCGAGGCGGTGGGCGCCCACATGGCGGTGATGGACCAGACCCTGCGCTCGGTGGCCCAGGCCCACCTCACGGCCCTGGACGCCCACATGGCCGTCGTCGCCGCGGGCCTGGGTGTGTCACCGGCCAGCCTGGCCCTCAGTGAAATGGAGGTCCGGGCGGAGAGCAGCGTCCCTCGCCCGACTGCGCTGGTCAAGCGAGACGGGTACCGGGGATGGCAGCGACACCTCCAGGCGGTTCCCGAGGCGGAGTTGGCCGATCTGCCCTTCGACGGCGTGGCCAACACGGGGGAGCTCCGACTGTTGATCGACGGGACCCGGAGCGTGCTGGATATCAAGAAGGCCCTGGACGCCCAGAGCCGGAACACGTCGGATCTCCAGGCGATCTTCAACTACATCGAAGTCCTGCGGCGGGCGGGCCTCGTCGAGATGTAGAGGCTGCTCGAGTCCGGCCGTCGCCCCGGGGGTAGGGGGGCGGCCGGGATGGGGACTCGGTCCCGGATGGGAATCGCTTCAGGGGGCTCGTACGGTGATCGTGCGGGCCCCGGCGTCCACCTCCACCCTGGACTCTCCCCCTCCCGGCCACAGCACGAGCACCGCGACCGGCGCGGCTCGGAGCCCCATGACCTGGGTGGTGCCGTTCAGCGACCAATAACCCGAACCTCCCTGCACCTCCCGAGCCGGGCCCGGACCGTCCAGGTATTCGACACGAATCGTGGCCCCGATGGCGTCAGGGTTCCCGGGTGGGCCCTCCAGTCGCACGCGAAGTCCGGGCGAGGCACCGACGTTCCGGAACAGGCGGGTCCGAGCGCCATTCTGAGCGACAGCCACATCCAGCCGACCGTCGCCGTCGAAATCCGCCACGGCGGCGCCCCGCTGGTCCCCGAAAATCCGCACGCCCGACTCGGCGGCAGAAAGGGGTTCGAAGCCGCCGGCGCCATTCCCCAGCAGCACCAGGCCGAGCCCCGCGTCGAAGCGGGGTTGATCCAGGTGTGTGGGGAAGAAATTCTGGGCAAGGAACACGTCCTCATTCCCGTCCCCGTCCAGGTCACCCACCGCCACCCCCGTGGCGGGGGCAATCTGGGCCGGAGCCGGGAGGGCTCGGGCCTCGAAGCGGCCGTCCCGGTTCATGAGCACCAGATGCTCGAAGCGCCGGGCTGTCCGCCCGAACACCTCCTCCACTCCCAGGATCTCCTGGAGGGATGCCTCGCCGTAGGATTCGAAGGTGGGGAGGCGGCTCCTGAGCGATGGAATGGCGCGTCTGAGCCGATCGTAGCCCTCCAGGGTCCTGAGCACGCCGTCGGCCGCCTGGGCCTGGGTCGGGATCAGGTCCCACGTCCCGTTCCCGTCCAGGTCGGCGTGATATAGAACCACCGGTCTGTCCTCACTCGGCGCGAACCGGACGTTCCGCCCCCATCCGGTCACCACCAGGTCCGGGCGGCCGTCGGAGTCGAAGTCGCCGGTGGCGATTCCGTTCCAACGCCCCTCGAGCTCCGCCAGTCCCCATGCGTCGGTCCGGTCGGTGAGCCTCCCCCCCTCGTTGACGAGCAGGCGGACCGTCCCCCACTCCAGAGCCAGGATCAGGTCGGGGTCGCCGTCGCCATCCACATCGGAGAACACGGCGCCCGAAACCATCCCCACCTCCTCCAGGAGGGAGACGAGGGACGAATCGGGCCGGAGCCCGGTCGGGCCGTCCCGAAAGACCATTGAGGAGGCCGGCAGCGGGTAGAAACCCTTGATCATCCGGCCCCCGACGAACAACTCCAACACACCGTCCCCGTCCACGTCCGCCACCGCCACGGGGCCCGTGCTACTCAGTCCGCCGGTCTCCAGCTCCAGGACCGATCCGGCACCCGACGCCGCCACGACCGCGGCGGGCAGCACCTGGGCCTCCTCCACCGTCCGGGCCCGGTAGCTGGACTGGCCAAACACGATTCTCGGCCCATCCGGCCCGGGCAGCGCCACGGCCGCAGTCCGATCCAGGGGTGACGCGGATGAAGCGTCCGGGAGCGGCACCTCGGTGAACGACGTGCCGTCGTTCCTGAGGAAGGACAAGGCGCCGCTGCCTCCGGGCGGCACCACCAGGTCGGGATCTCCGTCCCGGTCCACGTCGATCCAACTGACACCCGGGCCCAGGCGACTGAGCTGGTACGGCAGGAGGGGCTGTCGAAGGAAGTCGTCGAAGTCGGCTTCCGGGTGCGTGTGCTCCAGGAGCCCGCTTCGATCGGTGAAGAGGGGCCCGGGTTCGGCCCCAGAGGACGCCAAGGGCTCCTCCAGCACCCCGTTGGTTCCGGCCGGCCGGTAAACCTCGTACAGCCGGTCCGCTTCTATTCCCTCCATGACCGTCCGTTCACCACCGGGCCAGTCGACCTCCACCCTCAGGGAGTCGCCCCTCCCCGCGGCGAAGGTCAGCAGCGGCTCCGATCCCGACAGATAGAGGCCACCGGCCGAAATCTGGCGCTCCTGGTCCGGCAATCCCTCACTTCCCACCATCCGCACCCGGGCTCCCACCCCCGCCGTGTTCCCACCGACCCCCTTCAGCCGCAAGGCCAGACGGGGCGCGGTGGCGTCGTTGCGGAGGAGAAGCGCGGGGTCCCCCAGTCGATTGACCACGAGATCCAGGTCGCCGTCCCCGTCCAGATCCCCGGCCGCCATGCCGTGGGAGATGTCCTCGGCCACGCCGAAACCCCAGGCTTCGCCCACCTCGACGAAGGTGAGATCACCCCGGTTGCGGAATGCCACGTTGGCGGTGGCGAGCGGGGGGTAGAGCCGCTTGAGCTCTCGGCTGTCGGCCTGCCCCTGGAGGGAGGTGATCTCGTCCACCACGTCTCCGTGCTGGGTGTCCCGGGAGTAGCCGTTGGCCACGAGTAGGTCCTCGTACCCGTCCAGGTCCACGTCCAGGAACATGGACGTCCACGTCCAATCCGATGCGTCCACGCCTGCGTATTCACCGACCTCCGCGAAGGTGCCGTCGCCCCGGTTGAGGAAGAGGACGTTTCGCTGGATCTGCGGCCGATCCTCCATGACACCCACCGGTTTCCTCAACCGCCGCTGAAAGGGGACGTGTTTCAGCCAGCGGGAGTGGTCCCGGGTCCGCATCTCGGCCACGAAGATGTCCACCGAGCCATCCCGGTCCACGTCGGCGAAGTCCACCGACATGGACGCGTGGGGCGTGGTCCGAAGGGCGAGGGCCGGGGCCGCCCGGAACGTCCCGTCTCCAAGCCCGAGCCAGAGCTGATCCGGGTCGTCGAAGTCGTTGCAGACGTAGAGGTCCACGTTCCCGTCCCGGTCCACGTCGTAGAACCGGGCGGCCAGACCGAAATCGTCCAGATCTTCCTCCAGGGGACGCCCGACCCCATTCAGGAAGGCGCCGCCGGTCCACGAGACCGGTTCGAACCGGCCGGTGCCGTCGTTGAGGTAGAGTCGATCCACGTCGGCCTGCTCCACCACCATCTGCCGCCCGTCCCGCATTTCCACTCGGTAGTGGTCACGGAATTCCGGGGCCACCACCAGCGAGTCGGTTTGCCCCCCGGTGATGTCCGACAGGGGCCGCTCCAGCATTCGCAGCACGTCGCTGGCGCTTTCCGCCTTGTACGCCGCGACGTAGAGATCCAGGTCCCCGTCGCCGTCCACGTCGGCCAGGGTGGCGGTGCTGCTCCCCAGACCCGGGGCGAGGCCGGCGTCCGGCAGCTCCGTGAAGCGTCCCGCCCCGTCGTTGAGGAGGACGGCGTCCGGACCACCGAGGGACGTGGTCACCAGGTCCGGATCCCCGTCCCCGTCCAGATCCGCCATTGCGGCGCCCGTTGAGAAGCGGTCTGCCAGCGCGGTGCCCGAGCCCTCCGTGACGTCTTCGAACCGCCAGTTTCCCAGATTCCGATAGAGGACGTTGGGCCCCTGGAGCCGAGCCAGGTAGATGTCGGTCCACCCGTCCCCGTCCACGTCGCCGAGGGTGACGCCCGACCCGATCAGCCGATGCTCGTTCTCCAGAGCCAACTCCTGGTCCAGTCGGTTCGAGAAATCCACCCCTGTGCGACGGGATCCCATGGACGTGAACCCGACCTCCCCTCTGGAAGGCACTTCGAGAGGCCGCCAGCGATGGTCATCGGCGTCCACCCACTGGGGCAGAGACGGCGCGTCACAGGCGGTGACGAGGAGGACGAATGCGAGTAGAAAGGGGGAGGAGCGGTGCATGGCTCGATGGGGAATAGGGCTGGCGTTCCGGAGCCACCCGGATCGGCGTGGCCATGAATAGACCCGGGCCCCCACGGGCGCAACTCGGTCGGTCTTGTGGGGCTGGGACCCAATCCGCCACGTTCCGGGCGGCGGCGGGAAGGGGATCGTACCGCGTCGCCCAGGCCGTCGAATCGGGCCTTCCCAAAAGAGTGATCCATGACACCGCGCCGCTCACAGATCCGACCCGCCCTCCTCGGTCTCCCGTTCGCCGGACTCCTCCTCTTCCTGGCAGGCTGCGAGAGCGAAGAGTGGCGAGGTGAGGGAACGGTCGCCATGGCGAACCGGCTCGCGGAGCTCGCTCAGGAGATCGAGTCCCAGAGCCATCCCTACGCCATGTCCGCATCCAGCCGCACCGAGAGCCTGGACGACGCCCCCGACACGCCTGAGGGCCGGATCGCTGCCCGGGCCATGGAGGCCCGGGAAGCCATGCGGAGCGGGCGGCCCGAGGACGCCGTGGTGGAACTCCAGGACCTGGTTTCGGAGCTCTCCACCCTGGGAAGCGCCGTGTCCCCGGCCCTGCGTCTGGCCATCGTGGAGTCCCTGGGACTGGCGCACATGCGGATGTGGGGGCGGGAGAACTGTCTCCTCGACGGACGGTCCGAGCCCTGCCTCTTTCCCCTGGAGCCTCGAGACGGCCCGGCCCGGGACCACGCGGAGTCGGCGGCCGAGATCTATCGCCTCCTTACCGACAGCCAACCCGACAATCTGGCCCTGCGATGGCTCCTGAACCTCTCCCACATGATGGTCGGAGACTATCCGGAGGGAGTACCCGAGGCTCACCTCATCCCACCGGACCTCATCGGAAACGAGTTCCCCCTGCCCCGATTCCCGGACGTGGCGGGAGCTCTCGGCGTGGACGAGATGGGGCACGCCGGGGGGGCGATCATGGACGACCTGGATCTGGACGGCGACCTGGACCTCGTCGCCTCCTCCTGGCATCTCCGGGACCAGATCCGAGTCTTCCGAAACGACGGCCCCCTCGGATTCAGCGACGTAACCGTGGCCTCCGGCCTTCGTGGGATCACCGGCGGCCTCAACATGGCCCAGGCCGATTACGACAATGACGGCTGGCTCGACATCCTGGTCCTCCGCGGGGCCTGGACCTCGTACGGAGAACCGAACTCCCTGCTCCGGAACAACGGCGACGGCACTTTCGAAGACGTGACCGAGGCCGCCGGGCTCCTCGCCGAACTCCCGACCCAGGCCGGCGCCTGGGGGGACTTCGACAACGATGGCTGGCTGGACCTGTTCATCGGGAACGAGTCCCAGCCGGACCGGAGCATCCCGAGCCAGCTCTTCCGGAACAACGGGGACGGGACCTTCACCGAGATGGCGGCGGCGGTCGGCGTCGACGTGGTAGGCTTCGTGAAGGGGGCGGCCTGGGGGGACATGGACAACGACGGGTGGCAGGACCTCTACCTCTCTCGCCTCTCACAGCCCAACGTCCTGCTCCGAAATCTGGGCCCGGGCCCGGGCGGCTTCCCCACCTTCTCCGAGGTCACGGAGCAGGCCGGCGTGGCCGAGCCCCTGGCCAGCTTCCCCACCTGGTTCTGGGATTACGACAACGACGGCTGGCTCGACATCTTCGTGTCCGGCTATCGGGGCACGGTAGGGGACCTGGCTGGGGAGTACCTGGGCCTCCCCCACGGGGGCGAGACCCCGCGCCTGTACAGGAATCTGGGCGACGGCCGGTTCCAGGACGTGACCGATGCCAGCGCCATGGACCGGGTGCTCCTCACCATGGGCTCCAATTTCGGGGACCTGGACAACGACGGCTTCGAGGATCTCTACCTGGGCACGGGTGAGGCCAACCTCCAGACCATCGTCCCGAACCGGATGTTCCGAAACGATCAGGGCCAGCGCTTCCGGGAGGTCACCGCCCCCGGGGGATTCGGGCACCTGGGCAAGGGCCACGGGGTGGCCTTCGGAGACCTGGACCGAGACGGGGACCAGGACGTCTACATCGCCATGGGCGGGGCGTTCGAGGCCGACCTGGCCCGGAACTCCCTTTTCGAGAATCCCGGGTCGAGCCACCGTTGGCTCACACTAAGACTGGAGGGCCGGGACTCGAACCGCTCGGCCATCGGGGCACGGATCCGGGTTCGGATCGCGACCCCCGAGGGCGGAAGAGGGGTCCATCGCGTGGTGAGCGGGGGCTCCAGCTTCGGGGCCAACAGTCTCCTCCAGGAGATCGGGCTCGGGGCCGCCACCGAGATCGAATTCGTGGAGGTGGCCTGGCCCGCCAGTGGCCGCGTGGACCGCTACGACGGCCTGGCCCTGGACTCCGCCTACCGAATCCGGGAAGGCGCTCCCGACGCAGAACCCCTGGAGTTCGAACCGATTCAGTTCCCCGCAGGCACCCCGTAGGGGCCGAGGCCCCTCATGGACCCCGTCACCTCTCGGGTCAGATAGCGGTCCACGAACTCCCGACGCTCGGCGTCCGTGGGATACGCCTCACCGACCCCGTAGGGATACTCGCTCTGGGCATGGAAGGGGAGCGGTTCCACCGTGTTGCCGGTTGCGGTGTTCATGTCCGCGTCCTTGATCCACCCGTCCGTGTAAAGCAGGAAGGTGCGGGTCCACCCCGGTGGCGGCGGCGGAATCTCAGCGTCGAACTCCACCGTCATCTCGTCCCCCGGCGCCATGACCACGTACATGTCGTCCGAGGATCCGAGCAGGGGAAGCACGTCCCCGAATCGGGTGTAGCGGCCCCGGATGGGGAGCCAGGGGTTCTCGCTGGAGACATCGTCGTACTCGAACCAATGGGGCCCGAAACGCCCCCCCTTCCGGTACTCACGGGAGAAGCCGCGGTAGTGGAGGTCCGCGCTCAGCGCCTGGAGCAACTGGACCCGAAGATCTCCGTCCCCGCCGTTCATGGCGTCCCCGGCCCCCATCCCATCGGATCCGGTGCGTGCGCCGGAGAGCGCGGACACGGCGGTCTCGGCGTCCGCCTGAAGATCCGGTCCCGCCACGTCGCCCACGGCGAAGAAGGCGTGGTCCCAATAAATCTGGACGTTGGTCCGGATGCGAACCCGGGGGGCGTCGGGCACCAGCAGCCCCCCCAGGTCCACCACGACCGTCTTGTTCTTCCCAGAGGGGAACCCGATGTCCGGGATCGCCGTCTTCCACCCGCCCCGGCCATCCGGGACCTCCAGCCTCGGGGACATCACCGGGGGACCGTCCCCCTGAGACACGGCCACGTTGATGCTTGCGTCCGAGGGGAATATCCAACCCTGGAGGAAGAGGAAGGGGCGCTCTGCCCGAGCCACGGACTCAGGGAGCTCCATCACGATCTCGTGGGGCGCCACGATTCCCTGGTACCGTCGCGCCCGGAGGTCGGACACGTAGCGGAAGTCCCTGGCGGACAGGAGGTCGCCCACGTCGCTCCCGCTACCGTCGGTGGCCCTCACGGGCGGCAGTCGCTCTCCGACCCGGTACAGGGCAAGGCGCGGGGGCGAGGGCGGAACGAACTTCTCGTCCACGAAGAACTCCACCGAGTCCGGATGGTCCACGGCGAGGAGCTTGACCTCGTCCATGTAGGCTACCTCCCAGAGCTCCTCCGTGATCTGGAGCTGATACTTGCCGTCCCGGGGGACGAGACTCCCCGGGGGCAGTCGCAGGTACTCGGTGGAGGAAGCCGGGGGCGCGTAGATCCTCGTGGCCCCGGTCGCCACCCCGGCCATGATTCCAAGGGGCATACCGAGGGCGCTTCGCCAGGTCGCGTCGGTGAGGAACTCGTAGCCCTCGCCGTTCCAGCCGTAGACGAAGGCGCAGGATCCCTTGAGTTCCTGACTCTCGATGAGCTCCTGGTCCGTCCCGGGGAAGTAGAGGTACTGGGGGACACCGTTCGTCCAGACGATGCGGATCACGTCGGCCTTGAGTCGGCTCCCCAGCCCCAGATGGGTTCGCGGCCCACGCACGGTCCGGGATTGATAGAGGTCTCCGGCCGTCATCTCCACCATTGAGCCCACCGCGAACGTGTTGACCTTTCCGCTGCCCGGGCCCCTGGCCACCAGATCCAGGGAGACGTGATGGTTGAGATTCCCTCCATCGTTCCGGAGCAGGCGAAGCCCTCCATCCGACCCCACGAGCACGTCCAGGTCCCCGTCTTCGTTGTAGTCGGCGACCGCCAGGGGAAGGGGAGCATCCCACCCCTCCGCACCCGCCGAAAGCACCTCTGCGGTCAAGTCCCTGAAAGAACCGGGGCCCTCGTTGTGGAGGAGCGCCGGCCCGGCGGTTCCACCGGTGACCAGGTCCAACCACCCGTCGTTGTCGAAGTCCAGGAAGCGGGCGGCCCGGGCCGTGCCCGGCACCGCTTCCGTGGCGGCGAGGTCGGCCTCGAAGCCTCCGCCGCCGTCGTTCCGGAAGAGGGCCGGGGCGGACCCGCCGCGAGTGACGAGGAGATCGGGCAATCCGTCGTTGTCGTAGTCTTCTGCCTCCACCGCCGAGGCGCCGCCCGCCACCCCCAGATCCCTCCCCGGCCGGAGTACGAGGACATCCTGCCGCCGATTCTCGAGGAGGACGATCCCGCCGTCGCCGGTGGCAGCGACCAGGTCCAGGTCTCCGTCGTCGTCGAAGTCCCCGAAGTCCAGATCGGTCACCCCTACGAGCCCCTCCGCCCCCAGGGCGCCGGGAACCGACGCAAACCCACCGCCTCCGTCGTTCCGGTAGAACACACTGCCATCCCGGTTCGCCAGGAAGAGGTCCAGGTCTCCATCGTGATCCAGGTCCGCGAATGCTCCTGAGACGCCGTCGCCGGGGTCCGCCAGGCCCACCTCCCCCGATACGTCGGCGAAGGTCCCGTCGCCCTGGTTCCGGTAGAGTCGGTCCGGGCCCGCGGCGACGAGGTGCAGGTCCAGCAGCCGGTCCCCGTCATGGTCCACGAAGGTGGCCTGGCGGACCGGGCCGGCAGCCCCGAAGCCCTCTGGGGTCACGTCGACGAACCGCCCGAGATCGTTGCGCAGGAGATGGCTTCGCCCGGAAGTCCCGCCGGGGATCCAGGCGTAAAGATCCTGATCGCCATCTCCGTCGAAGTCCTCCACCGAGACCGTGGGTATCCTGTCTTCGACGGAAGTCCCGTCGACGATGGGCTCACCCACCATCGCACCCAACTGGGAGAACTCGGTGGCGTCCCGGAACCGCAGGGCCCCCAGCACCGCCGCTTCGTCGGGCACGTCGAGCCTGAGCTCGTGGCTGAAGGCCAGGGCGGCGAACCCGGTCGCCTCTCCCAGGGGGCCGCGCAGGCGGTCCAATCCCGACTGGTAGAGGGGATCCAGGCGCGTCAGGTCATGGAGTCGCCCGGCCTGGCTCGTGGCGAGGGGGATGTCTTCCGCCCGGGCGGCGCCGAGCGCCGTCTCGAACAGCCCTTCGCCCTCGCCGCGGAATTCGGGCACCAGGGCCCGGATCTCCTCGAGTTGGATCGCGGCCGCCTCGGCATCCCCTCGAGAGAGGTGCAGATCCACCAACTCGAACCGGGCGGGGAGGCTTCCTGGCGCTCGTTCCAGGACCAGGGTCAGAAGCTCGAGCCGATCAGGTGGACCGAGGAAGGACTCCCGATCCCCCTCGCCCCCCGCCAGCGCCCAAAGAGCCCTGAGGTTGCCGGGATCGATCTCGAGAACCCGCCTGTGCTCTTCGGCCGCCTCGTCCGTCCGCCCTCCGGCTTCCAGGGACGCGGCCAGGACCAGGCGAACCGTGGCATCTTCGGGGGCCCTGGACACTGCGTCGCGGGCGAGTCGCTCGGCCTCCTCCAGGTCTCCCAACCGGAGGGCGACCAGGGCGAGGTTGGCCGGGCCGGCGGCCTCTTCTGGAGCCAGTTGGGAAAGGCGGACGAACTCGGCCTCGGCTTCCTCCAAGCGGTCCTGCTGGAGATAGGACAGGCCCAGGGTCCGGGCCCGGAGGATGTCGGTGGCCAGGGCGCCGTCCGTCGAGGCGTCGGTCCCCGGCTCACACCCCGCGACCATGGTGAGTCCGGAAATCAGCATCAGCGATCCAACAAGGGCGAACCTCACCGTCACCTCCGTGTTCGTTTCCGTCGGCCTTCGCGCTACTGCATGTCTCCGGTACTCGGTCCGTCCTCACGGACCACAGCCGTGGTCCCCGCCGGGAACGGACCCGCCGAGACCGTGCGCCCGCCCCGAGGCCAGCGGACCACGATGGAATCGGCAGCCTCCGCCTCCCCCAATCCGAAAAGGACCGGATTCATGGCGGATTGGGAAAGATACGAGGAGCCGGCCCTGACCGACCTGCGGAGGGTCCGGTCCCCCACGTACAGAGTCACGGTGGCACCCACCGCGTCCCGGTTGGGGGCCGCCCCCTCCAGCCGGACGCCCGTCCAGTTTCCCAGAGTCTCGCTCGGCGTATCGTTCCGCAACAGGCGCGGGGAACCGCCGTTCACCGTGATCAGGAGGTCCGGGTCCCCGTCTTCGTCGTAATCCCCGAAGGCGAGTCCCCGGGCGACGGCGGGGCGGGAGAAGTCCTCCCCGGCACGCTGGGTCGCCTCGACGAAACCCCCGCGCCCCGTGTTCCGGAAGACCTGGGGCCGCTGCTCGAACTCCAGTTCCCGACTGATCCGGCCGATCTCCGGCTCGATGTGCCCGTTTACCGTTACCAGGTCCTGGAATCCGTCCAGGTCCAGGTCCACGAAGGCCACGCCGAAGGTGAGGGGAAGCAGCGTGGGTCGGGTGAGTCGGGCCGAGCCGGCCAGGTCCTGGAAAACTCCGCCCCCGACGGGCGTGTAGAGGGAAAGGGGCTCGTTGGAGAAGTTCCCGATGGCGATGGAGACCTCACCCGAGCCCGCCACGTCCGCCACGTCCACCCCCATGCCGGCCCGGGCCCGGCCAAACTCGTCGAAGGCCACCCCGGCCGAGAGGGCGGCATCGCTGAAGGTGCCGTCCCCGTCATTCATATAGAGGAAGTTCGGCTGCATGTCGTTGGCCACGAATACGTCAGGCCACCCGTCGTCGTCGAAATCCTCCACCACCACCCCCAGGGACTTCCCGTCGGGGTTCTCCAATCCAGCGTCGGCGGTGACGTCCTCGAACCCGGCGCCCTCCCGGTTCCTGTAGAGCCTGCAGCTCTCACCGTCGTAGTGCTCGGGCGTGGCGTAGGACTTGGTCACCCCGTCCCGGGTGGTGAACAGATCGGTCTCGGGAGTCCAGCGGACGTAGTTGCAGACGAGAAGGTCCAGGAACCCGTCCCGATCCGCGTCGAGCCAGGCCGCGGCCGTGGACCATGATCCCGATCCAGCACTCCCGGGCGGACTCCCCGTCGCTCCTCCGGCCCCCGCCACCGCGAGAAACCGTCCCTCCCGGTTCTCCAGGAGCAAATTCTCCCCCACGGCCGTGACGTAGATGTCCGCATCGCCGTCTCCGTCATAGTCGCCAAAGACCGAGCCCATGCCATAGGTGCCGGCAGTGAGCCGGTCGATGCCCGTGGCCGCGCTCACGTCCCGGAAGGTCCCGTCACCCAGATTCCGGTAGAGCCGGGAATGGGCCGGGGGGCCGGTCTCCCGGCCGGGCCACTCGGCGGAGTTGACCAGGAACAAGTCCAGTCGCCCGTCCCCGTCGTAATCCAGGAATCCACCCCCGCTCCCGAGGGTCTCGGGCATCCACTTGTCCCCGAACGCCCCGGTCACATGCGTAAAATCGATCCCGGCGGATCGGGTCACATCGACGAACACGAATCCGGGCCCGTCGTCCCGCTCCGCCTGCCAGCCCTGGCCCCCCGGACCTCCGGCCCATGGCGCCTCTCCCTGGGCCGGCTCCTCGCCACCCCCACAGCCCATGAGGGAGGCCGTGATCCCCAGAAAGACGACCGACGCGATCCTCATTCCGGCCTCCCGTCCTCGGGGTCTCCGCCCACGGCCGTCACAGCGTGGGAGTGGAGGGGCTGGGCCATGAGGTTCACCCCCGGATTCGCATCTCGGAACGCCCGGCTGAGGGCCTGGGCCGATTCGTCGATCTGGTAGTGGCCGAATGCGGCCTCCGCCAAGGCGGCCTCCTCCGGGCGCCCGGCGACCCTGAGAGCCAACATGCGGAAGTAGTGGGCGATCCGGTCCTCCGGATCGATCTCCAGCACTCGATCGAATGCCTGAATGGCCTCCTCCGGCCTCCGGTCCAGGTACAGCGTCCGGCCCAGGTTCCTCCAGGCAGTCCGATCCGCGGGAAACGCCTCGAGTACCCTCCGGAAGGCCTGGGCCGCCTGCTCGTAGCGTCCGTCCTCCTGTAGGACCACACCCCACACCCACGCGGCCCGGGGGTCGCCGGCATTCAGGGCCTCCACAGCCTCCAGGTGATCGTAGGCATCGCCCAGGTTCCCCGCGGCCAGGGCGGTCCGGGCCAGGTTCAGATGGCCGTCCGGGAGGTCCGGCGCCAGTTGAGCGACCCGGCTGAACGCCGCGCCGGCCAGCCGTGTGTTGCCCTGGAGCAGGTGGGCGATCCCGTAATCGTTGAATCGCATCCAGGTCGGGAAACCGGAGTCGTCGAGCCCGTCTCCCTCCCCTCCGGGAGCCGATGGCCCCGACCCACCCGCGACGGCGAGGCGCACCTCGTCCCGGGCGATCTCCGTCACCGGCAGGTCGGGGACCGCCTCGAACCCCTTAAATCCCTCGGGATTCATCGCATACGCGAACTCCGTATAGGGCCGGTTGAACTTCCTCCACAGGAGGCGCACCCGAACCGAGAGAACTCCCTCGCGGGCAGCCTCTGGGACCAGCAACTCGAATCGGGCTACGTCGGCCGTCCCCGGGCCGATCACGTTCGTGGCCGCCGCGACCCGAATGTCCTGACCATTCCGGCGGTCTATGCGCTGCCCCCGGGCATCCAGGAGGACGGCGCCGTAGGCGTGGGCCATGGGGTCGAGGTGTCCGTCGTCCCCCAGGTGCCCGCTCCGGCCCAGGACCCGGCCCTCCTCGTCCATCACGCTGAACTCCAACCATCCCTGGTTGGAGTCGTTGGTCCCTCCGGGAAAAGCGTGACCGACGCCCAGGTTCCTCACCACCACGTCGAACCCGACACGCTCCCCCGGACGGAGGGTGACCTTCTCCCAGTCCAAACCCATCTCGGGCACTCCGTCCGCGCCCGCGCGCTCAGCCTCCGAAGCCGCGGCCCCCTCCCACTCCGAAGCCCCCCGGCGCAATGCGAAGAGATCCACACGGAGTCGCCCATCTCTCAAAAACGTCTCCGTCCGGCGGAGGGTGGCGCTGTCTCCCCGGAGGAACGGAAGTGCCGTGTTGGCGGCGAGAAAGCGATGGGACCGGACCGTCCCATTCCTCGCCGCCATGTCTCCCAGGGGAGCCGGCTCGGGAGGCATATGACAGTCCTGGCAGACCCTGGCCTCGTCGGGGAGATAGAACGTGCGAGCGGCATTGCGGGAGATCCCGCTGTCGTGCCAGCTGTCGTACTCGTCCTGACCCCGGAGCCACCGGTAGTCGTTGACGGGTCGGTCCAGGGCCACCTTGTGGCAGGTCGCGCAGTACTCCCCGGTTTCAAAGAACGGCTTGAGGAGCGAGGCCTTGTGGGCGGCGGGACGGGCCCGCAGCGCCGCATCGTGAAGGAATTCCGCCAGCGATCCGGGCTCCGCACCGCCGAAGAGGTAGGGGTCCCCTGCGCCGTCGGCGAGTACGTAGTTCCCGTTCCCGGTCACCCCGTGGATCTTCTCGATGGCATGGCAAGCCATGCAGGTCAGACCGGCCTGGGCCTCGGGAGTGGCTCGATCCACCTCCCCGTCCATGAGCCCGGTCAGCATGAGCGCGGGGTCGTGGCATCCTGCGCACCATCGACTCTTCACGACTCCCCCCCCCAGGGGACCGCCGCCGACCTGCCGGAGATGCTCCTCGATCGACGGGTTGGCAGCGGCGTCGGACCGCCTGAGGTCTGTGACCGTGGCCTCGTAGAAAGGGTTGTTGAACGACGCGAACCGATGGGCCGACGCGCGCCACTGGGCCACGATATCCGCGTGACAACGGGTGCATCGCTCTGCCCCGATGGCGGTCTCGGCAGCGAACCCCGTCTCCTGCACCTCAGCTCGAATCCGAGCTGCGAGGCGCTCCACACCCTCGGGGACCAGGATGCGTGCCGGCATCGGCCCGCCAGAGGCCGTGGAAGCGGCGGACGGGAAGAACCGGCTCGACGGGGGGACGAACCCAGCGGGCGTGAACCCCCCGCTGGGAGCCTCTCCGCCAGCCAGGCCCCGGGCCTGGTCCGGGACCCCTCCCGGCGGATCGGAGGGGTCCGGTCTCGACCCGTAGCCGGCCTCGAGGCCGTGGGCCATGAGGAGAGCAAGGGCGAGGACGGACACGGCCCCGGCAAACCGTCCGAATCGGGCGGGCGGGGGGCGAGTGTAGCCCACGACCCGGTGGATGACGTACCCGGCGGGCAGGACCCCCGCCGACACCACGTGGAGCCACCAGGCCCAGCGATTGGCCTCGGAGGCGGCCGCGGTAAGGATGAAGAGACCCGTGACCACCAACAGCACCCCGGCGGCGAGTGCCACCATCCCAGAGATCACACTCTCCCGGTGCCGACGGGCCCACACCACCGGCAGATGTGCGATGACGAAGGGAAGCAGGATCAGGACCAGGAGGGACCCGGCGGCCGTGTGGCCCAGCACCATCGTCTGGAGAAGGAGGGAGAGGGAAGCGTATACGGCCGCCTCCTCACCTCCCCGGACGGCCTCCGTGAGGCGGATGACAAGCAGGTAGAGGGTATTGGCCAGGACGAAGCCCGCCACAACGAGGCCCGCGGTGAGGAGCCTCCGCTGCCATGGCCTCAGGAGCGACGGGAGTGCCTGTTCCGGGGGACGCTGCATCGCGGATCTATACGTTGAAGCGGACGTGCATGATGTCGCCGTCGGCGACCTCATAGTCCTTGCCTTCGACCTGGAGGCGGCCGGCGTCCTTCACTGCCTGCTCGGAGCCATACTCCATGAATACCTCGTACGGGGTCACCTCGGCCCGGATGAACCCCCGCTCAAGGTCCGAGTGGATCCGGCCGGCGGCTGTCCGAGCCCGGGTACCTCTTCGGATCGTCCACGCCCGAACCTCATCTTCCCCCACCGTGAAGAACGAGATCAAATCCAGGAGGCCGTAGGCCGTGCGAATGAACCGGGAGAGGGCCGACTCCTCGAGCCCCATGTCCGCCAGGAACGCGGACTGGTCCTCGGGGTCCAGGCCCGCGATTTCGGCCTCCACACTGGCGGAGAGGACCATTCCCGCCGCCCCTAGCTCAGCAATCCGATCCCCAAGCTCGGTGGGGAGCGGCTCGGCCGCCCGCTCCTCGCTCCGGTTCAAGGCGACGAGGAGGGGCCGATCGGTAAGCAGGCCGTAGCCCTTGAGGTACTCCCGATTCAGCCGCTCCGGTGGCACGGACCGGAGAGGCCTCTCGTCCTCCAGCGTGGCGTGCATCAGCTCGAAGGCCGCAATCTCCTGCGCGTCCGCTCGTTCCCTCCGAGCCCGATCCAGCCGGCGATCGACGATTTCCAGGTCTGCGAAGACACACTCGGTGTGAAACGCCTCGAGGTCACGGGCCGGATCCAGATCCTCCTCCAGGGCAGGATTGTCGAAGTCTCGCAGGACCAGGCAAAGGGCCTCCTGGTCCCTGATCTGCTGGAGTCCCCGGGGGGAGAGGCCCCTCTTGTCCGCTCCGTATTCCCCCGGGACATCACAGAAGCTCATCTCTGCGTAGGTGGTCTTGCGGGGCTGGAAAACCTCCGAGAGACGGTCGATCCGCTCGTCGGGGACCCGCACCGTTCCAAGACGGACCTCGCCTCCGAAGCCCACCGGGACATCCAGCCCGGTCAGCGTATTGAACACCGTGGTCTTGCCCGACCCGGCAAAACCCACAAGTCCGATTTTCATGTATGCCTGACCCCCGATGCGAATGCGTGCCAATGGTCCGGGGCCTCCCGGGCCCGGGGGATGAAGATGGCACGGGCCCGGGCGCGGCGGGAGGTGGTCGTCGGATTCTCCACCCCCGGGGGTCACGCCGAAGCGGGGCTTTCCTATATTTCCCGTTCGTCCAGCCATCCAAGCCAGCCGGCGGCCAACCACTCACTCCCCGGCTCCAAGCCACTGGTCCGCCCTTGTTCGCGTCCCATCGACCCCCAGCACCGCTCCTCAGGGTCCTCCTGACCGTCGCCGCCTTCGTCCCATCGGCACCGTTGGCGGGGCAAGAGCCTCCCGACTCGATCCGGCGCGACTCGATCCGTGCGGATTCGATCCGTGCGGACTCCATGGGCGCTCCGACGTTCCTCCTCGAAGGACTCCAGGTGAGCGTGGCCAGGCCATCCACGACGGGAGGAGGAACCAGTGCGGTGTCCCTGGCCATGGACTCGGTGGGGATCCGGCCCGCGCCGACCATGGAGAACGTCCTGCGGGACATGCCCCTCATCCAGATTCGACGGAATTCCCGGGGCGAGGCCCAGCCGGCGCTACGGGGGGGAGAGGACCGGCAGATCGCGGTGCTCATGGACGGGGTGCCCCTGACCCTGGGATGGGACGCCCGGACCGACCTCTCCATCATCCCTCTGACCGCGGCCAGGACCGTCCGCATCGTCCGGGGTCTGTCCTCGGTCCTCATGGGCCCCAACGTCCTGGGGGGGGCCATCGAGGTGGACATCGCCAGCGGCCCCGAATCCCTGCCCGCTCCCCGACCCTTCACCGCCGCCTTCGGCCTGGATCACACCGGCGCCGCACGGGGACAGGCCAGCGCGGGCGTGCGGGTGGAAGGCAATTCCGGCTCGTGGGACCTCAGGGGGGGGCTGGGCTTTCGGGACACCGACGGTTTCCGGGTCCCCGAGAAGCTCCTCGATGACCCGGATCTCCGGCTGCGATATCTCACGGCCGACGAGGAGACTCGCCTGAACACCGACGCCCGGCGGGTCGACGGCTTCGTGTCGGCCCGATACCAGCGGGACTCTGGGGCCTGGATGTCCCTGGTGGGAACCGGTATCCAACTGGAACGGGGGGTGGCTCCCGAGGCCCATGTGGACGACCCGCGGCTGTGGCGGTATCCGGACCAGCGGCGACTCGTCGCAGCCCTGTCTGCGGGCACCGGATTCCGGGACACCCGCCTGGGGAGGGGGGACGTGGAGGTGAGCCTGGGGCTGGACCTGGGCCGGACCGACATCGAGGCCTTCGAGTCCGAGTCGTACGATGAGGTATTGGAAACGGAGCGCGGGAAGGACCGCACCCTGACCCTTCGGACCACCGGGGACCTGGCGGTCTCCGACCGCACCGACCTGCGAGGGGCCCTCACACTCGGGCAGGTGGTCCACGACGAGATCATCGACGGGGGGCCGTCCACCACCTACGAGCAGCGGCTCTGGTCCCTGGGTGGGGAGTGGGAACGTCGATTCGAGTCCCTGTTCGGGGTCCCGGGGCTCTCCGGGAGCCGGCTCACACTGGGGGCGACCGCGGACGGATCCGACACGCCCCGCACCGGCGACAAGGCCTCCCTCGGGCGACTCTGGGACTGGGGAGGACGGGTGGGCCTCTCGACGCTGGCCGGCGGAGATGTCCTGCTCCACGGGAGCGTTTCCCGCCGGACTCGGTTTCCTGCTCTGCGGGAGCTCTACTCGGGGGCCCTGGGTCGATTCGAGCCCAACCCCGACCTCCGACCCGAGGAAATGGTGGCCGCCGAGCTCGGCTTCACCCTCAACCGCAGCCCCTCCCCAGAGGGGTTCGGGACGGGCGACTTGCAGGTCGTGGCGTTCGTCCAGCGGCTGAACGACGGGATCGTGCGGACGTCCGTCACCGACTCCCTGGGCAACCGGAAGTTCAAGCGGGTGAACCAGGACCAGATCCGGAGCCGGGGGATCGAGGTTCTGGCAGGCGTGTCGCTGGGGCCCCTCAGCCTGAATGGGGATATCACCCTCCAGCGCGTCCGTGGCCTCGAACCCGACGGCACCGAGGTGAGACTCGAGTACGAGCCCGCCGTGGCTGGAAAGCTGACCGCTCAACTCCCGCTCTTCGCCGAGATCGTCGGCGTGGCAGGGGTGAACTACCTGGGCGAGCAGCTCTGTGAGAACCCGGAAGCCGGAGGCCTCGAGGAATTCAGTTCTTCGCCCCGGTTCGACCTGGGCTTCCTGCGGCGTTTCCTTGTGGGAGGCGGGAGGACGTTCCGATCCCTGGACGCCAGCGTGCGGGTAGACAACCTGGGCGACGCAGGCGTCTTCGATCAGTGCGGTCTGCCCCAGCCGGGGCGGACCTTCTCGCTGGAATTCAGTGTTTCCTGAGACCTGGGTCCGGACCCGCCGGCCAGGGGGTTGCAGGCCTCCTCCCCCTGGCGGTCCGGACGCTCCAGCCCGATCCATAAGACGAGGGTGGTGTCCCGAGCCTCGCTCCAGCGGAAGGATGCGTTGAGCTGAGACCGCATTCCCGCAGCGTAGGAGAACAGGACCGACTCTCCCGGCTCGACGGTGGCCTCCAGCCGAGCCTCTCCCAGAGCGTCCCAGGCGGAGATCTGCCAGCCGCCCGAATGCCCCTCCCAGATGGTCATGCAGCCCGACAACTTCACACCCATGGTGGGAAGCAGGCCGCTCTCGAACTCACCCATGCCGTTCTCGATGGGGACGGAGACCCAGCCTCCACCCCGCTGGATCCCGGCGAGCAACTCCTCCATGATCTGCGCCCGGGCGTGGTGGGGCGTGGACGCCACCAGGAGAAACAGGGGCAGGAGGGTTCGGACGGTGGATCGCATGGGTGGTCGGAGCCGAGGGAGTGGAGAAGGCGTAACGGGTCGACTCTGGTACCGGAGCCGCGCGTCGAAGGATCCCACCCACCCCGGGACGGACATCCCCACGATGCGTCCGGGCCAATCATGCGCTAACGTCCCGGCCATGACCTTCAAACTCGGGATTCTCCGCCGGGCCCTCCTCCCCATTTGGGCGGCCGTGCTCCCTGTCCTTCTCCCTGGTTGCAGCGTGGTCGGCTACCCGGCGGGACAGCCACCCGGACCGTCCCAGGCCCCCGCCGGAGTCCCGTCGGGCTCGTCGGGCTCCACCCCCTCGGGCTCCCGGAGCACGGGAGCGGGGCGAACCTACGAGGTCTTCGGCGTCGAGTATACCGTGCTCGGTTCGGCAGAGGGATACATGGAGGACGGCGTGGCCTCATGGTATGGCGGAGAGTTCCACGGACGCCCCACGGCGAGTGGGGAGGTCTTCGACCAGGACCGGATCTCGGCCGCCCACAGAACGCTTCCACTCCACACGTGGGTGGAGGTCGAGAATCTGGAGAACGGGAGACGGCTCGTCGTGAGGATCAATGACAGAGGCCCCTTCGCCCACACCGAGGAGCGGATCATCGACCTTTCCCGGGCCGGGGCCAACGAACTCGGATTCCTCGGCTCCGGCACCGCCCGGGTCCGGGTCCGGGCCGTTCCGGACCCGTCGGGGGAGGACGCCCGCTCGTGACGCCGCTGGGCGTGGTGGCTCCCATCTTCGGGATCATGGCCCTCGGCTTCGCGGCGGTCCGAACCCGGGTCCTGGACGAGAGCGGCGTGAAGGGCCTGGTCCTCTTCGTCTTCTACTTCGCCATCCCGGTCCTGCTGTTCCGGAGCATCGCGGCGATCGATCTGCCTGAGGACATCCGCTGGGGATTTCTCGTGGCGTTCTATACAGGCTCCCTGGTCTCCTATGGGCTCGGCATGGCGGCGGGCCGGTTCCTCTTTGGAAGGGCCCTCGACGCTCAGGCCATCTTCGGGATGGGCGCGGCCTTCTCCAATACCGTGCTCCTGGGGATCCCCATCGTCCTCACCGCCTTCGGCCCGGAAGCGTCCCTGCCTCTCTTCCTGATCATCGCGTTCCATTCGGCCGTGTTCATGCCCCTCACCGTGGGCTTGATCCAGGCCGGTCGGGGGGAGGGGGTCTCAGCCGCCGCCCAGGCCAGGGGGGTGGCGTTCGAGATCATCAGGAACCCCATCGTCCTGGGGCTCGCGGCGGGATTGGTGGCGAACCTCACGGGCCTGTCCCTGCCTCTGCCTCTCGACCGGGCCGCGGAACTGCTCGGGGCAGCAGCCGTGCCCTGCGCCCTGTTCGCCATGGGGGGCTCCCTCGGTACCCAGCCGCTGATCGGCGACGTACCACCCGCCCTGGTGCTGTCGGGGCTCAAGCTCTTCGTCCACCCCCTGCTGGTCTGGGTCGTGGCGGTGCCGATCCTCGGGCTCAGTGGACTCTGGGCCTGGGTGGCCGTGACCATGGCCGCCATGCCCAGCGGTGTGAACGTCTACCTCTTCGGAGCGCGATACGAGGCCGCGGCGGGGGTGGCCGGCCGCACCGTCCTCCTCACCTCCCTGGGGTCGGTGGCAACGATCTCCATCCTCCTCGCACTGATCGGCCCCTGATTGGGGAACGATCCCGGGGCGTTTAGATTCAGCGCCAACCTGGGACACCTCTCACCGCGGGACTGCCGAAATGCGAATCGCACACGTCATGCTCTCCAGGGGTTGGGGCGGAGCGGAGCGGTTCGTCCTGGACCTGGCCACGGGCATCTCGGAAGACGGCCACGAGCAACTCGTGGTGGTCCGCCAAGCGTTCGATCGGTGGGAGGCGTTGGAGGCGATCCCGGGGGTGAGCGTCTGCCGGATTCCGGCCCGGGGGAACTGGGACTTTCTCTCGGTCCCCCCCATGGTGGCGGCCGGAAAGCGATTCCAGCCCGATCTGGTCCACGGGAACATGGCACGGGGATCGTGGATGGCGGGTCGGATGGGGAAGGCCCTGGGGATCCCGGTCCTCATCACCCTCCACAACTACATTCGTCGCAAATACTGCCGAAACGTGGACTACTTCGCGACCATCACCCGAGATGCAGCCCGGTACGTCCAGGGATGGGGGATTCCCGCCGAGCGGGTCCGCTGGATCCCGAACTTCTCGACGTTCCCCCCCGTAGACGCCCCCGATCTGTTCACCACCGAGCCTCCGACCTTCGTGGCCCTGGGGCGATTCGTGACGGACAAGGGGTTCGACCTCCTGCTGCGGGCCCTGCGGATGACCCTGGACCAGGCGGGCCCGGCCCGACTCATCCTGGCAGGCGCCGGGCCGGAGGAGGACGCCCTGCGCGATCTGTCCCGGTCCCTGGGCCTGGACGAGCACGTGGAGTTCACGGGCTGGGTGGAGGACGTGATGGCGTTCTACGCCCGCGGTGACGTGTTCGTGCTCTCCAGCCGCCATGAGCCATTCGGGATCGTCCTGCTGGAGGCCATGGCGGCGGGAAAGGCCATCGTTTCCAGTCTGGCCGAAGGGCCCCGAGAGGTCCTGGACGAAGGGACCGCGTTCCTTGCGACCCTGGACTCGGCCGACTCCCTGGCCGAGGCCATGGTGCGTTCGATACAGGACCGGGAGGAATCGATCCGCAGGGCCAGGGCCGGGCTGGATCTCTACCGCGACCGATACCAGGCCGACCGGGTGATCCCCCAGTATCTCGAGTACTACCGGGAAATCATCGGCTGACATCGCCACCCTCACGAACCCGTTGACCCGGGTCGCCCGCAGCGCCTAGTCTTTGGGCGTTGATTAATTCCCGCCAAAGGATGGAACATGCCGAAGCACAGGATCTCGCTCGCCCTGCTCATGGTAGCGGTGGGCCTCACAGCCGTCGCCACTCCCTCGGAGGCCCAGATCCGGGCGAGTGAACCCAGCACGGTTACCCAGGCGATCGACGGCACCGTCATCACCATCGACTATTTCCGGCCTCGGGCCCGAGGCCGCGCGCCCCTCTTCGGCCACGACGCCGTCGTGTGGGAACACGTCTGGACCCCCGGGGCCAACTGGGCCACCACCATCAGCTTCGAGAAGCCCATCGAGTTCGAGGGCGTGCCGCTGGAGCCCGGCACATACGGAATCTGGATGGTCATGTCCGAGGACGACTTCCTTCCAGAGGAGCTCCTTCTGGACCCCGAACGTCGGAATTTCCACACCGATCCGCCCGCGCCGGCCGAGGGCCAGATCCATCTCCCCCTCACCCGCACGGAAGCGCCCTTCACCGAGGTTCTGACCTGGGGCTTCGAGGATATCCGCTCCGACGGCGGGACCCTGGCCCTCCGGTGGGGTACCCTACGTATCGCGTTCGACGTCGAGGTCGAGCCGAGCATGCGACAGACCGTGACGGAAGAGGAAGCGGAGCCCGTCGTCGGCTCCTACGAAATGACGCTCACCGGCCCGGACGGTGAGCCCAGCGCGCCATTCTCCTTCACCATCTCCATGGCTGAAGACGGAACCCTTCGCGGGGATATGGAAGGCGTCGACACCGGGCAGCCCGCCGACGCTTTCTTCAACACCCTCGATATGATGCTGCTGCCGTTCGCCGAGGGGGTCTTCGCTCCCGGAGAGGTCTATGACGGCGAGCTTCGCGAGGTCTGGGCCGGTTGGTTCTTCGAGTTCGAGATGGAAGGGGGACACGCCGAGGCCTTCCAGTTGAGGGGGCCCGAGGACGAGGTCATGGCGGAGGGCAAGTACAGGGAGTAGGTCGTGGGTTTCGCGGTCTGCCTTCAGCGATCTTGCGTTGCCGCCGGATTTCGGATGCAGTAGCGTATTAGGTTTGGTACACTTTCTTCGGTGGGGAGCATGGCCGCAGCGGCAGTTTTGCCCTCGATCATTCAGGGCGGCATGGGTGTGGGCGTCTCCAACTGGCGCCTGGCTCGGGCTGTGTCCGAACGGGGCCACCTGGGCGTCGTCTCAGGTACGTGCCTGGACACCGTGCTGATCCGGCGGCTCGCGGACGGCGACCCCGGCGGTCACGTCCGGCAGGCCCTCGACGCCTTCCCCATCCCCAAGATCGCCCAGGACGTGCTGGACCGGTTCTTCCAGCCCGAGGGCCCGGGGGATACGGCGTACCCCCTGCTGCCCATGTATCGTCATGTGGTCAGCGAATTCAAGCAGCAGGTCACGGTCCTGGCGAACTTCGTCGAGGTCTTCCTGGCCAAGCACGGACACGATGGGCAGGTGGGAATCAACCTGCTCACCAAGGTGCAGATGCCCAACCTGCCATCCCTGTACGGGGCGATCCTGGCCGGGGTGGACTACGTGCTCATGGGAGCCGGCATTCCCAAGGACATTCCGCTGGCATTGGAGCAACTGGCCAAGCACCTTCCGGCTTCGATCCGGCTGGACGTCGAGGGGTGCAGCCAGAACGATCCGGTCGAACTGCAGTTCGATCCCGAATCCCTCTGGGACGGCCCAGCCCCGGAGGTGTCCCGCCCCAGGTTCCTTCCCATCGTGGCATCCAACTCCCTCGCCACCATGCTGGCGAAGAAGGCCAGCGGGCGGGTGGACGGCTTCATCGTAGAAGGGCCGACCGCAGGCGGGCACAACGCCCCGCCCAGAGGGCAGAGGGTCGAAAACGAGAAGGGCGAGCCTCTCTATACGGAGCGGGACGTGGTGGATCTGGACAAGCTCGCTCGGCTGGGCCTGCCGTTCTGGCTTGCGGGAGGAGCGGGCAGGCCCGGGGCGCTTCGGCGCGCCAAGGATGCGGGCGCCCAGGGCATTCAGGTCGGGACTCTTTTCGCCTTCTGCGACGAGTCCGGACTGGAGCCGGACATCAGAGCGGCCGTCGTCGAGAGGTCTCTGACCGAGAAGGTAGATGTCCTCACAGACGGGCGCGCATCGCCCACTGGGTTCCCGTTCAAGGTGGTCCAGATGGGCGACAGCCTGGCTTCTCAGAGCGTGTATGAGAAGCGGGATCGGATCTGCGACCTCGGGTACCTCCGGACCGCATACCGCCAGCCCAGCGGTCGCCTGGGTTTCCGGTGTCCGGCGGAGCCGGTGGAGACATACGTGAAGAAGGGCGGCGCCCGGGAGGACACGGTGGGCAGGAAGTGTCTCTGCAACGCGCTCATGGCCGACATCGGCCACGGGCAGCTGAAGAGCGACGGGTCCATCGAGCCCCACCTCCTCACCGCCGGGGACGATCTCATGATCCTCCACAGGTTCCTGGACGGGAGAACCTCCTACTCCGCGGCAGATGTCCTGGACTTCCTGCTGGATGGAGTGGAGACCCGTGAGGCTGCTCCGACCGCCGCCGCGGCAGGCGCCACAGGGGATTGACCAGCGGCTTCTCGGGCCACTGTGGGACCGTCAGCGTCCCAACCTGAGGCTTCCCTTCCACCAATCGGCGGATTCCTGACCTGCGGGACCCAAGCGCCCCCACGCTCTCTCCAGTAGCCACCCGGGGTCGAACACGGCACCGTTCCGCACCACCCAGAGCACGTCCCGGGTGGCGGTGATATCCGACAACGGGTCCCCGGATACGATCACCAGGTCCGCAAGCTTGCCTTCTTCCACCGTCCCCAATTCCTCCAGCCCCAGGGCGGCGGCGGCGTTCGCGGTGGCGGCGCGCAGGACCACCTCGTTTGGAACCCCGGCCCGGGAAAGGGCATGGAGTTCCCGGTGGATGGAGAACCCGGAGAAGTACTCTCCCCAGCTGGGATGATCCGTACCCACCGTCAGCAGGTCCCCGCCTCCGTTCTCCACGAACAGACGCACGGTGCCGTGCTTCACCCGGTAGACCCGCTCGAATTGGTCCAGGGGGCGCCGGGGCAATCGCGATTCCACCACGGAGCGCGCATACGGCGTCAGCAGGGCCATCTCGTCTCGGAACGGGGTGTAGACCTCCGGGTCCTTGGCCGCCCAATAGTCGTAGGCCGAGAGGGTCGCGTCGAAACGGACTCCGTTCTGGACGAAACGGGCGATCTGCTCCCGCAAGAGGCGGTCCGTCTCGGAGTCGTCCAGGTCCAGGACCTCGATGGAGGCGTAGGCGTTCCGATCCGGAGACAGGACATCGCCGCCCAGGAAGTGTTCCACCCGGTCGATCCCCATTTCGATGGCGGCTCGGGGGTTCACGGAATTCCGGAATCCCGAGTCCAGGTGTGCGGTCACGGTGAGGCCGTACCGATGGGCCTCCTCCACGAGGGCCGCGAGCTGGACCGGCTGGATTCCCTTCGCCTTGAAGCCGGCCGCTCCGGCCCCAGCCCAAGCGGCCACCTCGGCCCGAATAGAGTCCGGGGTCATGGCCTCGTGATCCCAGCCCGGCCTGGCCGAGCCGAAGTAGGGGCCTGAGCGGTGCAGGCGGGGACCCATGACCCTCCCGGCAGCCAGGGACGCCTCGAGCTCGTCGAACGTCGCCGGGTCCACTTCCCCAGCCGGGAAGGTCGAGGTGACCCCGTTCGCCAAGAACACCAGGGGATTGATCCGTGTCTCGTCCACCCGCCCTTCGCCGAACAGGTCCACCGCATAGTGGGCATGGAGGTCGAAGAGCCCGGGCAGGACGGTCGCATGGTCGGGCAGCCGGAGAACCCGCGTGCCACCGGCGTAGCCCCCGGCCGCCGCCCTCTCCCCTTCCACCACTCCCAGCCTGACGATCCGGCCGTCCCGGATCAGGATGCCCGGATTGGGCACGGCCTCGTCCCCCGTTCCATCGAACAGACGCCCTCCCTCGACGAGGAGGTCCACCCCTGCCGTGTCTACCTGGGCCCGGAGCTGGTCCCCCACCCCCGAGGCAACCTCCCCCGGCGCCAGAGCCAGGATCCTGCCCCCGGGTCCCACGGCCCACCCCGAGCCCGACGGCCCGAAGGCGACGGCCCACAAGGCGTCGGAATCGAGGACCGCCCAACTGGCCCCTGCATCCTCGGACCAGGCCAACCCCCCGGGCCCCACCACGGCGAGGACCCTCGGACCCAGCGCCGCCATCCGGGCCGCACCGTAGAGCGGCCCCTCGATGGGCGGTCCCGGCGCGGGCGACCAGGTGGCACCGCCGTCCTCGGTCATGACGACCCGCGCCCCGTCCCGGTGCTCCCCGATGGCCCCACCTACGGCGAACCCCCAACCGTCGGCTCCCATATGGAGGGCCGTGGCTCCTGACGAGGGCCCGGAGGTCATGGGCAGGTCCTTGATGGCCCATGACGCCAACGCTCCCGGATTGGATGCGTCCAGGGACGCGGCCAATGCCCTGGGACGCGGCCCGTTCCCCGTCCCGATGATCACACGATCCGCGGAGACGCTGATACACGCACCGCTGGCGGCGAATCCTCCCTCGCCGTCGAGGGCGCCGGGGAGCGGATCCGGGGGTACCCGGGTCCAGCTCCGGCCCCCGTCTCGGGTGCGCAGAAGGTAGAGCCCACCGTCCACGGCGTCTCCGTATGCGAACCCCAGGTCCCGGTCGACGAAGTCCATGCAGTCCAGGAACCCGTTGGGATGCTCCATGCGGAAGGTCTCGGTCCAGCTTCGCCCGCCATCCTCCGTCCTGAACATCCTGGAGAGGTCCCCGTCCCCGGCGCTCATGAGAACCGCGGTGTCGCGGTCGAACCCCTGGACGTCCCGGAACTGGAGCGACTCGGCCCCGGGAACCACTTCCGTTTGCCAGGTGACTCCGCCGTCCAGGCTCCTGCCCCAGGTCCCGCCGTGGCCGCTGACCCATACGACGCTGTCGTCCACCGGGCTGAGGGCCTGGAGCAACTGGTCCGTCCCCGAGGCCCTGGCCGAGATCCCCAGACTCCCCGGCGTCCCGGGCCCACCCCCGCTCGGGCCTCCTTCGGTGGCCCCGTCCCCGCTGCCCTGACAGCCGGCCATGGAGAACCCCAAGGAGAGCCCCACGACGATTCCGCACCGGACACGGGCGCCCAGGGCCCCATGCGCACCGAAAAACCGGCCGACGCGGCCCGGTGGATCGGCCGAGGGGATGGAGCCTCGGAACTCCGGATTCCCATGGGGGGGAGACATGGACACGCTCCTGAGCGAGCGAACGGGTGTTCTCGGGACACTGGATCAGAACAGACGAAGCAGCCCCGGGCAAGGCGGGGCTGGCGAATCTCGCGGACCCGTCTCTAGTATGGGCGGATGTCCGCCTCCTGGATGTCCAGCCACCTCCCCGAATGCAGACGCCGGCGCAGGAAGGCCATCTTGCCCGGAGTTCTGAGCGGGGCGCTGCCTTTGGCGCTGGTGGCCGGGCTGGCCATGCCGAGCGCCGGTGGCCTCGCGGCTCAGGACGCCCACTACTGGACAGAGCAGTACGGAACCTCCGCCCACCTCCTCGGCGGGCTGGTCGTCGGCAGTACCCAGGACCTCTCGACGGTCTACTACAACCCGGGAGGCCTGGCCCTCCTAGAGAATCCGAGCGCTCTCTTCGCGGTGGACGCGTTCCAGTACGATTGGATCAGGGTGGAGGGTGAGCGAACCCGGGACCTGCTTCTCGAGGGCTCCCGTTTCGACCCGACGGGGGGGATGGTGGCCGTGGCACTCCCGGGGCGCTGGGTGCGCGGCCAGCGAGTGGCGCTGTCCCTCCTCACCCGTCGCCGCCTCCGCACCACCTTGCAGGGGACGGTCTTTCAGCCGGCGCTTCCGGAGGGGTCGACGGAGGTCGGTCGGGCCGCCTCCAAGCTCGTCGATCAGGACTACCGGGAACACTGGGTGGGCCTGACCTGGGCAACCTCCGTCGGGGAGGGGTGGGGTGTGGGAGTAAGCACCCAAGGAGCGGTTCGGTCCCAGCGTCAGGATAGGCAGGAGGACGATTCGCGCTTCTCCAACGCGGGGGAGCCCGCCGCCGTGTCCAACCGGATCAACTTCGAGTACTGGCACGTCCGCCTTCTCTGGAAGCTGGGCGTCCGGTACGAGTCGGACACATGGGGGTTGGGAATGACCACCACCACTCCGTCCATCGGTGTCTACGGCAGCGGACGGGCACTGCGAAACGATGGACACACCGGAGACGTGGAGGTCCTGTTCCCGGGCCTGCAACCGCGCATCGCCGCAGGGGTCGACGGCGATCTCCGTCCGTCGGTGTCCTCCTCCTGGGCGGTGGCCGGCGGCGGTCATTTCATGCTGGGGACCCGGACGACCGTCCACCTTTCCGCGGAGTGGTTCGCACCGGTGGATGAGCAGGTGGTCCTGGAGCTGCCGGCCTTCGCGAGTCAGGTCCCCGGGGACACGGTCACCACGCGGATTCTCCACGGGCTGGATTCGGTCCTGAACGCCGGGGTGGGGTTCGAGCATGACCTCCAGAGCAATCTCACGCTCTTCGGTTCCTTCTTCACGGATTTCTCGGGCAGGCCGCCCCCCGACGAGGAATTCCGGACCGAGTTCGCCTCCTGGGATCTCTATCACATCACCGGCGGCGTGGACTTCGATCTCCTCGGCTCCAACTTCACGCTGGGCCTGCAATACATGCGTGGCGAGGAAGCGCTGACAGGTGATTTCATCCCCGCTCCCATCCCCGGTGTCGAGCCCTCAGGTCAGGCGGAGCAGGCGGTACGCTACAACCGAGTGAAGATCCTCCTCGGATTCAGCCTCGACCTTCTTCAGGACTGACCCCATGCCCGCGTCCCGCCCGTCGCGCCCGCGACTCCTGCCTCCGTTCCTCGTCCTGATGCCGCTGGCCGCAGCGTGCGCGCCTTCAGCAGGGCCGGCCGGTCCCGCGACGGGCACAGAGGGGATGGTCAGTTCCGCCCACCCCCTGGCCACCCGGGCGGGAGTCGAGATCCTGGAGGCGGGTGGAAACGCCTTCGACGCGACCGTGGCCGTGGCGGCAGCGCTCAACGTGGTCGAGCCCATGATGAGCGGCATGGGTGGCTACGGGACGATCCTGGTCTACTCCGCGGACGAGGGACGATCCCGCTTCCTGAACGCGTCGGGTAGGATTCCCGGCGGCGTGGTCGGGGAAGCGTATCGGGCCCCGACCGAGGGGTACTTGGAGAATCGCAGAGGAGCCAAGGCGGTCTCCACGCCCGGCAACGTGAACGCCTGGGCGGCGATGCACGACGCGTACGGGGTCCTGCCCTGGCCGGACCTGCTGGCCCCGGCGATCCGGCTCGCGCGGGAGGGCTTCGTGGTGGACGAGCAGACCGCGAGCCTGATCCAGGCGGCCTGGGAGGACTTTCCCGAGCATGCCCGCTCCTTCTACGGACGGGACGGGGGACCCCTGGGCTCCGGGGATCGCCTGATCCAGGCGGACCTCGCCGCATCCCTCGAGATGGTGGCCCGGGAGGGTCCGCCAGCCCTGCACGGTGGGGCGTTGGGCGTGGCGGTGGATCGGGCCATGCGCGAGGCCGACGGATTCCTCCGGCTGGCGGACCTGGCAGAGAACGAGGCGGAGTGGTGGGCACCCATCGAGATCGAGTACCGGGGCCATCGCGTGATCACCGCCTCACCGCCGGCCAACTCCTTTCCGGCCCTGGTGAGGCTGGGCCTGATGAGCCGATTCGACGTCGGCGCCATGGGCCACAACACGCCCGATTATCTCCACACCTTCGCCGAAGCTTCCAAGCACGCCTTCTGGACCCGACTCCGATGGGCCGGGGACCCGGAGATCTCTCCTCCGCCCCTGGAAACGCTACTCTCGGAAGGCTACTGGGAAGAGCAGGCGGCCATGATCGAGCCCGGGGAGGCGAGGGAGTTCGTGCCGCCGGGCACGGTGGGAGCCATGGGGGCGAACACCACCCACTTCGTGGTGGCAGACGCCAGGGGGAACGTGGTCTCCGCGACCCAGACCCTGGGCAACAGCTTCGGGAGCAGGATCATGCCGGAGGGCACGGGAATCTGGCTGAACAACTCCCTGGCCTACTCCACCTTCGAGCCTCCGGGGAATCCCATGGATGCCTACCCGGGCAGGAGGAAGCTTTCCGGGGACGTGCCCCTTTTCGTGGCCGACGAAGGGGGGAGGCCGTGGCTGGTCATCGGCACCCCCGGCGGGCACACCATCGGACAGACGGTGCCCCAGATCGTGATGAACGTCCTGGACTTCGGAATGGACATCCAGGCTGCCATCGCCGCGCCTCGAATCTCGTTCGTGGAGCCGAATGCCATCATCGAGGACGGCCTGTCGGCCGAAGTCGTCGAAGTTCTCGCCGCCCGGGGCCACGAGATCCGCACCGTACGGGGCATCGGGAACGCCCACGGGCTGACCATCCGGTGGGGAACCGACGGCCTGCCGGCAGGGTTCCAGGGGGGCGCGGACCCCCGGGGAATCGGCACGGCCCGGGGGCTCGTTCGCCGCTAAGGGGTCCCGTTTTCCTTGGCGCACCTTAGTTTTCGAAATCCAGTGCACAACCCTCAGGGCAGGCCAGCAGACCCATGTATCAAACCCGGACCCGACTGTACCTCGCCGCTACCGCCATCCCCGTCGCCCTGGCCCTCGGCCTCGGCGCCTGCGGCTCCGACTCCAGCACCGGCAACCCACCCATCGAGGACGTGGTCACCACCATACGGGTGACGCCCTCCAATTCGACCCTCCAGGTGGGCGATACGGTCCGCCTCGCCGCCCAAGCTCTCAACCAGTTCGGCTCCGCCATGGACGGGGTCACCTTCCTCTGGTTGAGCGTGGACGGTGGCATCGCGTCGGTGGACAACTCAGGGCTGGTCACGGCCGAGGGCGTTGGGAGCACGGTCATCTCGGCCCGTTCGGGCACGGTATCCGGAGGCGCGGCCGTGGAGGTCCTTCTCCCCGCCGGGGCCCTCGAAATCAAGACCCAGACTCTTCCGACCCGACCGGTGGGCCTAGCGTATTCGTTGTCCCTGGAAGCGGTGGGTGGCGAAGGGGAGCGGACGTGGACCCTCGAGTCGGGGGCGCTGCCCGCGGGGCTCACCTTGGACGCCGGCGGGCTCATCAGCGGCACCCCGACCGCCGAGGGCGACTTCTCCATCAGCGTGAAAGTGACCGACGACTCGGGTTCGGCCGAGGCGGACTTCACCATGACGGTGTCCGCAGCGAGTGGCTCGGTGGACCTGGGCAACATCTTCATGGGTTCGGCCTATGTGGGTCTCCCGTTCTCGTTCGTCCCCTCCCTCTCAGGGGGAGACGGGACCTACGCCTTCACGATCTCCGAAGGTGTACTCCCGGCCGGCCTTTCCCTGAACCCGCTCACCGGAGAGATCTCGGGGACACCGACACAGGCCCAGGTGGAGTTCTTCCGTCTGCGGGTGGAGAGTGGGGGCACCTCGGCCCGACGGAGCTTGAGCTTGGCGGTGTCGAGCCGTCTTCCGGACGAGTTCAACATGACCATCTTCAACGTGGCCAACGATGCACCCAGCGAGAGGATTCTGGACTTCCTCAGCCAGGCCGTGGCCCGGTATGAGGAGATCATCTCCGGGGACCTCCCCGGCGGCGCCTTCCCGGTGGGCTCCGAGTTGCCGAGCTGCAACTCGAGAGGGAGCCTGATGGAAGGGACCTGGGTGGACGACATGACCATCTTGGTGAACATCGGCCCCATCGACGGCCCCGGTAACGTGATCGGATTCGCGGCTCCCTGCGAGCTCGTGGAAAACAACGAGGCGGGGCAGCCGGTGACCACCTTCGGACACCTCACCCTCGACGACGCCGACCTGGACAACCTCTCCGACAAGCAGCTCTTCGGACTCATATGGCACGAGATCGGTCACATCGTGGGGATCGGGTCCCTCTGGCGAACCGGCCAGCCCCCGGGCTTCGAGCTCCTCGAGGGCGCGGGCGCGGTTCAGCGATACATCGGAGTCAACGCCGTCCGGGAGTTCAATCAACTCGGGGGGAGCGGAGATTTCATCGTGGTCCAGCCGACCGCTGCGGGTCACTGGGACGAGACGGAGTACGATCACGAACTGATGACCCCGTTCATCGAGGGCCCGGACGTGGATTCGCCCATCTCCGCCTTCACCATCGGCTCCTTCCAGGACCTGAGCTACGAAGCCGACCCCTCCAAGGCGGACCCGTACGAGTTCCCGTCCCAGTCTCCTCTGGCAGTACCGGAGCCCGGCGACGGTTCGGGAATCGATCTCACCGGGGACATTCTCCTGGAACCCATGAGGTTCCTGCGCCGGGACGGGTCCGTGAACTGGGTCATTCCGGCCGGAATGCTCGATCGGGGAGGTGAGTAGGTGACGGGCGTGGGGAGCGGGATCCGACTGTTCATCGCCACTCTGCCGGCGCTGGCCCTGAGTCTCGGGTCGGCGGTCCCCGGTGACGTCGCCGCTCAGGATCCCCGCCTCCCCGTGGACACGACCATCGTGACCGAGCACGAGGTGACGATCCGCGGCGAGCAGGTGCCCTACCGCGCCACCGTGGGGACCCAGCCGGTCTTTTCGGCAGACGGGGAGATCGTCGCGTCACTCCTGTTCACCTTCTACGAGCGCACCGACGTCGAGGACCGGACGAACCGGCCCCTCATGATCTCCTTCAACGGGGGTCCGGGATCGGCGTCCATCTGGATGCACCTGGGGTACACGGGGCCCAAGCAGCTGATTGTCGACGACGAGGGGTATCCGGTTCAGCCCTACGGCGTCCGGGACAACCCCAATTCCATCCTCGACGTGGCCGACATCGTCTACGTGAACCCGGTCAACGTGGGGTTCTCACGGATCGTGGGGGACGCCAAGCGGGACCAGTTCTTCGGGGTCAACGAGGACATCGCATACCTTGCCGGGTGGATTGGGACCTTCGTCACCCGCCACGACCGCTGGCTGTCTCCCAAGTTCCTGATCGGCGAGAGCTATGGGACGACCCGGGTGTCCGGCCTGGCAGCCGCCCTCCAGGGGCGGCAGTGGATGTACCTCAACGGGGTGATCCTGGTCTCTCCCACCGGTCTGGGGATCGACCGCGCGGGCCCGGTCCGGGATGCCCTGTACCTTGCAAACTACACGGCAACCGCGTGGTACCACGGCCAGCTCGAGCCAGCCCTCCAGGGCCGCGACCTCGACGAGATCCTCCCCGAGGTGGAAGCCTGGACCCTCGACACGTTCCTGCCCGCGCTGGCCCGCGGCGGCTCGCTCACCGAGGCGGAGCGGTCGGACATCGCCCGGGAAGCCGCCCGGTGGGCTGGCGTCTCCCCACAGTGGTATCTGGACCACAACCTCCGGCCCTCGGTGGGCGAGTTCCGGAAGGAGCTGCTACGTGAGGAGGGGCTGACGGTCGGCCGCCTGGATGCCCGCTACCGCGGGATCGATCGCCAGGACGCCGGAGAGTCGTACGACTACGACCCGGCCATGGCCGCGTGGAACCACGCGTTCGCACCGGCCATGAACCACTACATCCGCAACGAGCTGGGCTTCGAGACCGACCTCCAGTACTACCTCTTCGGTCCGGTGCGACCGTGGAACCGGGGCGGGGACCAGACCGGCGAGAATCTTCGCCAGGCCATGTCGGAGAACCCCTACCTCCACCTCCTGGTCCAATCGGGATACTACGACGGGGGGACGGACTACTTCTCGGCGAAGTACACCATGTGGAACCTGGACCCGGCCGGTCGGCTCCAGGACCGGATGCGCTTCTCCGGATACCGGAGCGGCCACATGATGTACCTCCGGGCCGAAGACATCGTCACGTCGAACCAGGACATCCGGGACTTCGTCGAGTGGGCCATGGAGGCCACCGCCGCGCCGGCGGGGCACTGAGGCCGGGACCCCGGCACGGCAGGGGCCCGGGAGCACGATGCCGCGGCAAGTGATCCCCACCGGGGAGCAGTTGGAGAGTCTCCGGGCCCGGGATCCGCTCCTCTCCGAGGCCATGGACCGCGTACCTCCGTTCCCCGGGTTTCCCATCCCCGGTCTTTATGACTCCCACTTTCACGCCCTCGCCCGCTCCATCATCTACCAGCAGCTCGCCGGTAAGGCGGCCCAGACGATCCACGGCCGGGTCCTCGCGCTCACGCCGGGGCCGCGGTTCCCCCGGCCGGAGCAGTTCCTGGAGTTGCCGGAGGCGAGCCTGAGGGGGGCGGGTCTCAGCCGAGCCAAGACCCGAGCCGTGCTGGACCTGGCCCGGAAGACGGTCGCGGGAGAACTCGGGCTCCGAGCCATCGGCCGTCGGTCCGACGAAGACGTCGTCAAGACCCTCACCACCGTCTGGGGAATCGGAGAATGGACCGCCCAGATGTTCTTGATCTTCCGGCTGGGGCGACTGGACGTCATGCCGTCGGCGGATCTGGGAGTCCAGGAGGGGCTGAGACGGCTGGACGGGCTGGATGAGCGCCCGGGACCGTCGCTTGTGGAGGAGAGGGCCGCGGTCTGGGCCCCACTGCGAAGCGTGGCCGCGTGGGTCCTCTACCGGCTGTGCGACGACTGACGGTCGGCCACCACCACCTGCCCCGTCTCAGCCCCGTCGACCAAGGCGACGTAGACCTGGGCCAGATCGGCCACCGGGATCCCGTTCGCCGGCTCCACACCTGCGGCAGCCATGGATTCAGCCACCCAGCCGGGACTCACCACGTTGACTCGGGCGCGACCCTCCAGGTCCAGGGCCGCCGCCCGGGCCCAACCCTCCAGGGCCGCCCCACTCATGGCCACCGCTGCGGTACCGGGCGTAGGGTGGGTCGAGAGGGTACCGCTGGTAAGGGTGAACGAACCACCGGGCGCAAGATACTCGAGGCCATCCCTCACCAGGTTCAGCTGCCCCATGACCTTGTGCCGGAAGCTGAATTGGTAGTCCTCGTCCGACAGATCTGGCAGCGCCTTGAAGCGGGCGATCCCCGCGGTGGAGACCACGGCGTCCACCCTTCCCACTTCTCTGAACAGTCCACGGATGGAATCCCGGTCGATGAGGTCCACCTGGTATTCGCCGCCTGACCGCCCCACCCGGATCACCTGGTGCCGGTTCGAGAGGGTATCGGCCACGGCCGAGCCGATCAGCCCCGTGGCGCCGACGAGCAGGATCCTCAAAGCCAACCTCTCCGCTTGAACACCGCCAGCATACCCAGCCCCGCCACCAGCATCACCCCCAGCAGCACCGGGTAGGCCCATCGAAAGGCCAGCTCCGGCATGTACTGGAAGTTCATCCCGTAGATCCCGGCCAGGAACGTGAGGGGGATGAAGATGGTGGCTACCAGGGTGAGCACCATCATGATCTCGTTGGCCTTCTGGTTCACCGCGCTCACGTGGTACTCGGTCAGGGAAGCCAGGGCCTCCTTCATGGCGTCGGCGGCCTCGATGAGCTGGACCAGGTGATCGTGGGCGTCGCGCACGTAGGGGAGGTTCACCGGCTGAACCAGGTGTGCGTCCGTCCGCAAGAGGGCCAGGAACACGTCCCGCAGGGGCCACATGGCCCGCCGCAAGAGGATCGCTTCCTTGCGCAGGGCCCGAATCATGGTCGGAAAGTCATCGGGAAGCTCGTCCAGGGCGATCTCCTCCAACGCCTCGATCCGGTCCGACAGCTCCACCACCACCGCCGAGTATCCTCCCACCAGAGCATCCAGGAGGGCGTAGAGCAGATAGTCGGCGCCGGCGGTCCGAATCCGCCCCAGGCCCTGATCGATTCGGGACCGGACACCGTCGAACAGGGGGTCCGGAGTCTCTTCGAACGAGAGCACACCCCCTTGAGCAAGGACCAAGGAGACCTGGCTGCCCGTGATGGTGGCCTGTTCAGGGCCCAACGTCAGTTGCCTGGCCGTGATCAGCGCCCCGCCGTCGAACTCCTCGATCTTCGGGCGCTGACCGACGCCGATCAGGTCCTCTCCGATCAGTGGCGGCAGCCGGAACCGTTCCACCACCTGCTGGATGAGAGTGGGCTCATGGACCCCGTCGAAGGACACCCAGCCCACCGAGCCAGGATCCCAGCTGAGGGATCCGACGTCGGCCGGGTCCACCTCGGACTCCAGGTGTCGCTCCGAATCGTAGACGACATGCTGAATGATCACCGGATGCTCCCGGGGTGGACCCTCGTAGACGAGGGATCCCGGGGGCAGCTTCTGGTTCCGGCGGACTCGCCTGAGATATCGGGAGGTCATGATGGCCTGCCTTGTTCTGTCACGGGAAACACGGCACCGCTCAACTGATGGGGATCCGGTGGCTCAACACCGTCAACATGACCGCCACCCCTTCGAGAAAGCTACCCAACCGCAAGTTCTCGTTGGGACTGTGCTGGTTGTTGTCGGGATTGACCGTAGGCACGCCCACCGCCGGGATCCCCAGCGTGTTCACGAACGGACTGATGGGCACCGAGCCTCCGCTGGTCCGGATGAGGATGGGCTCCTCGCCGTACAGACGACGGTAGGCGTCGCGGAGCCACAGGCCGGGGAGGGAATCGAATTCGGTCCGAAACGCCAGGTACGAGACCGACCATCGGAACGTGGCGATGCGGGGGTGGGTCATCCGCTCCTGCTCCGTGGGCTCCCGGTCCAGCACCACGAACCCCAGGGATTCAATGTGCTCTCTGATCAGCCCCATGAGGCGGGCCGGGTCGCTCTCCAGCACCAGGCGAACGTCCACCTCCGCCGTGGCGGTGGCGGGCACGATGGTCCGAGCTTCGGCGCCCACCCAACCCGAGGAGAGGCCCCGAACGTTCAGCGACGGGAACTGCACCGCCTCTTGAAGGCTCCCGGCCACCGAATCGGGCTGGGCGATCCCCAGACGGTCCTGGATCGCGTCGTCATCGTCGGGCACGCGGGACAAAACCGCTCGAGTCTCGTCACTCAAGACGACCCCGTCGTAGAAGCCCGGGATGGTCACCCGCCCCTCCCGATCCTTCATCGAGGACAGGATCTGAGCGAGGCGGAGGGCAGGGTTGGGAGCGAAGTTGCCATAGTGTCCGCTGTGGACCGGCACCCTGGGGCCATACGTGGTGAGCGTGAACCGGGAGATTCCCCGAGCGCCGAACTTCAAGGACGGAGCCCCGGAGATGTGCGGTGGGCCGTCCAGGATGACCAGGAGGTCGGCGTCCAGGGCCTCCCGGTTCCGGGAGACGGCGCCCGGGAGGTTCGGCGATCCCATCTCCTCCTCGAAATCCACCACCACCTTGATGTGATAGGGCTGGCTCACCCCCGACTCCTGGAGGAGGTCCAGGGCGGCCAGGAACTGGGCGATGGGGCCCTTGGAATCGGAGGCGGACCGTGCGAAGACCCTGAGTTCCGGATCCCAGCCGGCCGTGGGCCGTCCAGCGTCGGGGTCCGACAATGTGCTCCAGGGCACTTCCTGCCACTCCCCGTCTGCTGCCCGGGCCTTGAGCACCGGTTCATAGGGGTCTTCCTGGAACCACCTGGACCGATCCACCGGCTGACCGTCGGCCTGCAGATAGAACAGGACGGTGGGAAGACCCTCGGGTGTTCCTGTCCCGGACGGACCGGCATGGGCCCGACGGCCGGCGAGGAGGAGGTCGGCTCCGGGAGTCTCCAGCCGCGCGGTCTCGAACCCCCGGACCCCGAACGCCCGCTCCACCCACGTCGTCAGGATCGCGATGTCCTCGGGAAAGTGGGCATCGTTGGGCATGGACAGGAGCTCTCGATACCGATCGAGAGCGGCTTGGGCCTCTGCCGAGACCAAGGTCCGGATGCGCTCCGGGGCCAGCGCCTGGCCCGACGCTCCGGTGGCCAACAGAACGAGCGCCCCCAACGAGGCGACGGTGCATCGGCGCAATGACCGACAGCGGTGAGAGATGGACACGGATCTTCTCCGGTACGGGCTGCTGGGGAGCACCACCTTCGCGCTTTGTGTAAGCAGAAACACCTAGGCCAACGGAGGGGCCGGAGCAAGGCAGGCCGCCTGCAAAGGCGGGAAAGTGCAAAGGGCATGGCCCACATCCCCTGGGGATGCGAATGTATGGGGTCCATGGCATGCGCCGCGGGCCGCTCCTGGCCCACACTGCCCCGCCTCAGCCGCCGGATTCAAAGCATGTCCGTCGTCTCCAAGCTCCGGACCCTCGTCACCTTCGGCCGCGGTGTGGTCACCAAGGGCCTGACCCCCCTGCACGTGGGCGATGATCCGATCCGGTTCTTCCGCACCTGGTACGAGGAGGCGGAGAGGGCCGGGATCCTCCTCCCCGAAGCCATGGCCCTGGCCACCGTAGGCGAAGACGGCGCCCCGTCCGCCCGGATGGTGCTCCTCAAGGGGGTATCCCAGGACGGGTTCACGTTCTTCACCAACTACGAGAGCCGGAAGAGTCGGGAAATGGACGCGGAACCCCGTGCGTCACTGCTCTTTCATTGGCCGATTCTGGAACGCCAGGTCCGGGTCGAAGGCAGGGTCTCCCGGATCAGCAGGGCGGAGTCGGAAGCCTATTTCCGGACGCGACCCCTTGGAAGCCGCATCGGCGCGTGGGCGTCCGCTCAGAGCCGGACGCTCGAGTCCAGGGAGGTTCTCGAGGCTGCAGTGGCCGAAGCCGAAGCGAGATTCCAGGGCCGGGAAATCCCGCTGCCGGAGTTCTGGGGGGGGTACAGACTCGTGCCCGGAACCATCGAGTTCTGGCAGGGCCGGGCGAGCCGCCTCCACGACAGGCTCCAGTATCGAACGGTCCCGGGCGGCTGGAGCGTGGAGAGACTCTACCCCTGAGCGGCCGAACCCTGCGTGCGGCTCCACCGAGGAGCGCACGCGTCGGGCTCAGTCGTCGTAGATCGATCCGTCCCGGGCCATACGAGCGCCCACGTGGACTCCGGTGCCGACCCCGGCGCCGAAGAGAAGGGCGGTGCCCACGCCTACCACCGGCAGGAGCGCCACCACCGGAGCCGCCACCACGGCCGCCGCCCCTCCGGCGATGAGTCCGACTGCGGGCATTTCCACGACCTTCGTAAACCGAAGACGCCGCTTCACGAAGTCCTTGGATTTCAGGTGGCCGAAGATCCCGACGGCTCCTGCGGCGATGAGTTCCAGCATGATTCGTCCCCCCTGGTTGGATCCGGACTTACGCCGGATCGCCTTCTTCATCCTACGGATCGATCGGGCCCGGGGTTCAATCCTCCCCGAGCCACGCCTTGGGACTCGCCCCTTGGAGTCGTGCGCGTTTGCCCGTCCACCACCGTGGCACAGGCGAGCTGGCCCGTGGCGTTCAAGACGGTTCTGAACATGTCCGGGATCCGGTCGATCCCCAGCAGGATCGCCACCCCGTCCAGAGGAACTCCCACCGTCTCCAGGGCCGGAGCCAGGGTCATGACCGACGCGCTGGGCACAGGAGCCACGGTCAGCGAGACCAGGAAGGTGGCCAGAAGACCCCCTCCGATGGCGGAAATGGGGATATCGACGGCATACACGTGAGCGAGGAAGACCACGCATGCGCCCTGGAAGAGGGCGCTGCCGGCCCGGTACATGGAGACGCCCAGGGAGAGGAGCAGCGTGGCCACCGCCGGGTCGAGGTGGAGCTTCTCCTCGGCTTCCTCCAGCATCACGGGAAGCGCGGCCGGCGTACTGGTGGTGGCGAAGGCGATGGCCTGGCTTCCGACGATACTCCGCTGAAAATGGACCGGCGACATCTTCCCGAGAAACTTCACGGCGGGGAAGTGAATCAGCGTGAGGAGAATGAGCAGCGCCGCCAGAACCGAAAGGATGAACACCAGCAGGGTCTGGATCAGGGCCCACCCCGTGGTGACGCCGATGGGAGCCGCCAACCCGAAGACCCCGATGGGCGCGATCCAAAGGATCCAATGCACCAGCTTGATCAGGGCGTCGCCCGCGGCCTCGGCGATCCCCACCAGTTGATCCCGCGGCCCGTCCTCCAGCGTCCCCGCCGCCGCGGCGAAGAGGACGGTGAAGACGATCAGGGGGAGCAGTGCCCCGTCGGCCAGGGTCTCGAAGATGTTGGAGGGGACCAGCCCCATCAGAAAGTCCACGATTCCAGGGAGTTCCACCGCAGCCTGCTGGGTGACCGGCAGCGGGGGAATCTCCGGCGCGAGCTGGAGTCCGAGGGCCATGACCCCCATCCCGATGAGGATGGCTACGAACTGGGTCGTCCAGAAGTAGGCCAGGGCCATTCCTCCCAGTCGCCCCAGCTTTCGCACGTCCCCCAGCTTCGCCACACCGACGAAGATGGTGGTGCCGACCAGGGGAATCACCACCATCCGAATGGCGCGAACGAAGACCGTACCCAGGGGTTCGACCCCCAGGGCGATCTGGATCAGGATCTCCGAGTCGGTGGCTCCGGCGACCAGTCCAAATGCCAGCCCGGCCACGAGCCCGAGAGCGATCAGGATGTTGTTCATTCAGACCGGAGGGCGAGTCTCAGGCCGGGTGTCCCATGCGGGACCAGAGGTCGGCCAACTGGGTCTCGACCTCCTGCATGGCCATCAGGGCGATGGCGTCCAACTGCCGCGCCGTCCTGGTGGGGAGGAGCCGCTCCATGAGGCGCAGGGGGTGCTCCAGGTCCCAGGCAACGAGCTTCTGGGGACCCTGCTCCAGATTCTGAAGCATCCGGAAGATCAGGTACGTGTCGTCCAGAAGACCCACCAATCCCTGGGTCATCTCCGGAATGAGATCCACGGGCCGGAGAAAATAGGAGGCCGCGTGCTCAAGGAGCGGACTCACAACGGGTTGGAGGTTCTTTCGACGGGCCTCCTGGGCGGCCCGCAAGAGGAGGATCGGGACCGACTCGATGATCTCCAGCGCCACCTCGCCCGTCTCCACGACTTCCTCGGGCGTGGCCTCGGGCAGCCGCTCCCGGATGTACCGCTCCAGGGGCTCCATTCCCCTGGTCTTGGCACTATCGATCACCGCCTGGATGTCCTGGACGTTCAACGGGCGCTCCGAGAATCCGAGTCCGGCGGGGCGCGAGACCGCCCCACTGTCCGGCGTTAGGATACCCGTCCGGGTCAGGCGGTGCAAACCGGAGCCCGGGCGGTTGGGCGCCCATTTGCCCAGAGACGAGAACCGGGGCAGTTTGGTGGGTCGTCTCGGCCGGCACCCGGCCCACAGCGGGTGCCCGAACGCGTGTTTCAGGAGCGTTGCGTGCAACTCCACACAAAAATCCTCATCGGCCTCGTGCTGGGCGCCCTCCTGGGCCCCGTGATGCCCGAGATCAACGGCGTCAGCACGGCCGTGATGCTCGAGCCCTTCGGGCAGGCGTTCATCCGCCTGCTCATCATGATCGTGATCCCCCTGGTCATGGCCTCCCTCATCATCGGCACGGCGAGTCTGGGCGACCTGAAGAAGCTGGGGCGCATCGGCATCAAGACCGTGGGCTATTACCTGGTGGCCACGGCGCTGGCGGTGTCCCTGGGGCTGGTCGTGGGTACGGCCCTGGCGCCGGGCTCCAATCTCGACGAGGAGGTGAAGACCGAGCTGTTGAGCGAATACGGAGGCACCAACCAGGCCGGGCTGGCGGAACTCCAGGAAGCTCCGGGACTGCAGGAACTTCTCTTCAACATCATCCCGAGGAACCCCTTCGCAGCCATGGCCAACATGGACATGCTGCAGATCATCTTCTTCGCCCTCTTCCTCGGGATCGCGCTCACGGTGTTGAGCGAGGAGAGGCGAAAGCCCCTGGTGGACGTCCTCGAGTCCGTCAACGACGCCATGGTCGTCATGGTGGAGATGATCATGAAGATCGCGCCGTACGGCGTGTTCATTCTCATCGCGGCGGTGGCTGGACGGTTCGGGTACGGCGTGCTCCTGTCTCTTCTCCAGTACGTGCTCGTGACCATCGGGTGCATGGTGCTCTTCACCCTTACGTTCTATCCAATCACGCTCCGCATGTCGGGAATGTCCCCGGTGATGTTCTTCAAGCGGTTCTACGAGGTGATCGTGTTCGCCTTCTCCACCTCGTCCAGCAACGCCGCGCTTCCCATCAATCTCCGCATCAGCGAAGAGGACCTGGGCGTTTCCCGGAGCGTCGCCTCGTTCGTGCTGCCCCTGGGAGCCACGGTGAACATGAACGGGACGGCCATCTATCAGGGCGTGAGCACGGTGTTCATCGCCCAGGTGTACGGAATCCAGCTCGGAGTCCTGGAACTCGTCACCGTGGTGATCACGGCCACGCTGGCCTCCATCGGGGCCGCGGGGGTTCCCGGGATCGGGTTCATCACCCTGACCATCGTCCTGACCGCCCTGGGAATCCCCCTGGAGGGGCTGGCCATGATCCTGGGGGTCGAGCGGATCCTGGACATGACCCGAACCGCCGTGAACGTCACCGGTGACTCATCCGCCGCGGTGTGGGTCGCCTACACGGAAGGCGAGCTGAACATCCCCGCACAGGATGCCCACTGACCCATGAGCCACAAGACGCGTTGGGCCGTCGCCGGAATCCTGCTCCTGGTGCTGTTCTTTCTCCGAACCAACACCGGATTCATCTCTCCCGCCGAGGGATTCGAGGACTTCGGCTGGTGGTCCGTGGTCCCGGCTGCCCTGACGCTGGTCCTCTGCTTCTGGACCAAGGAGGTGATCTCCTCCCTGTTCATCGGGATCGCCATGGGAGGGGTGGTAAGCGGCAACTTCAACATCATCGGGGCCTACCTGCTGCCCGCGGTGGGCACGGAGTCCTTCGCGCAGATCCTCCTGGTCTACCTCTGGTGCTTGGGTGGGCTCATCGGGCTATGGACTCGCACCGGCGGCGCCCGCCACTTCGCCCACTGGGCCGGGGAACGCATGGTGAAGGGCCGGAGGTCGGCCAAGCTGTTCGGATGCATGATCGGCACCGTATTCCACCAGGGTGGGACCATCAGCACCATCCTCGCCGGCAGTACGGTCAAGCCGGTCTCCGACGAGGCGAAGGTCTCCCACGAAGAACTCTCCTACATCATCGACTCCACGGCGTCCCCCATCGCGACGGTGATCCCCTTCAACGTCTGGCCTTCCTACGTGGCTGGGCTGGTTGTGGGAACCATCCCGCTTTTCGCCACGGACGCGGATGCCATCACGTTCTTCTACAGGGCGATCCTGTTCAACTTCTACGGGATCCTGGCGGTGGTGTTCACCTACACCTTCGCACTGGAGATCAACCCGTTCGTCTTCGGGAAGATGAAGCGAGCCATCGAGCGGGTGCAGGCCACCGGGGAGTTGGATGCCCCGGGCTCCAACCCCATGTCCAGCAAGGAGCTGGACCAGTTGAAGGTCCCGGACGGTTATGTCACCAGCAATCTCGACTTCGCTTTTCCCATCCTGACGCTCATCGGGGTGGCCGTGGGTGGATTGGTGTTCCTGGGCCGGGTCCCCATCAACGAGGCCTTCGTTCTGGCGGTGTTGGCCGCCATGGTCCTGGCCCTGGTGAAGGGGATGAAGCTGACCGAGGTGATCGAGGGGTTCGTGGACGGGGTGAAGGGCGTGTCCCTTGGCGCCATCATCCTGGCCCTGGCCGTCACTCTGGGGCGCGTGTCCGGCTCACTCGGGACGGCCGGATTCCTGATCCGGACCACCAGCGACTTCATCGTCCCGGCGCTTTTGCCCGCGATCTTCATGCTGATCTGCATGCTCATCGCCTTCGCGGTGGGCTCCTCGTGGGGCACCTACGCGGTGGTCTTCCCCATCGCCATGCCCCTGGCGTGGGCGGTGAGTCCCGATCCGTTCTTCATCACGCTCTGCTTTGGGGCGGTGCTGGGCGGCGCCGTCTATGGAGACCAGTGCTCACCCATCAGCGACACCACGATCCTCTCCAGTCTGGCCACCGGATCGGATCACATGGATCACGTGACCACCCAGATGCCCATGGCCACGGTGGCGGCGGGGATCGGGGCCGTGCTGTACACCGTGATCGCCCTGATCGTCCTCTAGGCCCCGGGCAGAGGACCTGCCTGCCTGTCGAGCCGGTCGGGGCAGGGACCCTCGGAGACGTGTCCCGGGAGACCGCTCGATCGGATCCACGAACAAGGAGGCGTCCGTGACCCCCGCCAGCCACTTCGGCCCCGAGGTCTTTCGGTTCCTGAAGGACCTGAAGGCCAACAACTCCCGGGATTGGTTCCAGGCCAACAAGGCCAGGTACCACGATGAGGTTCGGGATCCCGCGATCAGGTTCATCGCCGACTTCGCACCTTACATGAAGGCGATCAGTCCCCACTTCCGGGCCGACCCCCGGCCCGTGGGAGGATCCCTGTTCCGCATCAATCGGGACATCCGGTTCTCCAAGGACAAGAGCCCCTATAAGACCGCCGTGGGCATCCAGTTCCGGCACGACCTGGGCAAGGACGCCCACGCCCCGGGGTTCTACCTCCACCTGGAACCCGGCACCGTGTTCACCGGAATGGGAAGCTGGCATCCGGACGGACCCACCCTACGGAGCATCCGGCAACGGATCGTGGAAGAACCGGAAGAGTGGGGAGCGGTCCGGGAGGCGATCCCGGGAGACGGTGACTTCGACTCCGCGAGCCCGGGAGACCCGCCCCGCCTGGGAGGAGACTCCCTCAAGCGCCCGCCGAGGGGATTCGACGCGGATCATCCGCTGATCGAGGATCTGAAACGGAAGGACTTCATCGCCTCGATGACGCAAGATGAGAAGAGCGTGACCGCGCCGGACTTCATCGACCGGGTGGCGGAGAGCTTCGCGGCCGGAGCGCCCCTGGTGGCATTCCTTTGCCGCGCCGTGGGAGCGCCGTTCTGAGCCGACCTCAGGGACTCCTGAACGCGCCGCTGGTGGCGGAATTCAGAACATCTTGCCTTGGAGAGAGGGCTCCTTGTCGGTGCGCGTCCCGATCTTGATGAACGTGACCAGGCGCGCCGTGCCCTCCGCGTGCAACGTCTCGTGGATGGCTCGTACGGCGTCGAAGATCTCTTCGAGCTCGCCCTCGACGCTGGTGCCATTGGGGTGCAGCGTGGCGTGAATTCCTCGTTCTTCGAGGATGTGGTGGGCCCGCTTGACCTGGGTCCGCACCGAGATCCCCACCCCGACGGGGATGACCTGAATGTCGCCCGTGGCCTTCATTGGGTCCTTCCTAACGTGAATCGGCGATCCGACGACGGATCGCCACGACCGTGGCGTCGGCCTGGGCATCGACCAGGCGTCGAGCCAGGGCCAACGTGCTGTCCGCAGGGGCCAACTCCACCCCGTTGATCCTGAACCGACCCGCCGCGATCCGCTCTTCCATGCGCACGGACCGGGGATCGACCAGCATCATGATGGCCGAATGCCTCACGTCGTCGTGGAGACCCTCGTCCGTCTCGACGATCCCCTGGGACGCGATCCACCCGGCGTAGTCGAACTCGTAATACTCCGGCACGAAGTGGACCGAAGTACCACTGCCCTGCCATTCGCCGCCCAACTGGGCGGCCACTGCGGCCATACCCTCCTGGTTGCCCCCGCTGTCTCCGAGGAGGATGATCTGCTCGAACCCGTGGGCCTTCATGCTCCGGCAGATGTCCAGCAAAAGGGTGTGGAAGGTCTCGGCCCGGACGCTCACCGTCCCCGGATAGCGCATGTGCCCGGAGGGAGGGTCTATATCCCCCTCGGGCACGAAGGGGATGACGGGCGCGACCAGGGCGTCGCCCAGCTTCCGAGCTACCGCCTCCATGGTGGCCCGCAGGATGACGTTGTGCTTTCCCAGAGCCAGGTAGGGACCGTTCTGTTCGATCCCGCCTGTGGGAATCAGGACGGTGCGGCGCCCTCCGCGCAGCAGGTCCCGGACCTCCAACCACGTCAAATCCTCGATCCACACGCTGTCGTGGAGGTCGATGGGACGCACCGACTCGGGATCCGGGTTGGCCGCGGGAGAACCGCCGGCCGTCGTCGTGCCGGCCTGTCCCGAGACCGGGGCGGCCACGGCCAGCAGAACCAGGAGAAGGAGCGGCCCCAGCCCAATTCGAATACACATGGCGGCTACCTCCGGAAGCGGACCTCGCCTCCGACGATGGTGAAGTCCACCTGGACGCCCGGGATCTCCTCCTCCGGAATCTCTAGGATGTCTCGGGAGAGCACGGTCACGTCGCCGAGCTTCCCTACGGTCAGGGTACCCTTCACGTCCTCCTCGAAGGCGGCGTACGCGTTGGCGGACGTGTAGGAACGGAGGGCCTCCATGCGCGTCATGCGCTGATCCGGGTAGAAGCGTTCGCCGTTGTTCATCATGCGCGACACGGTGGCGTAGTAGGAGGCGATGGGGTCCACGTCCTCCACCGGGGCGTCGGTCCCATTGGTCACCACGGCGCCGGAACCCATGAGCTTCTGCCAGACGTAGGCCCCCTCCTGGGCACGCTCGGCTCCCAGCCGGGGCTCGACCCACGGACCATCGGATGTGGCATGAATTCCCTGCATGGAAGCGATGATTCCCAGGGCCCCGAAGCGAGGGATGTCGTCCGGGTGCAGGTGCTGGGCGTGCTCGACCCTCCAGCGGAGGTCCTCCGCCTCGGCCGAAGCGTAGGCGGCCTCGAAGATGTTCAGGGTCTCCTGGTTCGCACGGTCGCCGATGGCGTGGATCCAGAGCTGGTAGTCGTGCTCCAGGGCGAGTTCGGCGGCCCCCTCGATCACGTCCGGCGGGGTGGTGTTCAGGCCCGTGGAGGTCGGCAGATCCGAGTAGGGCTCAAGGAGCCAGGCCCCATGGGGCCCCAGGGCCCCGTCCATGCTCTTCTTGATCCCCCGGACGGTGAGGTGGTCGTCGCCATACCCGATCATCCGATAATCGGAGAGTTTCTCCCCCATCTCTTCGTTGCCGGCCCGGATCGCAACGTACAGGCGAACGCCCAGGTCACCGGCGTCCGCCAGCTCCCGGTAGAGGTCCACGGTCCCGAAGCCCACCCCGGCATCCTGGAACGAGGTGATCCCCTTGGAAAGCGCCTCCTCGGCCGCCAGGGCCGCCTGTCGGTAGGGATCGAGGGGGACGGCCGCGTCGAAGGCCGGTCGCAGGAGCCCCGATGCGGTCTCCCTGAAGACCCCGATGGGCGCCCCGTCCGGACCCCGAACGATCTCGCCCCCGTCGGGGTCCCGGGCCGCCGCATCGATTCCCGCCAGCTCCATGGCCAGAGCATTGGCGTAGCTCGCGTGTCCCGAGGCGTGTCGGAGGATCACGGGGTTGTCGGGCGATACGGCGCTGAGCCCGTCATGGAACGGAAGTCCATCCACGTTGGGCTCCGGAGTTCTGTCCCACTTCTCCTGGTGCCAGCCCCGGCCCTGGATGAGGACGCCGGGCTCCGCCTCGGCCACCGCAGCGGCCACCATCTCGATGACCTCGTCCCAGTTGGCTACGCCCATGAGATTGAGCTGCATGCGGGACTGTCCCACCCCCATGAAGTGTCCGTGCCCCTCGATGAACCCTGGGATGGCCAGTCGGCCTTCGAGGTCGATGACCTCGGTCCCGTCACCGATCAGCGCTGCGATCTCTTCGTCGGAGCCCACAGACTGGACCCGGCCGTCCCGGATGGCGACCGCCTGGCCCTCGGAAAGGGCCTCGTCGAGGGTGACCACCCGCCCATTATGCAGGACCAGGTCCGCGGCGTCCCCGTCCGGCTGACCGCAGGCGGCGAGGAGGGCGAGACCCGCGACGGCCAGGCCCCGGGCCATCACCCCCACGAGGCGAATCCGGACCCGGGGGCGGGAATCGGCGGGGGCGTGGCGGAGGTGCGTCTCCGACCGGTGGGACGTGGGGACGACGCGGGAGCCTGGGCGGCAGCGCATGCGAGGTTCTCCTGCTGGCGCGTGTCCGGGCTGGAGCCAGGGGCCGATGCTCCCTGATGCCACGATCCGGAACCTCGTCACGGAGGCCCGGCCAGCGTACCGCCACGCACCCGGTAGAGCAACCGGGTCGGGAAACTTCGAGGCCACCCGCCCGCGGCGCTCCTAGAAGAAGTACCGAAGCTCGAAGGAGACCACTGAACTGGTCAACGTGGCATCGGAGGTCTTGAGCTCCGAACTGGATCGGCTCAGTTCGGCCCCGATGCCGAAGTCCTCTCTCCCCGTATAGAAGAGCCCGAGGTTGGTGATCCAACTCCTCTCCAGAATGTCGCTCGCCTGATCGCTGAAGTCGCTGTACCGGCCGCCGAGCAGGAACCCGATCGGCCACCCCCAGATCTCGTTGAGGTCGAGGCTCACGTTCCCGTCCCCCCGCCACCGGAGCTCCCGATCCTGCTCGCTGTCCAATGGATCGCCAAACCCGAGATCCGTGCTCGCCAGGAGTCCGATCCACGGGCGAAGCCCCCATGCATACTGGACCCCCACAGAAGCGCTCGCTGCGTCGGTGGACTTGACCAACTCGTTGTCGTCGGAGATTCCGCCGTCCTCGATGATCCCCTGGGCCCACCCCACCGGGTCCAGAGCCACCGCCGAGTTCGGACGGAAGTCCACCGATGCGGAAAGAAGATGCCTCTCTGCACGGATGATCTGGCCCTTGAACCAGATGTGGCTGGCGAATACGGAGGTGACGCCCTGAGAGAGAATGGACTGGGCATCGATGCCCAGGCGGGCCGACGCGGTCACCCCGATTCCGACCGCGAAGCGCTGCCATAGCTTCTGCTGGTAGTCGACCCCGAGTGCTACGAAGGCAAGATCGCCGGTCAGGGCCTGGATAACCGAGGAATCGGGGAGTGGAACGTCGACCAGCTCTTCAAACCCGAACGCCATTCCACCGCCTGTGGAGGTGTGGACCTGGCTTCCGACGAAGGGGTTCTCCGTTCGAGACCCCAGGATGAACCGATGACCTCCCAGCCGGCACGAACAGGACTCGGGGGATTGCGTCCTCGCTTGGGCAGAGGCCGCGACCGGCCCCGAGGCGAGAATGGAGCCGGCCGAGAAGGCCAGGAACACCGCCAGGCGAGAGCATGGGTTAGATGACATGGTTTCTACCTGCCGGCATGAGAGGGCCGTTCACCGGATCAGCGAGACCGGAGTTCCCTCAAGCTACGTTAAGCCGAGCGAGGACTCAAAGGCCGAAGATCAATTCATCCCCGCCTCGGCCCGGACGTACTCCGCCACCGCCAGATGCGTGGCGAACCAAGCCCCGCCCCGACCACGGATGTGTTCAATCAGGGCCTCCAGTACCACGATCCTGGAACGATGGCCGATGTAGTGGGGATGCATGGTGAGGACGAACAGCGTCCCCTCCTCCCAGGCCTGGTCGAACTCGTCTATGTAGACCTGGAGCACGTCACGAGGCGGGCTGTATCGATCCCCCAGGGGGTTCATGAGGGGGGCGTCGTCCAGGATCCAATCAACGGGGAGCTCGACCATCCCGGTGGGCTCCCCGCGCTGCAGAATCTCGTAGGGTCGGTCATCCGCCATGAGCGAACTCTCGTACCTGAACCCCAGGTCCATGACGATGTCCAGGGTCGCCGGGCTGAAGTTCCAGGACGGCGCCCGGTATCCGGCCGGCCGCACTCCTGTGATCTCCTGAAGACGGTCTATGGACTGCTCCAGGAGCCTCCGTTCGGTGGCGGCGTCGAGTTGGGTGTTCCGCTCGTGGATCCAGCCGTGGACCGCGAATTCGTGGCGCCCCGCCTCGGCGATCATGTCGGCCATCTCCGGCGCCAGAGTCAGGCTCATGGCAGGGATGAAGAAGCTCGCGGGAATCTCGGCCTCGTCCAGGACATCCAGAACCCGGCCCAGCGCCCGGCGGGAGCCGTATTCTCCCTGTGAGAGACCCCCGACATTGGTGTCTCCGTTGCGGAGCCAGATCGTTTCGTTATCCACGTCGAAGGAGAGGGCCACGGCGACCCGGGCGCCGCCGGGCCATGTCGCCGGCGTGAGGTCCCGCCCGGCACGGACCTCGTTCACCGCCTCGAAGACCCGCTCTTCGGTCCAGTCCCAGGGAGCCTCAGATTCCGGCTGGGCCGCGCTTTCCGCGCCCCCGGGCTCGCCCACCTGTCGGATTTCGCATGAGGTCATGAAAAGGAGGCAGAGGGCCAGTCCCGAGACCAGCGGCTTGGGTCGTGTCGACGACGGCATGGGTACGCTCCGGTCGGATGTGGGGCCCGAGGCATTGAGTTCCCCGGTCCGATGAGGATATTTGTCGGGTCTGAGCCTTGCCACCTCCCGAGCCGCGAGTCCGTGTCCGCCAACGCCCACGTACCCCTGGGATCCGAAGCCCGTCCCCTCGCCGTCGCCATCATCGGCGCCGGCCCGGCGGGTTTCTTCGCGGCCGACGCGCTGATCAAGCAGTCCGATGTCGCGGTTCGGGTGGACATCTTCAACCGCCTCCCGACCCCCTACGGATTGGTGAGGGACGGTGTGGCCCCGGATCACCAGGAGATCAAGGCGGTCACCCGGGCGTTCGATCGGGTCGCGGCCGACCCCCGGGTCCGATACTTCGGCAACGTCACGTTCGGCCGGGACGTCCACCGCACGGACCTTCGGGAACTCTATCACCAGGTAGTCTACGCGGTGGGAGCCCCTACGGACCGTCGGATGGGAATCCCGGGGGAGGACCTGGCGGGGAGCCTGCCAGCGACGGCTTTCGTGGGCTGGTACAACGGACTGCCGGAATTCGCGGACCTGAACCCGGACCTTTCGGGGGAGCGGGCCGTGGTGGTGGGCAACGGGAACGTCGCCGTGGATGTGGCCCGGATGCTGGTAAAGCCGGTAGCCGAGCTGGCACGGACGGATATGGCACTTCACGCGGTGGAAGCGTTCCGGGAGAGCCGGGTCCGGGAGGTGATCGTATTGGGGCGGCGGGGGCCGGCTCAGGCCGCGTTCACCGCGCCTGAGCTCCGGGAGCTCGGCGCCCTGGAAGGCGTGGACGTCGTGGTGGACCCGGCGGGCCTGGAGCTGGATCCGGCGAGCCGAGAGCACGTGGAAGCGGACCGGACCGCCGGACGGAACATGGCGCGACTGCAGGAGTTCGCGGCCCGCACACCCGCTGCCGCGAACCGGACCCTGGTGCTCCGATTCCTGGCGTCTCCCGTGGAGATCCTCGGCGACGGCGAGGGTCGGGTTTCCGCCGTCCGCGTGGAGCGGAACGAGCTTGTTCAGGCCGAGGACGGCTCCATGCGCCCTCGGGGCACGGGCCGCTTCGAGACCATTCCGTGCTCCCTGGTCCTCAGGTCCGTGGGATACCGCTGCGCTCCCCTTCCCGGCGTGCCCTTCGACGAGGATCGGTCCGTCCTGGCCAACGACGGCGGACGCATCACCGATGGGGCTCGGGGCCCTGTCCTGCCGGGGGAATACGTGGTCGGGTGGGCCAAGCGGGGGCCCAGCGGCGTGATCGGGACCAACAAGGCCGACGCTCGCGACACGGTCCTGAGAATGCTGGAGGATGTGCCCGGCGTGGAGGCCTCGGGAGCCCATGCCGCCCCCCCGGAGGCAGTGGAAAGGCTGCTCTCCCAGAGGAAAGTGACCGTGGTCCGCTGGCCGGACTGGGAGCGACTGGACGCGGCCGAGTGCGCCCGGGGCGAAGCCCTGGGCCGTCCAAGGGTCAAGTGCTCCACCGTGGCGGAGATGCTCGAGGCCATCCGAGGGAACTGACTCTCCTCGACGCGGCCTCCCAAATCACCGGGCCTCCCTCACCTGGCGGGGGCCAGGTCACCCGGGCGATAACGACGCATGCTGGACGCTTCGATCTCGGCCTCGGTGAAGGCCACCGACTTCATGACGTTGCGGGCGAAGAGCGGGGCCTGGGAATCGTGAAAGGGAGATTCCGTCCGGGCCGATTGGCCGTACGCCAGGATCGAATAGGCCCTTGGGACATCCCCGAACTCCACAGCGAACACCCAGCCATCCCCCCCCCGGACCTGCCGACGACCGTCCTCGTCTTCCTCGAACCAGAGCACCCGGAAGCACCCGTACGCCCCGGTGCACCCTCCCACCGGAACGTCCTCCGACCCATGACGAACCCGGTGTACCTCTCCCCAGGGCACGTCGAGAGAACCCCAGCGGCTTCGCACCTCCTCCACCGCGACGACGAAGGAGGCGACGGCCGCCTCCCGGTCCCAAATCCCCCGGGGTGTCTCGAGCGGCCGCTCCGCACTCCACGGTTCGGCGAAGATGCTGTCCTCGCCTACGACCTCGGCGTAGCTCAGGTACCAGGCCTCGAAGAGGACCCCACCCCGGGATTCCGCCGCCACGCCGTTGTCCCAGTCCCGCAAGACGTCCAAACCCTCCCGGACTCCTTCGCTCCCTCCCACACCCGGATGCGCCGCCACGGCGGCGATCAGGTCATCCTTGAGGCGATCGGCCAGGAGCATGCCCATGGCGTGCTTCCGCTCCACCACCTCCTCGAGGGTGAACACCTCGGGCCCTCCGATCAGGGAGATCCCGTGCTGGCTCCTGAGTCGGAGTCGGGGGGAGGGGAAGTTGGCCGGGAAGTCCGCCGGATCCATGGGGTTGGACGGATCGGTGAAGTGGAAGGGATCGTTCTCCTGGTGGATGTACCCCAACGGCGGGTTCAGAACCTGGGGAAGCTCGTCCCAGCGGACCTCTTCGACCCACACGTCCTCGGGACCCGCGGCTGGAATGGCCAGGGAATCGCCACCATGGGGGTGGGGGATCCTGGGCACCCGGGCGTTCCAGACGTAGAAGATGTTCCCGTCGGCATCCGCGTAGGTGAGGTTGGAGGCGCCCCGGGCGTGGATCCGCATGGCGTCCTGCCACTCTTCCAGGGTGGAAGCCTGCATCATGCGCAGGAATTGTTCCCCCACGCGGTATTCCCCGGCTCCCGCGGACTTGAGCACGTAGATCAGACCCTCCGCGCGATGGACCACCGGGCCGAGGTGCGTGTTCCATGACTCCTCGGACACGGTGGCCAGGGCGGCTCCGTTCTTGACCTGGACCTGAACCACCTGGCGTTGGAGTGGAAGGGAGGCTCCATCCCAGAGAAAGTGGTCGGGGCGCTCCGGGTCGGCCGCGAGCGCGTAGACCTCTTCCCGGTCCGGGTAGTTGTTGGTCGTGGCCCAGCCGAGGCGCTCGTTGAACCCTCCGATGATCCCGAAGGCGCCCCCGATCCGGAAGTCCCCGTAGAAGTTGAGGCCGCCAGGGATCGTCATATGGGCCTCGTAGTAGCCCTGATCCCAGCCGAGGTGGGGATTCCGGAGGAGGATGGCCTTGCCCGACCTGGTACGGGAGGGGCCCAGGGCCCATGCGTTGGAGCCGTCGTCCGGTCGCAGCGGAATCGAGAGAGCCGCCTCTTGGGACACGGCGCCCCCACCGCCCGCGGATCCTCCCTCCTGCATTGCCTCCCGGGCCTGGACCCGCTGGAGGACCCGCCGGGCGTCCGCGAAGGAGGGTCCAGCGATGTCCCTCGCCGCCGCGTCGATCCCTGTGAAGCGGGGTACGTCGAAGGCGAACTCGTCGGGGTGAAGCTCCACGTATCGATTCACGCCCTCGGCGAACCCCCGGTACGCGTCCCGGGTGTCCCGGTGCAGCAGGTGCCAGGTTTCGGCGGCCCTGCCGTGCTCGAGAAATGCCCGGAAGTCGCCCGAAACCGAGTCCGGTCCGAACGTCCGCCCCATCTCACCACGGGCCCCGATCAAGGCCCGGACCACCCGGGCCCCGTAGTCTTCCACCTGAAGGTATCCGAGGGCGAAGAAGCCGGCCTCCAGGTCGTCGGCGAGAATGTGGGGGACCCCGTGTTCCGTCCTTCGGATTTCGACCCGTTGCGCCGGATCGTCGGAGGGGGAGACCTTCAAAGGCGGAAGGGGTGTACCGGGTCGAGCCGCGCCGGCCCCGGCAAGGGCCGCGACGAGACATACCGCGAAGAGAGAGGTTCGGCGAAGTGCCAGAGACTTTGAAGGCATACCGCATACGCTCCGGGTGGGGGTCCAGGGCCCAAGCTATGTCCACGACCCGGGAGAGGACCACTCTGCCGCGGGACCCGGGGCCGGACAGTGCCCGTGACCGCAAGAAGGAGTCCCCCCTACCCCGACTGGGGATCGTGCTGGTCGCCGGCCTGCTCCTGGCTGCCCCTTCGATCCGCGCACAGGAATCGTCCCGGGTGATCTACGAGGACGAGGAGGCCCGCCGCTTGGTGGAGGGGGTCGTCGAATCTCGAGCGGCGGCGGGGTCCGAAGCGAGACGGGTTGCCCTCGATACCCGGTCCCACGTGGGATTTCTCATCCCGAATCAGTGGAACTGGAGGCACCGGACACTCTACCGGAAGGAGGTCGCGGCGTACCTGGTCGTCGAGGATCAGGAGGCGACCGAAGCCAGAGTAATCGCACGGGATCGGGGCGCTCCGTTGATCGGAGACCACATGCTGGAGGAAGACGCCCGGTGGGGTCGCTTCGGATTCGATCCCGAGGCGGAGGAGCCCGCGCTGCTGGGGATGGTCGGACTCGGTCTCTCCGCGATCACCCCGGACATTCCGAGCTCGGATCTCATTCCCGGGGCCTATTTCTTCCTGGACTCCACCTTCGTCGACCCCGTCGGGAAGCTGGGGCCCACCGTCTACCGCTACAGAACCGTTCCCGAGTTCGCAGTGGAGACGGAGGACGGAGTGGCGTTGCTCGCCGTCCAGTTCGAGCCCAGGGAAGGAAGCGACCAGAACTTCGCGGGGCTGGTATGGTTCGATCCCGTGACCGGACAGCCGGTCCGGGCAATGTTGCGACCCTCCGGCGAGTGGGAGGTTCGAGGTGGGCTCCGGGGGTTCGTCGGAAAGATCCCGCTGCTCCAGAAGAACGCCATCGGCTCCCTGGAGTTCGTGTCCTGGGACTATCGGAGGGATCCGGAAGGGGTCGCCGTCCCCACCGAGGCCCGCGTGGCCGGCTCCCTCTCCATGTTCTGGGGGCAGGCCATCTTCCCGGTGGACCTCGACTGGGCGTTCGACTGGAGCAACGCCGATCCGTCGGCCGATCGCACGCCTCCGCCGGCCCTGGAGGGCGGCTGGAGCCTGAACCCCGATCATGACTTCCAACGCGGGGAACTGTTCCCATTCCTCCGGGAACTGGACAGGGCCGGAGGCACCCTTCCTCCTCCCGGCTGGAAGCCCACACTGACCAAGGCCGTCTCCAGTGTGCGGTTCAACCAGGTCCAGGGCGTGAACTTCGCCGTGACCTACCCTCTCCCGGTGACCCCGGCCACCGTGCTTGAGGGCCGGCTGGACATCCCGACCTCGGGGTTCGAGCCGACGGGCGCGTTGACGCTTCGTCATACCCTCAGGCCCTGGAACCTTGGTGTCGGTGGGTACGCCCGGCTGCGGGACGCCAACTGGATGGAGCCGGTGAACGGGGTAACCAACAGCATCACGGCACTCCTGACGGGCTACGACGACGGGAACTACTACCTCGCACAAGGAGGAGCGTTGACCGCGGCCGTGGAGCGACGGCCGTTCGACCTCCTGGTCGAGGCGTTCGGGGAGTACCAGAAGGACGCGCCCTTGAAGGCGACCTACTCCCTGTTCAAGCCGGACCCGGATCAGGAGCAGCCCCCCGCAATCGAAGCGGACCCCGGCGCGTACTTCGGACTTCGCAGCCGCCTGGATCTGCAGTTGGGCGACGACGCCCAGCGGGGGGTGGCGGTGCTGCGCTTCTTCGGGGCCGCCGTCGGCGGGGCCTCGGCGTACAGTTCGTTGGGCACGACCACCGACCTCATCGGTCCGCTGCCGGGCCCGTTCACGGGGGCGGCGCGGATCACCTTCAACGTGGCAACGGGGAACGTGCCGAGTCAGGCCCTGTTCTATCTCGGCGGCACCAAGACCGTGCGAGGGTATCCGGCCAACATCGCGTCCGGTCCGTCGAGCTTCATCGCCACCGGCGAAATCGGTACCAACCTCCCCCTCATCCGGCTGATCGCGTTCGCTGACGTAGGATACGCGGGGACGTCCGCAGACCTCTTCCGTCAGAAGGGGCTGGGGGCCGTGGGAGGCGGCGTCTCCATCGGGGACGGGGCGGTGAGAGTGGACGTCGCCCGGGGCCTCGTCGAGGGAGGCGTCTGGCGAATCCACATTCTGAGCAGCGCCCTGTTCTGAGGAAGGGGGTCAGCCCCCGTTTCCCCCCGGAGCTTCGACCACCCCCCGCTCGACGAACCACTGGATCTCATCGGGCCGGCGTCCGAGGGCCGCCAGCACCTCGCGGGTGTGTTCACCCAGGGCCGGAGCGGGTCTCCTGGGGATCTCCGGTGCCTGGGCCAGGTGCCCGGGCGTGCGGGCGAAGACATGGGCGCCGGCGACGGGGTCGAGGATCTCCACCAGGGATCCACGGTCCCGGAAATGGGGGTCCTCGAATACGTCCTCGGCCGTGTAGACCGGTGCGGCCGGCATTCCGGCCGCATTCAGGGCATCCACCACCTCTTCCCGGGTCTTGTCGGCCATCCATGCCTCGATCATGGGTCGGAGCGTGTCGGCGTTGGACGCCCGATCCGTCCCGGTCCGGGCCAAGGGGTGGTCCGCCAAGTCCGGGCGACCGGCCGTCTCCACGAGGCGACGCCACATGAGGTCGTCCGGGACGTTGAGGGCCACGTATCCGTCGGCGCAGGCGAAAGCCCCTCTCGGCCATGCGTGCCGAAGCCGTCCACGGATCCCGGGCTGCCCGGTAACGGAGTACAGGGCGACCATCCGCTCGTTGAGGGACACCATTGCGTCCAGGAGCGAGACGTCCACCTGCTGCCCCAGCCCGGTCCGCTCGCGCAGGAAGAGGGCCTGGGTGATGGCGTTGGCCGTGGCCAGGCCCGTGTAGATGTCGGCCAGGCCGTAAATGGTGTAGGTGGGTGGGCGGTCCTCGAAGCCCACCAAGTCCATGATTCCCGCCATGGCTTCCGCGACGATGTCGAAGGCCGGCCGGCCCGCATAGTGGGTCTCGTAACCGGGGAGTCGTCCGAAGCCGCTGATCGTGGCGGTGATGATGCGGGGATTCAGCTCCAGCAGGTCGTGGGAACCGAAACCGAGCTTGTCCATGGCGCCCGGACGCAGGTTCTCCACCACCACGTCCGCGGTGGCGACCAGGTCGCGCAGGATCTCCTGCCCCTCGGGGGAGCGCAGGTCCAGGGCCAGGCTCTTCTTGTTCCGGTTGTAGGCCATGAACCCCGCTGCCTTGCGCCCACCGGGACCCTCGGCAAAGGGAGGAATGGACCGTCGGGGATCCCCCGTGCCGGGACGCTCGATCTTGATGACCTCCGCGCCCGCATCGGCCAGCACCATGGTGCAGTAGGGGCCGCTCATGTACTGCTCGAGCCCCACCACGCGAATTCCGTCCAGGGGGCGGGTAGGCGATGGGGTCGAGTCCCCACCCAGCCCGCCGGATCCAGGGGACGCGTTCAAGACTCGGACCCACCGATCCACTCGACGACGGTGGAGACGCCCATGCCCACCCCCACGCACAAGGTCGCCAGCCCCCGGAACGGTGACGGTTGGACAGCCGCGCGCCGTCTCATCTCGTGGATCAGGGTGACCAGGATCCTGGCGCCGGAGCAGCCCGTGGGGTGCCCGAGAGCGATGGCGCCTCCGTTGACGTTGGTGATCGCCGGGTCGAGGTCGAGCCTGCGCATCACGCCCAGACTCTGGGCCGCGAAGGCCTCGTTCAACTCCACCAGGCCGATCTGGTCCAGGGAAAGGCCCAGGCGGGAGAGGAGCTTCTCCGTGGCCGGAACGGGGCCGTACCCCATCACCCCGGGATCCACGCCGGCGGACGCCGAGCCCATCCACCTCACCATACCCTCGAGTCCCAGTTCCTCGGCCCGCCCTCGACTCATGAGGAGGAGTGCCGCGGCTCCGTCGTTGATTCCCGACGCGTTGCCGGCGGTCACCGTACCCCCTTCGCGGAACGCGGGGCGGAGACGCCCCAACCGCTCCAGGTCGGTGTCGAGAATGAATCGATCCCCTTCCCTCCTGAAGCGCGGGTGTTCGTCGGTATCGACGACCCTTGGCTCGCCCTTCCGTTGAGGGACCCGGATGGGCACGATCTCGTCCTTGAAGCGCCCCTGGTCCATGGCCGCCACGGCCCGCCGCTGGCTCTCCAGGGAAAACGCGTCCTGATCGGCCCGGGTGATCCCCATCTCTTCGGCGATGTTCTCGGCGGTCTCGCCCAGGGAGACGATGGGGTACAGGGCGTCCATTCGGGGATTGTCGAACCGCCATCCCACCGTGGTGTCCCACATCCTGGGGTGGCCCACGGGATTCAGCCGCTCGGGCTTCCCCATGACCCACGGGGCGCGGCTCATGCTCTCGACGCCCGCGGCCAGGTACACGTCCCCTTCGCCGGCGAGGATCGACTTGGCGGCGATGTTGACCGCGCTCAGGGCCGAAGCGCAGTTGCGGTTCACCGTGACACCCGGGACCGTCACTGGGAACCCGGCCAGGAGCGCAGCGTGGCGGGCGACGTCCCGATTGTCTTCGCCGGCCTGGTTGCCGCACCCGGCGACGACTTCGTCGATGAGTTCGGGCTCCAGGCCCACCCGCTGGACGAGCGCCCTCAACACCTCCGCGAGGAGATCGTCCGGCCGCACCGGCGCCAACCCACCCCCGAGCCGTCCGATGGGAGACCGAACGGCATCGACGATGACCACTTCACGGGATGCTGACAATGATGCCTCCATGTGACCTGGTGTTTCGTGGGAATGTCCCGCGATCGGACCGGGAGTCGGGTCGCGGTCGATTCAGGCCCTCAGTGCTCCGACAAACTCCCCGAGGCGCTGTCCGACCGCGTGCAGCCCCGGATGCATCTCCCGGATGAACCGCCCGGGATCCGGATCCGCCTCGAAGTCCCGGACCAGCGCCTCGGCCTTCGCGTCCGTCTCGGCGTCCACAAAGGACGACGACATCCTGACACAGTAGTCGTCCGAGGCGTGGAACGCCGAGCCCGGCAGCGTGGCCACGCCGTAGTGGTCCAGAAGGTGACGTGAAAGCGCCCGATCGTCCTGGATGCCCAGGGCCCGGAGACCCTCCTCGTACCGGGCGAACGACGGAAAGACGTAAAAGCCGCCATCTGGAGAGACGCAGTCCAATCCAGCATCGAGGACGCTCTGGTAGAGCGCCCGGGTGCGAGCAGCGTGCATCCGGGTGCAGAGGGCCCGGTACTCGGCCACCTCGCCGTCCGAGGCGTAGGCCAACACCGCTGCGTACTGGACCGGAGCGGTCACGCAAGACCAGATGTTGGAGGCGATTCCGGTGATCCCCCGGAGGAGCGCCCGCCCCCCTTCCCCAGGCGGCAAGACGGCGTGGCCCACACGCCACCCACCGAGGGACATGGACTTGCTGAGTCCGCCGATGACCACGGTACCCTCGGGGTAGGGAGTCCCCGGGCTCAGGTGCTCCGTCTCGCCGTGGGCCGTGAGGGCGTAGATCTCGTCGCTCACGAGCACCAGTCCGTGCTCCCGGGCGAAGTCGGCCAACTCGGTCACACGCTGGGGATGGGACATGGTCCCGGTGGGATTGCCGGGACTGTTCAACACCAGAACCTCCGGATTTCCCCACCCGGCCCTGGCGTCTCGGATCACGTCGGCCAGGATGCCGAGGTCGATCTGATACCGGTCCTCGGGGCGGGTAGGAACCCAGGTGAGCGCCTTTCCCAGCAGATGGACCTGGGGCGCGTACGTCACCCAGGATGGCCGAGTCAGAAGGACCTCTTCGCCCAGGGCAAGCAGCGTGGCGAAGAGCAGGGACTTGCTCCCGGGCCCGGCCACGACCTGCTCCGGCTGGACCTCGTACCCCAGGACCCCCGACTGCTGTCGGGCCACGGCCTGTCTGAGTTCGGGGATTCCGGCGGCAGGCAGATAGCTCCTGGCCCCGGAATGCTCCGCGAGGGCCTTCCCCAGGGCCGGGTGGACCGGAAACCGGGACTCCCCGAACGCCAGGTGGAACACCTCCGCCCCTTCGGCCCATAGCTCCCGCACCCGGTCGTTGATGGCGAGGGTGGAGGACGGCGAAAGCGTACGCAGCCCGGACCGGGCGAATCGGAGGGGAGAAGGTCTCTCGGGCATCTGGGTTCCCTTGGTGGCGTGACGGGGCCCGCTCAGTTCCCGCTCGTCCCCCCACCCTTCAGAATGTCGCGGAACCGGAACGCGGTGGCCGGGCTCTCCTCCGGTGCGTTGGGCCCCGGAATCGTCGAGAGGTTTCCGTCCCGAAGCGCGTGGTAGACGGGGGAAAGGATCTCGATCCCCTCCTCGCTGAAGGTGTCCTGGATGTTGGTGTGGAGACGGGAGTAGAGGAGCTGCATCATCTTGGGCATCTTCGTGTACGCGTTGAGTTCATAACTCACCGCGTAGTCCCCCAGGGCGGTCTGGAGCACGAAGGGCTCCGGATCCTCCAGGATCCCCTCCGAACGCACCGCCGCCTCCTTCAGGGCCTCGTGCACCTCGGTCCAGGGAACGTCGTATCCGATGGTCACCGACGTATGAAGGATCACGCCGGACCCCTTGGCGATGGCGCTGTAGTTCACGATGTGGCTACCCACAACCATGGAATTGGGGATGGTGGTCTCGACGTTCTTGGGGGTCCGCACCCGCGTGACCAGAAGGCCCCGCTCCACCACATCGCCCAGGGTATCTGCGATCTTGACCCGGTCTCCCACCTGGAACGGACGCATGTAGACCATGACGATCCCCCCGACCGCGTTCGACACCGCGCCTGCCGAGCCGAAGGTGACCAGCAGGCCCAGGAAGGCCGCCACGCCCCGGAAGGCATCCGAGTCGCTGGCCGGGAGATAGGGCCAGACGAGGATCACCGCGAACGCGATGGTCAGGATCCGGAAGAGGTTGAACGTGGTCTTGGCCCAGTCCGGATAGAAGCCCCGCACGTTGATGGTCTCATTCTCGATGGCCTTGAAGAAGACCTTGAGACTCCGCACGCCGTAGAACGTGATCACCAGGATCACGAAGATGTTGAATAGGTTCGGCAGGTACGCCACGAAGGCGACACCAATGCGCCGAAGGGGCTCCATGAGGAGGCGGAGGGTGGTGTCCGCCAGAACCCGGGTCAGCGGGAAGAAGCTGAATACCAGGGGCAGGTAGAGGATCACCAGAAGCGCCGTCACCACCACCCGGGAGACCTGGGCGATGCGGATCACCAGCTTCTGGAGTTGGTCTCCGCTCAGGAGTTGGAGCCGCTGGAAGCGGAGGCTCGGGAGCCGATCCTCCTGGACGTCCCGAAGCCGTTGATAGAGGATGGGATACCAGCGGGAGAGGAGACGCAATAGAACCACGAGGATGATCGTGGTCAGGATCGTCAGCCCCGCTCCGACGAGGAGGCTCCGCAGGGTGCGGGTGATGACGCCTTGGGCCAGCGCGCCCCGGACCATCTCCACGTACTGGTCGGTGGCTTCCTCTATCGGGACGCCCAATCCGGCCGCATCGTCCGCGGTCACGACCAGGATGACGTCCGGTCCAACCGATAGCGCCACGGGAGCCCCGTCGCCGTGCGCCCTGACGGAGTCGGCGTTTACGCCTTCCGCCCTCAGCCGACGAAGTCGTTCCACAACCGCCTCGGCGCGTTCCGCCGGGCTGAAAGCCCCCATCATCCCGTAGAGCGAGCCAAGGGTATCGCCACGGAATACGATGGGCGCCCCAACCGCCTCCGTCGGCTCACCCACCGAGAGTGTGTCGACACTCTCTCGGGCGGATGCGGTGGAGTCCGCCGCCGCCTCGGCGCCACCAGCGGTGTCGGCGACCTGGGCGCTATCGGGTCCCTGGGCGGCCTGTGTTGCCTGGGGCACCACCGCACCGGCAGCCCGGTCAGGGCCAACAGCGACGCCGAAACCCCACCATCCAAGTATGAGCGCCAGCGACGCTCTAGCGATGCTGACTCGGATCCGGTTTCCCCCGCTGCGGCTCATCTCTTGAACCCTCCGGACGCTTCCAGCGTCGAGCTTATCCCCCGGTCTGAGCCGGTGAAATCATGATGTGGGCCGACGGCGTTCCCGGGAACATGAGCCAGGGCGCGCCTGGCGCGGTGGGCCTCGCCGGGAGACCGATGGACTCCGGTGTCGCCCAGGGGACGTAGATCACGTAGCGCAGATAGCGCTCTTCGATCTCGCCCGTGGCCGGGTCGTAGGATTCGCCGGTCAGAATGAAGAGGCTCGCAGGGTGGTCGGGCACCGGCAGCGTGCCGGCCTCGGCTTCCTCCCAGCGGATGCGGTTTCGCTCCCCGCCGTCGGTGGTGCCCTGTGCCGTCAGCTCCCTCCCCCGGGCCATGAAAGGCTCCATGGACTCGTGGTAGCAGGCGACACTGAATCCCTCCCGCCCCGGGTCGTCGGCGAGACATACCAGATCGTTGGATCCCGCGCGGAGCTCCACCATGGAGCCGTCGCGTCCGAAGCCGAGAACCCGGGCACCCTCCTGGCGATCGGGCGGCGCGGCCAATACGGCAGCGGAGATCTGTTGTTCGGCGCTGAGAACCGCCTGGGCCAAGACCGGCCCGGCCGCGGCCAGAAGGAGGAGCGCGGCGGCGGGCAGAACCGAGAGGGGCCGGAATCCGGTCCGGGACACAATTCGCATGAGGCGGAACTCCTGTGGGGGGAATGCGAAGTGGGATCATTCTGGGGGAGAGGGTCGCGTCTCGCCAGAGGAATCGCCTCGAGGTCAGTAGATCCCGACGTCCAGAGCCCCCTCCTGGTCTACTCGTCCCCGGTACATTCCGGCCGTATTGAAGTCCATCACGACCGTCCCGTCCCGGCCCAGCGCCACCAGACCCCCGAGCCCCGGTCGCTGGGCCTGGAGGGTCCCGTGGATCACCTGATCCACCGCCTCGCCCACCGTCACTCCCAGGTAGGCCATCCTCGCAGCCACGTCGTGGGCCACGGCGTTTCGGATGAAGTACTCGCCCCACCCGGTGCACGAGACTCCGCAGAGATCCGAAGCGTAGGTCCCCGCCCCGATGACCGGGGAGTCGCCGATCCGCCCGAAGCGCTTGTTGGCCATGCCACCGGTGGAGGTCCCGGCGCAGATTCTCCCGGCCCGGTCGAGGGCTACCGCCCCCACCGTGCCCGCGAAACGGGTCGACGAGTCCGGTTTGGGCAGGGGCACATCGGCCGGTCGGCCCAGGACGTTGGGCGTGCCGTCCCCGGCAGCTTCCCTGGCTACCGCATCCTCGAGGGCCCGGAGCCGGCGCTCCGTGACGAACCACTCGTTGGGGGTGATTTCAATCCCGTTGAGACGGGCGAACGCCTCTGCCCCCGCACCCACCATGAAAACGTTGGGTGAACGCTCCATGACCATTCGGGCGAGCTCGATGGGATTCCGTACGGTGGTGACCTCCGCCACGGCGCCGGCCGCGAGATCCTCTCCCGTCATGATCGAGGCATCCGTGGAGACTCGCCCGTCCGCGTCGAGGTTCGACCCTCGCCCGGCGTTGAAGAGCGGCGAATCCTCCATGACGCGGATCGCCTCCACCACCCCGTCCTCCGCCCTCCCGTCCAGCAGGGCCGCGTGCCCCGCCTCCAGGGATTGGGCGAGGGTGTCCCGATAGTCCCGCTCCAGTTCAGGCGTCAGGTCCTCCTCGGGAAGAACCCCCACCCCCCCATGGATCACCACCCCCCAGCGGATCCGATCAGGGCCGGGCAATGGGGATCCCGGCCGTGGTTCCGGTCAGCTCACCGTCCCGGATGGCGAACAACCCGTTCACGAGGACGTGGCGGACGCCCTCGGCATATTGGTGGGGCTCTTCATAGGTGGCCATGTCCCGGTACCGATCCAGGTCCAGGATGGTGATGTCCGCACGCTGCTCAGCCCGCAGGTATCCCCGATCCGGCAGGCGGAGAAAGTCCGCGGCCAGTCCCGTGAAGCTTCTGATGGCGAATGGGACGCTGATCACGTCGCCGTCCAGGGCCATCTCGCGGAGCTTCTTGGCGAACGCGCCGTAGACCCTCGGGTGGACCACGTCCTGACCGACGGCAGGCGTGCGGCCGTCGGTGCAGGTCATCATCCACGGCATCCGGGCCAGGTACCGGGTATTCTCTGCATCGTAGAGGTCCAGGTTCATGACCACCGCGTTCCCGTCACGGAGGATCTCCCTGGCCGCGGCCGGCGGCTCCACCCCCATCTCCGAGGCCACCTCGGCCAGGGTCTTCCCGTTGAGTCCCGGTCGCGGATCGCCGAAGAGGATCTTCTCCGCGCCCCCCCGCAGCGCCAGCATGCCCTCCGAATCCCGCTGGATCAGGGCCAGTGTGTCCGGGTCGTCGAACCGGCGGATCATGGCGCTATCGCCCCCGACCACGGCCCAGTTGGGAATCGTGTAGGAGCGGAGGTTGGATTGGGTGGCCGTGTAGGGGTGCTGGGCCGCCACCACCTCGACGCCGCGCTCCCTGGCCTCCTCGATGTAACGGGCTCCCACCTCGGCGCGCCCGTAGTTCACCACGGACTGCGGGTTGAAATGGGAGAAGATGACCCGGGTTCCGGAGCGTTCTCCGATCTCGATGGCCTCGAGAACCGACGCATCGTAGCCCACCCCCTGGTAGACCGCCCCGAGATCCCGGTCGTGGGTATCGTAGATCGCGCCTTCGTACTCGGCGGTGACGGTGGCCAACGCCACGACCTCGTCGGTCTCGGCGTAGTTCCCCGGCAGGTAGAACAGTCCGCTGGAAAGGCCGAAGGCTCCCTGCTCCATCGCCGATCGAACCCGCGCCTTCATCTCCTCCAACTCGGCCATCGTGGGCGGGCGAGCCTCATAGCCCATCGTGGTCCGCCGGAGATACCCGTGACCCACGAAGTGGGCGGCATTGACTCCGATACCTGTTCGCGTCCACCCGTTGAACCGTCGCTGCACCTGGTCGGTCCCGCCGCCATCCAGTCCGAGCACCACGGTCGTGATCCCCTGGAACAGGAACGGCGCTCCGTCTCGACCGTAGTCCTCGTCCAGCTCGGCATGGGAGTGCATGTCGATGAAACCAGGGGTCACGGCCAGCCCGCCTGCCTCCAACGTGTCCTCCGCCTCGACGGGTCCCCCGGGGTCACCCACGAAGACGATCCGGTCCTCCATCACCCCCACGTCGCCGACCACGGCGTCCCCGCCGGTCCCGTCGTAGATCGTGCCGCCAAGGATGAGGAGGTCCACGCGGAGCGCCGACGAATCCGACCCGGAGCAGGAAACCAGGGCGAAGGAAAGGAAGAGAGCCGTCGCGGCGAGGGACCGACGGTGCATGGGATCCTGCCGGTGCTGGGGAGCCCGGGGTGGGCTCGTTATCCGTTGATACGCCAGAGGGCGTAGGCGATGGCCAGGGCGAGCACCCACCAGAGGTGGGAGTACACGTTGAAGGGCTGGGGGCTGTCCCAGGTCACGAGATACCAGCCCTCCTGCTCTCCTTCGTGTCCGACCATGGCCCGCATGCGCACCCGGCGACCGCCCTGGCTCCGGACCTTGTCCTGAAGCACCTGGGCGTTCTGCTCGCCGTGGACTCGGGTTCTGGGCATCTGAATCCGGATGGACTTGGGAAGACCGGGAGCCGCCCCGGGGTGGACGGCCAACAACATAGCTTGGGACTCGCGCCCCGGACCAGCAAGAGCCTCGCCCACCCCCCTCCTCTCGGATTCCCTCCCATCCCGGCATGGGTCCGCCCCTGCGCCGCCCTCAGGTTCATTGCGCATCCGGGACGCCGATCCCGGTCTCCACCGGAAGGGGGAGGAAGAGACGGAGGACGCCACCCCCAAAGGAGGACTGTCCAATGATCGGAACGACCAAGCGCGTCTTCGCCCTGAGCCTAATGTTCCTCGCGCTCGTGGGCACCCCTGGAGCGGCCTCGGCCTCCGGCCCTGAGTGCTCCCTGGATTACAACCTCTGCCTCAATTCCGCTCTCCAGATGGACGGCGCGGCCCGGGAGCTGGGAAGCGTCGAGTGCGCCGCCGATTGGGTGGGCTGCACCGTCGGAAAGCTGAAGTTCTGGTAGGAAGTCGAACACGGCCCAGCACCGATCCACCCTGACCGGACTCGGGCCCCAACCGAGATGAACACCATCCCATGAACCGTCTCGCCGTCGCCTTCCTCCTCCTTCTCGCGTCGTGTGCCCGCACCGGGAGCGACGAACCGGAGCCCATCTTCATCGGTGACTTCCCGGACCGGGCTCTCCTGGCCCAGTGTGAGCTGCTGGATGTCCCGGTGGTAGGGACCGCCACCACGCTCCGCTCCGTGGGAGACACGGCCTTCCTGGTGGACTTCGCACTGGACCGGGAGACGGCCCTCCTCAGCCAGGATCTGGAAGTTCTCTCCACGGTTCGATACCAGGCGGAGGGGCCCCTGGCGGTCCGGGAGGTAAGGGACCTGGCCCTGGTGGACGATACCGTCATCCTCTATGCGGACCGGCCGGCCCAGTCCCTGACCCGCGTCAGTCTGGGCGGGCGGGGAATGGGGAAGTTGAGACTGGGGTTCCCACCTGAATCGATCCTGCCCCTGGGGGAAGAGATCCTGGTGGCCCGCACGGTCCTGAATCGGCCGACCGACCCCTTGCTGGTGGTGGTGGATCTGGCCGGGCGGGCCCGGCCGGTGCCGGGGGAGCCCGTGCACCTTGGGGACCCGCTTCTCCAGACCTTGGCGAACCTGCTCATCCTGCTGCCCGGATCGGAGGGCGGAGCCGTGGGAATCCATCAGTTCCTCTCCCCTTTCGCCCGACTGATCTCGGCCCCCGATCCGACCGGTCGCCGGGCGGCCAGGGTCGTCGCCCTACCCGTACCCGGTACGGTGGCGGAGCGATACGGCTGGCTACCGGAGCGACCCTTCCGGGAAGACGAGATCCTTCAGATCCTGGCGCCTGCCCTGGCGGCGGACGTGGACCGGGCGACGGGGGACTTCCTGGTCCTGACCCGATCGGGAACGGTGGACAACGGTCCGTCGGAGAAGGCCGTGCTTCGCCTGGACGGCGAGTTCTTCTTTCGGGGAGCCGTTCGGCTTCCGGTAAACGCCGGTCAGTTGCTGTACCGAGCAACGGATCGATCCCTGATCGTCATCGACGACCTGGACAGGTGGCACCGGTGCGACGCCCCGTGAACCGAGGGGGACGTCTGCTGGCAGGTGGATTGGCCGTCTCCCGTCGAGGCCGGACCCTGGTGGCGGGGCTGGATCTGGAGGTCCGGGCCGGGCGCCCATTGATCGTCACCGGTCCCAACGGGGCTGGGAAATCCACGCTGCTCTCCGTCCTGGCCGGTCTATCCGCCCCCGCAGCGGGATGGGTCCGCCACGAGCCTCCAGGCCGGATCACCTGGGTCGAGCCGGGCGTCCGATTCCCCACCGACGTGCTCGTGGGGACGTGGGGACGCCTGACCCGGGCAACGGCGACCTCCACCGTCCCCGGTGTGGATTTCCTCCTGCCCCCGACGGCAGGCCCACGGGTCAGTGCCGCTTCGCTCTCCACCGGAGAGGCAAAGCGTCTCGCCCTCTGGGCCGCACTTCGCACCCCGGGTCGCCTGGTGTTCCTGGACGAACCGTTCGACCACCTGAGCGAGGACATCGCCACCGAGCTGGGATACCTCGTGGGGCGGCTGGCCTGGACCCGGGGGATTGTCCTGGCCACCAACCGCCCACCCCCCGGGTGCATCCCCAACGAGTCGCGCCTCCACCTCAGCCGTGCGGGGCTGTCCCCATGTCCCTGAGCGCGGTGGTTCGATTCGAGATCGGCCGCCGTTTCCGCCCCGGAAACGTGGCCCTGCCCTACCTGCTCTTCCTTGGACTCCACCTCCTCGGGACGGCCTGGCACCTGGACTCGGACGGGATGTTCGGGTACGCGTTTCTTTCGGCGCTTGGAGTCGGAGTCCGGCCAGGGCTGCGGGAGGACGCCTCCTCCGGTTTCGCCCGCCTTCTGACCGTCAACCTGGGCCGCCCCATGACCCTGGCCATGGGGCGGGTGGCCTCCTGGAGCGTATGGATCGTGGGCCTGGGAATCTGGGCCGTGGTTTGCACCGGCCTCCTCCCCGGGGGGATGGGCAGATCCGGGCCGGTCCATGCGGCCGGATTCGTGCTGCTGGGTCTGCTCCTGCTTCCCCTGGCCGGGGCCATGGACCGTTGGTGGGGGCTCAGGATGCCTCTGCTCTCGGTCTACCTGCTCATGGTGATCGCAGGGCTGCTCCTGGCGGGGCTGGGCCGAGATCCCGGAGCGATCATCGCTCCCCTGGGGCTGGAGGCTCGCCCCACCCATGGCGTGGACCTGTGGCCGCTGGTCCTCCGTTTGCCTTTCGCCCTAACCCTGGCGTGGCTGGTCTGCCTCGAGCCGTCATCGTCGCCCAGGGGCGGGGGGCGGTGGCCCCGGCCGTGGCGCCATACCTCGGGAGGCAGGCCCCCCACGATCCCACGGCTTGCCCTCAGGCCCCTGGGCGCTATGGTGGAGTCCGACCCTGACCCAGCCAGGAATGGATTACTCAGCGACGCCTCCACCTCCCGACGGAGAGACCCAACCCCGTCCGACCTTCCTCGGCTGGGATCGTCCACCCCTTCACCGGGCCACGACCCTCCTCCTGGACTCGGTTGAGGACGGAGCGACCGCTGATTTCCGAGGCCACCTCGTGGTGCTCCCGGGCGGGAGAGCCGGGAGGCGCCTCGAGGAACTACTGGTGGAGGAAGCGGGTCACCGGGGATTGCGTCTCGTCCCGCCCCGGATCGTCGGCGTGGCCAGGGCCCAGGAGGAGATCGCCGATGTAGATGGGATCCTCTCCACACCGGTTGAAGATCAGGTCGCCTGGACCAGGGCTCTCACGAGCGTCGCCAGGCAGGACCTCGAGCGGGTCTTTCCCACAGCGCCCGTGGATACCGAAGGGCCCCAGCTAATGGAGTTGGCCCGCCTCTGCGTTCGCCTTCACCGGACGGTCGGGGCGGAGGGGCTTACGTTCCGGGACGTTTCCCACCGCTGCCCACGCGTCGAAGGATTCGATGACAGCGAGCGGTGGAAATCGCTCTCCGCCATCCAGCATGAAGCAATCGCACTCCTGCGCAAGGCAGGCCGCCTCGATCGGGAGAGCGCCCTGGACGCGGCAGCCCACCAAGGGGCGGTTCGGGACGTGGGCACCGTCTGGCTCATCGGCCTCACCGAGCTCTCCCGGACGGCCCGGCGCCTCCTGAGCGCCCTTCCGGCCGGGTCGATCCGCATCCTCGTCGCCGCTCCGGAAGACCGCGCCGCGTGGTTCGACGCATGGGGATGCCCCCGTGAGGAGACTTGGATCGGTGCGGACCTGTCCCTCTCGGACGATCGGATCCGCGTGGTGGACCGTCCCCGTGACCAGGGTCGGGTCGTGGCACAGATCCTCGGGGCGGTGGGGCAGGATTTCTCGGCGGACGAGATCGTCATCGCCACCCCCGACCCGACCCTCGTACCCTTCATCGAACACGAGGTCCGGGCAGCGGGCGTGCCGACCCGTTACGCCGGCGGGCGCTCCCTTCGCCGCACCGCGCCCTTCCTGCTTCTCGAGTCCATCGCCACCTACCTCGAGGCCGGGACCTTCTCCGCCCTTGCGACCTTGATGCGGCACCCGGCGTTCCAGGCCGGGTTCGAAGACGAACGGGTATTCCGCGAAGCCCCGGACATCCTGGACCGGTACCATGAGCGCCACCTCCAGGCCCGGATCGCAGATCGCGTGCACGGGAACAGTCGGGAGGCACGCCTCGTGCGCGAGCTGGTCGGACGCCTGGGGGAGGAGGACCTGCTGGGCCCCCTCTCTGGACGGAGGCCGGTTTCGGAGTGGGCCGGGACACTCATGAGCCTACTCGTTCGAGTCTACGGCCGGACCGACGTCGACCCCGAGACCCGGCGGGGCCGGGATCTCCTCGCCTGTCTCGAAGCCCTGAAGCGCCCGGCCGCAGCTCTCGTCGGCCTTCCTCCTGCGCTGGTGGCCTCCGCTTCGGCCCCCGCCGCGATCCGACTGCTCCTCTTCCTCTGTCGAGACGACAACATTCCACCCGACCCGTCGGACGAGGCCGTGGAGCTCCTCGGCTGGTTGGAGAACCCTCTCGACGACAGCCCCGGCCTGGTCATTTGCGGCGTGAACGAACCCAGCCTCCCCGAGAGCGTGGGCGGCGACCCTTTCCTCCCCAATGGCCTCCGCCAGCATCTGGGCCTGCCGTCCGACGATACCCGATTCGCCCGGGACCTCTTCCACCTCGAATCCATGCTCCATTCCAGACGCGAGGTCTGGGTGGTGGCGGGACGACGGGGGGCAGAGGGAGATCCACTGCAGCCCAGTCGTCTGCTGTTCGCCACCCAGCCGGCTGCGGCGGCGGCCCGCATCCTCCGGATTCTGGGAGAACGCGGGGAAGGACACGGGCCGGAGGCCGAACCGGCGCCACACCACTCCGACGGTGGCGGGACTCCGTCCCAGGTCGCCACGGCGAGTGTCCAGGCCTTCGCCTCTCCTCCAGAAGCGAACCTGCGCTTCGATCCGCCCGAGGTCCTCAGCGTCACTGACTTCCGGTCCATCCTCATGGATCCCTATCGATGGGTGTTGGAGCGCCGAATGGGTCTCCGGCCACGCCACGACGGGGATCGGGAGCTGACCCCTCCGGCGTTCGGATCCCTGGTTCACAAGGTCCTGGAGCGGTTCGGTCGGGATTCCGAAGCCACCGCCATGGAAGACGCGGATCGGCTGGAACAGGTCCTCAGCGGGATCCTGGACCGCATCGTGGCGGAGGAGTTCGGTGACACGGCGCGCCCCGCGGTGGCCATCCAGATCGAACATCTCCGGATTCGCCTGAGGGGCTTTGCCCAATGGCAGGCGGGATGGCGGCGACAGGGGTGGAGGATCACGGGCACTGAGATGCACCCCGCAGGCGGGGACCCCGGCGTCCCCCTCTCAGTGGACGGGGAGTCGGTTCTCCTTTCCGGCCGGATCGATCGGGTCGACCACAACGACCGGACCGGGGAATGGGCGGTGTTCGACTACAAGACCTCGGACACGTCCAGGTCCCCCGAACAGGTCCACCGTCGCGGGCGGGAGAAGCGGTGGGTGGATCTCCAACTGCCTCTCTACCGCCATCTCCTTCCGTTCTTGATCGGCCCCGACGGGGGACCGCTCATGACCGTCCCAGACGCTCACCAGGCCGAGATGGGCTACATCCTCCTCCCCCGGGACCCAGGGTCCGCGGGAGCCGCCTGGGCCACAGGGCGAGGGCCAGCCCCGTGGACGGCCGAGGATTTTGCCGCCGCCGACCAAGTCGCTGCCCAGGTCATCCGGTTCGTCAGGGGCGGAGAGGTGTCGTTCGACCCGACCTCGGTGAGGTCCTATCTGGGGCAGCCTCTGGCCCCCCTCGTGGGGGCCCTGGAGTTGTTCGGGGCGGATGAGGCGGATCCGGGGAGGGATGACGGGGAATGAACACGGACCGGCCAACCGGAATGCAGGAGGGCGAGGCTCGCCCCTGGAAGCCCCCGCGGGAATTGGTGCTGGCCTCAGCCGGGTCCGGGAAGACCTATCGCCTGTCTACTCGAATCATCGAGCTCCTGGCACGCGACGTCCCCGGTGACGAGATCCTGGCATCGACCTTCACCCGCAAGGCGGCGGGAGAGATCCAGGACCGCGTGCTGATCAGGCTCGCCGAGGCCGCCACGGACCCTGAAGCGGCCGAGGAGCTCGCTGCCGCCACCGGTCACTGTCCCTCGGGCCACGTCCGGGACACCGGCCCCTGGATCGACCTCCTCGGCTCACTCCTGCCCCAGTTGCATCGACTCCGAGTGGGGACGCTGGATGCGTTCCTCGTCCGCCTGGCCCTGTGTTTCGGACACGAACTGGGCTTGCCCCCCGGATGGGGCGTGGCGGACGAAGCGAGCCAGGAGCAGTTCCGGTCCGACACCCTGGACGACATCCTGGCCGCGTCGGACCGGGGCATCATGGTCGAACTCCTTAGGGCGGCTCACAGGGGAGAGGTCATTCGGAACGTTCACGCCCGTCTTTCAGCCCAGGTGGACGCACTCCAGGAGATCCTCAGGCAGGGCGTGGACGGTGGCCGAGCCATCTGGGCGCCGCCCCTGGAGATCCCTGAAATAGAGGCTCACCGGGCCTCGCAGCTGGCTCAGGGCCTCGCCGACCGCCTGGTCGCCCTGGGTCCGCCCCCGGACGCCACAGGGGTCAACCCGAACCCGCGATGGGAGCCTCCCATCGCTGCGCTGGCGGACGCCCTTCGGGCAGGAGACTGGAAGGCCTTCGTCAAATCCCCTCTGATCAGCCGCACTCTCAAGGACGGATTCCCCTACTTCCGGTCGAGACCGACGGAGGAGATGGCCGATGTCCTGCGTCATGCCATCGATCTGGCCCGGAGCCAGGTGGGATCAGCCCTGAAGCGTCAGGCCGCCTCGCTGGGCCGGCTGGCCCGGCTCCACGACGAGGCCCACGAGGCTCGCGTCCGCTCCACCGGGCTCCTCCGGTTCGGGGATGTCACACACCGGGTCAGGAGTCTGGATGGGAAGGCGTCGGTTGCGTCCGTGTTCTACCGTCTCGACACCCGGTTGAAGCACCTCCTCCTCGATGAATTCCAGGATACCTCATTGAGCCAATGGGAGGCTCTTCGCCCCCTGGCCCGGAGGACCCTCCAGGACCCCGACCAGGCTCGATCCACCGTGATCGTCGCCGACCCCAAGCAGTCCATCTATGGCTGGAGGAACGCACGGCCTCAACTCGCCGGGGGAGTCGGTGAGGAGTTCGAGATGGAACGCAAGGACCTGGACCGGTCGTTTCGGTCGGGCAAGGTCCTTGTTCAGACCGTGGGGCGAATCATCCAGGGCCTCCCCCACAACCCCGTCGCCGAAGAGCTGAATCAGGACGGCGCCGCCCTCCAGACCTGGATGGACGCCGTCACGCCCCTCGAGGCAGCCAGGGATCGGCCCGGTCACGTTGTCCTGCGCGTTGGACCGTCCGACGGCGGGCAGGGGAACATCCGCCCGTCCATGCTCGACTTCGCCGCCCGAAATGTGGAGAGACTGCACACCGAGCTTCCCGGAGCGGAGATCGGCATGCTGGTTCGCACGAACCCTGCCGTGGGATACCTGGTGGGGCTCCTGCGCCGCATGGGGATCCCCACCTCCGGCGAGGGCGGCACGCCCCTCACCGATACGGGACCTGTCAACGCGATCCTCTCCCTGTTGCGACTGGCCGATCACCCCGGGGACCGGATCGCCCGGTACCACGTGGCTCGATCTCCGTTGGGAGCGATCCTGGGGTACCAGGATCACGAGCTGGATCGCGACGCCCGAACCCTGTCCCTTCGGATCAGGGAGGACCTGCTCCGGAACGGATACGGGCGATCCCTGGCGGGTTGGGCGGCCTCCCTCGGGCCCGACCTCGCCGCCCGTGAGCGACGCCGGATGGCACAGCTCGTGGAGGAGGGACACCTCTGGGACGGACGTGCCTCCATCCGACCGGGGGATTTCGTGCTGCACGTCGAGAGGACCCGCCGGGAGGAAGGGGCCGCCGCACCGGTCCGAGTGATGACGGTCCACCAATCCAAGGGCCTGGAGTTCGATGTGGTGGTCCTGCCGGACCTGGGCCAGACCATGGTCAACGACCGAGCGCGGGATCCGATCAAGGTCCGGGACTCCAAGGGGAACGTTGAGTATGTCTACCCTGCGATGGACGCCTCCACCCGGGCCCTATTCCCCGAGGTCGAAGCCGCGTTCCAGGGCGATCGGGAGGACCGGGTCCTGGACGCCCTGAGCGTTCTCTACGTGGCCATGACCCGGGCCCGCTACGCTCTCCACCTCCTCGTGCCAGCGGACGGAAAGAACCGATCCAAGGCCCTGAGCGCGGCCAACCTCCTCCGGGCCGAGCTCGCTCCAGACATGGACGCGGTCGACGGGGAGACCCTGTTCGAGGCAGGGGACGCGGACTGGTGGGATCGAGCCGACAGCGCCCTCCGCGAACGGATGCGGACCCGTCGGCCCGGGGACGCGGGAGATGAAACGAGGGCGCCCATCCGCCTACGGACCGCCCGGGGCCGAAGGCGGAATCTCCCCCGCGCGACACCGTCGGGATTGGAGGGGGGCTCGACCCTGGACCTGGAGCGCTTCTTGAGCGTGGGGCCCTCCCCCGGCATGGAGTTCGGGACCCTGGTCCATGCCTGGTGCGAAGAGATCGAGTGGCTGGAGGACCAGCCACCCGGGGAGGACCAGCTCCTCGCCGTCGCCCAACGGATCTCGCCCCAGTTGGATACCGGCCAGGTCGCCGCCGCGGCCAAGGCCTTCCCGGATTGGCTCGCCCCGCCCGCGATCCGCGAGGTCTTCCGTGGCCCCTTGTCCAACAAGACCGCCCGCGAACGCACCGTGGAGAGGGAGCTGCCCTTCCTGGTCCCTCTGGAGGGTGAAATCCTCCGGGGCACCATCGACCGGCTCGTCCTGACCTGGGTGGAGAACCAGGTCGTCGAGGCATGGGTCGTGGACTTCAAGACCGACAGGATCGACACCGAGGCCGGCGCCACCTTGGAGGCCCTGGCAGCCTTCTATCGACCTCAACTCGAAGCATACGGACGGGCGGTCGAGTGCCTGTACGGCCTTCCGCCCCAGGCGGTGAGGCTGAGTCTCGCCTTCCTGTCGTCTGGCGACCGGATCGATCTCTGATGGGGCCCAGCCCGAGGGATTGACGCAGGCCCGGGGGCGACGAAGCGTCAGGCCTCGTCCTCCGAGGACGGCTCCTCCACCTCGACCAGTTCCAACGAGTAGGCGAGGAGGAAGACCAATCGCTCCAGGGCGCTGAGTTCCAGATGCTCTGCGAGAGCCCGGTTGGCGGCGGCCGGTACGTCGGTGATGATCCCGTCGGCCCCCTTTGCGGTCAGAGCCGACACGCTGAGGGGGTTGTTGACGGTCCAGATGTACACGTCGATTCCCCTGGCGTGGGCCCGCCTCATGAAGGGGATGGTCGCCAACCCGGCATTCACCGCATGGAAGTCGATCCCATCCAGCCGGAGGATGTCGCCCACGGCGACGGCGGTGAGTAAACCGACGGTCCAATCGGGTCGCATGGACTTCAGAGCCCTGACCCCCGACAGCTTCAGGGACATGAACTTCACCTGGTCTTCCATCTCCAGGCGCTCCACGATCTCCACTACCCTGCGCTCGAAATCCTGCTCGTGACCGTAGTACTTGAGTTCGATCACGACCCCGGCCCGGTCGCGGCTGGCCTCCAGGACATCCTCCAGCAGCGGCACCCGCTCACCGGAGAAGCTGGGAGCAAACCAGGATCCCACGTCCACCGGGGCGATTTCGGGCCACGTCGCCGCACCGATCCGTAGCCCCACCCCTCCGACCCGCTTCAGGTCCCGGTCATGGATGACCACGATGCGCCCGTCCGCCGCCTCCTGAACGTCGATCTCGATCCAGTCCGCTTCCTGATCCAGAGCGAGCCGCACGGCCGCCATCGTGTTCTCTGGGGCGTCCGCCGAGCTCCCCCGGTGGGCGATGACCAGCGCTTCATCCCTTCCTCCGAGACGATCCATGATCTCGGCCACTCCCAACCCGCCCACCAGTGCGAGGGCAAGCGCCCCGGCCGTGAGGACGGCCTTGCCGTGTCGGAAGCCACCCAGACGGGCCGAACCCGGAGTCCGGATCGAGTCTCGGGCCACGAACGCCCTGATGCCGTCGGCCGAATCCTCCCCCCATTCCTCATACAACCCCACGACGAGCAGGGCGAGGGCGCTGGCGGAAAAGAAGCTGACCAACGCATTTCCCGCCGCGGTGACAAGGAAGAGAACCGTCAAGACCGCGGCGGCCAGCGCGAGGGAGGGCAGCTCCGACGCGGAGACCAGTCGCGGAACCAGACTCAACACCGCGGTGACGAAGACCCCCGCCAGCAGGGTCGCCACGACCCAACCCAGAATCCATCCGATCACCTGGAACCGACGCCCCCCGATCAACTCCCGGCTCGCGGCGAGGGCTGTCCGGGGAGAGCTCCGCTCCGTCAGGAAGATGGGGATGGCGAGGAACCAGCCGGCGGCGAGACGGAGCATGAACAGAGCCGCGACGAACGTCGTCCAACCAGCCAGGAGCAGGGCCAACCGCCATTCCGGAGGCCTGACCGCGAGATAGAAGTTGATGTCGAGCTCCGCCAGCAGCCATACATAGGCGCCCCCGGCCACGAGGAGAGGCGGTAACAGGATGGGAAGGGCCCGGAGGAGCATGGCCAAACCCAGGTGGATGAGGGATGGAAACCGCCGGGCCGCAGACCAGATCGCGTCGCGGGCCCGGACCTGTTCCCGCTCCCTCCCCAGCATCGCGGCCACCACCAGGACGGCGTGCTCCAGGAAGATCACGGCCAGGGTCAGGGAACCCAGTGAAAGGATGGCCAGGAGTCCCACGGGAGAAAGCGCGAAGTCGAGGATCTCTTCGTCGGCGATCACGCCCCCACGCCCCCCCAACCACAGGAAGAGGCTCGCAGCCAGGGCCGTTCCGGGAGCGAGGATCGCGAACACCAGGAGCTTGGTCAGCACGTCGGTCACCAGAAACGGCTTCCAGAGCCGCCCCAGGTCACGCACCATCATTCGGATCCGGGCCCGGGGCTCCATGGGCTCACCTCCCGTCAATTCGCTTCAGCCTCGTCCTCTCTCCAGCACCTTCCGAAGCCATTCCCCCCGCTTCTTGGGGATCTCCGGAACCAGCCGCCCGTCACGGACCACACCCCGCCCGATCCCGAACTCCTCCAGGCAGAGTGTGACGAATCCGTCGGGGTGATCGGCCGCAACCTCGATGGTACGGCCGGAGAGTAGTTCCAACCAGCCTTCTCGATCGAGGGTGAGCGCCTGGGGACCAGACGGCCCGTCCAGCCATCGGATGAGATCCGTGGTCGGGCGAACACCCCGCCCGTCGTGGGAGAGGGCTCTGAGGCCAAGGGACAGCACCCTCCACCCTCCCCGGGGGTCCAGCGCTCCCACAGGCCACGCATCCTGGGTGTGCAGCCAGATATTGCTGCCTCTCACCAACCAACGGGTCCCCTCCATCCGTCCCGACGGGACGCCGAAGTCCTCCGCCAGGTAGGCCATACCTCGGGCGATACGAGCCTCCGCCTCCCCTGGCTCGAGCTCCTGACCCGGGAACGCCGTCGGCGGGAGCGTCCACCCGGTCACCGCCTCATTCCCTGGTCTGCGGAGATGGCACAGGAAGAGGCCGCCGGAGTCCAGGTGGTGGGGATAGATCCGAGCCGCCCCCGACATCCTCTCGTCGAACACCCGATCCTCGAACCGGGTCAGACCAGGCGCGTGCGGCACGCCCAGGTCGATAGGGAGGACCTCCAGATCCGTGTCCTCGAGGACCCGGCTCACCACGGCTTCGTTCTCCTCAGGGGCATAGGTACAGGTCACGTAGAGGATCTCTCCGCCCGGGCGCACCAGCTCGGCCGCACGGCGGAGGAGCTTCTCCTGGCTTCGGGTCATACGCTTCAGCGCCGCCGGAGAGGTGCGTCCAACCCGGCCTCCCTTTTTCCGGGCCATCCCCTCACCGGAGCAGGGGACGTCGGCCAGGATCCGATCGAAGGTGGCGCCGGAGGGGAAGCGTCGGCCGTCGGCGGCAAGAGCCAGGATGTTCGTATGGGCGGTCCGATAGACGTTCCCGAGGAGGGCACGGAGCCGCTTCTCGCTCACGTCCGCAGCGACGACGGACCCCCGATCGCCCATGAGATCCGCCAGGTGGGTGGTCTTCCCGCCCGGTGCCGCACAGAGGTCCAGCACCCGCTCTCCAGGCCGGGGAGCCAAGAGGGGGGCGGCCACACCGGTGACCGCCTGCTGGATGTAGAAGAGGCCCAGCCAATGCTCGAGGGACTCGGAAACCGGAAATGGCTGGTGGGTGATCTCGAGGAAGTCGGGCAGTCCGGAGACGGGTCGGACCCCGAATCCCTGTCCCTCCAGCCTTTCCACCAGCCTCTCCTGGGAAATCCGCCCCGTCCGTACCCTCAGCGTCCGGGGCTCCGGCCTCTGGACGGCTTCCAGGAACGCTTCGAAGTCGGGAATCACGCCCCGGTAGCGCTCCATGGGCGTCATGTCCGGCTCGGCGTTCGACGTCCGTTCCGGCCTCCGGTCCCGCTTCCGGCCCGACCTCTCATCCGACCTCATGTCCGACCCCATTCGGCCACGGCGAAGCGCTCGACTCCACCCACGACACGGTCCCCGGCTTCCATGGGCGCCAGGTATCGTCGGGCGAGCTCCCCGGGATCCGGAGCGTCCACCAGTCGAAACCCCTCCGGCCCGAGGAACCTTTGAAGGCCGTCCGGCGGGACCCCCCACTGGAGGGGCTCGCCCATAAGACGCAGCGTCAGGCGAGAGAAGGAGGACGCATGCCCGACGAATGGCCTGCCCCTTTCGTCCACCTTCATGTAAGTGAATACCAAGGTCCCTCCGGCGTCTCCGTGCCCCTTGAGCGTCCTCAGCAGCCCCCGTACCTCACCGGGCGTGAGGTACATGAGGACGCCTTCGGCGACGGCGGCCGACCGGCTGTCGGGGTTCCACCCCCGGTCGTGGAGAAGCCCGCCAAGGGGCTCCCGGTCCAGGTCCCGACCCAGGATATGGAGGTTCTCGGGCACACCGAACGTCGCCTTGAGTCCCTGCGCACGCCGGGAGGCCGTGGCGGGCGTGTCCACTTCGACCACGAGGAGTTCGGGGAAATCCCGAGCCAGCCGGGGGCCGACCGTGTCGAATCCCGGACCCAGAATCAGGACCTGCTCTGCGCCCCGGCTCACCGCCGCACGCAGTTCGTCGTCCACGTATCGCTTTCTCAGGGTAAGGCGGAGGAGCTCGCCCGAACCGAACCATGCTACGCTCCGCTCCACACCGGCCCGATAACGGCGGCTACGAAAGAGTTTCAGCATCCAGGGCCGGACAACGCCGCAGGCCAGCGCCAACGCACGTATGGAATCGGCCGCGCCTGCGGGAAGGAGAACGGAATGAAGGGGATCTTCGGCCACGAGAGTGATGCCGCGGGCGATCTTCGCCGCCGTCAGACTTCCGCGTCTCTCCGCCAGGGTGGCTCGTCTCTTGGGCACCCGAGGCCTCCCCGGTCAGCTCGCTCGGTCGATGGCTTCGAGAGCCATCGCCCGGACCTGGTCGAACCGAGCTTCGAGCGCAGGGCTCACCCCGCCGCAGACCTCCACCACCTTGGAGGTCCACTCGACATAGTCCCGGCGTCGACCCACCGACCACCGAGCCGGAGGGTTCAGGGCCACATCGAACACGTTGCAGATCTTGTCCGACAGTCGAATCAGCTTGGCACCCCTGCTCAAGTCCCGGGCGCACAGGACCTGCGCTTCCTTTCGGGCTTCTCCCGAGAGGGACTGATCGTCCGTGACCTCCCCGACCAGCCTGGCGACGGCGCTGCCAAACCGGGACTCCACCTCCTCCAGGGACACCTCGGTGTCCTCAACAATGTCGTGGAGGACCGCCGCCTGGAGCACGGTCACGTCATCGACCCCCGCTACCGACGCGATCAACTCGGCCACGGCGATGGGGTGATTGATGTAAGGCGACGCGTCGACGCCCTTCCTCCGCTGGTCTCGGTGCTGGTCCGCCGCGAAATGGACGGCCCGGATGAACTCGGAAAGGGGCGTGGGCCGGCGGGGGGCCTCCACGTTCGGATCTCCATCGATTTTCATCGGGCAAAGATAACGGGTCCCCCATCCGTCCGGGCGGCGATACGTTGTCCTACCATGAACGCTCCAAGCCCCCGAACCACCCCGGTGGTCGCAGCGGTGATCCGGCGTGGAGACCGGTATCTGGTCTGCCAGCGCCCCGCGCACAAGCGACACGGGGGCCTCTGGGAGTTCCCCGGCGGCAAGGTCCACGCGGGTGAGTCGCTGACAGAGGCGGTGGAGAGGGAACTCCGGGAGGAGCTCGGCCTGACCACGGTGACCGTGGGTCCCGAACCCCGCTTCGAAGCCCCGGATCCGGCATCCAGCTTCGTCATCCTCTTCCTGGACACCGAAGCCGACGGCGAACCCCACCCCATCGAACACCAAGCGTTGGGTTGGTTTCCGCCGGGCGAGCTCTCCGGGCTTCCTCTGGCACCGTCGGACCTCCGCTTCGTGAAGGAGGTCCTCCTCGGCGGTTGAGCCGGCCGCCCGGGGAATTCAGGCACAGAACATGAGGCTCGCCAGAGGGTAGGAGGGACGGACGGGGATCTCAGGGTTCTCACAGGAGCCCACACCGGGGACGAACCAGATGTCCGGTCGGGTATTCAACGAGCTACTACGACGCCGCATCCCCCAGGTGGCCGGTATCTACCTGGCAGCGGGATGGGGCCTCCTCGAGTTCACACAGTGGGCCGCTCTGGAGTTCGGTTTCAGGGACGGCATCGTCCTCGGGCTGGCAGCGATCCTGGCGCTCCTTCTCCCCTTCACTTTGGCCGTGGCCTGGCGCCTGGGTGACTCCGAGGGAAGGCCGGATTGGGCGGCCCCCTCGGCTTTGACCCCCTCTTCCCCGCCCCCCCGCTCCATCGCTGTCCTCCCATTCTCCGATCTCACCCCCGGATCCACGGAGCCCTACCTGAGTTCGGGCCTGGCGGAGGAGATCCTCCACACCCTGGCATCGGTCCAGGGTCTGAAGGTGGCGTCCAGGACCTCCAGCTTCGCTTACGAAGGCTCCGGGGCCGACATCCGGGAGATCGGGCGGCGCCTGAACGTGGGAACGATCCTGGAGGGTAGCGTCCGGCGCACCGGAGAACGGATCGTGGTGGGCACCCAACTCGTCAGCGTCGCCGACGGTTATCAGGTCTGGTCCCGGAGGTTCGACCGGGACATGGAGGACGTCTTCGCCATCCAGCGGGAGATCGCAGCCGACGTGGCCGGGGCCATGGAGTTGGGCCTGGCAGGAGACGCCGGGCGGCCCCTCACCCACGATGTCCGGGCCTACGAATTCTATCTGCGAGGCCTGCACCACCTTCGAAAGGCGCGGAAGCGACAGCTCCTCTTCGCCCGGGATCTCTTCACCCACGCTGTGGAGCTGGACCCGGACTTCGCGCTGGCATGGGCCGGAATCGCCGAGTCAATCAGCGTCCTGTCCATGTACTACCCCTCCGCCCGCGTCGGCCTCGCCGAGGCCCGGGCCGCCGGCGAAAAAGCCATCACACTGGAGCCCGTCAGGGCCGAGGGGTACGCCGCCCTGGGGATCGTCTTGTTCCTGCTCGGGGACCTGGAGGAAGCCAAGGAGAACTTCGACGCGGCCCTGGAACGAGATCCTGACCACTTCGAGGCCCACTATTTTCTGGGGCGCGCACTCTTCCAGGCCGGCGAGTTCGCGGAGGCGGCACTCCGATTCGGGCGGGCGGCTTCCGTCCGAGAGGAGGATTATCAAGCGGCCTTCTTCGGTGCTCAGGCCACGGAGGCCCAGGGTCTCCACGAGGAGGCGCTGGAGCGCTACGGGGAAGCGCTAGAGGCGGCGGAGCGCTACATGGAGCTGCATCCGGACGATCCCAGGGCCGCGACCATGCGCGCGGTTTCCCTTTGCAGGCTGGGCAGAACGGACGACGGGCTGGCCTGGGGGAGGCGGGCCCTGGAGTTGGACCCCGAAGACGCCGGCGTCCGCTACAACGTAGCCTGCCTCCACGCGGTGGGAGGCCAGGTCGACGAAGCCCTGGACTGCCTGGACGAGGCACTCCGAGTGGGCTTCGGAAACCGGGAATGGCTGGCCAGGGACCCCGATCTGGAGGCCCTCAGGGGGCACCCCAGGTTCGAGAATCTCCTGGGCCAGACGGGGGCTACGGGCCGGGAGGCGGAGGATCCTGAAGCTCGGGAGCGGTGATCTGCCTCGGGATCTCGTCGACGCCCTCCAGACGTTCAATCTCGTCCCCGGTGCCGGCGCCCAGGTCCTGGAATCGACGGGCGCTGGGTAACACCCGGCTTTCCAGAGACGCCACTGCCTTGTTGTAGGACGACACCGCCCGTTCGAGGCCCTTCTTCACTCCGTCGAAGTGCCCGGCCATGGTGCGGAGACGTTCGAACAGCTCCTTGCCAAGGGCGCTGATCTCTCGAGCGTTGTCGGCAAGCTGCTCCTGGCGCCATCCGTAGGCCACGGCCTTGAGGAGGGCGATCAGGGTGGTGGGGGTGGCCAGGATCACACGCTGGTCCACCCCGAACTCGATCAGGCGAGGGTCCTGTTCCAGCGCGGCACTGAAGAAGGTCTCACCCGGCAGGAAGAGGACAACGAACTCCGGCGCCTCCTCCAGCCGGTCCCAGTACCCCTTGGAGCCCAGCTGCCGCAGGTGGGTCCGAATACTCTGGGCGTGGGCTGCCAGAGCCGCGGTCCGCGCGTCCTCGTCGGTGGACTCCAGGGACTCCAGGTAATGGTGCAGGGGGGCCTTCGAGTCCACGACCACGGACCGCCGACTGGGGAGGTTGACGATCATGTCCGGCCGGATCTTGCCGTCCTCGCCCTGGAGGGTGGTCTGTTCGGTGAAGTCGCAGTAATCCACCATCCCTGCGATCTCGACGACCCGCCGAAGCTGTATCTCCCCCCAGCGACCCCTGACGTTCGGTCGGCGGAGGGCCGTGACCAGGTTGGACGTTTCGTCCCTCAAGAGCTTCTGGCTATCGGCCAGTCCCTTCAGGTGCTGGGTCAGGCCACCGTAGGCTTCCCGGCGGGTCTTCTCCACCTCGTCGATCTTCTGGTCCACCTTCTTCAGGGCTTCGCCGATGGGCTTCACCAGCTCGTCCACGGCCTTCTGGCGTTTGGCCAGGTCCTCTTCGGCCCCCTGCTGGAACCGCTGCAGGCTTTCCCGGGCCAGCGTCAGGAACGACTCGTTGTTGGAGCGAAGGGCCTTGGCCGAGAGCGCCTCGAAAGCCTCCTTCAACTTGTCCTCCGCCTGCTGGAGGATCTCCACCTTTTCCTTCTGGGCATCGAGACGAGCCAGGGCGTCGGCAAGTTGGGACCGACTCTCGCCCAACTCCTGGCGGACCGCCTCGTGCCGACCCTCCTGCTCGGCCCGCTCGGCGGCCTGTCTCTCCAGGTCCTCCCCCTGGCGGCGCAGCCTCTCCTCCATGGTCGCAACCTGACGCCCATGCCGCGATCGGACGACCAGTACCCCGATCACGGCCCCGAGAAACAGCCCGATCACACCACCGAAGAGAAGAGTCGAAAGATCCATGGCTAGAATGTAACGTGGCCTTCCGTCATCGGCTCGGGGTCTGTACGAAGGAACGCATATAGATATATTTATGTATGTATGTTTGATTCTTGGACCCTGAGACCAGCGACAGGATCGTAGGCGCGAAATCATGCCACGTTATGATTACAAATGCGGCTCGTGTGGTCAGCCGTTCGAGGTGAAGATGTCCATGTCCGAGTACTCTTCGGGCCCGGAGGTACCATGCCCCGCCTGTGGCTCCACCGAGGCGAAGCGGGCGTTCACCTCAGTGGGGGTGATCACGGGTGGCCGGAGCTCGGGAAGTGGTTTCGGAGGACCCTCATGCGGAACTTCGGGTTTCACCTGAGGATGACCTGCAAGCGCTCCGTGTGAGCGCCGTATGGTTCACCTGTGTCACGCTTCTTGCTGGAAGCCCGAGGCATGGATCCTGGTCAAGCAGGGCCGGCATTTCTTCGAGGGGCCCGGATCGGGCCAGATCGGATAGAACGTTGAGCACCACCCTTCCCCACCGTCTCGGACGGATGGGTCTGGCCGTGTTGAGTGGGATCGTGGCCGGAACCGCTGCAGCGTCGACCCCGTTGGCCGCCCAGACCCTCCCCGGCATCGGGGACGCGAAGGGCGTTGAGATCAACAGCGAGTACCTGGCATTCCTCCGGGATTCCAGCCGTGAGTTCATCGCCCGCTGGCAAGACGCCTGGTTCAACGACCAGGTAGGAGAGCTCACCGAGCTTTACGCCCACAACGCGGTCCTCACCACCCCCGACGGGGGGGCTCGTCGCGGGGACGCACGCATCAGCGCCTACCTCTCCCGACTCCTTCCCCTCGTCGGAGGGATCACCACCTCCTCCGTCATCCTCGACGGCAGCGGTGATCTGGCGTTCGTGTACGGTCGATACCAACTGGAGGGCGCAGAGGGCCTCTCCGGAGCTACCGGCGATCAGGGAGACCACCTCACGGTGCTCTTCCAACACCGCCGCCAGTGGACCATCCGGAACCAGGCGTTCGCGTCCAAGGCCCAGTCGTCCGGGATACCGTGGGCACCGGGCGAGGTCGAGGAGACCCTCCCTCCCCTGGATCTGTCCGAGTTCACCTCCGAGGGCGTGGACAACCTGGACTGGCTCATCCGGCTGTACCCCTCGGCGTCGTCACTCACCGTGAGCTTCAACGATGTCTGGAGTTCCGGGAACGTTGGCGGCCTCATGAGCTTCTCCACCGACGATGTCTTCATGCGGACCATCGAGGGGGAGTTCCTGGTGGGAAAGGAAGCTGTGAGAGAGGCCCTGGGATCTCCGGCCAGCGGGTTCGCGAACACCATCTATCTGGGACCGGTGGACTTCACGGCCAGCACCATGGTTTCCATCCTCCACGCCCGGTACTACCTCCAGGCCGCCGGGGGCGACGGCGCACTGAGCCAGGGCACGGTGTTCCTCCTCCTCGAGGGCTCGGGCAACGACCTGGCGCTTCGAGGCGTGGTTTTCGCGCCTACGACTCCCGGGGCCTGATCTCCTCGAAGACGCCGGTATCCCGGTTCTTGCGGGCGTTGTCCCAGTCTAAACAGCGCCCGTTCATCGCGATGTAGACCCCTTCGGATAGGGCCTGGGCGAATGACAGGGCACTGCCCAGGTTGAACAGCCCGTCCGAACTGCCGAAGGCGATGGGGATCATGGCCCCCGTGAGGACGATGGTCTTGTCCAGACCTCTCCCCGCCAGGGCTTCGGCGGTCTTCACCATGGTGTCGGTACCGTGGGTAATGACGATCCTCTGCTCGTCGGTCCGTTCACAGCTTCGCACGATCAACTCCCTGTCCTGGTCGGTGAGATCCAGGGAGTCCACCATCATGAGGGTGCGGAAGGTGATGTCGAGTCGGGCCCGCCCTTGCTCGAGAAGATCGGGCAGGTGGCTCTCGCCAAAATGCAGTTCGCCCCGGATCTCGTCGTAATCCTTGTCGAACGTCCCACCTGTGATGAAGACGCGGATGGTCATGGGATCTCCTCTCCTCGACTCGATGATCTGTTGGCGAGCATGGCGTCCCCTGAACCCAGGGGAGGCCGCGCCTCGAGGTAGGTGCCGAATACGCGAAGGTCCGTCGTCGCTCCCCGCAGTTCTTCGAGGCAGGCACCGAGGCTACCCGGATCCGGGGACCGAAGGTCCACGTAGAACCTGTACTCCCAGGGCGATCCCGGGATAGGACGGGACTCCAGCCTCGTGAGATCCGCTCCGTGGCCGGCCATGATCCCCAGGGTCTGGTGAAGGGCGCCGGGACGGTGCTCGGTCACGAAGGCGAGAGAGGTCTTGGACCGACCCTCGGGCGGTTCTGAGGGCACGTGGGAGAGCGCGAAGAACCGAGTGAAGTTGCGAGGATTGTCCTCGATCCCCTCCTCGAGGACCGTGGCCCCGTACAGCTCCGCCGCGAACCGGGAGCCGATGGCGCCGTCGTATCCCGCACCTCCCGCCATGAGGTCCTGGATGCTGCCTGCGGTGTCGTACACGGCCACCGGCTTCAGTCCCGGATGGGCCGAGAAGAAGCGGCGGCACTGCCGGAGGGCCACCGGATGGGACGCGGCGGCGCTCAGGTCGGCCAGGGCCACGCCGGGGGGCGCCACCACACACAGCTCCACCCGCACGTAGGCCTCGGCCACGGTGTGGAGCTCGTGGTCATAGAGGAGGTCCAGATTCTCGGTCACGGCCCCGGCCAGGCTGTTCTCCACGGGTACGACGGCGATCTCCGCATCCCCATCGACCACCGACCCGAAGAGTTGATCGAAGGTCTCGCAGGGGACGATCCGGACCTCGGGGCCGGCGAGAACCCGGGCCGCGGCATGGCTGAACGCCCCCGCGATGCCCTGGATGGCCGCGCGTACCCCCGGCTCTCCGACCCTGTCCCGGGAACTCAGAAGTAGTACCTCATGGTCAAGCCCGTGAATCCGATGTTCACGTCGCTCCCGTTCGTGAGCGTGGACTTCGTGCCACTCAAGTCGAAGGAAACGATGAAGTCGTCCCGCCCCGTGTAGGTGATCCTGAAGAGGCCACCATGTGCCGTCTTGTCGGGATCTCCGGCTTCCCTGGGAAAGCTGTCGTGACGGTACCCGACGCCGACGCCGACGGGAACGTCCCATACGGGGTTGAGATCGATGCTCAGGGCGGCGCTGGTCTGGGTGAACCAGTCGTTCGCGGGCTCGAGTCCAGCCGATTCGCCATACCCCAGCTCACCGGTCCCGAGGGCACCCAACCAGTCGGTGATGGCCCACGCGAAGCGGAGGCCACCCCCGGTTCTCACTACGGGGGCCTTCCGCACGAGGGGGACGTTCTCCCCTGCGATGATCCCATCGGCCCAGTCGGCAAGATTGACGATGGTGAAGTTGTCGCTCCAGATCTGCGCCGACCCGGAGAGCTGAGTACGGTCGGTCTCCATCAGCCGAAACAACCAACCCAGCTCGAATCCGGTGATCAGAGACACACCTTCGGTGAGGAGCGCCCCGGTGTCGCTGCCGAGCCGCCCGAGGACGTTCGCCTCCAACCATACGCTCATCCAGTCCTGAACAGCCCACTCGATCTCCATGTCCAGGTTCGCGAAGAGCAGGTCACCCGTGATGCCCTGCACGGGCTCTCCACCGACCTCGAAATCGGGGATGAGCTCCAGGTCCAAGGCCTTGCCCATGCCCAACGTGGTCCTGATGGACGTGGTCGGGAACGGGTCACCGGTGAGGTCGTTCGTAACGAACCGGTGGCCGCCCAGGGAGGGGACCTTCACCTGGCCGGAGAGGCCCGGAGCGGCCAAGAGCCACGGGATCAGAGCCAGCGACGAAACGAGGGCAGCCCTCCTGGGCCGGCAAGTCATCTTCCACCTCCCGGCGCAAAGAGGATCCCCGCCTTGAACTCCAGACCACTCGTGCGGAACCGCGCGGGGAAAAAGCCCTCCGCATCCTCGGGCTCCTCGCCCACGACGCTGACCACGCTCTGGAAGTAGTTCACCGACAGCAACCACTCCGCGGGCCCGGCCCGGAAGCGGGTCCCGACGCCAAACAGTGCGGAAACGCTGGAATCGTTGAATCCCTGCTCGATGGATTCGGTCGAGCCGCCGAGCTCGAATTCGGCCTTGGTGAGGAGTCCGAGTTCCAGGCCGGCCGACACGAACGCCCGCCCACCCCTCGAATAGACCTTCGCCAGGATGGGTAAGGTCACATAGCTCAGTGCGAGATCCGCGGTGTCCACCGGCTCCTTGATGTCGGGCACCTCCACGGCGATACCGGTCCCCCGCTGCACGAATCCAGGCTCGAAGGACAGTGTGAAGCTGGGAGTGCGAGCGTACTCGACCGACAGCGACACCATCGGTCCCGTCCGGGTGCGATAGTGGATCTTCTCCGGTGCGTCGCCCGATACCTTCGAGCGGGAGAGACCGGCCTGAACCCCGAAGGTCCACTGAGCGGACCCTGGGATCGGTATAAGGAGGCCCAGCACTGTGAGGCCTGCAAAGGCCAGTGTGCGCATAAACATGGAGAGTCGGGCCCGGGGATGGGTGTCGGCTTCGCCCCGTCGAGACCTTTGCGGAAGCAGGGGGCGCTCCCCCGTCAATATGCCACCCGCCGGGCGTCCATGATAGTGAGGTTCCGACCTGTGCCGAGGCGCATCAGGACGGGAGGCCGGCTATATTCTCCGAGCCGTATGCGACCCCGCCCCTCCTGTCAGGCCGGGCCATTCCCCTGGGCCCCCGAGGCCCCGCCCGAACCCGCCCGGGCGACGCCGACGAGACATACCGGTGTCCGAAGCGCGACATACGCAGCGCTACATCTTCCTGTTCTGGGGCCCTCTCGCCCTGACCTGGCTCATGATGGCGGTGGAAGGCCCGCTCCTGGCGGCGATCATCGCCCGCCTTCCGGCCGAGAAGATCAACCTGGCCGCGTACGGCGTGGCGTTCGCGTTCGCCATCCTGGTTGAATCTCCGGTGATCATGCTGATGAGCGCGTCCACCGCCCTGGTGGAGGACGCCACGTCCTACCGGCGCCTCAGGAACTTCGCCCACGGCCTGAATATCCTGTCCACCGGTCTCCTGCTCGTTCTCCTGGCCCCCTGGGTCTACGGACCCCTCATGACCGGGTTGATCGGCCTCCCGCAGGAGGTGGCGGACCTCACCTACGTGGCCCTTTGGATCCTGCTGCCGTGGCCCGCCGCCATCGGGGTCCGTCGGTTCCTTCAGGGTATTCTGATTCGTTCCGACCGGACGGGTCTGGTGGCCTGGGGCACGGTGATCCGACTCGCGGCCATGGCCACCACCGCCTTCACCCTCTATTGGACCAGCGACCTGCCCGGGGCGCTGGTGGGCGCTACCGCCCTGTCGGTGGGCGTGGTGATGGAAGCGATGGCGGCTTGGTGGATGGCCCGCAAGTCCGTGGCGGCGCTCCGGACGGTCCGAGCGGAGCCGGCCCACCAGGGCGCGGCCATGTCGTATCGGGGCATTGCGGGATTCTACTATCCCCTGGCCCTCACTTCCCTCATTGGACTCACCATTCAGCCCATGCTCACCTTCTTCATGGGCAGGGCCCCCTCCCCACTGGAGTCCCTCGCCGTCTTTCCCGTGGTACACTCGCTGTCGTTCATCTTCCGAGCGCTGGGGCTGAGCTTCCAGGAAGTCGGGATCGCGCTCATGGGGAAAGACCACGAGCACTTCCCGGAGCTCCGGCGGTTCTCCTTGACTCTTTCCGTGCTGGTGGCGGGAGGGCTGGGGCTGGTGGCGTTCACACCCCTGGTCAACGTGTGGTTCGAGGTAGTCTCGGGCCTGACGCCCGAGTTGGCGGCGTTCGCCATCACGCCCACCCGCATCATCGTGATCTTCCCGGCCTTGACCGTCCTGATCTCCCTGGAGAGGGCGATCCTGGTCACCGGAAAACGCACGGGACCCATCACGTGGGCCACCGCGGTAGAGGTCCTGCTCATCGCCATTCTCTTCCCGGTCTTCGGGTGGGGGGTGGGGATGATCGGGGTGACCGCCGCCTTCCTGGCAGCGGTCCTGGGGCGCCTGGGATCCACGGCGTTCCTGGCCATTCCCTCCCGGAGAATGCTCAGTCGGTCCCGGGCGCGGGCTCCGCATCCACGAGACCCATGATCTCCTGCCTCGGAAGGGGGATCTCGATCCCGGCCTCGTGAAGCGCCGTCTTGATCAACGCGGGCATGGAAGCCGTCAGGGTCCACCAATCCTCGTTCCGGGTCCAGGCCCAGACCTTCAGCTCGAGCCACGACGGTCCCGAGCCGGAGACGTGGGCGCTGGCCGCGGGTTCTTCGAGAACCAGATCGTGGTCTTGGAGGACACCGAGGACGGTCTCCATGACTTTGTTCAAGTCCTCCTGGTACCCCACCCGGGCCACCGATTCCGCCCGACGCGTCGGCTCCGATGAGCGATTCGCCACCACGCTTCCCCACAGCTTGGCATTGGGGACGGAGACCCGGCGGTTGTCGAACGTGACCAGCGTCGTGTTGGCCAACCCCATGGAACGGACCCGCCCCACGACCCCCGAAGCCTCGATGACGTCGTCCAGGTCCCACGGGCGGTAGAAGAGAATGAAGAAGCCGGCAGCCAGGTTCGAGAGGGAGTCCTGCAGGGCGAAACCAACGACCACACCCAGGACTCCAGCCCCCGCAAGCACCGTGGTGGGATCCACCCCGATGGCCATGAGGCCCAGTCCAAAGCCGACGACCGTGCCGACGGGGGTCAGCATCCGGCCCACGAGGGTGGTTGCCAGGCGCGGAAGGTGGACCATTCCCAGGAAACGGAAGGCCCACCAGAAGACGCGGATCCCGACCCGACCGAGGACCACGAATGCCATCACGATCAGGAACCTGACGATCATGGTGGGTCCGTGATCCCTCACCCATGCGACGGAGCTTCGGACGAAGTCGGACACGAGGCCGCGGAGCACGTTCCAGTTGAGGATGTCTCCGGTCACCTCGCCCGTGGCCTGGATAACCAGGCGGCGGTATTGGGCGGTCTCGAAGCCCCTCTGGTCCAGGAGATCCGATGTACTCTCGAGCGCCCTGGCGAGATCCGCGATTCGTCGATCAGCCCCCTGAATCTCCGTCCGAATGGTCGACGTCTGGGCGTCCGATAATCGGGCCCGTTGGGCGTCGCGCAGTTCCTCCCGAAGTCGGTCTCTTTCGAGCTGAGCCAACTGAAGGTTCCCGGTAAGCCCGTCGGCCCTGCTGATCCACTCCTGCTCCAGGGCACGCCACGCCTGATCGGTCGAGACCCCGATCCGGTCGGCAATTCGGAGTTGTCCTACCTCCATTTGGTAGAGTGTGTCGATCTGAGAGAGCGCCAGGCGGATCTGGCTCTCGAGAGCTGGAGCCTCTTCCCGGGAGGCCTCGGAGAATGCTCGATTCAGACTGTCCGCCCGGGCCCGCTGGGCCTGAACGCCTTCTCGGTACGCCATCCAAAGCCACGTCAAGAACCCCTCGACCCGACTCCGTACCAGCCCCGGACCCGACATCGAGACGCCCGCGGAGTCGATGATCTCGGCATCCTCCGGGGGGAGGCTGTCCAGGCCGGGGACCAACTCCGCAAGCGTGGTCTGGAGCCGCTCCGCCTGCTCGATCAGGGCCAACACCCGGCTCCTCCGGGCCTGGCGAACGGCAGCGGACAGCGTGTCCTGGCCGACCAGATACCACTCGATGGAGTCACGGATCAAGCCGAGTCCTGCGGAGGCCTCAAGCGCCTGCGCCAGCTCCTCGGGGACGGGCACAGAGAGCGTGTCGGCGGCAGGGACGGTATCCGCATCGGTGGCCGGGGGGGGCTCCTGCTCCTGCACCTGGGGCGTCCACGCCGACTCCAGAGTGCCCGCCCCAGCCGGCTCACCCGTCAGGGCGCCTGTCCAGAGGGCCAGCGCCAGACCGGGCAGGACGAGTCGAATCAGCGACCTCACCCCCGCGAGTCGATCCCTCATCGCATGAGTTCCCGGAGGTCACCGGCCATTTGGGGGCCGGAAACGTCGAAGGGTAGGATGAGCCGGAGCCTGCCCTGGGGATCCAGCACCCGCAGGGAGGCGGTATGGTCCACCAGGTAGCCGCCGTCCCCCATTTCTCCGCCGGGTTCGACCACGATGCCGAACTGATCCCTCACAGCCTCCAGATCGGCCGGGGAACCGCTCAAGCCGATGAACCCCGGATTGAACTGGGCGACGTACTCGGCGAGCCGGGCGGGAATGTCCCGCTCCGGATCCACCGTGACGAAGACGACCTGGACTCGAGACGCCACGGCGGGTCCCAGTTCCTCCATGGCCTCGTGCAGGTGCACGAGGGTGAAAGGGCAGACGTCCGGACAGGACGTATATCCAAAGAACAGCACGACCCACTTCCCCTCCAGATCCGAGAGGCTCACGGGGCCGCTCCCGGCGTCCAGGGTGAAGTCCTCCATGGGGAGGGGAGGATCCACGAGGGTACCCGTGAGGTTCCCGGGCGCCGGGCCGCGCGCAGGTCCCAGCATCACGACTGCAAGGGCGATGACCAGCCCGATGCACAGTCCAACCGCCACAGAGATCAGTCTATTCACATCCAGCCTCAATCCTCTGGGTTACGCCGATGGCCCACGGGCGCCGGCACGGTGAGCCGAGCTCCGCTCTCGAACAACAGGTCGATCCTCACCGTATCCCCATCCACCAGGGGGGCCTGCAAGCCCATGAGCATGATGTGGAGCCCTCCCGGTCTCATTTCCAGCGACCGCCCCGGTCCCACCGCCAGGTCCCCGGGGTCGGCCGGCCCCATGCGCATCATCCCGTCTTCCGCGCGAGTCTCATGAACCTCGGCAGAGCGAGCCGCTTGGGACTCGACACCCACCAGCCGGTCCGGCTTGGAAGAGGTGATGGTGAGGTAGGCGCTGGAGTTCACGGGGCTCGGATCCCCGGCCAGGAGTGTCGCGGGACGCACCCACGGCGAAAAGACCGCCAAACCGTCCACTTCGACCACCGCATCGCCACTGCCTCCCTCGACCTCCGATGCCCCGACGAGGTCGCCCCCGGTGTCACGGGAGACCGCGATGAACACGGCGGCCAATCCCAGTCCCAACCCAATCAGGATGTAGGCCAACCGACTCATGAGCGTCTCCCAACGGCTCTGGCGTTTCAACGGGCCGATAAGGTAGCTATTGATTCACAGGTTCGGTAACCGTCCAGGGGTACACCCCGATGACGACGCCGGGAAACGGAAGGGAGCCAAGCCAGTGAAGGACCGGACCGGAAATGCCCGGGGGGCCCGAGACGCGGGTGGGTCCGAGGGCCTGAAGGCACGCCCCCGGGTGGTGATCGTCGGGGGTGGGTTCGGCGGCCTCGAAGCGGCTCGTCGCCTGGCCCGGGCACCGTGCGAAGTCGTGTTGATCGACCGGCGGAACCACCACGTGTTCCAGCCCCTCCTCTACCAGGTGGCCACGGCAGCCCTCTCCCCGGCGGACATCGCCGCCCCGATCCGAAGTGTGCTTCGGCGGCAGGAGAACGCCCGGGTGGTCCTGGGGGAAGTCTCGGCCGTGGACCTGGATCGCCGCCGGGTCGTCGTGGAGGGGAGCGAGACGTTCGAGTACGACTGGTTGCTCCTCGCCGCGGGGGTCACCCACACCTACTTCGGGAAACCCGGGTGGTCGGAGCGAGCCCCGGGCTTGAAGACCATCGAGGACGCCCTGGAGATCCGTCGCCGGGTCCTCCTCGCATTCGAGCAGGCGGAACTGGAAGACGACCCGGAGGCCCGGAAGGCGAAGCTGACCTTCGTGGTGGTGGGCGGAGGGCCGACGGGCGTGGAGATGGCTGGAGCGCTGAGGGAAATCGCGGCCCAGACCATCCCCGACGACTTCCGGCGGGTGGACACCTCCACCGCCCGCGTGATTCTCCTGGAGGGAGAGGACCGACTTCTTCCGGCCATGTCGGAAGCGGCGGGACGCGGTGCACTGCACCACCTGGAGGCCATGGGCGTGGAAGTGCGTCTGGGGACGTACCTGACGGACCTGGACGAGGAGACCGTACTCCTGGGCGACGAGCGCCTGGCCGCGGCCAACGTCATCTGGGCGGCGGGGGTCGAGGCAGGCCCGCTCTCAGGATCCCTGGGGGTCCGCCTCGATGGCTCAGGGCGAGTGGAGGTCGAGCCGGACTGCTCCCTCCCAGGCCATCCCGAAGTGTTCGTCGTGGGCGACCTGGCAGCCATCCAGGATCCGCGCACCGGCCAACCGGTTCCCGGTGTCGCCCAGGGGGCTCTCCAGATGGGCCGGCACGTGGCCGGGATCATCAGGAGCGAGATCGGAAGGGCCCCGCCGGGGTCCCGCGTCGCGGCAATCCCGGGGGCGCGCCCGCCGTTCCGCTACCGGGACAAGGGGAACATGGCCACCATCGGGCGGGCTCGGGCCGTGGCCGACCTGGGCGGCCGCACCTACTCGGGTTTCTTCGCGTGGTTCCTGTGGAGCGCCATCCACGTGGCGTTCCTCATCGGGTTCCGGAACCGGATCCTGGTGATGGTGAACTGGGCATGGCAGTGGCTGGTACAGGCCCGGGGCGCCCGCCTGATCACGGGCGCCTCCGGCGTGCCCCCGCCGACGGCGGCGGGGAATGCAGGGGAGGGGGCGGGCTGAGGGAGCAAGCCCGTCCGAACCCACGGTCCTACCGTCCGGCCTCCAATACTCCGATCCGGGTCAGGGCCCG
>JBDHCV010000008.1:0-194289 GCA_039591855.1 Gemmatimonadota bacterium | reverse complement strand
GACTCGTCTCGTCGACCCCCGAGGGGCGTGCTTGACGCCCCCCAGTCGTTCCGGGATCTTCAGCCGGCACGCGGATCTTCAACCAGTTTCCCGGAGCGGTTGTGAGCACATCGGGTCCCGACGAGATGGACCGCCTGGAAGAGCGGTTGCTTCCCCTGTTGGAGGACGGGGACGCACAGGTGATCCAGGAGGCTCTCGACGGGACCCACGCCTCGGACCTGGCCGACCTGGTCGAGAGCCTGGACGATTCGCAACGCCTTCGCTTCCTCGACCTCCTCCCCACCGACGTCGCCTCGGAAGCACTGGCCGAGATGGACGGGGACGAGCACCCCGAGGACATCCTGGCCGACATGGAGCCGAGCAAGGCCGCCGCCCTGCTCCTGGAGTTGGAGGACGACGACGCGGCGGACCTGGTGGGCGACCTGGAGCCGGAGGACGCCGAGGTCATTCTCTCCGCCCTGCCGGCAGAGGAGGCCGGCGAGATCCGGGACCTCCTCACCCACGACGAGGAGACCGCCGGCGGACTCATGACCCGGGATCTGGTGAAGATCCCGCTACACATCTCCGCCGACGGGGCGATCCAGGAGGTCCGCAGGCAGGGCAGGGAGGTTGAGGACTTCTTCGTGGTGTTCGTGGTCGACGCGGAAGGACGGCTCCAGGGCTCGGTCCCCCTGGATGACCTCATCCTTGCCGATCCTCGGGACTCGGTGGATACCGTTCTGCAGCCGGTGGTCGCCTCGGTAAGTCCAGACGTGGACCAGGAGGATGTGGGTCGCCTGATGTCCCGCTACAACATCCCGGTGATCCCGGTTGTGGACGCGGACGGACGGCTTCTCGGGCGTGTCACCTTCGACGACGTGATCGACGTCCTGGAGGCTGAGCAGACGGAGGACCTCCTCCGCCTGGCGGGTGTGTCGGAAGAAGAGGAACTGAAGGGATCGTGGAGCGACACGGTCCGATCCCGCCTTCCCTGGCTGCTCCTGAACCTCGTGACGGCCTCACTGGCCGCCTCGGTGGTCCGCGCCTACGAGGGGACCATCCAGCAGATCGTGATCCTCGCGTTCCTCATGCCGATCATCGCGGCCCTGGGAGGCAACGCGGGGACCCAGGCCCTGGCCGTGACCCTGAGGCGCATCGCGCTGTCGGATGATCGGGGGCTGCGCCGAAAGCAGGTGGTCTCCAAGGAGGTCGTCGTCGGAATCGTCAACGGGATGATCCTGGGCCTGGGCATTGCGGGCATCGCAGTGGTCGCCAGCGGGGATCCGCGCATGGGCGGGGTGGTCCTCGGTGCGATGTGGGGGACCCTGATCCTCGCGGGCTTCGCGGGAGCGTTCGTGCCTACGGTCCTGGATCGGATCGGGGTGGACCCCGCGGTGGCGTCCGCGGTATTCCTCCACACGATCACAGACTTCTTCGGATTCTTCCTTCTTCTTGGTCTAGCGACCCATTACCTGCTCTGAGCCGTGGCCCCGAACCCCCCCTGCGTGGTGACCGCCTTGGGAGGTGAGTCGTGAAGCGTTGGCTGAGAAGCGTCCGTGTCTTTGCTCAGCTGTCGCCCTTCCTCCTGGCGTTCCTCCGGGATCGGAAGCGATTCGTGATCCTGGGAGGACCGGTCCACCGCAAGCCGGGCCATCACGAGCGGCGAGCTGGACATCTGCGGGAGGCCATCGCGTCCCTGGGGCCCACGTTCATCAAGCTGGCCCAGGTGCTCTCGGCTCGGGCGGACATCTTTCCTGAACCCTACCTGGGGGCCATCGCCCAGCTTCAGGACCAGGCACCGCCAGACGATCCGGAGCGGGTCATTGCGGTGCTGGAGTCGGAGTTGGGGCAGCCGGTGGGAGAGGTGTTCGACGAATTCGACCGCGCTCCCCTGGCCGCCGCGAGCCTGGGGCAGGTGCATACGGCCCAGGTGGACGGCCGGGAAGTCGTGGTGAAGATCCTGCGCCCTGGGGTAGAAGAAGTCGTTGCCCTGGATCTAGATATCTCCTTTCGTCTCTTGTTTTGGTTGAATATCCTCTTCCCCAACCATCACATCCGAGCGCTCACCAACGTGGTCCGTGAGTTCTCCGTGAAGGTCCGGGAGGAGATGGACTTCGTCCAGGAGGCCGACAACATCGCGCGGTTCGTGTCCTTCTTCCCCTCGGACACGGGTGTCCGGGCCCCTCGGGTCCTGGAGCGATTCACCCGCCGCCGGGTGCTGGTTATGGATCGCGAGAGGGGCACCAAGGTCAATCAGTTGCACGACCGGTTCGCCTCGGGGTCGCTTCGATTCGATACGGTCATGGAACGGCTCACCATGGCCTACCTGCGGATGATGATGCTGGATGGATTCCTCCACGCGGACCCGCACCCGGGGAATATCCTGGTCGCCGAGGACGGGGATCTGGTGATCCTCGACTGGGGCATGGTGGTCCAGGTGCCCCGCTGGACCCGGGAGGCCATTCTGAACATGGCCCTGGCGGTGGAGCGGGACGATCTGGACGGGATCATCAACGAGATGTATGGCCTGGGGATGATCAGTCCCGATGTATCCCGGGGGGAGATCCGGGAAGCCGCAACCGAGATCATGCGGATCATGGAGCGGGTGAGGGATTCCAACCGGGAGCGGGTTCAGGAGATCGTCCAGGAGATCTTCGACACCTTCTACACCTGGCCCCTGCTCCTTCCCCAGGAGCTGGTCTACTTCTTCCGAACTTCCGCGCTCCTGGAGGGAATCGGACTCCAGTATCGCCCCAACTTCGACGGGTTGGGACTCGTGAGGCGGGTGATCGGCAACGCCAGGGAGGAGATCGTCCAGTCCACGGTCCGGGAGCCCGTGGCGTTCGCGAAAGACCTCCTGGCCGAGGCCAGCCAGGTGCTCCGCTCCATGCGGGAGCTCCTCACGCGGGCCGAGCGGGAGGAGTTGAGGGTTCGGGTTCATCCCCGGGACGTCCAGCAGCAAGAGCGATTCCTCCACCTGCAGGCCCGGCGTCTCCTTTTCTCGGTTTTCGCCACGGCCACGGCCGTCATCACCTCCATCGTCTTCGTGGCCATCCGCAACTATTGGATCCTGGGCGGAGGCCTCGCCATGTCCCTCTTCCTCTTCGTCGTCACGGTCTTCATCCCCACGCACCTCCTCGAGAACCCGTTGCGCCACGCCCGGGGGATTCGAATGGAAGGCCGACATTACTCGCGATGAGCCGATCCGCCATTTCTCCCCCGGTGCGGGACCTCTTGGAGCGATTCGAAGGCGGCCAGCGTCTGGCGCTGGCCCGGGCCATCACGCTTGTCGAGAACGAGGCCCCCGGGTTCCAGGAGTTCCTTCACGGCGCCCTGTCCCGCCCGCCCTCCGCCCGGCGCATCGGCCTCACCGGGCCTCCGGGCGCTGGGAAGTCCACCCTGGTCGCGTCCCTCGTGGCCGAATATCGGCGCAGGGATGAGGAGGTGGGCGTAGTGGCGGTGGATCCCACCTCGCCCTACTCCGGCGGTGCCCTCCTCGGCGACCGAATCCGGATGAACGACATCGCCCTGGATCGAGGCGTGTTCATCCGATCCATGGCCACCCGGGGTTCCCTCGGGGGACTGGCCACGACCACCAAGGAGGTCGTGGACGTGATGGACGCCTTCGGCTTCCCTCGCTTGCTCCTGGAAACCGTGGGCGTGGGCCAGACCGAGCTCGAGATCACTTCGGCCGCCGACACGGTGGTCGTGATCCTTGTTCCGGAGTCCGGAGACGGCGTGCAGGCGATGAAGGCGGGGCTCATGGAGATCGCCGACGTGTTCGTCATCAACAAGGCCGACCGCCCCGGAGCCGACCGGCTCCTCAAGGAGGTCCGGGTGGCCTTGAATCTCCGGGGCGGACACGCCGCCACCGACGTCCCCGCTCACCATGGCGTGGACTATTCCAAGGTCCGCCGCCGGGAGGTGTCCGGGGATCCGTCTCCGGACCATGGAGCGCCCTGGAAGATCCCGGTGCTGAAGACCGTGGCCCAGGACGGGGAGGGTCTGCCGGAGCTCGTGGAGGCGCTGGAGGGCCACCGGACCTGGCTGGACGAGAGCGGGGAGTTGAAGCGTCGTCGCAAGGCCCGGGCAGCCATTCGGGTGAAGGACGTGGTGGACCGGGCGTTTCGCCGCATCGCGTGGTCGGACCCGGACGTGGCGCAGGTGCTGGAAGGCTCACTTGCGGACGTGGCCGGTGGGGAGGAGACCCCCTATTCCGTGGGCGATCGTATCCTCGAGATCCTCATGAACCCGTCTCGGCGGTCGGGGTAGGGGAGTCCGCGTTGACCCCCTTTGCCCCTTTCCGGCATCTTTCAACCCTAGATTCCTGCCCATCTCCCGGCGTCGAAGTCCGGGGGTAGTCCCAGGGGACGGTCCAATGTCGATCATGGAAAAGGACACCGCGAAGCCAGGCGAACTGGCTGCTCGCATCGCTCGCAAGGAAGAGGAGTTGCGCGCTCTGCAGGCCCAACTCGCGGAGTGGAGCGAGAAGTACGAGGCCACCCCCATGCGGGAGGCCAACTTCACCACGCTTTCGGGCGAAGAAGTGGAGCCCCTGTACACGCCGGCCCACCGGGCCGGTTCGGAGGGGTACGCCGAGGCGCTCGGCATGCCCGGGGAGTTCCCGTTCACCCGGGGGCCCTACGGCACCATGTATCGGACCCGGCTTTGGACCATGCGCCAGTTCGCGGGCTTCGCCACGGCCGAGGAGACCAACGAGCGCTACCACTACCTGTTGAATCACGGGCAGACCGGTCTCTCGGTGGCCTTCGACTTCCCGACCCTCATGGGATTCGACTCCGACCATCCCCGGTCCCTGGGCGAGGTGGGGGTGTGCGGGGTGGCGATCTCCTCCCTCGCGGACATGGAGACGCTCTTCGACGGGATCCCCCTGGATCGGGTCTCCGTCTCCATGACCATCAACGGTCCGGCCATCATTCTTTTCGCGTTCTACGTGGCGGCGGCGGAGCGACAGGGCATCTCACCGGACAAGCTGAGAGGCACCGTCCAGAACGACATCCTGAAGGAGTACCAGGCCCAGCACGCCTGGGTCTTTCCGCCGGAGCCGGCGCTCCGGTGCATCGTGGACATGTTCGAGTGGTGCTCCGAGAACGCCCCCAAGTACAATCCCATCTCCATCTCGGGCTACCACATCCGGGAGGCCGGAGCCACCGCTGCCGAGGAGCTGGCATTCACGCTTCGGAACGGACTGGAATACGTGGCCCGTGGGGTCGAGCGGGGGCTGGACGTGGACGGTTTCGCGCCCCGGCTGTCCTTCTTCTTCGACGTGCACAACGAGTTCTTCGAGGAGATTGCCAAGTTCAGGGCGGCCCGCCGGATATGGGCCAGGGAGCTCCGCCGGAGATTCGGGTCCACCAACCCCGAGTCCTGGCGCCTGCGGACCCACGCCCAGACCGCGGGGGTGAGTCTCACCGCCCAGCAGCCCGAGAACAACATCGTCCGGGTCGCCTACCAGGCCATGGCGGCCGTGCTCGGAGGGACCCAGTCCCTGCACACCAACTCCATGGACGAGACGCTGGCCCTGCCCACGGAGAAGGCCGTCCGCATCGCCCTGCGCACCCAGCAGATCCTCGCTCACGAGACGGGCGTGCCCAACACCATCGATCCGCTGGCTGGCTCCTACTTCGTCGAGTCCATGACCGACCGCATCGAGGCCCAGGTCTATGAACTCTGGGACGAGATCGAGGCGGTGGGGGGCGTGGTACCCGGCATCGAGGCGGGCTGGTTCCAGCAGCGGATCGCCTTCTCGGCCATGCGGCAGCAGGAGGAGGTCGAGGCCGCGGACCGGGTGGTGGTGGGCGTCAACCAGTTCACCGAAGGCTCCGGCGACATCGAGATCGATACCCTCCGTGTGGGCCCCGAGGTGGAGGCCAAGCAGCGGGCGCGCATGGCGCAGCTCCGAGGCAGCCGAGACACCGAACGGGTCGCGGCCGCTCTGGAGAGCCTAGAGGCCGCGTGCGCCGAGGGCCAGAACGTGGTGGAGCCGATTCTCGAGTGTGCCCGCTGCTACTGCACGCTCTTCGAGATTCGGGAGGCGATGGAGAAGGTGTTCGGCGCCTACAAGGAACCCGTCTTCTTCTGAGCTTTGCCACGACGCCATGCCCCAGCCCACAGCCCTTCTCTTCGACGCCGGTCACACCCTGGTCTTCATCGACCCGGAACGGACCCGCTCGGCGTTCGCCGATGAGGGTGTGGCGGTCACGAGCGACCGCTTCGTGGCCGCCGAGCGGACCGCCCGGGAGGAGCTCACGAAGGGAGTCCGGAGTGGACAGATGGGCACGGAGCCGGAGCTCTGGCACAGCTACTTCACCCGGCTGTTCACGGAGAGCGGAGTGCCGGACGATCGGCTGGACGCGGTGGGGGCGCGGATCAGGATGGAACACGGTCGGGAGCACCTCTGGACGGGGGTAGCCGAGGAAACGGCCCCCGCCCTGGACGCGCTCCTGGAGGCCGGGTTTCGACTGGGAGTGATCTCCAACGCCGACGGACGGATGGAGCGGGCGATCGAGCGGGCCGGACTCCGGGACCGGTTCGAGTTCGTCATCGACTCCGAGGTGGTGGGCGTGGCGAAACCCGCTCCGGAGATCTTCCACGCAGCATCGAGTCGCATGGGGCTTGCGCCGTCGGAGTGCCTGTATGTGGGAGACCTCTACCCGGTGGACGTGGTCGGTGCCCGGGGGGCCGGGATGGACGCGGTGCTCCTGGATCCGCTGGGTGTGTTGGATTTCCCCGTGGACCGAATCCCCACGGTGTCCGACCTGCCGGCGTACATGGTGGCCCGGAACGGAGGCTCCAGCTCGGGCCCTGCCTAGGTTTGGAAAGCCGTAGAACCTGACGAGAGGATGTCCAAGATGGAGCGGAAGATACGAGTCCTGGTGGCCAAGCCGGGGTTGGACGGACACGACCGGGGGGCCAAGGTCATCGCCAGCGCCCTCCGGGACGCCGGCTTCGAGGTGATCTACACGGGACTGCATCAGACCCCGGAGATGATCGTTTCCGCGGCGATCCAGGAGGATGTGGACGTGGTGGCCCTCTCCATCCTGTCCGGCGCCCACATGACCCTGTTCCCGCGGGTGCAGGAGCTCCTCGCCGACGAAGGTGCCGACGAGATCTTGCTGACCGGGGGGGGGATCATACCCGAGGACGATGCGGCCGAACTGGAGGCCCGGGGCATCGGTCGCCTGTTCGGACCGGGAACCCCGACCTCGGACGCGGTCGCCTACATCCGGGATTGGTTCGCCGCCCGGGAGGCCCAGGGCGTATAGTGGCCGACGACGCGGGGGGCGCGACGACGGCCCCGGCCCCGGGGCGGCTGGAGAGGCTCTCCGACGAGCTTCGGGATCTCCGGGCAACCCTCCGCCTGGGCGGTGGGCCCCACCGCATCAAGCGCCAGCACGACCAGGGTAAGCTCACGGCCCGGGAGCGGATCAATCTCCTCCTGGACCCGGGATCCCCCGCGGTGGAGTTGGGACTCCTGGTCGCCCACGACCTCTACGATGGACAGGCTCCGGCCGCGGGCGTGGTGGTGAAGGTGGGTCGATGCGAGGGGCGGGAGATCATCGTGGTCGCCAACGACGCCACGGTGAAGGCCGGGAGTTGGTGGCCGGAGACCATCACCAAGATGCTCCGGGCCCAGGAAGTGGCCATGCGTTGCCGGATTCCCATCGTGTACCTTGTGGATTCGGCAGGCGTGAACCTTCCGTACCAGGGCGGCGTGTTCCCCGGTCAGTACGGGGCCGCGCGGATCTTCTACTACAACTCGGTGATGCGCCGGTATCTCCACATCCCGCAGCTCGCGGCCGTCATGGGACCGTGCATCGCCGGCGGTGCTTATCTGCCCGCCCTCTCCGACGTGATCCTCATGGTGGAGGGAACCAGCTTCATGGGCCTCGGCGGCCCGAATCTGGTCAAGGGCGCCATCGGCAAGACCGTTGGAGCCGAGGAGTTGGGCGGGGCTTCGGTCCATACCTCGATCAGTGGGGTGGCACATTACAGCGAACCCGACGACGAGGCGTGCATCGCCCGGATCCGGGAGCTGGTCCGGGAGCTGCCCCGGGCTGTGGAGGACCTCCCGGATCTGTCCGGGGGATGGTCGATTCCCGAACCAGGACTCCCCATCGAGGCCCTGGGAAAACTCCTTCCCGACGATCACCGCCAGCCCTACGACACGCATGAGGTGCTGCGGTGCATTCTGGACGGGGGCCACCTGGACGAGTTCCAGGAGAACCACGCCCGGGAGATGATCTGCGGAACCGGGTTCCTGGGGGGCGTCCCCGTGGGAATCATCGCCAACGCCCGGGGCATGATCCGTTCTCCGGGGGACGGGGAGCCGCGCTTCGGCGGGATCGTCTACACGGAGAGCGCCCGGAAGGTGGCGTACTTTATCGACACCATGAATCGGCACCGGACACCCATCCTCTTCGTCCAGGACGTGTCGGGCTTCATGGTGGGCCCAAAGGCGGAACACTCGGGAATCATCCGCGCCGGTGCGGAGTTCGTCGAAGCCATGGCGACGGCCACCGTACCCAAGCTCGTCCTCACCCTCAACCACGCTTCCGGGGCAGGGTACTATGCGATGGCGGGCCAGGGCTTCGACCCCGACTTCATCCTGTCGCTGCCCACGGGCCGCATGGGTGTGATGGAAGGGGAGAGCGCCGTCATGGCACTGTTTGGGAGCCAGTTGCAGAAGCTGAAGGAAGCTGGGGCGGTCCCGGACGAAGACCTGACCACTCAGATGGACAAGGTGCGTGCCGACTACGATCGTCAACTGGACGCCCGGTTCGCCGCTGCCCGGGGGTTCGTGGACGAGGTGGTGCTCCCGGAGGAGGTCCGCGACGCCCTGGTGCTGCTCCTTCGCGCCGCCCTTCACAATCGGGGACCGCACCTGGGAGCGTTCCAGCTCCCGGCATCCGTGATCTGAATATCGAACCCTTCCAAGGCAGGGGGCCCCTTCCGTGTCCACTCGAGAGATGATCCGAATCGCCAGCGGGCAGGGTTTCTGGGGAGACGACCTGGAGGCTCCGGTCCGCCAGGTCGAGGGCGGGCCCGTGGACTACCTCGTGCTGGACTACCTGGCCGAGGTCACCATGTCCATCATGCAGAAGCAACGGGCGAGGGATCCGTCGGCCGGATACGCCAGGGACTTCGTCACGCTGATGCGCCGGATCTTCCCGACCTGCGAGGAGCGGGGCGTTCGCGTGATCACCAACGCGGGAGGGGTGAATCCCGGTGGCTGCGCCGACGCACTGGTCGATGCGGCTCGGGATGCCGGCCTCGGGGGCAAGGCCCGGATCGGCCTGGTCACCGGGGATGACTTGCTGGACCGCCTCGAGACCCTCCTGGACGAGGGGCACGGGTTGGCCCACATGGAGACCGGTGATCCCCTGCGGACCGTCCTCGACCGGGTGGCGAGCGCGAACGTCTACATCGGCGCGGAGCCCATCGTCAGGGCCCTGGAGGGTGGCGCCGACGTGGTGGTCACCGGCCGTTCCACCGACACCGCGCTCACCTACGGGCCCATGATCCACGAGTTCGGTTGGGACGAGGAGGATCTGGACCGGGTCGCCGCCGGCGTGGTCGCTGGTCACATCAACGAGTGCGGAGCCCAATCCACCGGAGGGAACTGTCTCCACGAGTGGTGGAAAATCCCAGATATGGCCCAGGTGGGCTTTCCCATCATCGAGTCCTATCCGAACGGGGAGTTCGTGGTCACCAAGCACCCGGGGTCCGGGGGGAGGGTGACCCGGGCCACCGTGACGGAACAGATCGTCTACGAGATGGGAAACCCCTCGGAGTACATCACGCCGGACGTCATCGCGGACTTCACCTCCATCGACCTCTCCGACGAGGGGAACGACCGGGTGCGGGTTCGGGGGATCAAGGGGGATCGGCGCACCCCGTTCCTGAAGGTGTCCATCGCCTACACGGACGGGTGGAAGGCGGTGGGATCATTGGTCTACGCATGGCCCGACGCGGCGGCGAAGGCCCGGGCGGCGGACCGGATCCTACGGGAGCGCCTCGACCGTCTGGGTCTGCGATTCGACGAGATACGGACCGAACTGGTGGGATGGGACAGCACCCATGGACACCTCGCCGGACCCCCGCCCCCCGACCTCCCGGAGGTGCAACTCCGCGTGGCGGTGCGAGGCCAGGACCGGGCGGCGGTGGAGCGGTTCACACGAGAGATCGCGCCGCTGGTCCTCACCGGCCCGCCGTCTGTCACGGGATTCGCAGGAGGGCGGCCCAGGGTACAGGAGATCATGGCCTACTGGCCCGCGCTCATCCGGCGAGAGGTGGTCGAACCCCACCTCGCAGTCGAGATCAGGGAGGTCTGATGGCACGCGTACCGTTGGTCGAGCTGGCCCATACCCGATCGGGAGACAAGGGAGACACCGCCAACGTGGGGGTGATCGCCTACGATCCCGCCCATTTCCCCCTTCTCGTGGAGCAGCTCACGCCCGAGGCCGTGAAGCGCCACTTCGGGGACCTCGTGAAGGGTCGGGTGGAGCGCTTCGAGCTGCGAAATCTCCACGCACTGAACTTCCTCCTCCACGGCGCCCTCGGGGGAGGGGGAACGGTGTCTCTCATGACCGACGCTCAGGGGAAGGTTTTCAGTACCGCACTGCTCCGCATGGAGATCGAAGTGCCCCAGGAGGTCGCGGACGCGGTTCGGGGGAGAGGGCGGGTGCCCCCGGATCTCGAAGGGGGATGAGTCCCTATGTCTGAGATGCTACAATACTCTGTAAAAAATAGAGTTGCGCATATTCATCTAAACCGTCCTGACAAGCGGAATGCGCTGAACCGGGAGCTGGTGCGGGCCCTCAAGGAGGCCCTGCGGACGTCAGCCGCCGATTCCAGCGTTCACGCGGTGCTCCTGTCGGGGGCGGGCAAAGACTTTTGCTCGGGGGCGGACCTGGCGGAACTGGAGAGGATCGCCGGGATGGGGCTGGACGAGAGTCGGGCCGACGCCCTGTCTCTGGCGGAGCTGTTCACGCTGGTGAGGGAGCATCCCCGCCCGGTGGTGGCGGCGGTCCAGGGGCGGGCGCTGGCAGGGGGGTGCGGCCTCGCCACCTCCTGCGACCTGGTGCTCGCCCGGGCCGATGCCCGATTCGGGTATCCGGAGGTCCACCTGGGCTTCGTGCCCGCCATGGTCATGTCCATCCTGCGACGGAAAGTGGGTGAGTCCGTGGCGTTCGAACTGGCCGTTCTTGGGGACCGGATCCCGGCTGCCCGGGCGGCGGAGATCGGGTTGGTGAACCGGGTCCTGCCGGAGGACGGCTTCGAAAGCGCGGTGGGGGCTTTCATGGTCGATCTGGCTTCCCGCCCTCCCGGAGCGGTAGCCCTGACCAAGCGCCTCCTCTACGATCTCGACGGACTCGGCCTCGCTGAGGGGCTTGTCCTCGGGGCTGACGTCAACGCCCAGGCCCGGACGTCCCGGGAGTGCAGGACCGGCGTGCGGCGATTCCTGGACGGATCCGGGACCGGCTCGGGGAGTTGAGGCCATGGCGCTCGGGGATGGTCCGACGGGCCGGGACGGGAAGGACCTGGGGTGGCGGGTGCGCTTGTTCGCCCTTGGGGCGGGGCTGGGGATCGGCGGGATCGTCCTGGAGAACCGGTTGATGATCTGGGCGGCGATCGCTGTGCTCGGGGGCGGCTTCGCACTTCGATTCCTGGGTTCGGACAGATCTCCGCCGGCCGACGACTGACCCTGGCAGGGGACGGGGTGACCCGACCCCCCCCACCATGTCTCCGCCCCTCGATCCGGGCGACCTTCCGGCATGGAACGCGGAACCCCCGGTTCGCCCCTTCAGGTGCTGCGTAGCCGCCTGGGATACCCCTCCTTCCGTCCGGGCCAGGAGCCCCTGGTGAACGCGGTCCTCGCGGGTCGGGACGCCCTGGGCGTCCTCCCCACCGGGGGCGGGAAGACGGTCTGCTACCTCGTGCCCGCCATGATCCTCGACGGGCCGGTCCTCGTCGTCACGCCTCTCATCTCGCTCATGGCCGATCAGGTGCGTCGGGCACGGGAGGTCGGCGTTCGGGCCGAGTACCTGAGTTCCACCCAGACCGCTGGGGAGCGGGCCGCGATCGAAGCCAGGCTCGACGAGGGGTCCATCCAGCTCCTGCTGGTGGCCCCGGAACGCCTGGAGACCCGAGGGTTCAGGAGGCTCGTGGCCGGGCTGCGGATCCGGGTCCTGGTGGTGGACGAGGCTCACTGCATCGCGGAGTGGGGCCACGACTTTCGTCCGTCCTATCGGGCCATCGGAGGGGTACGCCACTGGATCCCCGGACCGTGTCTGGCCCTCACGGCCACGGCTACCCCAGCCGTGAGAGCGGAGATCTTGGAAAGCCTGAGGATGCACCGCGCCGAGATCGTGGTTCGCACATTCGATCGGCCGAACCTCGCCTGGGCTGTGCGCCGGCTTCCATCCCGCAGCGCCAGGGGACCCTGGCTCCGGGCCTTCCTCCGGGCCAGGGAGGGGCCCGCGATCGTCTACTGCCCGTCCAGGAACGGGGTCGAGGCGGTGGGTCGCCATCTGTCGGGACTGGGATGGTCCGCGGGAGTCTACCATGCCGGACTCCCGGCGGCGGAGCGGGACGCGGTCCAGTCCGGCTTCATGGAGGGACGTCTCCGGGTGGTCACAGCGACGAACGCGTTCGGCATGGGGATCGACAAGGCCGACATCCGGACCGTCGTGCACCTGGCCATGCCCAGGAGCCTGGAGGCGTTCTACCAGGAGGCGGGGCGGGGTGGTCGGGACGGCGAACCGGCCCTCTCCGTCTCTCTGGTTTCGCCCGGAGACCGGAGGATACAGCAGGCGCTTCTGGCCGAGTCGGCCCCCCCACACGTCATGGTGCTCCTGAGGAGAATGGCGCTGACTGCTGAGGGTGATGACTGGACCCCGTCCCGACTGGGAGGGAGTGCGGCCCGGCGGGTTCTCGAAGTCGGACGCCGATTGGCGCCCGTGTCGGACCAGGCCCTCGTGGAGGCCGTCCGGCGGGCTGGAGGTCCCGGCGGTGGTCTCGGGGCTTCGTGGTCCCTTTCCGCCACCAGACGGAGGCTGGAGACCCGCCGTCTTCGGGCGGTCTGGCGTTACGTTCGGACCCGGACCTGCCGGAGGAGGGAAATTCTGAGATATTTCGGAGAAGAGTCCCGGGACACCTGCGGCGGTTGCGACCGCTGCGGCGGGGTCCCCCCGCTTCCTCCCGCGGGGCCATGAACCTCGGTTCGGCGGTGTCGGAACCCTCTACTACAGACGAACGCGATGGCGATGCTCCCCTACTTGAACGAGGACCATCTGGAGTTGCAGGCACGGGTCCGCGATTTCGCGACCCAGGCCATCGAGCCGGTGGCGCGGGACCTGGACCTTCGATCTGAATTCCCCTGGGAGAACGTCAAGGCCATGGGCGAACTCGGGCTCCTGGGCGTTCCGATTCCCGAATCCCTGGGAGGGATGGGCAGGGACTACCGATCCTACATCCTGGTGGTCAACGAGTTGGCCAGATTCGACGCCAGTCACGCGATCACCGTGTCGGCCCATACGACCCTGGGAAGCGGACCGATCCTCTCCTTCGGGACCGAGGCCCAGAAGGAGCGCTTCGTGCCCCTTCTCGCATCGGGGAAGGTCCTCGGCGGCTTCGGACTCACCGAGCCCGGTGCTGGATCCGACGCGGGTGGGACCCGGACCCGGGCCGTCCGGGACGGAGACGGGTATCTCCTCAACGGGTCCAAGATCTTCATCACCCATGCGGGGGTCGGGGAGATCTTCACGGTCACCGCCGTCACCGATCCCCAGCAGGGGACCCGTGGGATTTCGAGCTTCATCGTGACCAAGCCCACCTCGGAGCCCCACCGTGCGGCCGCCGTGGGGGTTGGACATGAGCCTGCGCTCGGTTTCACCGAGGGGGTCTCGGCGGGGGCGAAGGAAGACAAGATGGGTTGGAGGGCGTCCGACACCCGGGAACTCCACCTGCAGGACGCCTGGGTCCCCGAAGACCATCGCCTGGGTGACGAAGGAGAGGGTTTCGTTAACTTCATGAAGACCCTGGACGCCGGGCGAATCGGAATTGCCGGTCTGTCGCTGGGTTTGGCCGAAGGCGCCCTATGGGCGGCGGTGCGGTTTGCCACCCGACGCAGGCGGCTGGGCAAGAAACTATGGGATCATCAGTCGGTTCAGTTTCCGCTTGCGGACATCCGGACCGACATCGAGGCGGGGCGGCACCTGACATATCACGCCGCTTGGTTGAAGGACGAGGGACGGCCGTACTCCAACGAGGCGGCGATGGCGAAGCTCTTCTGCTCGGAACTCTCGATGCGAGCCACCATGGCTGCAGTTCGCCTCATGGGGGCGTCGGGGTATTCCAGCGAGCATCCCGTCGAGCGGATGATGAGGGACGCCAAGGTATGCGAGATAGGCGAGGGCACCAGTGAGATTCAACGGCTGGTGATCGCTCGCCGGATGCTTCGGGAACTCCTACCCGACGATTGAGGTAGGCCGAAGGGAACAGATGACGCGGCTCAGGACCCCGAGGGGGTCCGGATGAGGCGTGGCCGGGTTCCGGTGAGTTTTGGTTTGTCTACTCATCGGCGTCGGGGCGCCACACCGGACCGGACCGATCGGGCCGGAGAGCCGGACAGATTGGAGAATACAGGGTTTGCGAAGAGAAATCCTCGTAAGCGCGTCCTCCCACGAAACGTGGGTCGCGCTTCTCGAAGACCGCCTTCTGGTGGAGCTGATGTTCGATCGGCCCGACCAGGGGCGGCTGGTTGGCGACATGTACCTGGGCCGGGTCGAGGCCGTACTTCCCGGAATCCAGGCGGCGTTCGTGGACATCGGGACCGAAAAGGCCGGTTTCCTCCACGTCTCGGATCTGAACTGGGACGACGAGGAGGAGTCGGAGAACGGCGGGAACGGGAACCGAAGATCCCGCAAATTCCCACCGATCCAGGACCTGATCCAGAAGGGCCAGGACATTCTCGTCCAAGTCACCAAGGAGCCCATCGGGACCAAGGGTCCTCGCCTGACGGCCCAGCTCTCCCTGCCGGGTAGATTCCTGGTCTACATGCCCCAATCCTCCCACGTGGGAGTGAGCCGGAAGATCGACGATCGTGGGGAGAGCTCCCGGCTGCGGAAGCTGGCCAAGGAGATCCTGCCCCCGGACAGCGGCGGTATCATCGTCCGTACCGTGGGCGAAGAGCTCAATCAGGGGACGTTCAAGGGTGAGTTCAAGCGCCTGCGGGAGCAGTGGCTGGAGATCGACGAGAAGGCTCGGAACGCGTCCGCTCCGGCGCTGATCCGCCGTGAGGCCAAGCTCATTTCCGGCCTGATCCGGGACCTGTTCAGCGCGAAGTTCGACGCCATCACCATCGAGGGAAAGGCCACACACAACGAGGTGGTCCAGTACGTCCGCAGCGTGGATCCCGACCTCCTGGGAAGGGTGAAGCTCTACGAGAGCGAGGAACCGCTCTTCGACTCCCTGGGAGTCCAGGATGAGATCCAGCGGGCGTTCCAGCGGAGGGTGGGCCTCCCCTCGGGCGGATACATCATCATCGAGCCTACCGAGGCCCTGGTCTCCATCGACGTGAATACCGGGCGGTTCACGGGCAAGAAGAAGAAAGATCCCGAGCACACGATCCTCCGGACCAATCTGGATGCGGCCCGGGAGATCGCCCGGCAACTCCGGCTCCGGGACATCGGCGGCATCATCGTCTGCGACTTCATCGACATGGATTCCCAGGAGAACCGGGAGCGGGTCCTCCACGAACTGCGAAGCCACCTGGGGCGGGACCGGTCCAGGACCAAGGCCTTCGCCGTGTCGGAGCTGGGCCTGATCGAGATGACCCGGCAGCGGGTGCGGCCGTCCCTCTTCCAGGCCCTCACGTCGGTGTGCCACACCTGTGGAGGCACCGGCCGGATCTTCACGCCGGCGACGGTGGCCCGCACGGTCGAGCGGACGCTCAAGCGGGTGGTGGTGGAGGGGAAGGAGAAGCGGGTCGTGGTTCGCCTGCATCCCGAGGTGGCCCTCCACCTCCTCGAGGAGGAGCCCCAGTTCCTCCAGCGGGTCTCCAGGGGAACACGCCTGAAACTCGAAGTCAGGGACGACCCCCTCCTGAAGGAGGACGAATACCGTCTCCTGGCGGGACCGGCCGAGACCGACGTGACGGATCGATACGCGGAGGCGGCCGCGGGTTGACCTCACTCCCGCGATCCCTAAATTTACCAGGCTCTAGGTATAGCATTCTGACCTCACCGAGGTGGGTATGTACGCGGTTTTCAGGACGGGTGGTAAACAATTCAGGGCCGAGCCCGGTGCTACGGTCCGGGTTCCGACGCTCGACGCCGAAGAAGGCGCAGCCGTCACGTTCGAGGACGTGCTGCTCACCTCGTCCGGCGACGAGGTCAAGGTCGGGGCTCCGTTGGTGGAGGGCGCCCGCATCGAGGCCGAGGTCGTCCGGCATGGCCGGGATAAGAAGGTGATCGTCTTCAAGCGGAAGCGCCGCAAGGGCTACCGCAAGAAGCAGGGTCATCGGCAGAACTTCACCGAGGTGAAAGTCAGCGAGATCGTCCTCTGACGGGGAGTCCCGCCGGGCTGCGATTCACGAGAGGTACGCGAAATGGCTCATAAGAAGGGTGTCGGCTCAAGCCGCAACGGAAGAGACAGCAACCCGAACCGCCTGGGGGTGAAGCGGTACGGGGGCGAAAACGTGCGTGCCGGCAACATCCTGGTGCGGCAGCGCGGCACGCGATTCCACCCGGGAGAGAACGTGGGACGGGGTGGAGACGACACGCTTTTCAGCAAGGTCGATGGAGTTGTGACATTCGAAACCCGGCGTAACCGCAAGGTTGTTTCGGTATATCCGGGCGAATAGTCCTACCGTTGGCAGGTGATGGGCCGTCCCGGTTTGCCCCGGGGCGGCCCGTTTCTTTCCAGGTTTCCCAGAACATGGAAACCATTTGCGGGTATGTCGCGTACTCAGGCGTTGAGCCGCATGAACGCGTAATCTCGCGAGAAACAGCCGCCCAGGGCCTGTATGGGCCTCTGGAGGCTTCATCTCTCTCGCTTCGGGGCAGGTTCCCGCCGGCAGGAGAGCATAGATTCGAGGAGGTGGAGGATGAACACCGTCCGAGAGAATGACAAGGTTCGATGTACCGATGGCAGGCCTGATGGGTGCCCGTCTCACGGGTCCCCAAACCCGGCGGCCCATCGGGATGAGGTCTTGAGGGCCCAGGTCCGGGCCCTGCGCTTCGGCTCCGCAGCGCTCGTGGCAGCTTTCCTGATCGCATTGGGGATGGTCACCATCGCCGAGACGGGTGCGGAGACCCTTGCCTCAGAGGATGCCATCGAGCGTACCCTCGCCGAAGTGGCCTTCCCGATCCGTGTGAACGACCGGGTCGAGCGGTGGATGTATCGCTATCTCACCGACCAGCGAGCCCAGTTCCAGTGGTTCCTGGACCGCGAGGGGATCTACTCCTCCATGATCCGCCAGAAGCTCCAGGCCCGGGGTATGCCCGAGGAGTTGGTCTACTTGGCGGCCATCGAGTCTGGATTCACGCCCACCGCCCGGTCCAAGGTATCGGCAACCGGGATGTGGCAGTTCATGGACCCCACGGCCCGTGAGTACGGCCTCAGGGTGGACGAGTGGGTCGACGAGCGCCGTGATCCCGTCCGGGCCACCGATGCGGCCCTGGACTATCTCCAGGCCCTGCACGGGCGTTTTGGGTCCTGGTACCTGGCCGCTGCGGCCTACAATGCCGGACCGAATCGCGTGTCCCGGCTCGTTCGGGGTCATGAGGGGGAACGCTGGGGCGACGAGGATCTCTACTGGGAGCTCATCGATGGCCTCCCCTTCGAGACCCGGGAATACGTCCCGAAGCTGATCGCGGCCAACCTTCTGGCCCGTGAGGCTGGGACGTTCGGGTTCGCGGTCGCGGAAACCGAGCCGTATCGCTACGACCAGGTCTTCGTGCCGGGCGGGACGTCCCTGGCACCGCTGGCCGCGGCCATGGAGGTGGAGCCGGATGAGCTTCAGGACCTCAACCCGCATCTGATCCGGGGCATCACCCCGCCCGGGACTTCCTACCCGGTCAGGGTACCCAGGGGACGGTCGGCCGTGGTCGTGGCCTCACTGAGCGCCATCGGAACCGGGGGCACGGCGATCCTGGACTGATCCGGTCCCGCTCTCGGCGAAATCGGGCCCCGTCCTGCGCCTTCGGGCCAGGGCGGGGCCTGTTGCATATCCGGCGTCAGTCGGCAGGTCCATCCAGGGGTGACGGGTTTCGGACGGTGTCGTCCTGGGCCTGCCGGGCGGCCGCCATCACCCTCCAGATGACGTCCCGGGCCATCTCTTCGTCCACGCCCAGGGTCCGTGCGACCTCGGCCGCCCGCCGCACCACACGGGCCTCCCGTCCAGGGTCCATGGTGGGCAGGCCCAGCGCGGCCTTCGTCTCTCCGATGGCGATGGCCAGGTCCCGTCTTTTCCCTACGAGGCGGATCAACTCCTCGTCCAACGCCGTGATCTGAACCCGGAGCCGGTCCAGTCGCGCTTCGAGTTCCGGTCCCGATCCGGACCCCGCTCCCTCGTCGCCAGGGGCTCGAGGGACTCCCCCTTCGCCTTGGCCGTCACCGCTCCGGGGAACCATCAGTCCACTTCCCCCAAGCCGGATGGCGTGGGTGACGCCCCCAGGTCCACGAAGGCTCCCGCGTGGAGCGCCTCCTGTCGCGGCGTACGCAGACTCACGGCAACCAGGACCGGCACGTGGACGAGAAGCCCCAGGATCCCCTCGTGAATACCCAGGGGCTTCAGGTCGGGGAAGCTGAAGAAGAACAGCGCCGTCGCCGCTCCGGCCAGGAGCCCCGCGGTCACGCCCGGCGTCGTCGCCCGCTTCCAATACAGGGCCGATACGGCGGTGGGGGCCAACTGACAGATGATCCCGTAGGACGTCAGGAGAAGCGTCACGAGGGAGGAGTCCTCGTCCAGAGCGAAGACGTAGGCCACGGTCCCCACGGCCAGCACCAGCGCCCGCACCAACATCCGCTGGCGCTCCTCGGAGAGCTTCACGAAGGGGCCGAGTCCGTCCTCGACCGTCACCGAGGCTGCGGCGTGCAACAGCGCATCTCCCGTGGACATGGAAGCAGAGAGCGCCCCGGCGCAGAAGAGGCCCACGACGACGGCCGGCAGGTCGGTCTCCAGGATCATGAAGGGCAGGATGAAGTCCGCGTCCGCCGGGGCGGAGGCGAACATGACCCCGGCGAAGCCGATGAGGAACACCGGAACCAGGAAGACCTGGAATGTGGGGAAGAGGATCACCGTCCGACGGATGACCTGGTCGCTCTTGGCCGCGAATGCCTTCATGAACAGGTGGGGCCACATGGTGAGGCCCACCGCGCTCACCAGGATGGCGGAGCCGTAGGCCGCCCAGGTCCAGGGTTCTCCCGCGGCGTCGAGGCCGGGGACGGTGAGCAGTTCGGGCCGCTCCCTGGCGATCCCCTCGAACATGGGCCCGACCCCACCGTAGAGTCGGAACGGTAGATAGAGTCCCAGGCTCCAGGCGATCACCAACATGAAGATGCCCTGGAAGGTGTTCGTCCACCCCACCGCCGCAACCCCGCTGGTCAGGACATAGATCACCACGATCCCGTAGGCCACCGCGGCGCCGGCCCAGAGGGGCACCAGGCCGTCGGTCACAGCCTCCACGACGATGCCGGCCCCACGGATCTGGAGCGTGATGTACGGGACGAATGCGATCACGGTCAGGGCCGCGACCAGGGCGGAGAGGAAGCGCGACGGGAAGCGGCCCACGAACAGCTGGGCCTGGGTGACGTAGCCCCGCCTTCGGCCCAGTTCCGCCACCTTCGGTCCCATGAAGTACCAGGGCGCCATCCCCAGCGCCCCGTACGAGAGGATGTAGAAGGCCGCGGCGCCACGGGAATAGGCCCAGCCCGGTCCACCCAGGAAGGCGAAAGCCGAGAACATGGTGGCCCCGAACACGAAATACATGACGAGGAGGCCGAAGTCCCTGTCCCCGGCCACGAACCCGGTCACGCTCTTGGAGGCCCTCCGCCCGGCGGCCAGGCCGACGCCCAGGGTCACCGCAAGGTAGGCGGTGATGATGACGATGATCACCGTGGTTCGTGGCATCGTCAGGTCACCCCGTCCGTGGGCTCGCCATCGTCCCGCTCCCGCGACTCGGACCGGTCAAGCAGGAAGAGCGCGATCCCGCTCAGCACCACCCAGAAGACGATCCAGGCCATGGAAAGCGGGAGACCGAGGAGGAGGGGCTCGATCCGGTTGAAGGGGACCATGGCCGGACTCGCCACCGCGATGGCGAAGGCGCAGAGAAACACCGCGAAGAGGATCCGTCCGCCACGCACCGTCATGAGCGTCCTGGGTTCGGGGTCGGGATTAGGATGGACGCCCCATCCTACGGTGACGATGAATAGGGGGCGAGTTCCGGATCGTCCAGTGGAGCGTCAGGGAGGTGGCCCCTTCGGCCGTTTCCTCAGTTGCCCGTCCACTCCGGGTCGCGCTTCTCCACGAAGGCCTTCACGCCCTCCCGCCCGTCCTCCGACCCGAATGCGGCCAGGAACAGGTCCTTCTCCAGCTCGAGGCCGGCTGAGAGCGGGGTTTCCATGGCGGCCTGGACCGAGCGCTTGACCAGTCCAAGGGCCACGGGTGACCATCGGGCCATACGGGCGGCGATCTGCTTGGCCCTCTCCACGTGCTCCCCGGGTCCCACCAGGAACTCCACCAGGCCGATGCGGTGGGCCTCCTCGGCGTCCACGAAGTCACCGGTCAGTGCGATCCGCATGGCCTGTCCTGGGCCCACCAGTCTGGCGAGCCGCTGGGTGCCGCCGGCGCCGGGGATCAGCCCCAGGCGGATCTCGAACTGCCCGAAACGGGCGGTGGCGTCCGCTACCCTCAGATCGCAGGCCAGGGCCAGCTCCGACCCGCCTCCCAGGCAGAATCCGTGGACGGCGGCAATGATGGGCTTGGGGAATTCAGCGACCGCGTCATAGACCCGCCGGCGCTGGTAGCGCTCGCGCTGCTCCGCTGGCGAGCGGGCGGCGAACTCCCCCACGTCGGCCCCGGCCACGAACGCTTGGTCGCCCAAGCCGTAGAGGATGGCGACCTTGACCTCCGGGTCCTCGGCGAACTCGTCCACCGCGGCCATGATCTCCGCCCGGACGGTGTCGTTGAGGGCGTTCATCTTCTCGGGTCGATTGATGGCCACGAGCCCGATGGGGCCATCCCTTTCGATCACAAGGCTGGAGTAGGCCACGAGATCACTCCCAGCGGTAGAAGCCCTCGCCCGTCTTTCTGCCGAGCTTTCCTTCCGCGACCAGCCGCCGGAGGATCTCGGGTGGGGCGAAGTGAGGCTGTCCAAGGGTTTCGAAGAGGTACTCGGAGATCCCCAGGCGCACGTCCAGCCCTACGAGGTCGGTGAGGCGCAGAGGGCCCATGGGGTGTCGGTAGCCGAGCTCCATGGCTTTGTCGATGGACGCCGCGTCCGCTACCCCCTCCTCCAGCATTCGCATGGCCTCCAGTCCGAGAGCCACACCCAGCCGAGATGTGGCGAAGCCAGGAGAGTCCTTCACCACCACGGGCTCCTTCCCCAGTCCCTGGACGAAGGAGACGGCCTCGTCGATGGTGTGCTCCTCGGTCTCGGGGCCGAACACGATCTCCACCAGACCGATGATGTAGGGCGGGTTGAAGAAGTGGAGGCCGATGAACCGGTTGGGGCGTCGCAATCCCGCGGCCAGGGTCCCGATGGAGATGGAGGAGGTGTTGGTGGCAAGGATGGCCGTGGGGGTGAGGGTTTCTTCGGCGGCCCTGAAGATGGACCGCTTCATCTGGAGGTCCTCGGGCGCCGCCTCGATCACCAGGTGGGAGCCGGCGATGCTCGCCAAGTCGTGGGTGGTGCGAATCCGCTGCAGAGCCAGGTTCACCTCCGAGGCGCCTAGCTTACCCAGGGCGACGGCCCCGTCCAGGTTCTCCTCGATCCGAACCACCGCTCGCTCCACCGCTTCGGGAGAGATGTCGAAGAGTGTCACCTCGTGTCCCGAGACGGCCGAGACCTGGGCGATGCCGTGCCCCATGGTCCCGGCGCCTATCACGGCAACCTTCATGGCCCCTCCCAGCGAAATCGGTTATCCGTCCAGCGCCACCCAGACGCTCTTCACCTGTGTGTACCTCTCCACCGCCGCCTGCCATCCGAGATCCCGGCCGAACCCGCTCTCCTTGTATCCACCGAAGGGCGAAGCCGAGTCGTATTGATTGTAGGTGTTGACCCAGACCGTGCCGGCCCGGAGGTCCCGGGCGACCCGAAGCGCCTTCCCCGAATCCCGGGTCCAGACACCCGCGGCCAGGCCGTACCGGGTGTCGTTGGCCTTTTCGACGGCGTCGTCGGCGTCCTTGAATCGCAGGATGGATGCCACCGGCCCGAAGATCTCCTCCCGGGCGATCCGCATCCCGGGGTCCACGTCCGAGAACACGGTAGCCGTCACGAAGTGGCCCTTCCCGTTCAGGGCAGTCCTCTCGCCCCCGGTCTTCAACGTGGCTCCCTCCGATCGTCCCGCCTCCACGTACCCCATCACGCGGTCGGCCTGCTCTCCGCTCACGAGGGCTCCGAGGCGTGTGGCCGAGTCCATCGGGTCTCCCACGGTCATCCGCGAGGCCCGTTCCGAGAAGGCCTCCACGAACTCGTCGTAGATCCCGTCTTCCACCAGGATCCGGGAGCCCGCGGCGCAGACCTCGCCCTTTCCGTAGAAGATCCCGGTGGTGGCCCCCCGGACCGCCGCACCCAGGTCCGCGTCGGAGAACACGATGTTGGGGGATTTGCCGCCCAGCTCCAGGGAGACCTTCTTGGGCGCGTCGGCCGCCGATTTCATGATGAGCCGTCCCACGGCCGTGGACCCGGTGAACGCCACGGCATCGACGTCGGGGTGCGCCACCAGGGCCGCCCCGGCGGTTTCGCCGAAGCCGGGCACCACGTTCAGTATCCCCGGGGGGAACCCGGCCTCGGCCGCCAACTCGCCCAGTCTTAGCGCCGTGAGAGGCGTCTGCTCGGCGGGTTTGAGCACCACCGCGTTCCCACACGCCAGCGCCGGCGCCACCTTCCACGAGGCCAGGGAGAGAGGGAAGTTCCAGGGCACGATGCAGCCCACCACACCCACTGGCTCTCGCAGGGTGTAGTTGAGGAACGGACCCGACACCGGGATCGTCTCGCCCTGAATCTTGTCGGCGAGCCCGGCGAAGTAGCGGAAGTTCTCCACGACGCTGGGCAGGTCCACCTTCCGCGACTCGAAGTAGGGCTTGCCGTTGTCCCGGGTCTCCAACGAGGCGAGCTCGTCGGCGTTGGCCTCGACGAGATCGGCCAGGCGCCAGAGGAGCGCCGAGCGCTTGTGCGGATTCATCAGGCGCCAGGCGTCCGAGTCCACCGCCTCCCGAGCCGACCGGACGGCCCGGTCCACGTCGGGTGCATCCCCTGCGGCAACGTGGGTGATGATCTCCTCGGTGGCGGGATTCTCAGTGGGGAAGGTGTCGCCGGACTCGGCGTCTTCCCACTGGTTGTGAATCCAGAGTCGGTGGCGGATCTCCTCTGACATCGATGCCGGGCCCTCCCTATTTGCCTTGGAACTTGGGCTTGCGCTTCTCCACGTAGGCGGAGATGCCCTCCTTCGCGTCCTGGCTCTGGAAGAGCTGTTGCTGAAGTTCCCGCTCCAGGGTCAGCGCCTGCTCGAAGGGAAGGCCGTACCCGGTCTGGACCGACCGCTTGATATGTCCCACCGCCTTGGCGGCCTTGTTCGGAACCGTGAATTGCTTGGCATAGGCCATGACCTGGGCCATGAAGTCGTCGTGATCCTCGGCCTCGAAGACCTGATTCACGATGTTCTTGTCCAGTCCGTCCGCCAGGTCGAAGGTCTCACCGGTGGCCATGAGCTCGATGGCGTAGGACTTCCCGACGAGGCGACAGAGCCGCTGGGTCCCACCGGTACCGGGAAGCACCCCCAGCGTCACCTCGGGAAGCCCCATCTTCCCCGCGCCGCTTCTGGCGATCCGAAGGTCGCACGCCATGGCGATCTCCAGGCCCCCGCCCACCGTGTGCCCGTTCAGGGCGGCGATGGTGAGCTTGGGCGTGTGCTCGAGGCGGTTCAGCGTCTCGTTGGCGTGGAGGCAGAAGTAGTACTTGAAGGTGGGCTCGGCCTCGTTGAGCATGTTGATGTTGGCGCCGGCGCTGAAGAACCGGTCACCCTGTCCGGTCAGGACGATGACCCAAGCGTCGTTGTCCATCCGCGCTCTGAGGATGGCCTCGTCCAGATGGCGCATCATCTCGTAGGTGTAGGTGTTGGCGGGCGGGTCATCCAGGGTGAGGACGGCGACTCCGTCGGTCACTTCGTACCGCACCAGTCTCTTGTCGGACATCTGCGAAACCTCTCAGGTGGTTTGTGATTCGGTGTGGACCGGGACCGTGCTCCCGGCGTGTGGCGAGGTCAGGACCGAGGCCAGAACGACCCGGATGCGTCGGCCACGGGAGGCGCCGGTTCTTCGTCTCCGAGCCCGGCGCTGAGGAAGCCCCGCAAGAACAGCCCGCTCATCTCCCGGGCCAGCGTTTCGGCGGACGGGTCCCGTCCCGGCTTGTACCAGGTGTAGATCCAGTTGAGCATACCAAACAGACTGAACGTGGCCAAGCGCAGGTCGCCTTCGGGCCGGTCGGGGCGGAGGCGGGCGAGGATGTCCTGTACCAGGGCGGTGTATTCCCGCTTCGTGTTCCCCACCCTTTCCCGGAAGTCCCCGGAAAGGGCTCGGGCTTCGTGGGACAGGACCCGCATTTCGGCCATGTTGTCCACGAAGAACGAAAGGTGGATGTGGACGAACGTGCGCAGTTGGTCCTCCGGGGACTCGACCTCGGATAGCGCACGGCTCGCCCGGTCCAGGATTTCGCCGAACACGTGATCCTGGATCAGGAAGAGGAGTTCTTCCTTCGACCGGAAGTAGTAATAGAGGCCGGAGAGACTGATCTCGGTCGCGGCCGCAATGTCGCGGATGCTGGCCTGGTGGTACCCCCGCTCGGCGAAGGTCTCGGCGGCGATCCTGAGGATTCGCGACAGCTTTTCGTCGTAGCCTTCCCGCTCGCGCACGCGGGGGTCACTCCGGTCTGGGGAAGGGGGTGATCGGACGATCGTTCGGAAGAAAACCTACCCATCCCGCCGGGACCACACAAGCGATGTGAGACGATTCCGGCACGGCAATTGCGCCTCATGATCGCGACAAGATAGTTTGCAATGGTCGACGGCCCCACCTCCCGAGATGAACAGACCTTGACCTTGTCAGTCCACCGCCGCATCGCATGCCTCCTGCTTCTCGCGGGAACGCTTTCGTGCGCGGATTCCGGAGAGGACGCCGTAGCGTCCATCTTCGCTCCGGAGACCCACGGGGCGCTGTCCTTCGCGGTACCCCTGCCCAGCCTCCCGCTCCTGGCCCGTGACCTGGGTCTCGATGCCACGCTGCAGCCGTCCCTCGCGGTCTGGGTGGACTCGTGGGCGCTGGATCCCGACGAAGGCAGGGACGTTCGAAGGGACTCGTACGAGCGGGTGGTGCCGGTGCTCTCCGAGCACATGTCGGACGGGGATGTTCGTGAGCGGATCGACGCCGTCGCCCTGGGCCTGAGTCTCTCCCGGGGCCTCGGGTCGCAGGACCTCCCCGAAGGGATCTGGGAAGCCCTGGGCCACGCCCAGCGCCACCACGCAGGCGCCCTCGCCTATCTGGCCGCCGGGGACCGGCAAAGCGCGCTCAGCGAAGCCCTCATGGCCGGCGATGCTCTTCAGGAGGCCAGCCCCGAGGCGGTGGCCACGCTCATGGTCCTCCGAGGCGACGAGGCACTTAGAAGGGCAGAGGGGGTTGGTTCGTATACGGACCAAGAACTCGAGAGGGCGGATCGACTGCTCCGGGGTGCACGCTATGCCATCACGGAGGGAGACCCCGTGAAGGCCATTCGGCGAGCGTTCTATGCTTGCCGGATCCTGAGCGTGGAGCTCAACTAGCCCGTTTCGGCGTGCCGCGTCCAGCCCGGATGCTCCCCGCCGGCCTCTCGGCGATCAATCCACAGGAGCATTTGGCGATGATTCGTACCCCCCACCATCGAGCAGGGATGGGCAGGTTCCCGCTCCTCGGCCTCCTCGCGTCGGTCGTCCTCCCGTTGACGGCTCAGGCTCAGGACGCGGCTCCCCGTCCCAGGGTGCATCTGATCCCGGTGACCGGGGTCGTGGAGATGGGCCTGGCTCCATTCGTCGAGCGAGGGGTCCGAGAAGCGGTGGACATGGGCGCGTCCGCGGTGATCCTGGATATGGACACCCCGGGCGGACGTGTGGACTCCGCCGAGCGGATCGTCCAGGCGCTGGCCGATTCTCCCATTCCCGTCTACACCCTGGTGAATCGTCACGCCTACTCGGCCGGAGCCATGATCGCCATGGCCACCCAGACCATCTTCATGCGCCCCGGCGCCGTCATGGGAGCCGCTACCCCCGTGGACGGAAGTGGTAAGAAGGCCTCCGAGAAGATGGTTTCGGCCATGCGCTCCCAGATGCGCGCCCTGGCCGAGGTACGCGGACTCGATCCCGCGGTGGCCGAGGCCATGGTGGACGAGGACGTGGCCATCGACGGGCTGGTGGAGGAAGGGAAGCTCCTGACCCTCACCGCCGAAGAGGCGGTCTCCATCGGGTACGCGGAGTCGGCCGAGGACTTGAACGGGCTGCTCATGCAACTGGGCCTGTCCGGGGCCGAGGTGGTGGATGTCCAGGTCAACTGGGCCGAGCGCGTGGTCCGATTCCTCTCCCACCCCATCGTCGCGCCGTTCCTTCTGTCCCTCGGGTTCCTCGGACTCATCGCGGAGATCAAGACCCCGGGCCTGGGCCTGGCAGGGCTCGCCGGCATCATCTCCCTCGGGCTCTTCTTCGGCTCCCACCTCCTCATCGGGCTGGCCGGTCTCGAGGATCTCCTCATCGTCGGGGCGGGGCTGGTGTTCCTCCTCGTCGAGGGTTTCGTGATCCCGGGCTTCGGGGTCTTTGGCGTGGTGGGCATCGCAGCCGTATTCGGAGGCCTCTTCATGACCCAGCTCCCGGGGCTCCCCACCCAGGCCGACTTCGCCCGGGCAGGGGCGGTGATCACCACGTCGCTCATCCTGGTCGTGGTGACGGCATGGGCGATACTACGGCACCTGCCCAACAGCGGCCGTCTCAGCCGAACGGGAGTGTTTCTCAAGGCCGCGACGGACAAGGAGCACGGCTTCACGTCGGCATCGGTCCGCGCCGATCTCCTGGGCGCAAAGGGACGTGCAATCACGGATCTGCGGCCCGCCGGTGTGGGGGTCTTCGGCGACGAGCGGGTGGACGTAGTCTCGGAGTCGGAGTGGATCGAGGCCGGGTCCTCGGTGGAGATCATCGCCTCCGAGGGGTACCGGCACGTGGTGCGGGTGGTGGCGGAAGACTAGGATGCGAGCAGGTCTCAGCGAATCGGGCGCCGGGTGATGGACCGGGCCGAGAACTTGGAATGGGCTAACAATGACTGACGAACTCCTTTTCGGCACCAGCACGCTGGCCCTTTTGGCCATGGTGTTCTTCATCGTCGTCGTCCTCTGGGCGGTGCCGGTGCGGCTCTGGATCGAGGCCGCCTCCGCGGGTGTGCGGATCGGCATGGGATACTTGGTTGGCATGCGCCTGAGGAAGGTGGCCCCGCCGGCCGTGGTGCGCCCCCTCATCTGGGCGACCAAGGCCGGACTGACCCTGAGCATCTCAGACCTGGAGGCCCATTACCTGGCCGGCGGGCGGGTGGACCGGGTGGTGCGTGCTCTGATCTCGGCGGATAAGGCGAATATCGAGCTGGGGTTCAACCAGGCCGCGGCCATCGACCTGGCGGGGCGGGACGTGTTCGAGGCGGTTCAGGTCTCCGTGAATCCCAAGGTCATCACGACCCCCAGGGTCGCGGCAATGGCCAAGGACGGGATCCAGCTCATCGCGGTGGCCCGGGTCACGGTCCGAGCCAACATCAACCGACTCGTGGGAGGGGCGGGGGAGGAGACCATCGTCGCCCGGGTCGGGGAGGGGATCGTGTCCTCGATCGGCTCCTCGGACACCCACAAGCTGGTGCTGGAGAACCCGGACAACATCTCCAAGACGGTTCTGGCCAAGGGATTGGATTCCGGGACGGCGTTCGAGATCCTCTCCATCGACATCGCCGACGTCGACGTGGGAAAGAACATCGGTGCGGACCTCCAGACCGACCAGGCCGAGGCGGACAAGCGCGTTGCCCAGGCTCGGGCCGAGGAGCGCCGGGCCATGGCCGTGGCGGAGGAGCAGGAAATGAAGGCCCGGGTGCAGGCCATGCGTGCACATGTGGTCGAAGCAGAGGCCCAGGTGCCCCTGGCCATGGCAGAGGCGTTCCGGAGCGGGAACCTCGGGATCATGGATTACGTGCGCTATCGCAATGTCCAGGCGGACACCGAGATGCGGCGGTCCCTGGCGAACCCCGAAGGGACCGAAGGTGGCGGCGGTGGGTCCGGGGCCTGATCGGAGCCGGGGAGACCGACCGTGGAGGACCTGATCCAGATCGCCTTCTTCGTGGTGATCATCGTGGCGTCCATGATGGACGGCGTACGCCGCCAACGTCAGCGACAGGGCCGGCAGGAGCCCCCGCGCCAGAGGGAGATGGAGGGCTACGGGGCGGAGGATCCCGAATCGGCGTCCCGGTACGACGACCCGGAGTCGGTCTCCTTACCCGGTCGCCTCGATCCCCCGGTCGAGATCGACATCGACTGGGACGCGGGTTTGCCGGAGGGGGTTCTCGCGGAGGGGCCGGCACGGACCGAGGACCCCCTGAAGGCCGACACCATGGTGCCGGTGGACCTCTGGGAGGAGATCAGCGCCATGGCTCGGGGCGAGGCGCCCCCTCTGCCCATCGACCCGGAGCCCTACCCCTCCGGCTTCCCGGAGGCGGGGCCGGCGCACAAGCCTGCTCCGGTTCAAGCGCCGGACACCTCAGCCTGGGACGAATTCGAGAGCCACGGGGATGGGGGGGGTGCGTGGGCGCCCGCCAAGTCCACCCAGGCCCGAGACGCCCAGCGGGACCATCTGTCCAGTCGCTCCATCGAGCGGGATCGGGCCGCCCGAGGTGAGGCCAGGGATGAGAGGTTCGCCCAAGAGGCCGAAGGCAAGGGTGGACGGTCCGCTGGGACGGATTCAGCCGGCGTTCCGAAACCCGTACCTCACGCCCCGCGGAAGCGACTGGGGTTGGGTGGCCCGGACGACCTTCGCCGGGCGCTCCTCCTCAAGGAGGTCCTGGGGACCCCCAGGGGGCTGGCGCCCCCCGGCGTCCTTCCCAAGGACCAGGACGGCTAGGCCGGCCCGGGCTACATGGCCCCGGAGGCCATCTTCCTGAGCACCGTCTGCAGGATCCCCTGATTCTGGTAGTACTCCAGGTCTACGGCCGAGTCGAGGCGCACGTGGGCCTGGAAGGTGGTGACCTTGCCGCCGTCGCCCTCCGCGGTCACCTCCACCGTCCCGCCGGGCTCCAGACCGCTGGCGATGCCGTGGATGGAATAGGTCTCCGCCCCGGTGAGTCCCAGCGAGGTGGGAGACTGACCGTCCATGAACTCCAGGGGCAGCACGCCCATCCCCACCAGGTTGCTCCGGTGGATCCGCTCGTAGCTCTCGGCGATGACCGCCCGCACACCGAGCAGGCTGGTTCCCTTGGCCGCCCAGTCCCGGGAGCTTCCGGTGCCGTATTCCTTGCCGCCGATCACGACGAGTGGAGTCCCCGCCTCCTGGTAGGCCATGGCGGCGTCGTAGATGGACATCTGCTCGCCGGTGGGGATGAACCGGGTGTAGCCACCCTCCACGCCGTCGAGCAGCAGGTTCTTGATGCGTACGTTGGCAAAGGTGCCCCGCATCATGACCTCGTGGTTGCCACGCCGGGAGCCGTAGGTGTTGAAGTCCCGCACCGCCACGCCCTGGTCCTTCAGGTACCGGCCCGCCGGGCCGTCCTCGGCAATGGCACCGGCCGGGGAAATGTGGTCGGTGGTGACCGAGTGCCCGAGTAGGGCCAGAACCCGTGCGCCCTCCACGTCCGCGAGGGGCGGGACCGCCTCGGTCATGCCCTGGAAGAACGGCGGATTCTGGATGTACGTGGACTCGGCGTCCCACTCGTACAGGGTCCGGTCCCCCTTGGGCAGGGGCAGGGACCGCCAGTGCTCGTCGCCGTCGAACACGCTGGCGTATCGCTTTCTGAACATCTCCGGTTCCAGGCTGCTCTGCACCGTGTCCCGGATCTCCTCGGCCGACGGCCAGAGATCGGAGAGGAAGACCGGCTTGCCGTCGGGGTCGTGGGCCAGGGGCTCGTTGTAGAGGTCGATGTCGATGCGCCCGGCCAGGGCGAAGGCCACCACCAAGATCGGGGATCCCAGGTAGTTGGCCCGGACGAGCGGATGGATGCGGGCCTCGAAGTTTCGGTTGCCCGAGAGGATCGAGGCGACCACCAGCCCTTCGCTCTTGATGGCATCTGCGATGGCCTCGGGGAGGGGCCCGGTGTTGCCGATGCAGGTGGTGCAGCCGTAGCCGACCAGGTTGAACCGGAGGGCGTCCAGGTACTGGAGGAGGTCCGCCCGCTCCAGGTAGTCCGTCACCACCTGGGACCCGGGGGCCAGGGACGTCTTGATCCAGGGATCCACCTCCAGGCCGCGCTCGACGGCCTTCTTGGCCAGCAGCCCGGCACCGACCATGACCGACGGGTTGGAGGTGTTGGTGCACGACGTGATGGCCGCCACCACGATGCTCCCGTCCGACAGGTCGAACTTGCGACCCGCCATCTCCAGCGGCACCGACCGGCGCTCCGTGGTGGGGACCGTGGCCACGCCGCCCCCGCTGGCCATGGGCAACTCCGTCCCCGCTCCGCCCACCGCGCCCTGGGACGGGAGGGAATAGCCCGAGGGCACCAGCTTGGGGAGGTCCGAGTCGAAGGACTTCCTGAGCCCGGTCAGGGAGATCCGGTCCTGGGGCCGCTTCGGTCCCGCCACCGACGGTTCGATGGTGCTCAGGTCCAGCTCCATCGTCACGGTGTATTCAGGGTCGGGCGTGGCGTCGGTCCGGAAGAGGACCTGTTCCTTGCTGACCCGCTCGACCCGTCGGACGAGGTCCTCGTCCCTTCCCGTGCCCCGGAGGTACTCAAGGGCCTGGTCGTCCACCGGGAAGAAGCCGATGGTGGCGCCGTACTCCGGAGACATGTTGGCGATGGTCGCCCGGTCCGCCAGGGGCAGGGAGGACAGCCCCTCTCCGTAGTATTCGACGAAGCGGCCCACCACCCCCTGGGCACGCAACATCTCGGTGACCCGGAGGACCAGGTCGGTGGCCGTGGCGCCTTCGGGCAGGCGTCCGGTGAACTTCACCCCGACCACCTCCGGAAGGAGCATGTAGTACGGCTGGCCGAGCAGGACCGCCTCGGCTTCGATCCCGCCGACGCCCCACCCCACCACACCCAGTCCGTTGATCATGGTGGTATGGGAGTCGGTGCCCACCAGCGTATCCGGGAAGGCGTACCAGCGCCCGTCGTCCTGGCGACGATGCACCACCGAGGCCAGGTACTCCAGGTTCACCTGGTGGACGATCCCCGTGCCGGGCGGGACCGCCGAGAAGTTCTCGAACCCCTCCTGAGCCCAGCGGAGGAGGGTGTAGCGCTCCCGGTTCCGTTCGTATTCCCGCTTCACGTTCTGCTCGAAAGCGTCGGCCGTCCCGAAATGGTCCACCTGGACCGAGTGGTCGATGACCAGGTCTGCCGGCACCACCGGGTTGATGCGCGAGGGATCGCCGCCCAGGTCCGCGATGCCGTTTCGCATGGCCGCCAGGTCCACCACCGCAGGGACGCCGGTGAAGTCCTGGAGGACCACGCGCGTCGGCATGAAGGGAAACGCGGCCCCGGAATGGGTGGGGCTCCACGCCGCCACCGCGTGCACGTGCTCATTGCTCACGTAGCCCCGTCCCGAGTGCCGCAGCGCGTTCTCCAGGAGGATGCGGATGGAGAAGGGAAGGCGATCCAGGTCCACCAACCCCTGGTTCGCCAGGGACCGGAGGGAGAAGAACGATGTGGACCCCTCGGGAAGGTCGATGGTCTGGACTGCTCCGAACGGATCGAGCATCGGTCCGCCTCTCTGGCGCGTTGCGCGGGTTTCATCTGTGAGGGCGCTCCCGGGCCGGAGGTTCGGGTGCGGTCCACCGGAACCGGGAAGCTAGCCCTCTAGTCTATTGAAATCGCTCCTGACCGGGGAGTACCCTGGCTGTGGCACGGGCCGGGGTTCCGTAGGGACGGGGCCCTCACCACATTACATCGTCACGGATTCGTCCGGACTGCGCCGGGATGGCGGAATCGGCAGACGCGGCGGACTCAAAATCCGCTGCCCGCAAGGGCGTGAGGGTTCGAGTCCCTCTCCCGGCATCCACCCTGGGGCCGGCTTACCGCCGGCCCCAGGGGACCCGCCCCGATGGTTCGGCTGGGGCTGCCGATCCATTATCCTTCGCGGTGGCGATTCGTCCGATCCTTTCGGGGGTCCGCGGGTATGCAGAACCACATCGGACCGCCGGCGCCCTCCTTTCGTGAGACCACGCGCCGAGGCGAACCGCGACACGAGGCCGAACGCGGAACAAGACAACGATAGCCGGCGTGCCAGCACCGCCGGCCCCCGGAGACGAGGACATGGCAGATCAGGACAGCGGGCCCAGGAACACTCTCACGGTCACGGACAATCGCACGGGTCGTCAGTACGAGATCGACGTCCATGACGGGGACGTGATCCGGGCGATGGATCTTCGACAGATCAAGGTGGAGGACGGGGATTTCGGGATGATGTCCTACGATCCCGCATACACGAACACCGCGTCGACCACCAGCCGGGTCACCTTCATCAACGGGGGCGAGGGGATCCTGGAGTACCGGGGGTATCCCATCGAGCAACTCGCCGAGAACGCCTCGTTTCTCGAGGTGGCCTATCTGCTCCTCAAGGGTGAACTGCCGAACCAGACGGAGTTGAGCACCTTCGTCAACGACGTGACGTACCACACCTACGTTCACGAGAACATCATCGACCTCATGGACGCGTTCAGGTACGACGCGCATGCCATGGGGATGATGATCAGCGCCGTGGCGGCCCTCTCCACTTTCTATCCGGAGGCCAAGGACGTTCGGGATCCGGCCTCACGGTGGGTGCAGATCAACCGCCTGGTGGCGAAGATGCCCACCCTCGCGGCGTTCGCATACCGGCACCACCGGGGGCTTCCCATCGTCTACCCCGAGAACGAGCTCTCCTACACGGGCAACTTCCTGAACATGCTGTTCCGGATCGGCGTCACCCAGTACGACGCCAACCCGGTCCTGGAGCGTGCTCTGGACGTCCTCTTCATCCTGCACGCGGATCACGAGCAGAACTGCTCGGCCACCACCATGCGGGTCATCGGCTCTTCGGAGGCCGACCCGTATTCGGCCCTGGCCGGCGCCATGGCCGCCCTCTACGGGCCGCTCCACGGCGGAGCCAACGAGGCGGTCCTGCGCATGCTGCGGAGGATCGGCGACGTGAAGAACGTTCCCGCCTTCCTCGAGGGGGTGAAGAACCGTGAGGAGCGGCTCATGGGGTTCGGGCACCGGGTCTACAAGGCCTACGACCCCCGGGCCAGCATCATCAAGCGCACCGCCGACGAGGTGTTCGAGTTCACGGGGCCCAACCCCATGCTCGAGATCGCCCTCGAGTTGGAGCGAATCGCCCTGAATGAGGACTTTTTCGTCAGCCGGAACCTCTATCCGAACGTGGACTTCTACTCCGGATTGATCTACCAGGCGCTTGGATTCCCCGTCGAGATGTTCCCGGTTCTCTTCGCCATCCCCAGAACCGTGGGCTGGCTGGCCCAGTGGGAGGAGATGCTGGAGGACGGAGAGCAGAAGATCGCCCGGCCCCGCCAGGTCTATCAGGGGCTGGGACGCAGGGAATTCGTACCCCTTTCCCAGCGAGGCTGAGGGGGCAGAGGGCCGACCTGCAGCCCAGGAGGATCCGAGGGAAGCCTCCCTCCTGAGCGATGGACTGGACCACGGAGAAGGGAACCGGGCAGCCGGTTCCCTTCTTTCCGTTTTTGGGGAACGGATCTTGCTCTTTTCGGGCACCCGGTAGGGCCCTGTGAGGCGGTCCGTCGCCTCCGGGTGTTCCCGGCCGAACCGAGGCTATCTGTCACAGCCTGCTGGTCCCCGCCCTCGACCAAGAGAGTTGGCCCCCGATTCGGCCCTCCGGGATCCCGGTGGTGAGGCGCTCCTCCTGGCCTCTCACCGAGTGATCCACTACAAGGAGGGCACATCCGATGGCAAGCCTGAAAGAGGCCCTTGCGGCCCGCATCCCTGAGCAGAGGGAGCGCATCAAAGCGCTGGTCAAGGAGCACGGGGATTTCGTGATCTCCGAGGTCACACTCAAGCAGGCCTATGGCGGCATGCGCGGGATCAAGGGGTTGGTGTGTGACACCTCCCTGGTCGATCCCTACAAGGGCCTGATCATCCGCGGGATTCCCATCGCCGAGCTGGCCGACCGGTCGGCCGAAGAGATCTTCTACCTGCTGGTGGTCGGCGAGCTTCCGGCTCCCGCCGATGTGGAGGGCCTGAAGGCGGAGTTCAGAAGCCGAGCCACGGTGCCGGAGTATGTGTGGAACGTTCTCCGGGACATGCCCCACACGGCTCACCCCATGGACATGCTCATCACCGCGATCATGGTGCTGGAAGACACCTCGGTGTTCAGGAAGCGCTATGACGAGGGCATGACCCGGGACGAGTACTGGGAGGCGGCACTCGAGGACTCCCTTCAACTCCTGGCCAAGCTTCCGGCGCTGGCGGCGGGGGTGTACCGGATCCGTTACGACAAGGGCGACCTCATCGAGCCCGACCCGAGCCTGGACTGGTCGGCCAATTTCGCCCACATGTTGGGTAACGACGACCCTAAGTTCATGGACCTGATGCGCCTGTACATGGTCCTTCACAGCGATCACGAAGGCGGGAACGTCAGCGCCTTCACCTCCCATGTCGTGGCGTCTGCCCTGTCCGACCCCTACTACGCGGTGGCGTCCGGGCTCTCCGGTCTGGCGGGTCCCCTCCACGGGCTGGCGAACCAGGAGTGCCTGAAGTTCGTCCTCGGGGTCATGGACCGCTTCGACGGGGCTCCCACCGAGGAGCAGATGCGGGAATACACCTGGGAGGTCCTGAACAGCGGTCGGGTGGTTCCCGGGTACGGGCACGCGGTCCTCAGGGACACGGACCCGCGCTTCACCGCGTTCCATGCCTTCGGCGTGAAGCACATGCCCGAGGATCCGGTCTTCAAGACTGTGGCCGTAGGATTCAAGGTCATCCCGCAGGTCTTGCAGGAGCAGGGCAAGGCAGCGAACCCGTGGCCCAATGTGGACGCGGGCTCGGGCGCGCTCCTCTATCACTTCGGAATCACCGAGATGCGCTACTACACGGTGCTATTCTCGGTCAGCCGCGCCATGGGGATGCTGTCCCAGCTCATCACCAGCCGGGCCATGATGGAGCCCATCACCCGGCCCAAGTCGGTGACCACCGACTGGATGGAAGCCCAGGTCGAAGCGGCGGCGATGCCCGCCTGACCGGGTAGTGGATCAGTGGGGTTCGGGTGACTCCGGGGTGGGATCCAGGAGCGCCCGGACCCTGCGGTCCGTCGCCTGCAGGACCGCGTGAACCGCGGCCAGCCCCAACCCGTTCTGCACCACTACGGACCCGGCCACCGGTAGGGTCTCCATCCCCATGGTCATCTCGACGGCCACCACCACCAGTCGATGTTCGAAGGCGTCGGTGAACTGGATTCCCAGGAGGTCCAGGGACAGGGGCAGTTCCCGGGCGTGGCTGCGGGCCAGGGCCTCGAGAGCCGCGAGGGTGGCGTGGGCGAGAGCCTCGGCCTGGGACATGGGATCGTCCGAACCGTGGGCCTGGCCCATGAAGCGGGTCCCCCTCCACTCCAGCATCACCCGCACGACGCTCTCACGGGTGCGGTGGTGCACGATCTCGAAGCTGTCGTAGACGATTCGATCCCCGCCCCCGGGCTCCTTGAATACACCGGGACGGGCCGGGCCCGGACGAGCCGCACCGGGCCGAGCCGCACCGGGGCTCGGCGCGGCGGGAGCGCTGGGCGCCCAGGGACGATGGCCGGAGGGGGCCGCGCCGGGTGAACTCCCGCTCCCGACTTGCTCCCCGGGTGTCCCGGGCTGCTCCAGTTCGGACGGGCCCTCCGGGGCGTGGCTCATGGTCTTCTCGGCGGGGCGATCGTCCCATCTGCGCCTGCGCGGGACCGCGGGATCCGTCTTCTCGTCCACCGCTTCGGGGGAAAGGGGATCCGGCGTGGGCGGCGGATCACCGAGCATCACCCGGATCCGGCTTCGATCCAGGGCCACGTCCATGTGGGCCCGCAGGGCGGACTCCACGTTGCGCACCGTCTGCTGGGTGGGGAATTGACCGGTGGTCCACACCCGGACCTCCCTGACGCTCCCCCGGGCATCCCCCACGACCTCGGCGTAGGCCACCCCCACGAGGCAGGAGATCAACTCCTGCGCTCGGCCGGCCTCGGTGTGGGCCGTGGGTGGTCCGGATCCCTGTTGATAGAGCGTCATACTTCCAAGATACAAACGTTTACTCGGCCTACCCAAGCATTTAGTCCTCGCCCCGGGAACCAAGCCGAACCGCTCCGGTTCTCCCGGTCCCCGCCCCGTTGGACTCTGCAGGCCATCCCGGCCGTGGCGGGGTCTATTCGGCGACCGGTTCAGCCAGCCCCACGATGGATCCGCAGGGCGCCCGAACGAAGAGCTCGTCCATGCCATAGAACGTCTGCCGGCGGGGCACCACCACGTCGTGGTCCCCCAGACTCTCGATGGTCCGGTCCAGGCTCTCCACCTCACAGAAGAACATGTTGGTCGAGCCCTGGAGCTCCGTGGACAGGGCCGGCAGGTCGTCGGCCAGGCTGGCCCGGGACTGGTACATCAACTCGATGGCGTCCTTTTGGAGCATGGCGAATCCCAGGGCGTCCACGTGGGGAACGGTGGCAGTGACTTCGAACCCCAGCCTGGTCCAGAAGGGGAGACAGGGCTCGATCTCGTCCACGGTGATCAAGGGTGTCAGCTTCTTCATTCGTCGACTCCGTCGGGCGGGGTGGGCGCGGATCCGCAAGATCGGACGGGAGCGGTGCCCGGGCCAGTCTCTCGTCCGGTCTTCACCCGAAGTTCTTCACATCGGGTGGATTCTGACGGATCGCGGTCAGGTATTTGCCGAGATCCGTGGGAGGCTCGTCGACCTCCGTCGCCCCTTCGACGCCCAGCCAGGCCATGGGAGGGGGCGTGACTTGTCCCACGTCTCGGGGTGCCGGGGTGCCGTTGGGCAGGCGCGGGAAGGGAGCGTCCAGGCGAACGGCTTCCACGTGGAGGGCGATGATGTTCAGGGTTCCGCCGTCCTTCTGGAGTCGTCCCCGAACCCAGATCAGGGGCTCGGCGCGCACGATGGTATGGCACTTCGCATATAGATCCGGTTTTACAATCACGTTTATGGGATTGGACTCATCTTCCATCAATACAAAGACATAGCCCTTTGCGGTAAGCGGGCGCTGCCGGGCTACAACCAGGCCGGCCAGGCACACCGTGCTGCCCTGGGGAAGGTCCAGGAGCGCATCGGAGAGGATGGTCTCCGGGGGCAGGCGGCCCCGCACCAGATCCAGGGGATGGAGGGAGGAGGAGAAGCGGAGCATCCGGTACTCGGCCATCATCTGTTCTCCCGGCTCCAGGCCGGGGAAGGGGAGGTCTCCCAGAGGCTCGTCCAGGGCGAGGCCCAACTGACCGTCGCTTTGGCGGGCCTCGACCCGGGCCGGATCGGACTCCGGACCCAGGAACAGGCCGGTCTGCCAGAGGAGTTCCCGGCGGGTCAGGCCCAGCGTCTCCATCCCTCCGACCCAGATGAGGTTCTCCACCGCAGGGCGCTTCAGGGCCGAAGGCGTGCGGCGCAGGAAGTCGGGAAGGGATCGGAAGGGTCCGTGGCGCTCCCGCTCCGCCACGATGGTCTCGGCGACGTTCGCCCCGACTCCCCGGACGAACCCCAGCCCCACCCGGAGGTCGTCGCCCTCGGCGGTGCACGCCACCCGGCTCCGGTTCACGCAGGGCAAGAGGATGGCGATCCCGTTGCGCCGGGCGTCCCGGGCCAGGGCGTCCAGCCCGTAGAAGCCCATGGGTTGGTTGTTGAAGAGGGCGACGTTGTACTCGGTGGGGTAGTAGTGCCGGAGCCAGGCCGACTGATAGGCCAGGAGCCCGAAGGCGTGGGCGTGGGACTTGGGAAAGCCGAACTCGGAGAAGGCCACCACCTGCTCGAAGACCTTCCGGGCCGTGGCTTCGTCCACCCCGTTCCGCCGGGCCCCCTCCCGGAAGGCCTCCCAGTACTCGGTCATGGCTTCCCGGGACCGCTTCCGGCTCATGGCCCGGCGCAGTCCCTCGGCCTGCCCGTCGGAGAAGCCCGCCAGGGCCTTGCACACCTGGAGAACCTGGTCCTGGTAGATGATGACCCCCAGGGTCTCCTCCAGGGGCTCGGCCAGGAGGGGGTGGTCCAGGGGAACCTGGAAATCGGGGTCGGCCCTCTGCAGTTCCCGGCGTCGGACGTAGGGGTTCACCGCACCTCCCACGATGGGCCCCGGACGCACGATGGCCACCTGGATGGCCAGGTCCCGGAGGTTGCGGGGCCGGACCCGCCGGACCATCTGGATTTGAGCCCGGCTCTCCACCTGGAACATCCCGATGGTGTCCCCGGAGCAGATCCGGTCGAACACCGTTTCGTCCTGGAAGTCGATGCGCGACAGATCCGGAGCCCCTGCGACGATGGGCTCGCCCCCGGCCCCGGCCGTGCCCCGGTCGGCGATGAGGTCCACCGCCTCCTCCACCAGGGAAAGCATGCCAAGGGCCAGGAAGTCGATCTTGATGAAGCCGGCGTCTTCGCAGGAGTCCTTGTCCCACTGGCAGAGGACCCGGCCCTCCCAGGCGGCGGGCTCCAGCGGGACGATCTCGATCAGGGGACGGGAAGAGATGATCATCCCACCCACGTGCTGCGAGACGTGCCGGGGTAGGCGGGCGATGTCCTCGGCCAGGGCGGCCAGGAGGGTCCAGGGGGGCTGGTCCGCCTTGTCCGCGAAATCGGGAATCCGAGCCATCTCTTCCCGAAGGCCCGCGGCGGAGTATCGGTCCGCGAGCTTGGCCAGCTTCTCCACCTCCCCCTGGGGCAACTCCAGCGCCTTGCCGATCTCCCGAACCGCCGACTTCAACCGGTAGGTGGGAAAGGTGCAGACCAGGCCGGCGTGGTCGTTCCCATAGCGCCGGTAGATCTCCAGGATCAACTCCTCCCGAATGTCCCGGGGGAAGTCCAGGTCGATGTCCGGCACGCTCCGGAGCGCCTCGTTGAGGAAGCGCCCCAGGAAGAGGTCGGCTTCGATGGGGTCGATGTGGGACAGGCCGATGAGGTAGCAGATGATGGACGACACAGAGGATCCCCGTCCTCGTCCCGGGGGGAGTCCCGCCCGGGCCCTGGGCGAGTCTCCGCGAATCCGTGCCGCCACCTCCCGCCCCATCTCCATGATGTCCCGGTAGACCAGGAAGAACCCGGAAAGCCCGTAGTGGGCAACCAGGCGCAACTCTTCCTCCAGCCGAGCCTCCGCCTCCGCCCTGCGCTTTCGCGTCCGCCGGTCGGCCAGGGAGATGGGGCCGTCGCCTCCGCCGGCTCCGGGAGCGGTTCCGTCGGGGTATTTCTCGTCCAGCCTCGCCCGACACACCTCGGCCAGGAGCTGGTCGGCGGTCTTCCCATTTCCGGCTCCCTGGAAATCCGGGAAGACGTACCCCAGGTCCCGGGTCAGGTCGAAGGCGGCGCACCGGCGAGCGATCTCCAGGGTGTTCAGCACCGCGTCGGGGCGGGATTCGAAGCGGGTCGCCATCTCCTCGGGCGGCGCCAGGTAGAACTGACCGTTGGACCGTCGGATCCCGTGGGAGGCGTCCAGGCTCTGCCGGTGTCGGAGGGCGGTGAGCACGTCGTGTAGACGGCTCCGCTCCGGCCGGTGGTAGTGCACGTTGCCCGTGGCCACCACCGGGACGCCGAGCCGATCCGCCAGGGTACCGAGGGCCCGGTTGCGCCTTCCGTCCCCTCGGACCCGATGCTCCTGGAGTTCCACGAACAGCCCCGTGGGCCCCAACCCCTCCAGGAGGGTACGAGCCAGTCGCTCCGCGCCCGACGTGCCTCCCCACTCCAGGGCCCGGGCCAGGACCCCCTTCCGGCACCCCGTGAGAACGATGATCCCATCGCCGTGCTCCAGCAGGACGTCCAATGGAAGATGGGGGTCCTCCCGGGGCGACTCCATGCGGCAACGGGTCAGGATGCGGCAGAGGTTGGCGTAGCCCGTCGGGGTCTCCGCCAGGACCACCGCGTGAGACCGATCCACGGGGGTGTCGGGGCGGTGGGGGGGAGCCTCGGAGGGGTGGGATGACGGCTCCGATCCTCCGACCCGCTCCAGGATCCCGCTGATCGTGACCTCCGCCCCGGTGACGGCCTGGAGCCCCTCGGCCCGGGCGGCCTGGGCGAACTCCATGGACCCGTACAGGCCGTCGTGATCGGTGAGCGCCAGTGCGGGGTAGCCCAGATCCCGGGCCGCCAGGACCAGCTCCTCCGGGTGGGAGGCCCCGTCCAGGAAGGAGTAGCCGGAGTGGCAGTGGAGCTCGACGTACATGGCGTGGGCGACTGGGAGGGGGCGGACGGAGAACGGGGGCGGCCGGGCGTGTCCATGGCTCGATGACGTAAACCGAAGATACACCGAAAGTCAGGGCCTTGCAATCAATTCTCCGACTCCGGAGAGGGCGAGGGGGAGGGGGCTGTCGGGATGAGAAGGTGGCACGCTTTTTCCATAGGCCTTCCAGCATTCGGAACCGGCCGACGGGCCGTTCCAGAACGGGTCCCCCGGGGACCACCCCAAACACAGGAAACGACCATGAGCGATGCCGTAGCCCGGTTGATGGATGATGTGAAAGCCAAGAATCCCGAACAGGTCGAGTTCCACCAGGCCGTTCTGGAGGTCGCTGAGTCCCTGCAGCTCGTTCTGGACCGCCACCCCGAGTACCGGTCGGCGAAGATCCTGGAACGGATCATCGAGCCCGAGCGGGTGATCCTGTTCCGGGTTCCGTGGGTGGACGATCAGGGCGAGGTCCAGATCAACCGGGGGTTCCGCGTGGAGATGAACTCCGCCATCGGCCCCTACAAGGGCGGCCTTCGGTTCCACCCCTCGGTGAACCTGGGAATCCTGAAGTTCCTGGCCTTCGAGCAGGTCTTCAAGAACGCCCTCACCACCCTGCCCATGGGCGGCGGCAAGGGCGGCTCCGACTTCGATCCCAAGGGCAAGAGCGACCTGGAGGTCATGCGCTTCTGCCAGAGCTTCATGAGCGAGCTCTTCCGCCACATCGGACCGAACACCGACGTCCCCGCCGGCGACATCGGCGTGGGCGGTCGGGAGGTGGGCTTCCTCTTCGGGCAGTACAAGCGGCTTGCCAACGAGTTCACGGGCGTGCTGACCGGGAAGGGCCTCAACTGGGGCGGCTCCCTGATCCGTCCCGAGGCCACCGGCTACGGCGCGGTCTACTTCGCCGCCGAGATGCTCTCCACCCGGGGCGAGACGCTGGAGGGCAAGACCTGCCTGGTGTCCGGTTCGGGCAACGTGGCCCAATACACGACCGAAAAGATCCTGGACCTGGGCGGCAAGGTGCTCACCCTGTCCGATTCCTCCGGCTACATCTACGACGAGAGCGGGATCGACCGGGAGAAGCTGGCCTTCGTCATGGACCTCAAGAACGTCCGTCGGGGCCGGATCAAGGAGTACGCCGACAAGTACCCCGAGGCGGTCTACACCGCGCTCCAGGCCGAGCCGGCCCGGGGTTCCGACCCCCTCTGGGATCACAAGGCCGACTGCGCCTTCCCGTCGGCGACCCAGAACGAGATCAATGAGACCGACGCTCAGAATCTGGTGAAGAACGGGGTCTACGTGATCTCCGAGGGCGCCAACATGCCCACCACTCCGGATGGTGTGGAGATCTTCCTGGACTCCGACGTCCTCTACGGTCCCGGCAAGGCCGCCAACGCCGGCGGCGTCGCCGTTTCCGGGCTGGAGATGTCCCAGAATTCCATGCGGTATTCGTGGACCAGGGAAGAGGTGGACGCCAGGCTGCAGCGCATCATGAAGGACATCCACGCCACCTCACTGGCGGCCGCGGAGCGCTTCGGCACCCCCGGCAACTACGTCAACGGGGCGAACATCGCCGGATTCCTGAAGGTGGCCGACGCCATGATCGACCAGGGCGTGGTTTAGGGTTTCCCCAACGGCCCCGGGGCTCCAATCCCGGGGCCGCTCCTGGAGCCGGCCGGCCCCACCTTTCCGGCCGACCAGGATGAGAGGGGGTGGACGGGTGTCCGCCCCCTCTTCTTTTGTCAGCACGCGGGTCAACCACGGTCCCCTCCCGCCACCGCTCCGCCCCGGGTTCATCGGAGCCCCCGGGCTACCGACCTCCCGGCATCCGTCCTTCCTCGAGCTCCTCGAGGAGGTCGAGCAGCCCGACCGCCTCCCAGGAGCGATTGCGCCTGGACGTGGAGAGCGGTTCGAACACACCGCACTCGCTCAGCTGTTCGATGGCTCGGTTGACGGAGGACTTCGCTCGTCCCGTGGCCGCGGCCGCCGTCGGCAGCGTCATCACGGGGTGGGCCGGGAGCACATCGATCACGGCTCAGGCCGCGGCGTCGGCTCTAGGCGCCGCAGGACCACGTGGATCAAGGCCCGCCCGGTCCGCCCGTTTCCGTCCTCGAAGGGGTGGATGGTCTCGAACTGGGCGTGGCGGACGGATGGACGACGGGATCCGGGGCTCCTGCGGATGTACGTTCGGGTTCGGGGCCGGGGGAGGCTGGGGGCGCTCCGATGCTATCAGGTCCCAAAGGCCCGATCAGTCAGGGCAGCCGAGTAGGATCTCAATCCAGCTCTTGTTCTCGTATTGGTGCTGGGGCTCTCCACCGACGTCGCAGATCGCGAGGGGATTCAGACAGCAGCCCTCTCCGTCGGCACAGGCTCTGTTCCAGTGAATTCCTGAAGCCCCATCGAAGGACACCGGAATCAAACTCAAGCCAAGGATCAATCCAAATACTAGACCCAGTCTCTTCATCGTGCCTTCACCTCCTTCTCATTTGATTGTTTGGTCCGCGGCATCATCGCTGCGCACGCTGAGGGGGATCCACTGCGAGGGCCAGCCGGCTCCCGCCGCCGGCGAGGACGGGATCGTGGTGGGCGTGGTCAAGGACGAGCTCACGGGCGTGACCCAGCCCATCGCGACGGTGGTGGCCGAGTGGGTGGATCCGGAGTCGGGCCGGCGGAGCGTGAGGAGCGGGACCGACGGCTCGGGGGTGTTCACGCTGTGCGCCGTGCCCCCGGAGATCCCGGCACGGCTCCGGGCGGAGTTCTTCGAGGAGACCCAGGGCGAGGTGGTCCTGGAGAGGGGCGCGGGCGGGTTCCTGCTGCAGGACATTCCCGTCCTGTTGTCCCGGCCCGGGAGGATCGTGGGCCAGGTGACGGACGCGAGCACCGGGGAGCCCATTCCGTCGGCGGTCATCACGCTGCGGGGCACCGAGCTGCGGACCCTGGCGAACCAGGAGGGCCGGTTCCTGTTCCCGGAGGTGGACCCGGGCCGGTACGAGGTCCAGCTGGAGCACCTGGCGTACGGGACCCAGACCCGTGTGGTGGACGTGGGCAGCGCGACGCTGGAGGTGAACGCCCGGTTCTCGAGGGAGGCCATCGAGCTGGAGGGGATCACGGTCACGGCGCGCTCGGCCCGGCTGGAGCGGGCGGGGTACTTCGAGCGTCGGGACATGCGCCGCGCCGTCGCCCGGTTCATGGAGCGGGACGAAATCATGGCCCGGGACTCCAACAGCCTGTCGGCCGCGTTCTTCAACATCCCGGGGGTGGTGGTGGACCCGTTGGGCCCCGACGGCCCCCAGCTCCGCGAGAGCCTCGGGCGCGGCGGCGAGGGTTGCCCTCTCAGCTTCTTCCTGAACGGGATGTACATCCCCTCCGGGGTCAGCTTCGAGACCATCCGGCCGGAAGAGGTGGAGGCCGTGGAGGTCTACCCCAGGAGGGACGACCTGCCCTATCGCTACCGCGTGATGCCCGGGCGAAGGGAATGCGGCGGAGCGGTGTTCGTCTGGACGACGAGGTAGCCGGGGGCCGGTCGCGCCTCGAGGCCCGAAAGTTGCGCCCGCTCGGGTAGCGCGTCTCCCGGAGCCCCTCGACGGGGAGTCCGTCGGGTGGTACGTCTGAGGGGACGAGCGCTCTGCGGGTGCGGTGGGGTCGGCCGAATCCGCGGAGGGACGCGTGACCCGACGCCAGGAAGGGATCTTTCGGACGTGGAGAGAAAACCCGCCGCGGTACAGTCCCTGGACGGTGGTGAGCAGGGGGTCTCCGACTTCCAGAATCTCATGCGGGACCAGGTTCGTAACATCCTGCTCGTCTCGTCCCTCTACGAGTCGTTCATCATGGCCGAGGACGGCCAGCTGGACGAGCTCATCCTCACCAAGTTCCTGGACCTGAACCTGAGCCGGGCGCCCAACATCGTCCGGGTCTCCCAGGGGAGCGAGGCCCTGGCCCTGGCCCGCTCCGAGCGCCCCTTCGACCTCATCATCACCAGCACCCGGGTGGGCGACATGCACGCCCTGGAGCTGGCCCGGGCGGTGAAGGCGGCGGACCTGGACATCCCGGTGGTGCTCCTGGCCTACGACACCCAGGAGCTGAACCAGTTCATGTCCAGGAACGACACCTCGGACCTGGAGCGGATCTACGTCTGGCAGGGGGACGCCCGAATCCTCCTGGCCCTGGTGAAGTCGGTGGAGGACAAGCTGAACGTGGAGCGGGACACCGAGCTCGGAGTGCCCCTCTTCCTCGTGGTGGAGGACAACGTCCGCTACTACTCCTCGTTCCTGCCTGTCATCTACTCGGAGGTGATGAAGCTCTCGCAGAGCGTCTGTGCCGAGGGCCTGAACCTCATGCAGATGCTCCTCCTCATGCGGGCTCGGCCCAAGATCCTGCTCTGCACGAACTTCGAGGAGGCCTGGGACTATTTCTCCCGGTACACGGACAACGTTCTGGGCGTAATCTCCGACATCGAGTTCCCCATGGAGGGGGAGATGGAGGCCATCGCCGGGATCCGCCTCGCCGAGAAGATGCGGGAGGTGCGCCCCGACATCGCCATCGCTCTCCAGTCGGGGGATCCCAACAATGAGGTCCTGGCGCGTCGCCTGGGCGCGGGCTTCCTGCAGAAGGGGTCCCCGATGTTGCTGCGCCAGCTTCGGGAGTACCTCACCGAGCATCTCTTCTTCGGCGATTTCGTGTTCCGGCTCCCCGGAGGGGACGAGGTGGATCGGGCGGAGGACCTCAGGGGCCTGGTGCAGAAGCTGAAGTCCGTGCCCGCGGAGAGCATCTCGTTCCATGCGGGGCGAAACGACTTCTCCTCATGGCTGCGGGCTCGGGCCGAGTTCGGGCTGGCTGGAGCACTGCGTCCCCGCCGCCTCGAGGACTACCCGTCCGTGGAGGTGCTGCGGGCCGATCTGGTTTCCTCAATCGACGAGACCAGAAGGGCCCGGGACCGCTCCGCGGTCGCCGATTTCGACGCGGACATCTTCGAGGGCAAGGAGGGGATCGTTCGCATCGGGGGCGGCTCGCTGGGCGGCAAGGGCAGGGGCCTGGCCTTCGCCACTCGCCTGTTGGACCACTTCCGGATGCGGCACCGCTTCCCGGGGGTTCGGGTATCGGTCCCCCCGGCCGTGATCCTGGGCACCGAGGTCTTCCTGGAGTTCCTGGAGGAGAACGACCTGCGGGCGTTCGCTCTGGAGTCCGAGGACGACGAGGCGCTCGTGGACCGGTTCCTCAAGGCCCGGTTCCCCGACACGGCTCTGGAGCCACTGGCGGTCTTCCTGGAGCAGACTCGCCATCCCCTGGCCGTCCGGTCCTCCAGCCTCCTGGAGGACTCGCCCTATCAGCCCTTCGCCGGGATCTTCGACACCCTCATGCTACCCAACGACCACCCCGACCCTCGGGTGCGTTCGGAGCAACTGATCGCCGCCATCAAGCGGGTCTACGCCTCCACCTTCTCCGTGGCCTCCAAGGCGTTCCTCGCGGCCACCCCCTACCGCCTGGAGGAGGAGGCCATGGCGGTCATCATCCAGAAGATGGTTGGGAGCACCCACGGAGACCTCTTCTATCCGACCCTCGCCGGCGTTGCCCGGTCCTACAACTTCTATCCCACGCCTCCCGCCACCTTCGAAGACGGAATCACGGCCGCGGCCCTGGGTCTCGGCCGCACCGTGGTGGAGGGAGAGCCGTCCTTCCGCTTCTGCCCGGCCTATCCGAACCACAACCTGGAGTTCTCCACGGTGGAGGAGATGGTCCAGAACACCCAGCGGGAGTTCTGGGCCCTGCAGCTGGGGGATGGGTTGGGCGGAGCCGACTGGAGGGAAGAGGGGAGGATGGTGCGGGTACCGGTGAGCGAGGCCGAAAAGGCCGGTGTGCTCCATTGGTTGGGGAGCACCTACTCCCCTGAGAACAACGCGGTATACGACGGCGTGTCCCGGAGCGGGGTCCGCCTCGTGACCCTCGCGCCCATCCTGAAACACGGCCTCTTTCCCCTGGCCGACATCCTGGACGCCCTCCTGGAGATCGGAGCCTCCGGGACCCGGTCCCCGGTGGAGATCGAGTTCGCCGTGAACCTCTCCACCCCTCCGGGGGAGCCCAAGGAGTTCGGGTTCCTCCAGCTCCGGCCCCTCGCCGGGATCCGTGAGCTCGACGCGGTGGAGATCGAGGCCGAAGATCGTGCGGACGCCCTGTGCGACAGCCCATCCGTGCTGGGCAACGGGAGGGTCGGCGAGGTCTACGACGTGGTGATGGTGGACCGGAAGACCTATCACCGGTCCCAGGCGGTGGAGGCGGCCCGGGCGGTGGCGCGATTCAACCGGACCCTCGTAGCCGAAGCGCGGCCCTACCTGCTCATCGGGGTCGGACGGTGGGGGTCCACCCACCCCTGGCTCGGCATCCCCGTGAAGTGGGACGAAATCGCCGGAGCACGGGCCATCGTCGAGGCGGGATTCGCCGACTTCAAGGTCACCCCGTCCCAGGGGACGCACTTCTTCCAAAACCTGGCGTCGTTCAATATCGGCTACTTCACCGTGAACCAGGATGCAGGGGAGGGGTTCGTCGATTGGGATTGGCTCGAGGGTCAGCCGGCGGTGGAGGAGGTGGGGCCGGTCCGTCACCTCCGCTTCGAGGAGCCGATTGAAGTCGTCATGAACGGTAAGTCCCACCAGGGAGTGATCCGGAAGCCTCGAGCGCGCTGACGGGTACGGATCTTGCCCCCTCCACGGACAGACCCGACGACCATCTCGTAGTCGGCCCGTGGGCACAGAGGTGAGGCATGTTCTTCTACGATCAGGGATGCACCGGCCGGATCCAACTGGGTGAATTGCCCGGGTCCGTCCGATCGCGACTGGGTGACGTTCCCGGTGAATGGCTCGAGTACGACGCGCCCACCAGCGCCATCGTCCTGAGACACACCCAACCCAGTTCCTCGCCCCCCCTGCCCACCATCGCCGGTGAACTGGTGCGCTTCCTCGCCGCCATCGGGCCCGAGCTGCAGAACGGCATCCCCGGCGGGGACCTGTTCATCCACCCGGAGGAGGCGGGTCAGTTGGTCCGCATGCGGGTCGAGGCGGGCGGAACGCTCCACATCCAGTGGGCCCACCCTGACTTCTCCCTGGCGACCCGCCGGCCTTACGCCGGGGGGGAGGTGACCTCCATCGATCCCGAGGTCCAGCGCCTCGACGGTCTGGTGTCGTTCAGCGCTCCGGATTCGGGCGCGGCGGCCAGGATTCTCCAGGCCGCGGCCGAGTCCTTCGAGGGGCTCTATCCCGAGGGAGATTTTTCGGCATCGGTGGCCGAGGACGACCGAGTGATGGTCCGGTTGCGAGAGGTGAACCTGGACAGCGCGCTGCTGGCCGCTCGCCTGGCGGAGCTGGCCCACCCCGGCACCCTGAACGGCGCCTTCGAGGTCACGTCGCTCTCAGGCACCCAACCGGAGGAACACGTCCGGTTCCTGTTCGAGGACGGCCATGCCTGGGTGCAGCGGCCCATCCTCTGGGACGACCACCGATCCAAGCCGTGACGGCCGCCCGGTGACCGCCGTCCGATGAACGCCCAAGGGGCGCCCGCTCGAGGAGCGGGCCCCTCCCGTGCCCCTTCAATGGAGGAAGAACCGTGCTGGACTACGGACTGACCGAAGAGCAACTCGCCATTCGGGAGCTCGCGAAATCAATCGCGGACCAGGAGGTCCGCCCCGTCGCGGCGGAGTACGACGTAAGCGCCGAGTTCCCGTGGCCGGTGGTCAAGGTCATCGCCGACGCCGACCTGTTCGGCGTGTTCATCCCCGACGAGTACGGTGGCATCGCCGGTGACGCCCGGACCATGAACATGGTTCTGGTCACCGAGGAACTGTCGAAGGCCTGCGGGGGGATCGCACTGGCGTTCGCCGGGAGCGCCCTGGGAGCCATCCCCATCATCCTCAGCGGGACCGAGGACCAGAAGCAGCGTTGGCTCCCCGACGTAGCGGCTGGAACACGCCTCTGCGCCTTCGCCCTGACGGAGCCCCAGGCGGGCTCCGACGCCGGAGGCATCCGGGCCACCGCCATCCGTGACGGAGACCACTACGTCATGAACGGCACCAAACAGTGGATCACCAACGGCGGTGACGCGGAGATCTACTCGGTCATCGCGCTGACCGACCCGGACAAGGGGCCCCGAGGCGCCAGCGCCTTCGTGGTGGAGAAGGGCACGCCCGGATTCACCTTCGGAAAGAAGGAGGACAAGATGGGCGTCCGGGCCTCCTCCACTCGGGAGCTCCACTTCGAAGACTGCCGCGTACCCGCCGAGAACCTGCTGGGACGGGAGGGTACGGGATTCATCACCGCCATGAAGACCTTCGACGCTTCCCGCCCCGGAGTGGGGGCCCAGGCCCTGGGGATTGCCCATGGAGCCCTGGACATGGCCGTGGATTACGCCATCGAGCGGAAGCAGTTCGGTCATTCGGTGGCCTCCTTCCAGGGACTCCGCTTCATGCTGGCCGACATGGCCACGTCGGTGGAGGCGGCCCGGGCCCTGATCTACGCCACGGCCCGCTACATCGACTCGAACCCCAAATCCCGACCCACCATCTATTCCGCCATGTCCAAGTTGTTCGCCGGGGACATGGCCATGGAGGTGACGACCAATGCCGTGCAGGTCTTCGGGGGCTACGGGTACATGAGGGACTATCCCGTGGAGAAGTACATGCGGGACGCGAAGATCACGCAGATCTACGAGGGAACGAACCAGATCCAGCGGGAAGAGATCAGCAAGATCCTCATCGGGGAGCACATCGCCGGGCACGAGAAGTAGCTCCCGGTCGGCCCGTCCCGATGGTTCAGGGCCAGTCTTCCGGCGCTCGGTAGTGCTGGAGCGGAGAGTCGAAATAGCCCGCCCGGAGTTCCTGGATGGCCTCGGCGCTCAGGCGATCTCTCCACTTGTCGATTTCCAGCGCCGAAGTGCGCCGGATGTCGTAGGGGGAGTTGGGGTCCTCCTCGGCCTGACAGAGCCGGCGAATCAGCGGCGTGTAATCCTCCGGAGGTCGAACCCCCATCCGCTCGAACAGGGCCAGGAACCGATCGTGGGGCTCTGCCGCGAGGTCCTCGTAGAGAATGGGTGGAGTCGCGGCGGACCCTACCGCATCCAGGACTCGGGCCATCCTGGCGCCGTAGAGTCGTCCGAATTCGGACAGGCCGCCGGAGTGCCAGCCCATCCGGACGTAGCTCTCCGCGACGGCACCCGGATGCCTCAAGAGGGGGATCACCTGCAGGTCCCGGTCCCTCAGGAAGAGCTCGATGGCCAGGGGGTTCACCTCCTTCACCAGGAGCCGTCGGTGCCGCCTTTGGTGAAGAAAGAGGAAGTCCCGGAGATTGCGCACCACGTTGGGGTCTTCCGTATCGGGCATTCCGGCGAAGGCTCGGGCGGCCAGGTCCTTGTAGAGGGCCCTGGCCTGGGGATCGGCGTTCGGATCCCAGACCGTTCGATGGTTGGTGCGCCCGATGAACGGCTGGTTTATCGGCTCCCGGAGGTATGCCAGGTCCGGGGACCGGCCGAGAATGCTCCCCACCCAGGAGGAGCCGCTCCGCGGGTAGGAGAGGAGGAGAACCGGGGGCTGCTTGAAGGGGAACACCCTCGCCGCCACGGGGCTGGAAACCACCGTCCTCATCAGGACGCGCTTGGCGAGGGTCTTCATGCGGATCCTACCTCCGTGCCGGAGCGGTCGGGAGCCGAAGACACGTCATCGCTCCTCTGACGGCGAAGGCCCGGCGCCGAGACCGATCCGGTTCCTGAGGTAGTCCACCACCCGTCCCTGGGCGGCCGTGACTCTCTCCAGGACTCGACTGGCCATGGCCGGGTCCTCGTTCTTCGAAGCGTCCTCCAGGCTCTGCAGCAGGCTGGCCAGTTCATGGGCGAATATGCTCGCGGCGGCGGATTTCATGCCGTGGGCGTCCCGACGGGCCGCTTCCCAGTCCCCCCTGGCTATGGCTTCGCCCAGGCTCTGCAGTCGGGGACCCACGTCTTCCATCCACCCTTCCAGGAGACCGTGGGCAGCGTCTCCAACACCACCCTCCCTCATGGAGGCCTCGAACGCCGAGACATCGGCGGGCGGCGGTCCACCGTCCCGCCAGCGGGAGACGACCTCCAGGAGGTCCCTGGCCCGGAAAGGCTTCGCCAGGTACTCGTCCATCCCCACCGCCAGGGCCCGATCCCGTTCGTCGTCCATGGCGTGGGCGCTCAGGGCCACGATGGGGACCCGAACTCCCTCTTCGAGGCGGCGGATCTCCGCGCATGCCTCGATCCCCGACATTCCCGGCATCTCCAGGTCCATGAGGATCACGTCGAAGGAACTCCCCAGGGCGGCCCCCACGGCGTCCATCCCGTTCTCGACCAGGGTGACGCTGTGTCCGGCCCTCTCGAGGATCGATCGCGCGACCTCCTGGTTCACGGGGTTGTCCTCGGCCAGAAGCACGTGGAGGGCATCGGGGGTCTCGGCCAGGGCTCCGTCTCGCCCCTCCTCCGGGTCCGCCATGCCGGGTCCTTCGCGGGTTCCGGCCAGCACGGACGTGACGGCCCACAGGACCTCGGTCCGGGAAGCCGGCTTGGTCAGGTATGCGCCCACGCCCAGTTCCCGGGCCCGCTTGGCGTCCCCCATGCGGGCGGTGGAGGTGAGGACCACGATCTTCAGGCGGGACAGGGCGGGCTCGCTCCGGAACCCAGCGATGACTTCCAGGCCGTCCTCTCCGGGCATCTCCACGTCCATGATCACCATGTCGTGGGGTGCGGACCCCTCGGCCGCTTCCATCAGCGCCCGCCGGGCAGACGGACCGTCGTGGGCGTCGTCCACGGTGGCGCCGGCCGCAGTCAGCACGTCCCTGAGGATGCGACGGTTCGTGGCGTGGTCGTCCACCACCAGGATCCGGGTCCAGCGCAGGCTCCCATACTCCTGGCCCGGGGCCCGGTCCCCGGACACGTTGGCATCCAGCCGGACCGGACAGGTGAACTGGAACAGACTCCCGTCCCCCTCCTCACTCTCCACCGTGAGGTCCCCGCCCATGAGGCGCGCGATCCGGCGGGAGATGGTGAGTCCCAGCCCGGTACCTCCATACCGTCGGGCCGTGGAGGCGTCGGCCTGTCCGAACTCCTCGAAGATGCTCTCCAACTTGTGGGCAGGGATCCCGATCCCCGTGTCCCGGACCCGGATCACCAGGGTTTCGGTGCCGTCAGGCGTGCCGGGTGGGAGGCGGACTTCGGCCCGCAGGTGGATTTCGCCGTCTTCGGTGAACTTCACCGCGTTGTTGAGCAGGTTGTTCAGCACCTGTCGGATCCGGCCCGGGTCCCCCACGACGCCCCGAGGCACCTCGGGGTCGAGGTCCAGGATCAGCTCGTTCCCCCGGGCCCCTGCGGGCACCGCCATGACCCGGGCAGCGGAGGTGAGGAGCTCGTGCAGGTCGAAGGGGGCGGTCTCCAGCTCCAGCCGACCGGCCTCGATCTTCGAAAAGTCCAAGATGTCGTTGAGTACCGACAGGAGGGCCTCACCCGATTGGTGCACGAGCTCCGCGGCGTTCCTCTGAGTCGGGTTCAAGCCCGAGTCCAGGAGTAGTTCCGTCATGCCCAGAATCCCGTTCATGGGCGTGCGGATCTCATGGCTCATGTTGGCCAGGAACGCGCTCTTCATCCGGGTGGCCCATTCGGCCCGCTCCAGGGCCTCTCGGAGCTGGTCCTCCTGGGCCCGGAACTCGGTGATGTCCCGGGTGATTCCGATCACCCCCACGGGAGTGCCGTCCTCCATGCGGTAGGCGGTCTTCACCGTGTCGAGGAGGACCCGGCGTCCGTCCGGGGCGTCCACCCACTCCTCGAGCCTGATGGGCTGCGTGGATTCCATGGCCTGGCGGTCCCCCTCCCGGTAGGCGTCCGCCCGCTCCGAGGGGTAGAAGTCGTGGTCCCGATTCCCCACCAGGGCATCCTCGGTGACGCCCAGGAAACGGGCGAAGGCCTCGTTACACCCCCGATAGACCCCGTCGGCGTCCTTGAAGAAGATCTGATCTGCGGTGTTGTTGATGAGCGATCGGACCATGGAAGTCTGGCGGAGGAGCCGCTCCAGCGTCGCCCGATAGGCCACCTGCTCCGTAACGTCCCGAGCCGTGCCCTGGGCTCCTACGATGGTTCCGTCCCACCCCCGGACCGGGATGGCGGAGAAGCTCAAATGGCGCCTCTTGCCGTCGGCGGAGTGATGTACGGTCTCGTGGTCCCTGAGGTCGTCGCCCTCCAGGACCTGGCGGAACGCCACGCGATCCGCGGCCACCCGGTCGTCCTCCGCAAAATCCAGGACCTGCCGCCCGATGAGCTCGTGGGGTGAGTGTCCGTAGATCCGGCGACTGGCCTCGTTCACGTAGGTCCAGCGTCCCTGGCGGTCCACCCGCCAGACCAGGTCCGAGGCGGTTTCCACCAGGGATCGATACCGTTCCTCCGCGGCGGCCAGGGAGGCCGAAGTCTCCACCCTCCGGCGAAGCTCCCCGAAGGTCCGCCGGTGCACCGCGGCCATCACCGTCCAGTACGCCAGGACCAGGGCCACCAGTGCCACCGTGCCCGAGATGGTGTCGTTCTGGAGCACGCCCAGGACAAAGCCGGAGAAGAGGAATCCGGTGAACGCGTGATAGGAAGGTGGGTCCGGAGCCAGCGTTGAGGTGGCGGCCGCGGCCAGTCCCGCGACGACCACCGCGGAGAAGGCCACCCCCTCGATGGGGAGTCCCGGGACGATGCGGGAGAGGCCCAGGGCCCAGGCCACCGCGACCAGCGCCGTGCCGAGCCGGACGGCCCGAAGGAAGGCCGCGGGATCCGCTTGGGGATCCGGCGCCCGGGTCCGGAGGAAGGCCCGCCCCACGCTGGTGAGCACCACGGCGCCGGCCCACGTGGCCAGGAGCTCCGGGGAGGCCTGAGATCGAAGCAGGGCGACCAGGATGAGCGCCACCACCGGGTTGGCGATCTCGCTGCCGGGAGCGTCCTTCCGGAGGCTCTCGGCCAGGGCACGCCGCCCCCGGACCTCGGACGAAAGCTGGAGGCGGGGCTGGCTCGGTTGGGCGGTGGACATGGGGACGGTGGTGGTTTGGGCTCGGGGCCGATGGGTCGGAAAGGATACGGCGGGGGCAAGGCCCCGGGAAAGGCCCGGAGTCGCCGGGAGATGCCGGGCGGGCAAGGATCCCGATCCTCAGGGAGTCGCTGCCAGCCGCTCCGCAGCCTCTCTGGTGGCGGCCTCCATCCCGGATCGGAGGGCCTGTCCCCCGAACCCCCTCCGTGCCAGGTGCCCGTAGAGCCGTCGGCTGACCTTCTGTCGCTCGGGAGAGAATCCGGTCTGGGTGAGGGTCTCCAGGGTCCCTATGGACTGGGTCCGGGCCCAGTGGCGGCCCACCTCCTCCGCCAATCGGTCCTCGTCGGTCTCCATCTGGGCCATGGCCCTTTCCACGGCCCGCTCCGCGGTGGCCCCGTCCACGCCCTTTTCCCGGAGCTCGGACAGGAGTCGACGGTTGCCTCGAGGCCGGTGGCGGATCCGGTCCCGGACCAGGGCTTCTGCGAACCCGGCGTCGTCCAGCAGCCCCCGGGCTTCCAGCTCGTCCAGCACCGACTCCAGGTCCGGGAATGCGTGGCCCTTCTTGCGCAGGGCCGTCACCAGTTCACGTCGGCTTCGGGCCCGGTAGGACAGGAGGCTCAAGGCGGCGTTGCGGGCCTGCCAGTACCGGGTCCGGTGCTGCAGGTCCCCCAGGGCCTTCGCGTCGAGGTCGGCGCCGGCGTGGAGGCCCGACTCGAGCCACGCCTGGATGGGTGCCTCGATGGGGTCCCCGTCGCTCAGGTGGACCCGGACGCCCTGGCCCGATCCCCCCATGGGCTCCACACGAACCACGCGTACGCCGCTCAAGTTCATCCTTCCTGTACGTACCAGAAACCTTCCATGAGATCGTGGAAGACGGTGACCCGTCTTCCGCCACGAAGGAGGAGGCAGAGGTAACGCCGGGAGATGGGCACCCGCCACCACTCATCGTCGATCCGCCACTCCTCCAGGACCGTGTCTACCTCCATCAACCCTCGGGAGGTCCGAAGGGCCTTCACATGGCCGGGCGGGCCCTCCATGACCTGCACCGGGCGGGGGGCGTTCATGGGCCGGAGGCGGCGGTTCATGGCTCGAAGCTCAGCAGGGCGTGGCGACGCTCGGGAATCCGGGACCAGGGATCCACCTCCACGACCCGATACAAGGGCGAGTAGCCCAGGCGGAGCTTCAACTCCCGTACCGCCTCCCGGAGAGACCCGGGTACCAGGCCCTCCTCCATGACCAGTCCCCGCTCGGCCCGCTCCGCCGCCTCCTTTCGGTCGAAGAGACCCACCTGGCTCGTGGGCGGACCGAACTCGAAGAACTCGAGGAACAGTCCCTCCACGGCCCGGGATGGGGGAGCCAGGCCCATGCGGGAGACCAGGGGGCGGAGAATCCCATCCACCCGGGCGATGGGCTGCTTGAGGACGGCCTCGATCACCCAGCTTCCACCTCCCTCCAGGCGTCCTCCCAGTCGCACACTCTGAACGCTACGGCCCCGGCGCATGGGCCGGGCGAGGCCTCTCTCCACCAGGCGTCTCACCGCGTTTTCCAGGATCTCCGACTGGCCCACGGGGGATGGGAAGTCCAGGGAGACCCGGATGGGGCGGGGACGGTGCCGAGGTTGCACGGGATCGATCCGGCGCCCCGAGGCCCAGGCCAGAGCGTCCCGGCCCTCCCTGCCGAACTGGGCCACCAGGGCGGCCTCGGACAGGCGGGTCATCTCTCCCAGCGTAGCGATGTCCAGCCGGTGCAGACGCTGGATCATCAGGTCGTCCACCGGGAGGGCGGATACCGGACGGGAGGCCAGGAAGGAGGCCAACTCCCCCTCGGCGACCACCGTGGGTACCCCGGGCCGGGCGCTAGCCGCCGTGACCCACGCGCCGAACTTTCCCGGGGCCATCCCGGCCCGGGTGGTGGCCACCAGGGCCGGGGGGATGACCTGGAAGAGGGTCTCCAAGGCCCGGGCCACCTGTCGGTGGGGCGAGCCGTAGAGCCGCCCCAGTCCGTCCATGCCCAGGAACACCCGGCCCCGTCCCGCGGGCTCCACCACGGGGCTCAGCCCTTCCAGCGCCTCCAGGATGCCGGCGGTGGCCGCGTCGTAGTGGGTGGGATCGGGCTCCAGGAGGGTGAGGCTCGCGCATAGCCCCACGGCCTGGGAGACCAGCATCCCGGGCCGGACCCCGTCCTGGGCGGCCCGCTCCGAGACCTGCCAGACCTGCCGGCGGGTGGACTCCCCCGAGGCCAGGAGGGCCACCGAGGCGCTGTCCAACTGCGGGAAGCGCACCAGCTCCAGACGCAATTCGAAGGTGGGAAGCCAGAGGCAGAGGGCGGTGCGGCTGCCCCGCCCCATGGCCGCGTCTCTCCCGCCCAGGGCCAGGGGCTCGGGGGGCTGGGTGCTCCAGAGGGGGGCGGGCCGGGTTCGGGTCATGGGGCAGGGGTGCGAAGACGGAGGAGCGAGTGCAGGGAAGAAGGATACCGAACAAAAACCGAACATAGATACCGAATATAACCCGAAGATCGGCGAGGGCAAGCCGGAAACCAGGCTGACCAGGAGGGGCGGATGAAGTGCTGGAGGGGACCTGGAGATCCCTATGGCCCGGCCACCCAGGTGGCACTCGAGCGCACGAGGGCGATGGCTGTTTTCTCCACTGGGGTGGCGGCGGGTTCCCCCCTGGGGCGGCTATCCGCCCTGAGCGGACGCTCCCGTCGCTGAAACGGCCACGCCTCGAAGCGCATCGAGCCGCGCCTCCACGGCCGTCCGCCTGGGCTGCAACTGCGAATCCGCGTCCGTCCACGCCCGCACGAACCGGTCGTAGTAGTAGACCGCGTCTTCGGTCCGCCCGGCGGCCTCCGCGATCTGCCCGAGCCGGTCGTACGCGTTGGCCAGGAACAGCTTGTCCGGCGGTGAGAAGCCCTCCACCAGTCCGGCGTAGAGATACCGGGCCACTTCCGGGTCGCCCAACTCCAGCTCCAGCTCGGCCCGAAGGTGCCGGGCGTGGGAACCCGCGGTGACGGAGAGCGCCCCGGCCGTCATGGGAAGCTGGAAGGGTAGGCCCCGGAGCACCTCCAGTGCTCGTTGCCGGTCGCCCTGCAGCACGTAGAGGTCCGCGGCGAGGGCTCCCGGGGCGTCCTGGTTCAGTGACTCGAAGGCGAGGTAGGGCGGGTGGGCCGCGAGTCGCCGCTGGATGGCCCAGGCCTCCTCCACCCGACCCAACCGCGCGAGGAGCTTCGCGGCGGTGAAGTCCCGCTCGAGGGTGGCGACCTCCACCGAGAAGATGTCGTGGAGCGGTTCGAACGGATTCCGGAGCCGATCCTCCGGATCCACGGCCAGCAGGTTCTCGAGGACCTGCTCCATCAGCGCGTCGTCCACCGGGACCAGATCGGCCGCCACCAGTTCGGCGTTCCAGACGTCCCATGCCGCGGAGCGGGGAGGGTCGGAGAGGAACGCACGGACGTCGTCGTAGCGGCCGCCGACCAGGGCCGACATCACCGCGAGAATCACCGAGAGGTCATCGTCGACCTCGATGCCCTCCGGTAGTCCCGTATCCGTGTTCAGCCTTCCCGATTCCTGACGGGCCAGCAAGCGCACCGCGTCTCCGGGATCGGGACTGAAGCGCATGGCGTTGTAGACCGCGTAGAGCCGAAGGAGCAGGGATTGCTCCGGGAAACTCTCCACCAGGCGTTCGATCTCGACGGTGTCGCCCAGGGCGAACGCGGTCATGGTCTGGACGTCGATGGCCCACTCCGATCCGGGAGCCACCTGCCGAAGGACCGCCGCTCGCGCCGGCAGCGAATCGTAAAGCCGACTCCCCGCGTCCATCTGGGCGAGGTTGTGCAGAGCCGGCACGTTTTCGGGCTCGTGTTCCAGGACCCCCTGGAAGAAGGGGCGCGCCTGTTCGATAGGCCGCCCCCAGCGAGGATTCGCTCTCCGGTAGAGCATGCCCAGCATGAGGAGAGCCTTCACCTCGTCCGGCCAGCGCTTGAGATGGGCCAGGTAGCCCTGTTCGGCTTCGGTGATGCGGCCCGATTGCTGATCCCGGAACGCCTCGATGAGTGAACGGTCCCGTTCGGGCAGTCCATCGGAGAACCGCATGGCGTTCACCGCCGCCATGTAGTCGTCCGTCTCATAGGTGTAGGCGTTGTTCATGCTCTTCATGAGGTGGGCAAGCGCGAACGCGGAATCGTAACCCAAAGCCCGGTTGTACGCGGCGGACGCGCTGTCGAACTGGCCTCGTCGGTGGAACTGCTCACCCCGGAGGAACTCCTTGACCGCTTCCGGCGATCCGGAACTCTGGGCGGCACCTCTCTGGATCCGCGCGTTGGCTCCGCTGAGGGAGTTGGCGAGGAGTCCGGTGGCCAGTTGATCGACCAGCGCCGCCAGGCTGTCCGCGCTCCCCTGGAGGGTCACGAGGGGATACTCGTCGGCGGCCGGGCCGACCTCGTGGATCCGCGCCGAAAGGCTCACGCGCCCCGGCAGTCCGACCAGTTCTCCGGTGACGAATCGACCGGCGCCGAGTTCCATGGCCAGGGCCGCACCCCGGGCGGGCTCGATCCCCTGACCCGGCTCCAGTTCGGTCCGGCCGAGCACGGCCCGTGGGTCGATGGTCCGAAGTGGTCCGGCCCCGTCCAGCCGACCCCCGACCAGGGTGACCAGACCCTCGGAGAGGTAATTCAATTCGGGCGCCCCGGTTACGGCGAACGGCAGCACTGCGATCACGTCACGGGAGGCTTCCCCCGGGCCCGTGACCGCTGCGGGCCCCGGGAATAGCAGGACCGTCGTGATGGTCGCCGCGATTACCGCCACGGCAGCTGGAACCACGAACCGGCGGGATCGGAATCCGGAGCCGGCGCCGGATGGTGCCCGGGCCAACCCTGCCGCTCCCGCGTCCAGGGCCAAGAGGAACTCGGCGGCATTCGCGAACCGGTCCGTAGGCTTCTTGGCGAGGGCCCGGTGCACGACTTCTGTCAGAGGGGCCGGGATGTCGCTTCGGGCCTCGGCCAGGTGCCGGGGCTCCACGGAAACGATCTGGTGCACGGTGGCGAGGGCGTTGTCGCCGTCGAACGGGCGTCGGCCCGCCAGCATCTCGTAGGCCATCACGCCCAGCGACCATACATCCGAGGCCGGGGACACGGGATCCCCCACCGCCTGCTCCGGGCTCATGTACCCGGAGGTGCCGAGAGACACTCCGGTCTGGGTCAGGGAATCCACGGCCTGGAGCTTGGCGACGCCGAAGTCGAGGAGCCGCACTGCGTCGTCGTCGGACACCATCGTGTTGGCTGGTTTGACGTCGCGATGGATGATCCCCCCGGCGTGGGCGCGCTTCAGCGCCTCCGCCACCTGTCGGACGATATGCACGGTCCGCTCCACCGTGAACGTCTCGTCCCTGAGGCGGCGGTCGAGGGTTTCCCCCTCGTAGAGCGCCATTACGATGTAGAGCTCGCCCTGCTCGGTCTCGCCGATGTCGTGGATCGTGCAGATGTTCGGATGGTCCAGGGCGGACGCGGACTTCGCCTCCCGGATGAAGCGCTCCTTGGCCTCGGGATCCGATACATAGCGCGCGGCGAGGAACTTGAGGGCCACCTGCCGATCCAGGCGGGTGTCCGTGGCCTGATAGACCTCGCCCATCCCACCCTGGCCGATGAGATCGCCAAGGAGGTAGTGGGAAATGGTGGTTCCAGAGCGCATCGAGGGGAGTCCTGGATCGGGGGGGCTGTCCAAGGCGCACACGCAGGCCGAAACTGCGTGGGGCCTTCACAAGATGTCAAACCGGGGAGGGGATCCCGTCTGGACCCCCGATCCGCCCATGTCGTACATTCCCTCTGGTCCTCCAGACCCGCCCCTCCGGGCTGCGACAAGCCCCGGGGGGGCGATTCCTTGAAAGAGTGGAAGCATGGACGTCCAACTCCTCACCACCGATCCCTCCAGCCAACCCTCCCCCCTCCTCGCGATTCCGGTGTTCGACGGCGAGGACGAGGGCGTCCCACCGCGACTCCAGGACCTGGATGCCCGCCTTGCCGGGGTCCTGTCCACGGTCTGGGGACTCGGGGACGTGCGCTCGGGGACCAAGGACCAGACGACGGTCCTGTCCGGAGGTTCGGAGGGCCCCTCCCGGGTCCTCCTCCTGGGAGTCGGAGCCGCTGGGGAGTTCGACGCTGAGGCGGCCCGGCGGTTCGCGGGGCGCGCCGTGCGGGAGGCCGAGCGACTCCGGGTGGAATCCGTATCCCTCTGGATCGACGGCCCCGACGGGTCGTGGAGCGCGGAGACGGTCCAGGGGGCCGCCGAGGGCGCGGTTCTGGCCGCGTGGCGCTTCGACGAGCTGAAGTCCGAGGAGGGGCGCGGCGACACGCCGCCCCCCACCCGGGTCGGCCACGCGGACCTGGTCACCGCCTCGGACGACGCCCCCGTGGACGCCCTTGCCGACGCGGTCCGGACCGGCCACATCCTGGCAGACGGGGAGAACCTGGCCCGCTCCCTCCAATCTCGTCCCGGGAACGTTGCCACGCCGGAGCACCTCGCCGAGCAGGCCCAAGCCCTCGCCGAGACCTTCGGCCTGGGCTTCCAGGCCCTGGGGCCCGCGGAGATGGACGCCGAGGGGATGGGTGCTCTCCTGGCGGTTGCGGCGGGCTCGGACGAGGAACCCCGCCTCATCCTGTTGGAGTACCAGGGAGGCGATGCGGACGCCCCTCCGGTGGCGCTGGTGGGGAAGGGTCTCACCTTCGACGCGGGGGGGATCTCCATCAAGCCGGCTCTCAAGATGGAGGAGATGAAGTACGACATGTCCGGAGGTGCGGCCGTGCTCGGGGCCATGCGGGCCATCGCGGAGTTGGCCCTGCCCATCAACGTGGTGGGGGTGGTTCCGTCCTCGGAGAACCTGCTGAACGGGAGCGCCGTGAAGCCGGGGGACGTGATCCGCACCCGCGAGGGCAAGACCGTGGAGGTCATCAACACCGACGCAGAGGGCCGGCTGATCCTGGCGGATGCCCTTTCCTTCGTCCGAACCTATGAGCCCGCGGCCATCGTGGACTGCGCGACCCTGACCGGCGCCGTGGTGATCGGTCTCGGACACCAGGCCATCGGGCTCCTGGGCACCGACGAGCGCCTCATCCAGGAGGTTCGGGATGCCGGAGACCGTGCCGGGGAGCGTTGCTGGCCTCTCCCGCTGTGGCCCGAGTACCGGGAGCAGCTGGACAGCGACGTGGCCGACATGAAGAACGTCGGCGGACGCCCGGCGGGGACCATAACGGCCGCGGCGTTCCTGCGAGAATTCGTCGGGGACGTGCCCTGGGTCCATCTGGACGTGGCCGGAACCGCCTACGGCGAGAGCAAGCTGTCCTACCGACGGAAAGGCGCCCTGGGGGTGCCCACGCGACTGCTCGTAGAATGGGTGAGGTCCAGGGCCCGGTGACGCGACCGTTTCCCTGGACTCGCGGGGCGGCTACGGCCCTCCTGGGACTCGCCGCTGCCGCGGCGGGGGTTTCGGCCCAGGAGCCCCCGGACACCCTCCCTCCGCCTGACACCGTGCAGGTGCCGTCGGACACGATCCAGGTGCCGCCGGACACCGTCCAGATCCCCGCGGACTCATCGCAGGTGGCGGACTCCCTGGGCGCCGACACGATTCCGGTCATCATTCTCCCCGTGTTCGCCGAGGGTAAGCCGGCGGGCTGGGGGACGGGCGTCTGGGAATGGGGTCCGGAAGACCTTTTGACCACCCGGGCCATGTCGGTTCTCGAACTACTGGACCAGGTCCCGGGGTTGGTCCTCCACCGGGGTGGGGACTACGCCCAGCCGGTGGCGGTGAGCGGGTTCGGGGGAGCCGGGGGCCGGTTGAGGGTCATCTGGGACGGGATCGAGCTCCCGGCGCTGGAGTCCGGCGTTCCCGATCTGGCCCGGATCGGGTTGGGGGGGGTGGGCCGCGTTCGTGTGACCCGACGGCTGGGCGAGACCCGGGTGGAACTGTTCACCCGGATCTGGAACGAGCACCGTCCCTATTCGGTCATCGAGGCCGGCACCGGCGATCTGGACACCAACGTGTTTCGCGGGACGTTCGTGGACGCCCAGCGACTGAGGGGAAGTCTGGGGGTCTCTCTCGACCGGCTGGACACCGACGGACCGGACCGGAGCCAACCCGGTACGATCTCCGGCGCGTGGCTCCGCTACGCCCTCCACTTCAACGACCGGGGTGGCTTCCAGGTCCAGTACCGGCGCATGAGCTCCATCCGGGGAGACCTCTACTTTCCCGGCCGACTCACCCAGACCGATTGGGCCGCCCGGCTGCGCTATCGGCTGGGATTCGGGCTGCTGAGCGAAGCCTACGTGGCGTCCTCGGGCCTCAAGGGCGACGAGGAGGTCGCCGCCGGAGACACGGCCCAGATCGGACGGATTCCGGGGCGGAGCCAGGTGGGACTCCGGCTGGGGTGGCAGGGCTCCGGGTTCTGGATCGACGGCGACTACCGTCGCCAAGGCGGCCGGGGCTGGCCCGAGCAGGTGCTGGAGGGCCGGGCTGGTGTGGACGGGCGTGGCTGGGGCGGGTTGGAGGGCACCTATCGATCCGAGAGTTGGGCCGACCAGGGAGGGACGGGCGTCCTGCGTCTCTCCGCCTGGTCGCCGGACTTCTTTGGATTCAGCGTCTTCGGCGAGTGGGAGGACGGCAGCACGGGCGTGCCGGACATCGGCTACCGGCGCACGCGCTTCGACGATCCCCTGGATCCAGGGGTCATCATCGTGGATTCGGTGACCGTGCCCCACATCACGGAGCGGTCGGGCTACAGGGTGGGGGCCCGCTTCACCCGAGGCAGGATCGACCTGGGCGCGGCGAGGCTCCGGGTGGAGTCCGATTCGCTGGTGCCTCTGGGACTTCCCATGGATGTGCAGGGGGTGGTCCTTCCGGGTGGCGAGCGACAGGGCTGGGAGGTCTACGGCAGCCTTCCCCTTTGGCCCCGGGGTTTCGGACTCGCCGGAGGCCTGGAGATCTGGGACCAGACGGAGGGCGAGGAGTGGCGTTACCTGCCCCGGCGGTCCTGGCGGGGCGAACTCCAGTTCCACCGCAGCTTCCTCCCGTCCGGGAACCTGGAGGTCCGAGCCAGCGTGGGGGTCCGGGGTCGGGATGGCATGCAGGTGCCGCTGATCCAGGAACCCGACGTGGGCGATCCCCCCGACGGGCTCCTCCTCCAGTCGGTGCCCTATTACCAGAGCTGGTTCTTCCACCTGAACGTCCGGGTCCTCACGGTCCGAGCGTTCCTTCGGGCGGAGAACCTGGCCAATCGCCTCGAGAACCAGGATTATCCGGGAGCGCTCCTCCCCGGACTCCGCACCATGTACGGGATTCGCTGGACCCTCTTCAACTGAGCCAGAGACGTCGCCCTCGCCCCGATCGGTATCGGGAGCCGGGAGCGGCGGCGAGGACGATCGATGATTCGTAGCATGACGGGATTCGGGGAAGCCGAACGGGCCACCCCCGCAGGCCTCCTCCGGGTGGAGTTGAAGACGGTCAACCACCGCTTCTTCAACGCGTCGATGAGGACTCCCTACGGCTTCGATCGCCACGAGGCGGCGATGCAGGGCTGGCTCAAGGAGTACGTGTCCCGGGGCCACGTGAGTCTCTCCATGAGCCTGGACACCTCCGTTACGGCGGCGGAGGAACCGGTTCCGGAGCTGGATCTGGGCCGGGCCCGCCACTATCGGGACGCCCTGGAGCGGATGGGCCGGGAGTTGGGACTGGAGGGCGGGGTGACCGTGGACGTCCTCGCGCGCTTCCGGGATCTGTTTCGTACTCCCGAGCAATCCGCCGAGCCCGTCGAGATCGAGGCCGAGGAGCTGGAGGTGGTGGTCCGTGGCGCGGCGGAGGCGCTGGTGGCCATGCGGGACAGGGAAGGGGAGTCCCTGGCCGCGGACCTCGGGGGACGTCTGGACGCCATGGCGGAGCACCTGGAGGCCGTCTCGAGGGCGGCCCCCGACCGGCTGGTGCGGGAACGGGACCGCCTTCGGGCGGTGATCGACGAGCTGGTCGGGGACGCCGGGGTGGACGAGGAGCGCCTGGTTCGGGAGGTGGCTCACATGGCCGACAAGTGGGACATCAACGAGGAGATCGTTCGCTTCCGGTCCCACATCGCCCTCTTTCGGGAAGCCATGGCGGAGGACGACCATCAGCCCGTGGGCAAGCGGCTGGGCTTCCTGGTCCAGGAGATGCACCGGGAGGCCAACACCATCGGGTCCAAGGCCAACGATCCCGAGATCTCCGCCCGGAGCGTGGCGCTCAAGGAGGAGATCGAGCGCCTGAGGGAGCAGCTGGAGAACGTGGAGTGAGCGGGGAATCCGAATCCCGGCCGGGGCTCGAGCGCCGGCTGCCCCACTTGGTCCTGTCCGCGCCCAGCGGGGCAGGCAAGACCACCATCGCCCGGCGTCTGGTGGCCTCGCCCGATCCCTTCGTGTTCTCGGTCAGCGCCACGACCCGGTCCCCACGCCGGGGAGAGGTGAACGGGGTGGACTACCACTTCCTCACCCGTGAAGAGTTCCGATCCCGGGTGGCCGAGGGGGCCATGGCGGAGTGGGCCGAAGTCCACGGGGACCTCTACGGCACGCCCCTCCAGAACCTCTTCGACGCCGAGGGGGAGGGCCGGTCCGTGGTGCTGGACATCGACGTGCAGGGAGCCCGTCAGATCCGGGAGCGGGTTCCCGAAGCGGTTCTTATCTTTATCTTACCTCCCTCGGGACGCGTCTTGGTGGAGCGTCTGGAGGGGCGGGGTACCGAAGGCGAGGCGGCCCTGCGGCGCCGGATGGACACGGCCCGTGGAGAGCTGGAGGCGATCGGGGAGTTCGACCACGTGGTGGTGAACGACGACCTGGATCGGGCCGTGGACGAGATCCGCGGCATCCTGGCCGGGGCGCTGCCCGGAGGGGAGCCGGCGGTGGATCTGGAGCGGCTCCTGGACGAGATTCTTGAAGCGATCGCGTGAAGGCCGGGCTCGGCTCGGTCACCATAACAAAGGGAAGAGGACCTGAATGCGTGTATTCACCCCCGGCGAGCTCGCCACGAACACCTACAGCAAATACCTGGGTGTCCTGGTATCCGCCAAGTACGCCCGGGAGCTCAACACACTCCCCCGGGAGGTCCTCCCCCTGGGTGCGGAGAAGAAGCTCACCACCCGGTCTCTCGAGGCCCTGACCTCGGGGCATATCGAGTTCCGGCTGGTCAAGCGCAGGAAGCGCGAGGAGTAGTTCATGGCCTCCCGAGGTCTGAGCCCACGCAGGCCCTGGCAGGGCCGGCGGGTGGTCCTCGGGGTGACGGGCGGGATCGCGGCCTACAAGGCGATCCAGCTCGCCCGAGACCTCACGCTCCTCGGTGCCGAGGTGGACACCGTCCTCACTCGCAGCGCCGGGGAGTTCGTGCGTCCGCTCACGTTCGAGGCGGTGACCGGACGTCCCTGCCTCACCGATCTCTTCTCCGCCGAGGGAGCCGCCCTCCACATCCGCCTGGGCGCCGAGGCCGACCTCGTCGCCATCGCCCCGGCCACCGCGGACTTCATCGCTCGCTCCGCCCAGGGCCGGGCCGACGGCCTCCTCACCACGACCCTCCTGGCCACCCGTGCGCCGGTCCTGATCTTCCCGGCGATGAACGACCGCATGTGGGCGCACCCGCAGACCCAGGCCAACGTCCGCCACGTGAGCGACGCCCTGGGTTACGAGATCCACGGCCCCGACGTGGGGCCTCTGGCGGTTGGTGAGGGCGAGGGCCCCGGGCGCCTCCTCGATCCTTCGGAGATCCTGGAGCACATCGGGCGCCGACTGGGTACCGTCGCCCCTTTCGCGGGCCGTCGGGTCCTCGTGACCGCCGGACCCACCCGGGAGGCCGTGGACCCCGTGCGCTACATCGGGAACCGTTCCTCGGGGCGGATGGGTTTCGCGGTGGCCCGAGCGGCCTGGCGTCGGGGCGCCGAAGTGGTCCTCGTCACGGGGCCCAGCCACCTTCCCGATCCTCCGGGGGTCGAGGTCATCCGGGTGGAGACGACCCGGGAGATGCAGCACACGGTTCTGGAGCGGGTCGGCGAGGCCGACCTGAACGTTTTCGCCGCCGCCGTGTCGGACTTCCGTCCGGCCGATCCCCTCGATCACAAGGTGAAGCGAAGCCGGGACGGCGATGCCCTCACGGTGCAGCTGGAGGCCAACCCCGATGTCGCCGCCGGGAGCAAGGACCATCGGAGGCCCGGTTCGATCACCGTGGGGTTCGCCCTGGAGACGGAGGATCTGCTGGAGAATGCCCGGGCCAAGATGGGGCGAAAGGGGTTCGACTTGGTGGTGGCCAACCCCGCGTCCGACCCGGACGCCGGTTTCGAGGTGGACACGAACCGCGTCCTCTTCGTGGGCCCGGAGCAGGAGCCCGAGGAGCTGCCCCTCCTGAGCAAGGAAGAGGTTGCGGAGTTGATCCTGGACCGGGTCGCGCCGCTCATGGGAGAGGACGAGCGGGCGTGAAGGCGTCCGAAGTCCGGACGGCCCTCGCCCGATATCTCACCCAGCGTCGAGACCTGGATCCGCCCCCGTTGATCCTGGAGTCCATGGTCCCGGAGGCGGCTCTGGATATCCTCCGGGCAGGGCCGGACGGCTGGGAGGCCCCCCTGGAACCACGGTCTCCATCCCCCTCGCCACCCTCCTCCCCTCCGGCCCCGGCGGCCGGGCATCCCAGCGTCGGGGGCGGGACGGAGCTGGATGTCCTGCGGTCCCAGGTCGCCGGATGCACCCTCTGCGGCCTCCACGAGACACGGACCCAGACCGTCTTCGCCGATGGTAGGGAGAACGCCCGGATCATGGTCGTGGGCGAGGCTCCGGGGGCGAACGAGGACCGCACCGGCCTCCCCTTCGTGGGCGCGGCCGGCCAGCTCCTGGACCTCCTGTTGGCCAGCGTCGGCCTCTCCCGGGCGGAATCGGTCTACATCTGCAACGTCCTCAAGTGTCGGCCGCCGAAAAACCGGAATCCGACGACGGACGAGATCCAGAGCTGCTCCCCCTATCTGAAGCGCCAGATCGAGCTGGTGGCGCCGGAGGTCATCCTCGCCGTGGGCACCTTTTCGGCGCAGTTGTTGACCGGGCAGAAGTCGCCCCTTTCCAAGCTGCGGGGCGCAGTGCATTCCTATCAGGGTGTGCCCATGCTGGTGACCTACCATCCCGCGGCCCTCCTCAGGAACCCGGGTTGGACCCGCTCCACCTGGGACGACCTTCAGTTGCTCCGCCATGTGCTGGACGGCGCGGACGGCTGAAACCGACGACGAAGCTCACAGACGCACGTGAGATCCCGTGGCAGATCGCGAACTGGCAATCCGTAACCCCGTGACCCCTTCGGTGGAGAAGGGCTACGACCGCGAGCCGCCGTATTCCATGGTGGCCGAGGTGTCGGTCCTGGGGGGCGTGCTCCTGGACCCGGACGCCATGTCCCGGGCCATGGAAACCGTCAACGATTCCATGTTCTTCCGGGAGGCGAACCGACGGATCTTCCGGACCATGATGCGCCTCTTCGAGCGGGGCGACGTCATCGATCCGGTCACGCTGTCCGAGGAACTGGCGAACGTCGGGGACCTGGAGGTGACGGGGGGGCTGGACTACCTGCAGGAGCTGCTGGAGGCGGTGCCCACCGCGGCGAATCTGGAATACCACGCCCGCATCGTCCGGGACAAGGCCCAGCTTCGCCGTCTCATTGACGCCGCGACGGCCATCATCCAGGACGTATACGAGCCGGGGGACCGCCCCGTGCGTCAGATCCTGGACGAGGCGGAGTCCCGTGTCTTCAAGGTGGCCCAGGCCCATCAGCGCGAGGGTTTCGTCTGGATCAAGGAGATCCTCTGGCCCACCTTCGAACACATCGAGAAGCTCCAGACCGAGGGCTCCGGGATCACAGGCGTCCCGACGGGATTCGCCCAGCTCGACCGCATGACCACGGGTCTTCAGCCCGGCGACCTCATCATCGTGGCCGGCCGTCCCTCCATGGGCAAGACGTCGTGGGTGATGAACGTGGCTCAGAATGCCGCGATCCAGGCCAACGTCCCCGTAGCCATCTTCTCCCTGGAGATGTCCAAGGAACAGCTCGTCCAGCGCATGCTCTGCTCCGAGGGACGCGTGGACGCCCAGAAGCTCCGTCGCGGCAAGCTCAGCGCCGACGAATACCGCCGACTGGCCACCGCGGCGGGCCTGCTCAACACCGCGCCCCTCTGGATCGACGACTCCCCCGGGATCACGGTCCTGGAGATGAGGGCAAAGGCCCGCCGGCTCAAGGCCGAGACCAACCTGGGCCTCATCATCATCGACTACCTCCAGCTCATGTCCGGAGCGGAGCGGGCCGAGAGCCGGACCCAGGAGGTCAGCGCCATGTCCAGGGGCCTGAAGTCCCTGGCCAGGGAACTGGACGTGCCGGTGATCGCCCTCAGTCAGCTGTCCCGGGCGCCCGAGGCCCGGAACGACAAGCGGCCCATGCTCAGCGACCTGCGGGAGTCGGGCTCCATCGAGCAGGATGCCGATCTGGTCATGTTTCTGTTCCGTCCCGAATACTACTTTGGCTCCGAAGACAAGGACGGGAACTCACTGGAGGGCAAGGCGGACCTCGTCGTGGGCAAACAGCGGAACGGCCCGACCGGGATCGTGGATCTCTTCTTCCACAAGGCCTATACCCGCTTCGACAGCGTGGAGCGGGAGCGGGGTGGGCCCGTTGGTGAGCCCGTGCCCGGACCGTTCGACAGGAACGAGGCGTGACCGCCGGGTCCGGACGGCCTTCCGATCCGACCCTCGGCGTCGTGATTCCGGCTGCGGGGGCCGGCCGAAGGATGGGGGGCGTGAAGAAGACGCTCCTTCAGATTCGAGGCAAGCCGGTCCTGGTCCACGCGCTGGGGCCCTTCCTGGCTCACCCGGCTCTCGAGGCGATGGTGGTGGCTCTCCCACCCGAGGACGCCGCCGACCCGCCGCAGTGGCTCGCGGCCCTCGATCCCCGCATCCGTTTCGTGCCGGGTGGAAAGAGCCGAGGCCATTCCGTCTACCTGGCGCTGCAGGCGCTGCCCGACCTGGACGTGGTGATGGTCCACGACGGAGCCCGACCGCTCGTATCTCAGGAGACGGTGGACGCCTGCTACCGGGCCGCCGCCGGGGGCGTCGGGGCGGTGGCCGGCGTCCCCGCGGTGGACACGCTCAAGGAGGTGGCAGACCCCTCGGGGGGCAGCGGGCCCAGGATCCTTCGCACGCCGGACCGGCAGCGATTCTGGCACGCCCACACGCCCCAGGCGTTTCCCGGACCAGTGATCAGGGAAGCGTACGCCGGGGCCCGGGAGAAGGGCTTTCCGGCCACGGACGACGCGGCGTTGGTGGAAGCGGCTGGAGGCGAGGTGCGGATGATCCTGGGGAACCCGGAGAACCTCAAGGTGACGCGGCCGGAGGACGTGCTCATGGCCGAGGCCCTCCTCTCGAGGGGCTCCGCCGAGTGAATCCGGTTCCCCTCACGGTATTGTCGGCTGGTCCCCAAGGCCTGGCCGAGGATGACGCCGCCCGTCTTGCGGGCCACCTGCGGGAAGGCGGCCTGGTGATCTTCCCCACCGAGACGCTCTACGGCCTGGGGGCTCTCGTTCAGGGAGCGGGCCTGAAAAGGGTTCTGGCGCTCAAGGGTCGGGACGCCTCCCGTCCCATCCCCATTCTCGTATCCGACCGGCCCGCCCTCGACGGTCTCGTGATCGACGCGCTGTCGGCGGCCCTGGCCCGGGCGTTCTGGCCTGGGCCCCTCACCCTGGTCCTGGACGACCCGGAGGAGCGATTTCCCCCGGGTGTCCGGAGCGCCGACGGGGGAGTCGCCGCCCGGGTGTCCTCCAGCCCGGTGGCGAGGACGATCGTGGCCGCGTTGGGCGGGCCCCTGACCGCCACCAGCGCGAATCCGGCCGGCGAGGCGCCTGCCACCGACCTGGCCTCCGCCCTGACGGTGGCGGGCCGGCTCGGTGGGGCGGAACGGGGGATCTGGGTCGTGGACGGCGGGCCCCTCCCACAATCGCCACCCTCCACCGTGGTGGACTGCCGCGCGGGGGAGCTCCGGATCTTGCGGGAGGGCGCGGTGCCCGAGGAGGACGTCCGGCACGCGGCGGTCGCGGCGAGGACGGCTGAGGAAGAGGTCGGTGGATAGCATGAGCGATGGCGTGGTCCGGGTGCTGTTCGTCTGCTCGGGGAACACCTGCCGGAGCCCCCTGGCCGCCGCTCTGGCCGCTCGTCAGGTGGAAGCCGGAGGGACGAGTGGTCGGATCCAGGTGTCTTCGGCGGGGACCGGGGCATGGCCGGGAGCGCCGGCCAGCGACGGGAGCGCTCGGGCCGCTCAGCGCCACGGGTTGGATCTTTCTCACCACCGGGCCTCCCCGCTGGATGGCGACGCGGTCCAGGCCGCGGACCTGATCCTCGTGATGGCGCCCCACCATCTCGGGGCGGCGGAGCGCCTGGGAGGGGCAGGCAAGAGCCACCTGCTTTCCGCATATGCCAGGGGGGCGGGGGATCCCCTGGGCGGAGACCCCGTCAGCGACCCCTTTGGTGGCGATGACGAGGTCTACGAAGCCACATTCCGGGAACTGGACGACCTGGTGGGGCGGGCCGTCGACCGACTGGTCGCGGGTCCTGACGCGCCGGGCGAAGCTCGCGCGGGTTGAAGGAGGCGCACGGATGATTACGGCCCGAACCAGGGTCTTCGCTCTGCTGGGGGATCCGGTGGCCCACTCCCTGTCCCCTCAACTCCAGAACCGAGCCTTCGACGAGACCGGCGCGGACGGTGTGTTCGTGGCGCTCCGGGCCTCTTCCGAGGAGCTGCCCGGTATGATCCGGTCCCTCTGCCACGCGGGGGGCGGGGGGAACGTGACACTCCCCCACAAGGAGAAGGCGGTCACGGTCCTGGATCGGCCGGCCGCCGCGGTGCGCAGGACCGGCGCGTGCAACACGTTCTGGCTCCAGGACGACGAGATCCACGGGGACAACACGGACGTTGCCGGTTTCACTCGGGCTCTCAGACTCCTTCTCGGGAGGCCTCCCGAGGGGATGTCCGTGCTCCTCCTGGGTGCGGGGGGGGCGGCGAGGGCCGCCCTGGTGGGCCTCCTGGACGACGGCGCCGAGAGCGTCCTGCTTTTCAACCGTACCGCCGAGCGGGCCCGGGCGGTGGCCCGTCGGATCGGTGGAGAGCGGGTCCGGGTGGCCAGCTCCCACGGGGACATCCAGGGGCGGCGTTTCGATCTGGTGGTGAATGCGACCCGATTGGGGCTTTCCCAATCCGACCCCCTCCCGCTGAACCTCGAAGTGTTGGGGTGGACCGGGGCGGTGATGGACCTGGTCTACGGGCCCTCCGAAACCCCATGGGTCGCTGCGGCCCGGTCCCTGGGCATCATGGCGGCGGACGGAGGCGAGATGTTGGTGCAGCAGGCCGCCGCGGCCTACGAGCTCTGGTGGGGAGAGCCCGGTCCGGTGGAGGCCATGCGGGACGCCCTCTCGAAGATCCGGGTGCGTTGAGACCCCGGGAGGTCCTACGCCCGGTCCTGGATCTCCTGCTTCCTCCCGCCTGCCTGGCGTGCCGGTCCCGAATTCCCATTCCCTCGCCCCGGCCCCCCACCCTGGCCTCATCCACCGATCTCCTCGTCTGTCGGCGGTGCTTGGCAGGGTTGGTTCCCCCGCCGGCTCCCGGATGCGAACGGTGCGGCTTCCCCCTCGGGACCGCCCGCCCGGTCTCCCACGCCTGCCTTCAGTGCAGGGATTGGGACCCCGCCCTGAGCCGGACCCGAGCTGCGGTCCTGGACCGAGGGAACGGGGCCGTCCTGGTCCGTGGGCTGAAGTACCACGGATGGAAGGGCCTCGCGCCCGAGATGGGGCGGCGGATGGTTCGGGAGGCTCGGGGCAGGGTCCTGTTCCCGGGCTCACGGATCGTCCCCATCCCCACCACGCCTCGACGTCGGGCTCGCCGGGGCTACGATCAGGCCGAGCTTCTGGCACGGGCGGTGGCCGCGAACTCGGGCAACCGGCTCGTTTCGGCGCTGATTCGCCGGGGCGGCGGGCACAGTCAGGTCGGGTTGCACCCCCAGGAACGCTGGACTAACGTCAAGGATGCGTTCCGGTTGGACCGGGACGGGATCCGGGGAATCGAGGGAGAGCAGGTCGTCCTTGTGGACGATGTCCTCACCACCGGAGCCACGCTCTGTTCCGCGGCCAGAACGCTCTTCGCAGCCGGAGCGGCTCGCATCGACGGGTTGGTTTTCGCTCGGGCCCAGCCGGACCTCGATACGGTCTGATTTTGGATCGTAAACAACAACTCTACTGCAACTTAAGACGTATCACATCATGTCCATTCGAGTCGCAATCAATGGTTTTGGAAGGATCGGCCGCAACGTTCTCCGGGCCGCGAAAGCCTCCGGGGCCGACGGCATCGACTTCGTTGCGGTCAACGATCTGACCGACAACAACACGCTGGCCCACCTCCTCCGTTACGACTCGGTGCACGGGCGGTACGACGGAACCGTGGAGGTGGACTCCGCGGGCCTCGTGGTGGATGGGGATGCCATTCGAGTCTTCAGCGAGCGGGATCCGTCCGCGTTGCCCTGGGCGGACCTGGGGGTGGATGTGGTGGTGGAGTCCACCGGGATCTTCCGGGATCGGCCCGGGGCTTCCAAGCACCTGGAAGCCGGGGCCAAGAAGGTCGTCATCTCCGCACCGGCCAAGGACGAGGACATCACGGTCGTCCTGGGCGTCAACCACGACAAGTACGATCCAGCGTCCCATCACATCATCTCCAACGCGTCCTGCACGACCAACTGTCTCGCGCCGGTGGTGAAGGTCCTCCTGGACAACTTCGGTTTCGAGCATGGGCTCATGACCACCGTGCACGCCTACACCAACGATCAGAAGATCCTGGATCTGCCCCACAAGGACCTGCGCAGGGCCCGGGCGGCGGCCGTCTCCATGATCCCCACCACCACCGGCGCCGCGAAGGCCACGGGCCTGGTCATTCCGGAGGTCGTCGGGAGGATCGACGGAATGGCGATCCGGGTCCCCACCCCCGACGTCTCGGTGGTGGACCTGGTCGCACACGTGGGCAAGGACGTGAGCGCCGAGGAAGTCAACGAGGCCTTCCGCGCCGCTGCGGCCGGTCCCCTGAACGGCTTCCTGGACGCCACCGACGAACTCCTGGTTTCCGTCGACTTCACGGGCCACCCGGCCAGTTCCATCGTCGACCTGGCGAGCACCAGCGTCATCAAGGATCGGATGGTCAAGGTGATCTCGTGGTACGACAACGAGATGGGCTACTCCCACCGGGTGGTGGATCTGGTAGGCTTCATTGGAGAGCAACTCTAGAGGCACGGGCTCCTGGGCATCCTACCGATGCCCGGTCTGCAGCCATACGGACAGGGCGCCGTTCCCCGCCGGGGCCGGGGCGATCCGCTTCCCCTGCAGCCATTGTGGCGTCGGGTTGGAGGCGGATTCGCCCCATGCCGCGGTGGAGCACCTCGACGTGCGCGTCCGGCCGGAGGAGGGCTCCGGCGGGAACCGGGACACCGACGGAGAGGATTCCCCGTAGGGATGGCTGAAGCTCCGGTTGTTTCGGAGCTGTAAGCCTCCCCCGACTCCCTCGTAACTAAGGGTGATGCAGAAGAAACCCAAGCTCGACACGGAGCGGAAGACCCGCACCTCGGAACCGACTCGAGGCGTACTGCCTCAGGATTTCGAGGCTTGGTTCAGGGATCACCGACCCGTCGTCTACCGTTTCGTGCGCTTCCGCGTTGGGACCCGGGAGGCGGCCGAGGATGTGACCTCGGACGTCTTCATGAAGGCTCTGCGGTCCCTGGAGCGTTATGACCCGTCCCGGGCCGCGCCCAGGACGTGGTTGCTGCGCATCGCCCAGAATGCGGTGACCGATCACCTCCGGTCATTGAAGCGGAAGGGGTCCCTTCACGTGTCCCTGGATCGGGTTCCCGATCTGGTCGGATCGGGGCAATCTCCAGAAGAACGCCTGATCCGGGAGGAGCGGCTGAACCGCATCCTCAACGCGAGTCAGACGCTCAAGCCGGGGGATCAGGAGTTGATCTCCCTTCGTTACGGTGCCGGTCTTGGTAACCAGGAAATCGCCGAGGCCATGGAAATCAGCAGCAACGCGGTCGCCGTCCGCCTCCATCGGGCCCTGGGACGACTCAGGGATGCGGTGCTGGACCAGACCGAAAATGAGAAATAGACACTGATGCCTGACCTAGATCACGATTCTGACCTCATCGGCCTCGACGCCGGCGCCGAGGCGGACCCGGAGCTCGTCGAGCTCCACCGGGAACTCGAAGGCCTGGAGATCTCGGAACGGCCCTCCTTCGGACCGGAACTCCTGGCCGAGCTGGAGGGAACCTGGCGTAGCGAGGCGGTGCTGCCCATGCGCCGTCGCCGCTGGCCGCGGGTGGCCGCCGCCATGGCGGCCGGCCTCGTCCTGGCCTTCGCGTCGGTTCCCACCGCACGGGCGGCGTTCTTCCGCTTCGTGGCCGCTGCCGCCCCCGAGCCCGCCGACGTGACGGAGCTGCCACCGGCACCGGAGACCCGATTCCTGGCGATTCCCGAGCTCCAGCCCGCAACGGATGGGGTCCTGTCGGGGCCCACGCCCGACACCCGGGCGCCCACCATCCCGGACCTGGTCCTCCCCGATGAAGGCGTGCGCTTCGTGCCGGCTCCGGTGAGCTACGCCGAACTGCGGGATCGCAGGGCTTCACAGGCCACCGTCCGGTCCTTCTATCCCGCCGGCCTCCAGGAGGCCGGGGTCGCGGGAGTGGTGACGCTCGAACTGTGGGTGGACGAGACCGGCGTCGTGTCCGACGCCCGGCTCGCCACCTCCTCTGGTGTTCCGGGCTTGGATCAGGCGGCCATCGCGGCTGCGCCCTTCCTCCGCTTCTATCCGGCGGTGGATCGGGGTCGGCCGGTCGGGACCTGGGTCCGATTCGACCTGGAGTTCACGGGGCTGCCCGAGGGCGCCCTGGCGTTCCCCGACGTGGAAGACCCGGAGGAGCCCGATCTCATCGATCTGGGCGGCCCGGATCTGCTCCTCGCCTCTCCCTGGGCCCCTGGACCCACGGTGTTGCCGGACCCGTTCCCCCTGGATGGGGCGGAGCTCCTGGCGGAGGCCCTGGGAAGCGCGTCGGTGGAGGATGTCGCGGGGTTGGGCAGCGCCGCCGGGATTCTGGCGAGTGTCCCGCCGGAAGGAGCCAGCGCGGTTCGCTGGCGGGAGTCCGTAGCCCGGGCCCTGGAGGCGGCGATCACACAGCAGCCGCAGAACCCGGCTCCCTATCTGGCCCTGGGTCGGCTGCGGGCCCAGCAGGGGCTGCCCACGGAGGCCGAAGTGCTGTTCGCCGAGGGAATCCTTCGGGTCGACGCCGCTCGCCGTGCCATTCCCCCGCGTGTGGTGGGGGACCTCCACTACGAGCGCGCCCTGATCGATCAGGGCCATTGGAGGGCGACCGCCCACAGCGGACGAATCCCGGTCCGGGCCTTCCGTGACGAGGGGTGCGAGGGCGTGACCGCCGCCCGGGGTGAGGCCGGCTTCGCCACTGCCGGGGAGTTGATCTCGAGAAACGTTCTCTGCTCCGACGAGCTGGCGTCCATCCGCGAGCGGGACTTCCGACCCACGGTCGTCGGGTCGTCACCCGAGACCTGGATCGGGGATCTGGAAGCCGCCGTCGAGGCCTTCCCGGGCCACGTCGCGGCAGGGACCGAGCTGGTGCTCGGGCTTCTGGACCTGGGCGAGTGGGAAGAAGCCGGGGATCGAGCCCGCGCGGTCGAGACCGCTTCCGGCGGCGAGCCTGTCATGACCCTCCTGCGAGGGGTCGCGGCCTACCGGGCTGGACGGATCTCCGAAGGCGCCACCCTCATGGATCGGGGCCTGGGCGGGTTGATTCCGCGGGAGCGCGGCGCCCTAGAGTCTCCCCAGGTCTTCCTGCGAGGCACCGATGCGGCCCGCTACGCGGCCATGTCCTCGGTGGAACGGTCCACCTTCGCCCAACGGTACTGGGCTGAAAGGGATCCCCGGATCTCCTCTCCGGAGAACGAGCGCCGGCTGGAGCATGTGGCCCGTACCACCTACGCGAGTCTTCGCTTCGGGTCCCTGGACGCGGACGGAGCCCGGGCCTGGGTCCTTCTCGGACGTCCCGAGGCCCGCTGGGCCGTGGGTAGCGGAGGCGAGCCCAGGACCGAGTTCTGGGACTACGGCCCCGGCCCGGACCTGGTGTTCAGTCGGTCTGCCGAGGGCGTGGACTACCGGTTGGACCGAGCTTCCCGGACGCTCATGGAGAGCGCCGTGGAGGTCGCCGATTCAGCGAGCTACTCGTCGGCGGGCGTCACCCTCCTGTCGGGTCAGGCGACCGTTCTCCGGGCTTCCACGGGAACGGCTCTTCAGTTCCGGGCTGCGCTGGACCTCAGCCCGCTCCTTGGGTCTCAGCCCGCCACCGTGACGGTGGCGTGCTACCTGATCCCCGCGTCGGGCGAGGCGATTCCGATCTCCCGGTTCACGAGGTACGGGGCTCGAGAGACCCTCGATCTCGACGGGGAGCTGCCGGCCGGCGCCCAGGGGACCGTGGTCGTCGAGGTGGAGCGGGGGAGCGGCATGGTGGGGACCTACCGTTTTCCGGTCTCCGGGCCGTCGACCCCGGGCGCGGCCCACGTTTCGTCGTTGACCCTCATGACGCCCGAGCCGGGCTGGGACCTGGACGGCGGGTCGGGGTCGTTCGAGACGCTGAGGGGGATGCCCGCCGACTGGCGCATCCACCATGACATGGAGCGACTCCCGGTCGGTGCCCTGGGGCTGTATCTGGAACTGTACGACCTCCCCGCCGGCCCGACCGGTCAGAATCGCTTCGAGTTGGTCCTCAGGGATCCGACGGGGGTCCAGGAATGGTCCGTTCCGGTCGTGCGCACCAACACGTCGGACCAGGTCGCACTCCACGGGGAGTGGTCGGTGGAGTACCTGGGGGCGGCTCGGCAGCCGGCCTTCGCGGTGATCTCCCTTCCGGCAGTCGATCCCGGGGCCTATGAACTGCTTCTCACGGTCTCGGGGCCTGGATTCGACGAGCCCGTTCTCCGATCCAGGACCATTCGGGTTCGGTGATTCGGGGGGCTCGCTCGGCCCCACGCCTTCGAATAACTTCAGGACCTCGCGGCCTCCGGTTCGACGCTGATTCGGCTCGGCCGATTCGTTCCATCCCATCCGGTCTTGAAGTTCATGTCCAAGCTGACCGTCTCAGACCTCACCGAATCGCAGGTTCGAGGGAAGCGCATCCTGTTCCGGGCCGATTTCAACGTGCCCCTGGACGCGTCGGGGCAGGTCTCCGACGACACCCGCATCCGCAGCACCCTTCCCACGATCCGGGCCCTACAGGCCATGGGCGGTCGGGTGATTCTTGCCTCCCACCTCGGACGACCGAAGGGCGAGGCGGATCCCTCCCTGTCCCTGGCTCCCGTCGCCCGTGCCCTGGAGTCTCTCCTGGAGACTCCCGTGGCCTTCGTGCCGGCCATCGTGGGCCCGCAGGTCGAGGAAGCGGTGGCCGGGCTGGGGGAGGGGGGTATCCTGCTCCTCGAGAATACCCGTTTTCTTCCCGGGGAGACGGCGAACGACCCGGGCCTTTCGGAGGATCTGGCCCGGCTTGCCGACCTCTTCGTCATGGACGCCTTCGGGACCGCTCACCGTGCCCACGCCTCCACCGAAGGCGCGGCGCGGGTGATCCGTGAGCGCGGTGGCCTTGCCGTGGCCGGGCTCCTGCTGGAAAGGGAACTCCGTTTTCTGGGGGAGGCCCTGGCAGCCCCCGAGCGGCCTTTCGTGGCGGTGATGGGCGGCGCCAAGATCTCCGGAAAGATCGATGTGGTCGAGGCCCTCCTTCCCCGGGTGGACCTCCTCCTCATCGGCGGTGCCATGGCCAACACGTTCTTCCTGGCGCTGGGGCTGGACACGGGAAAGTCCCTGGTCGAGCCCGACCGGGTGGAGATGGCCGCCCGGCTTCTTGACGACGCCGGCGAGCGCATCCTACTGCCCGTGGACTGCGTGGTCGGGGATGTCATCGGCGACGACGCACGGACCCGGGTGGCGGCCCGGACCGAGGTGGGGGCCGAGGAGCTCATCGGAGACATCGGACCCGAGACGGCCCTTCTCTTCGGTGCGTCCGTGGCCGAGGCGGGGACAATTCTCTGGAACGGGCCCATGGGAGTCTTCGAGTCGGGGCCCTATTCGGAGGGGACCCTGGCGGTGGCTCGGAGTGTCGCTCTGGCCACCCGGAACGGGGCGGTGAGCGTGGTCGGCGGTGGCGACTCCGCCGCGGCTGCGGAGGTCGCGGGTGTCGCCGACTCCATGACCCACATTTCCACGGGAGGCGGCGCCTCCTTGGAGTTCCTGGCCGGTCGGGAGTTGCCCGGCGTGGCGGTCCTTTCGGAAGGAGCCTAGGACGATGTCCCAACGCATCGTGATCTCCGGCAACTGGAAGATGAACAACAGTCCCGGGGCGACCCGTGACTTCTTCGCCCGCTTCGCGCCGGACGTTCTCAGGCCCGACGTGGAGCTTTTGATCTTTCCCCCCACCCTGTCCTTCGCGGCGGCACGGGAGGCGGCCCACGACGTGGACCCCCCGGTGGCCTTGGGCGTGCAGAACATCCATTGGGCCGAATCCGGCGCGTTCACCGGTGAGATTTCGGCGGAGATGGCCCGGGACGCAGGGGCGAGCCACGCGCTGGTGGGCCATTCCGAGCGGCGACACGTGTTCGGGGAGACGGACGGTGAGACCGCGCTCAAGGTGGAGGCGGCGATCCGGGCCGGGTTGGTCCCCGTCCTCTGCGTGGGAGAGACCCTGGAGGAACGGAAGGCCGGGCGGCTGGAGGAGGTGATCCTCCGGCAGCTCGACGCGGCCACCCGGTCGGTCGTGGACCATCCCGCCTCGGACTTCCTCCTGGCCTACGAGCCGGTGTGGGCCATCGGCACCGGCGAGACGGCGACCCCCGAGGACGCACAGGGAGCCCACCAGACGCTGCGGGGCCGCCTGCTCGAGATCTTCGGTGGCGAGCGGGGGTCGGGGATACCGATTCTCTACGGAGGCAGCGTCAAGCCGGGCAACGCCGCGGGTCTCCTCGGCCAGGCCGACGTGAACGGGGTTCTGGTCGGCGGAGCCAGCCTCGACCCCGAGTCTTTCGCCGGGATCGCCCTGGCCGCCGGTTGACCCTCCGGGTGGGGTAGGTGAGATTTCTCATCTTTGGCGGATCGAATAACCTGGTCTTGGACAAGCGATGTACGGCTTTCTGCTTTCACTTCTGGTGCTCGACGGGCTGCTACTCTGCGTCGTCATCCTCCTGCAATCCGGTAAGGGCGGGGGGCTGGCCGCCATGGGAGGCTCCGGCACCGCGACCGAGGGCATCATGGCGGGGCGGCAGGCCTCTGCGGTCCTGACCCGTTCCACATGGATCATGGGTGGGATCTTCCTGTTCCTGGCCTTCGTCCTGTCGATCATGTCGTCCAGGGCCTTCCAGCCTCAGTCGATTCTTCGAGATGCCGCGCCGGCCGCGGCCCCGGCACCCCTTCTGCCCGGTGACGCGGGCGACGACACGGGCGGGGCGACCGACCCGGGAACGCTTCCCCCGGGAGGTGACCCGGGAACGGGTGAAGCCGGGACGGATCCCACCGGGGGGACCGGCTCCGGATCGGACGTGCCCTAGCGGAATCGAGGCCTCGGCCCTAGTTCACCTGGCACATACCTTCGGCGGGTCTCCCTCTCGGAGATCCGCCGATTCTTTGGACCTGACAACAACCCCGTCGCGCATGGCTGACAACCCTGGGGACGCCGTCCCTCTCGTGGCAGGCCTGACCCGAGCCGAGATCCTGGAGATCTTCGAGGCCCTGGTCCGAGCCCGTGCTGCCGAGGAGCGCCTGGAGCTGCTGTTCAAGCAGGGCCACGTGGGGGGAGGGGTCTACCGGTCCCTTGGCCAGGAAGCCGGGTCGGTGGGATCCGCCTACGCCCTTCGCCGCCGCAGCGACGGGACCGGCGACATCATCGCACAGACCATCCGGGAGACGGGTGCGGTCTTCCTCATGGGCGGTCGGCCCGTGGACTACTTCCGCCAGTACCTGGCCCGGGCCACCAGCCCCACCCGAGGGCGCGAGGCGAACGTTCATTGGTGCGACTGGGACCGAGGCCTGGTCGGGCCGGTTTCTCCCCTTGGTACCATGGTGGAGATCATGGCCGGGATCACGCTGTCGTTTCGTCTCAGGGGTGAGGACCGGGTGGGCCTCGTCTATTACGGGGACGGGGCGTCTTCCACGGGCGCCTGGCACGAGGGCCTGAACTTCGCGGCGGTGCAGCGCTGTCCCATGGTCCTCATGGTGGAGGCGAATCGGTGGGCCTTTTCCACGCCCACCTCCAAGCAGACCCGGGTCCAGAGCTTCACGGAGAAGGGACCGGGTTATGGGATTCCCGCCGTGGCCGTGGACGGCACCGACGTTCTCGCGGTGTTCGAAGCCACCCGGAACGCCGTCGAGCAGGCCAGGGCGGGGGAGGGGGTCCACCTCATCGAGATGCAATACTATCGTCGGAAGGGTCATGCCCAGCACGACCCCCAGGACTATGTGGACCCGGATGAGATCCGAGCCTGGGAGGCCCGGGACCCCATCACCAGTTTCCAGACGCGAATGCTCGAAAGTGGTTGGGCCACTCCGGACGAAGTCGAGGGGATCCGGGCGCGGGTCGAGGACGAGATCCGCCAGGCCGCCGACGCGGCCATTTCCGAGGACCTGCCCGAAGGGGAAGAGGCACTTCTGGATGTCTATACCGACGCGGGCGCGCCGGACCTCTGGACCCGGGGTCCGGCGGCGGACCCACGAACCGCGTGAGCGGCCAATACTGGCGGGCAGAGCGCCCCAATACCGAGCCAGATGAGCGTTGAACCGATCCGGAGGAGACGTGGCTGAAGAACGGGATCAGAGCACGGCGACGACCGAGGGAGAAGTCCGCCCCGAGCACTTCACCCGGACCTCCCGAGGCGAGCCGGTCACCATGTTGGAGGCCATCTCCGAGGCACTCTTCGAGGAGATGGAGCGGGATCCCTCGGTCTTCATGATGGGAGAGGACATCGGGGTCTACGGCGGCGCCTTCAAAGTGACCCGGGGCTTCCAGGACCATTTCGGTCCGGATCGGATCATCGATACGCCCATCGCCGAGGCCGGATTCACGGGCGCGGCGGCCGGGGCCTGCCACATGGGGCTGCGCCCCGTCGTGGAGATCCAGTTCATGGACTTCATCTCCCCGGCCTACGACGTGATCACCAACTACGTGGCGACCTCCCTGTACCGGGGCAGCGGGCCCATGCCCCTGGTGATCCGAGGGCCCGTGGGAGGCGGAAACCGGGGAGGGCCCTTCCACTCCCAGAACGTGGAGATGGCCTTCTTCCACACCCCGGGCCTCAAGATCGTCTACCCGTCCAATCCCCGAGACGCCAAGGGGCTTTTGAAGGCCGCGATCCGGGACGACAACCCGGTGATCTTCGAGGAGCACAAGGGATTGTACAGAGCCCCGGCTCTTCGGGAGGTCCTGCCCGACGAGGACTACGTGGTTCCTCTTGGGCAGGCTCGGACCGATCAGGAGGGGACGGACCTCACCATCGTCACGTACGGGCTCATGGTCCACCGATCCAGGGAGGCCGCCGCGCGCCTCCAGTCCGAGGATGGCGTGTCGGTGGAGATCCTGGACCTGCGGACACTTCTCCCCCTGGACGACGAAGCCATCGTCCGGAGCGTGAAGAAGACCAACCGGTTGCTCGTCGTCCACGAGGACACCCGTACCGGGGGGATCGCCGGAGAAATCGCCATGCGGGTGAGCGAGAAGGCGTTCGAATGGCTGGACGCTCCCATGCTCCGGGTGACCGCCATCGATGCCCCCGTGCCCTACGCCGGGACGCTGGAGGATTACTTCCTCCCCCAGGTCGAGGACATCGTCACCGCTGCCCGATACCTGGCCCGGTACTGAAGCCGGGGATTGAATTCCCCGGCGCCGGGGTGAGATTTGAAAGCTGACCTAACCCGAAATCCGGAGTGACGAGCGTGGCTCGCATTGAGGTCCCGATGCCCCAGATGGGAGAGTCCATCGCCGAGGGCACCGTTTCCAAGTGGCTGAAGCAGGTGGGCGATACCGTGGAGCGGGACGAGCCCATTCTCGAGATCTCCACGGACAAGGTGGACGCAGAGATCCCGTCGCCGGCGGAGGGCACCCTGGTGGAGATCGCCGTGCAGGAGGGCGAGACCGTCGAGGTGGGCACCATCGTGGCGTTCATCGACCCCGAGGGTGGGGCCCCTTCCGCCGGAGCTTCCCAGGACGTGGCCCCGGCAGCGGAGGCTCCCGCCGAGTCGGCCGCCCCGGCGCCGGCGCCGGCCGAATCCCCGGCTGTGCCCGCGCCCACGGCTGGAGAGGCTCAGCCTGCCGCCGGGGGTGGGGTGGACTCCGACGCACCGGCCCCGGGAGACGAGACGGCCGACGATCGGCTCCGCCGGCGTTCCACCCCGGTGGTCCGGAAGATCGCCGAGGAGCACGGGGTGGACATCGCGTCGGTGGCGGGCACCGGACACGCCGGCCGGGTCACCAAACAGGACATCCTGGACTTCATCGAGAGCGGTGGGAAGAGCTCGGCGGCTCCGGCGGCCCAAGCCCCGACCCCGGCGCCGGCGGCGAGTGCGGCAGCCCCCTCAGCCGCTCCGGCTCCTGCGGCGGGTTCCGGAGCGGAGGCACCCTCCGAGTTCTGGAAGATGTTCTTCAGCCACACCGAGCACCCCGAGTTCCCGGTCCGGGAGGGGGATCGGGTAGAGACCATGGACAAGATCCGGCGTCTCACGGCGGAGCACATGGTCGTGGCCAAGCGGATCGCGCCCCATGTCCACTCGTTCATCGAGATCGACTTCACGGCCATCGACAGGATCCGGAACGCCAACAAGGCCAAGTGGGCCGAGCAGGGCGCCCGGGTCAGCTACACCGCGTTCGTGGCCTATGCCTGCGCCAAGGTCCTCCGGGAATTCCCGATGATCAATGGGACGGTCTCGGGGAACAACATGATCTTCCGCGGCAGCGTGAACGTGGGGATGGCCGTCGACCTGAACCCCGGACTCATCGTCCCGGTGATCCACGATGCCGACAATCTGAGTCTGGTGGGTGTGGCGAAGGCGATCATCGACCTGGCCGACCGGGCCCGGAACCGCAAGCTCATGCCGTCGGACATCCAGGGCGCCACGTTCTCCATCACGAACCCGGGTGTCCTCGGGACCATCGTCGGCATGCCGGTCATCCCCAAGGGGACCTCGGCCATCTTGGGCACCGGTGCCATCGAAAAGCGCGTCGTGGTGCTCACCGACCCCAACACCGGGGCCGACGTGATGGCCATCCGGAAGCGGTCCATGTTCTCCCTGGGCTACGACCACCGGATCGTAGACGGTGCGGACGCCGCCCGCTTCCTGGCCCGCCTCAAGGAGTTCCTGGAAGAGTTCCCCGAAGACGCCTGATCCTTGTGGAGGGCGTCCGTTGGGAAACTCCCCGGAAAGGCCACGGATGGCAGGAAGCGACCTGGGTATGGAGGTGCAAGACCTGGGGGTGGTGGGCTACGGTGAGGCGCTGGAAATGCAACGCGACCTGGTCCGTCGCCGAAGGGCCGGTGAGATCCCGGACCAGATCCTCCTTCTCCAGCACCCCCACGTCATCACGCTGGGTTCCAGCGCTCGAGAGGAGAACATCCTCTTCGGGGCCGAGGAGCGGGCCGCACGTGGGATCGAGCTCTTCGAGACCGGCCGAGGCGGAGACGTCACCTATCACGGGCCGGGTCAGATGGTGGGCTACCCGGTCCTGGACCTCAAGCCCGATCGCCAGGATCTGCACCGGTACATCCGGGACCTGGAGGAGGTGCTGATTCGGGCCCTGAGCGTGCTGGGTGTGGAGGGCTGGCGGGAGGAGGGGCTGACCGGTGTTTGGACCTCCGGCGGGAAGGTGGCGGCAATCGGCGTGCGCGTCTCCTCCGGCTGGATCACGTCCCATGGCTTCGCGTTGAATATCTCCACCGACCTCTCCTACTTTCGGTCCATCGTGCCTTGCGGCATCGAGGACCGGCCCGTGACCACATTGGCCAACGAACTGGGGGTGGCTCCAGATTGGGCGGTGGTCCGGGAGGCTGTGCTCACCGCGTTCCAGGACGTCTTCGATCGAGTCATTGAGTGAGTCCCCGAAGCAAGGAAGACCCGTGAAGCTGAAGACCCCGAGATCCCTCCCCGCCCTCCTCGTCCTTGTCCTCTCCTGCGCACCTGCGGGAGCGGAGTCCGGCGAGGGGACGCCCGAGGAAGGTGAGTCCCACGTGGCCTCGTCCAGCTCTCAGGAGGGCTCGCCCGACGATATCCGTTATCCCATCGAAGGGTATCAGGACATGCTTGTCCTGTTCGATTCCCTCGGGTACACGCCCGAGGCCTGGCAGGCCGGAATCCGGGAGGTCCCCAGGGTCTACCTCACCGGAATCGGAGACCGGTGGCGTTCCCAGACCGTGTCGGAAATCACGGTGGAGCTGAAGAAGCGTCTCTTCTTCCGGGGCCTGGCGCCGCTGGTGCTTCGCTCCAACGAACTCATCCTCCAGGATCGTGAGCGGCTGGCCCGAGTCCGGGAGGCGCTGGCCGGAGGGGACCTCTCCCCCGAATCGGCGGCCTGGCTCACCGGGCTGGCCGAGCATTACGGGGTCGGCGATGGGACCGGGGCCTCGCCCACCCCCGAGGTGCTGGAGCAGCTCTGGCTCCGTGTGGACGTGATCCCGCCTTCGTTGGCGCTCGCCCAGGGGGCCGAGGAGAGCGGATGGGCCACCTCCCGGTTCGCGGGCCAGGGTAACGCCCTCTTCGGCCAGTGGACCTGGGGAGAGCACGCCATGCGCCCGGAGAACCAGCGAGAGGGGATGGGAGACTACGGGGTGGCGGCCTTCGAGACTCCTCTGGAGTCGGTCCGGGCCTACATGCACAACCTGAACACCCACGGGGCGTACGAGGAGCTTCGAGCGATCCGGACCACGGCGCGTGAAGCAGGTGCCGAACCCACCGGATTCGACATGTCCGCGGGGCTCTCCCGCTACTCGGAGCGGGGGGAGGACTACGTGGCGTCGCTTCGGACCATCATGCGGGTCAATCAGCTGGGCCCGGCGGACGACGCCTACCTGGGTCCCAGGCCCGCCATCCTCCTGGTAGCCGTCGAGGAGTAGGCCGAGGGGTCCTCAGCTCCCGAGGTCGTGCTGGTCCGGAGGCAGGAATTCCTGGTAGTCCAGGTATCTACCCCGCTTCTCCCTCTGATCCTCCAGCCACTCGGCGAACCCGGAGGTCACGAAACCCTCGGACCGGGTCTGCTCCTTGGCCGCCCGGACCGCGAGGTCGTTGGCATACTCGTTCTTGGGGTGGCCGGCGTGGCCCCGCACCCAACGCCATTCGACCCGGTGATGCAGGGCGGCTCGGTCCAGCTCCTTCCAGAGTTCCAGGTTTTCGATGGGCCCGGCCTTCCGCTTCCATCCCCGGCGCTTCCAGCCGTGGATCCACTCCCGCATCCCCTTCACCAGGTACTGACTGTCGGAGACGAAGATCACCCTGCAAGGGCGGCTCAGACCGGTCAGGGCCTCCAGGGCGCTTCGGATGGCCATGCGGTTGTTCGTGGTGCCCGGTTCGCTGATCCAGAAGTCCCTGCGATGCCACGCTCCGTCCCGAAAGAGCTCGACGAGCCCCGCGGCTCCTCCGGGGCTGGCCTGGTCCTGGAACTGGTTCCCCAGGCAGCTCTCGTCCGCGTGCACCACCACCGTTTCGCTTTGGGATTCGCTCATGGGAGAATTCTAGCCGAGCCGATGCCGGGGGACGAGTCCGCCGGCGCCTTGACCGGGGTCCGCCGGGATCTACATTCCGGCGAGCCCGGAACGGGCCGGACTCGGGAATCGCCTCCGGAGAGACCCCCCAAGTGACCACGCAGCCCTCTACAACCGACGCATATCTCCTCCTCGAGGACGGCCGCCGTTTCGATGGCCGCGCCCTCGGCCGCCGTGACATCTCCCTCGGGGAGGTGGTCTTCAACACCTCCATGAGTGGGTACCAGGAGATCCTCACCGACCCGTCCTATTCGGGGCAACTGGTCACCATGACCTCGCCCATGCAGGGGAACTACGGGCTCAACGAGGAGGATGCCGAGTCTTCCGCCCCTCACGTGGCCGGTTTCATCGTGAGGGAGTCCGCCCGGCTCCACTCCAACTGGAGGGCGGAGGAGGGCCTCGGCGACTACCTGGATCGGCACGGCATCGTGGCCATCGAGGACCTGGATACCCGGGCCCTGACCCGGCACATCCGCTCCCGCGGTGCCATGAGGGGGGCGATCGCGCCCGGGGACCGGGATCCGGACGAGGTCGCCCGGCTCATCGATTCCCATCCCCGCATGGAGGGGCTGGACCTGGCGTGCGGGGTGTCCACCGAAGCCCGCTATGAAGTGCCCGCGGTGGGGGAGGAGCGGTTCCATGTCCTGGCGTACGATTTCGGTGTGAAGGCCAACAGCCCTCGCCTCCTGGCCCAGCGTGGCTGTCGCGTGACCATCCTGCCGGCCACCACCTCCCTGGAGGAGGTTCTGGCGGAGCGGCCCGACGGGATCTTCGTGTCCAACGGCCCCGGGGACCCGGCGGCGGTGGCCCAGGCCATCGACGTCATCAAGGCTCTCGCCGAGGAGGACTGCCCCGTATTCGGGATCTGCCTGGGCCACCAGCTCATCAGTCGGGCGTTCGGAGCCCGAACGTACAAGCTTCCCTTCGGCCACCACGGTGGAAATCACCCTGTCCGGAACCTGGATCGCGACATCGTGGAGATCACGTCGCAGAATCACGGGTTCGCGGTGGAGATGGCCGAGGACCGGAGCATTCCCGGCGCTCCGGACCTTCGGCTCACCCACGTGAACCTCTACGACGGGACGGTGGAGGGCGTGGCTCACCGTTCCCTTCCGGTCTTCAGCGTACAGTATCATCCCGAAGCCGCACCGGGTCCCCACGACTCGCGCTATCTGTTCGATGATTTCCTGGCGATGCTGGAGAATCGATCGAACGGATGAGGCCGGGCCCCCGGGGGCCGGCTTGACGCTGGGAAGGCTAGGGCGTTACCCTTGCCGCCGATCAGTTCCGGGGTGCCGGAACTTCAGTACTGAGTAGACCTTCGGGCATTCCGAAGCTGGGCGCATGGACGTAGGTCCAGACCATTTCAAAACGTATCTGGGTCCCAGGGACGATCCCGTGGCCCGAGGGTGTTTCAGGAGGATTGGATGACGAAAGCGGACCTCGTCGAGCAGGTCGCCGATGCAATCGGGCCCGGCATCACCAAGAAAGACTGCGCACTCGTGGTGGACGGGTTCCTGAACGCGGTCAAGCAGGCCCTCGCGGAAGGCCACAATATCGAGATCCGGGGGTTCGGCACCTTCAAGGTCCGGGATCGGAAGTCCCGCATGGCCAGGAATCCCCGGACCGGCGATCCGGTGGCTGTCCCCTCCAGGTCCGTCCCGGTCTTCAAGCCTTCCAAGCATCTGCGGGCCCAGGTCTCCGACTGACTCGACTCATCGACCCTCGTCCCCGTCCAGGGGCGAACCGGGGGGGGTCCCTGCACCGGTGGGGGCCTCCCCTCTGTGCGTTCCCCTCTCAGCCGGGTTTAACGCTCCCGGTCCGGCGAGGGTCTAAGGGTCAGCCATGATAGAAACCGCACGAGACGCTCGCCCGGACGAGATTCTGGTCCAGGAGGCGAGGAACGGACACGCGGAGGCAGTGGATCTCCTGGTCGTACGGCACCACGCATCGGTGTACCGGACGTCGGTCGCCATTCTGGGTGACGCGGACCTGGCCGACGACGCGGCTCAGGAGACCTTCATCAGGGCGATCAAGGCCCTGGACCGTTACCGGGGCGACGCCGCGTTCCGGACCTGGCTATTGGCCATCGCGGCGAACGTGGCCCGGGGTCTACTGCGCAGGGGTCGAAGCCGAAGGGAGGCGCCCCTGGAAGCGGCGCCCGAGCCCGGTGAGGAAGATCCGGACGTGGTGCATCGCCTCGCGGTGGCGGAGCGGGCTGAGGGGGTGAGGGAGAAACTGGACTCGCTCCCGGAGAAGCAGAGGCTTGCGGTGAGCCTTCGGATATTCGAAGGCCTGAGTTTCAGGGAGGTTGGCGAGTTGATCGATTCCTCCGAGGGTGCGGCGAGGGTGAACTACCACCACGGCATCCGCCGGTTGAGAGAGTTGGTGAGTGATGAATGACATGGGCTGCGACCACGTCCGGGACCTGCTCCCGGAACTGCATCTGGGTGCGCTTTCCCCGGGGCAGCGGAGAGGTGTGGACGGGCATCTGACCTCGTGTTCCGAGTGTCGGGCCCTCCTGGCCTTGATCGGCGAGTTGGAGGCGGAGCGTCCAGAGCCCCGGCCCGGGTCTCTGGAGGGGGTGCGTGGGGCGGCCGCGGCGGCATTCGCCGAACGGCATCGGTTCACCGGTCCGGTGAGCGTGGGTGACGGGGTGATCCCCATGCCGCGTCATGGCCGGGCCTCCCGGGTGTGGTCTGAGTTGCGCTGGTCCCTCCCCGCTGCTGCGGTCCTCGTGATCGCCCTGGGTACCACGGTGCTCTGGTTCGGCGGCGAGGAAGCCGCCCCGGATCTGACGGCGGTGGACGCCCTGGCGGCGGCTCCGGCCGAGGACGGGTATGCGTTCTACATGGGTGAGGACCCGGTCGTGGCCGGCGGCATGGTGTTGGAGGATCTGTCCGATGAGGAGTTGGAGGCCCTGTTGGAGGAGTTGGAATCATGAAGCTGAGGCGATGGGTGCGTGTGGGAACGTGGCTCCTGGTGGCCGGCATCGCGGCGGGCTCCATGGGACCGTTGGTCGCCCAGCAGGGCGGCGCTCGGGTTCGGGCCCAGACGCAGTCCCGACAGAATATGGAGGCCCAGCTGCGGCGGGCTTTCGGTGAACGCATACGGCTGGATCTCGGTCTTTCCGAGGAGCAGTTCTCCCGGGTGCAGAGCAGTTTGCAAGTCTTCCAGGAGGAGCGGCGGGAGCTGGCCCGTCGAGAGAGAGCCACCCGTCTCAGGATTCAGGCCGTATTGGAGGCCGGAGAGCGAGAGGATTCAGAGGCTGCGGGCCTCCTGGACGAGATGGTCTCGCTCCGTGAGGAGGAACTGTCCCTGTTCAAGCGGGAGATGGAGGCGCTGGCGGAGGACCTGACGCCGGAACAGCGTCTCCGGTTCATCGTATTCCGGGACCGCCTCAACCAGCGGATCCAGGGGGTGCGGGGCCGGGAGGGCTTCGGCGGCCCGCCCGGCGGGATGCCCCCCGGGGGAGAGGCTGGCGGAGTGCGCTGAGGGATTGACGCCTCTACCGGCCTGCGGTAACTCTCCAGGGGCCGCCCCGCGGGGTGGCCCCTTCGAACGTCCCGCCCCTCCAGAACCCGCGATTCCATGCAGGTCCGAACCCTCCTTTTCGCCCAACTCAGGGAGGCCTCCGGTCGCTCCTCGGTGGAGGTGCAACTCGCCGAGGGAAGCACCGTCGAAGACCTCCTCGCGAGCTTGGAGTCCATGATCCCCTCTCTGGCGGCGGTGGCTCCGGCCACCGCGGTGGCGGTCAACCAGGCCTACGCTGAGCGGACCTCTCCCCTCGCCGACGGTGACGAGGTGGCCCTGATTCCGCCCGTGGCGGGAGGGTAGGGGCCCCGCATGGGCACCGCCCTGGTTACCGGAGATCCGATCCGGAGCGGAGACGTCCTGGGCCGGGTGGGGGACGACCGGGACGGTGCGGTCCTCCTCTTCCTGGGAGTGGTCCGGGATCATCACGAGGGGCGGCCGGTCACGGGGATCACGTACGAGGCCTACGAAGGCATGGTCCGTGCTGAACTCGAACGGATCATCGCCGAGGCGGAGGAGATCCTGACGACCGATCGGATCCACGTCGTGCATCGGGTGGGAGACCTCGAGGTGGGAGACATCAGCGTGGCCGTGGCCGTTTCCAGTCCGCACCGGGACGAAGCGTACCGGGCATCCCGGTATGTGATGGAGGAGATCAAGAGGCGCCTCCCGATCTGGAAGAAGGAGCGCCACCCCGACGGGGCCTCCGAGTGGGTTTCCGGGGTCGTGCCGGGAGCGGACCTTTGAGCGACGCCGGTCTGGAGCGCGGCCGCCGCGAGCTGCCTGTCATGGTGGACGGGTTCGGACGCACCGTGGAGTACCTCCGCGTCTCGGTCACCGACAAGTGCAACCTGCGCTGCGTCTACTGTATGCCCGAGGAGGGCCTGCCCTGGATGAAGCGCGACGAGCTCCTAACCTACGAGGAGATCGCCGGGATCGTGCGGACCATGGCCGGGCTGGGTCTTCGCAGAGTCCGGCTCACCGGGGGAGAGCCCCTGGTGCGGCAGGACCTGGTGAAGCTGGTCGAGATGATCTCTGCCGTTCCCGGGATCGACGATATCTCCCTGTCCACGAACGCCGTACTCCTGGACCGCCTGGCGGAGCCTCTTCGGGACGCCGGTCTGAACCGGATCAACGTCTCGCTGGATTCCCTCCGGCCTGACCGGGTCGATGCCCTGGCCCGGCGGCCGGGCAGCTACCAGCGGATCATGGACGGCCTGGCGGAGGCCGAGCGGGTGGGCTTCGATCCGATCAAGATCAACACCGTCTTGATCCGTGGCCGGAACGATGACGAGATCCGGGACTTCGCCCGACTGACCCAGGACCGGGCCTGGCACGTCCGCTTCATCGAGATCATGCCTACCGATTCGAACCTGCAGTTGAGCGCCGGGAGCACCCTCACCTGTGATGAGGCCCTGGAACTGATCCGGGAGATCGACGAACTGGTCCCGGTCCGCGGTCCCGACGGAAACGGTCCGGCCGACTACTTCCAGCTCCCGGAAGCCATGGGGACCATCGGGGTCATCACGCCCATGAGCCACAACTTCTGCGACCGCTGCAATCGATTCCGCCTCACCGCCGATGGGCAACTCCGGCCCTGCCTCTTCGGGGACCTCCAGACCAACCTTCGGGACCCGCTTCGGGCCGGATCGGACATCCTGCCCCTCATCGAGGAGACGCTTCGGACCAAACCGGAACGGCACCTCCTGGTCCAGGGCGAGAATTCGGGCTCCGGAGGGCTCATTGCCCTCTCCCAGACCGGCGGCTGACGGAACCGGGACCGCGGCACGAAAACTGCTCTAAAGCCCTGGAAAACACGGGGTTTTCCGGTTAACATCCTTCAAGCCTCAACGGCTTCTTGAGGCGCCGGAAAGCCCGTCCATCCCAGGGAGCTCTTCCCATGAATTGCAAGAAGATCACGGTCGTCGGAGCGGGGCACGTCGGAGAGATCGCCGCACAGCGCGTGGCGGAGAAGGAACTCGCTCGTGAGGTGGTACTCATCGACATCCTCGATGGCATCCCCCAGGGCAAGGCCCTCGACCAGTGGGAGAGCGCACCCGTCGAAGGCTTCGACTCCCGCGTCGTGGGCACCAACGACTACGACATGGCTGCGGGGTCCGACATTTTCATCGTGACCGCGGGGGTGGCCCGGAAGCCCGGGATGAGCCGGGACGACCTCCTCAAGATCAACGCCGACATCGTCCGTTCGGTCGCAGGGGAGATCAAGCGGGTCGCGCCGGACTCCATCGTGATCGTGGTATCCAACCCGCTGGACATCATGACCTACGTGACCCGGGAGACGACGGGCTTCCCCAGGGAGCGCGTGATCGGAATGGCGGGCGTGTTGGACACGGCTCGGTTCCGCTCTTTCATCGCCCTGGAGCTCGACGTTTCGGTGGAGGACATCCAGGCTCTGGTCCTCGGGGGCCATGGCGACACCATGGTGCCCCTCATCAGCACCACGTCCGTGGGCGGTATCCCCCTCACGCAGCTCGTCTCGAAGGACCGTCTGGACGCCCTCGTCGAGAGGACCCGGAAGGGCGGCGGCGAGATCGTCTCCTACCTGAAGACGGGCAGCGCGTACTACGCTCCCTCGTCCGCGGCGGTCCAGATGGCCGAGGCGATCGTGAAGGGCAAGAACCGGATCCTTCCGTGCGCCGCCTATCTCCAGGGCGAGTACGGCTTCAACGACATCTACCTCGGGGTCCCCTGCAAGCTGGGTGAGGGCGGCCTGAAGGAGGTCATCGAGGTGGAGCTCACCGACGACGAGCGGGCTGCCCTGACCACCAGCGCCGACCACGTCCGGTCCACCCTCGATCTGTTGAAGTCGCTCTGACCGCGCTCATGTCGGCGAGCCCAACCTTCGAATCCGCGCCCATTGAGCGTCAGGAGTCGCGATGCGTAGGGTGATGACCCTCTATCGATCTTCGGTAGGGAAGAAATACCTGATGGCCCTCTCGGGAGCGTTCCTGTTCCTCTTCCTGATCGGGCACATGTTCGGCAACCTGAAGGTCTTCATGGGCGCCGACGCCTTCAATCACTATGCCGAGTGGCTCAGGGAGGTGGGGTACCCCGCTCTCCCCCACGGCGTGTTTCTCTGGATCTTCCGCGTGGTGCTCCTCGGGGCGGTGGGAATCCACATGCTCGCTGCGTGGGAGACCTACCAGCAGAGCCGTCGGGCCACCGGGTCCCGGTACGCACACAAGCTGAAGAACCTGTCGTTCTCGTACGCTTCTCGAACCATGCGGTGGGGAGGGCTGATCATCCTGGCCTTCGTGATCTACCACCTCATGCACTTCACCATCGGGAACGCCCACCCGGACTTCACGCCGGGCGACGCGTACGGGAACCTCGTGATCGGGTTCCAGACGCCGGCGGTGGCGGGATTCTATCTCGTGGCCGTGTCGGCGTTGGCACTCCACCTGTACCACGGTCTCTGGAGCGCCACCCAGACCCTCGGAGCGTCGCACCCCAAGTACGACAAGTTCCGGAGGCCTCTGGCGGCGGTCCTGACGGCGGCGATCTACTTCGGATTCATCTCGGTCCCCATCAGCGTTCTGGTGGGGGTCGTTTCTTAGGGTCGGCTCGCCCGCGCGGCGCCGACCCCTCTGATCGGGAGGGACTCTCGGAATGGAACTGAACAGCGCGATTCCATCCGGACCCATTGAGGAGAAGTGGGACAAGCACCGCTTCGACATGAAGCTGGTGAATCCCGCCAATAAGCGTAAATACCGGGTCATCATCGTGGGCACGGGACTCGCCGGAGCTTCGGCCGCCGCCACCATGGCGGAGCTGGGCTACGAGGTCGAGGTCTTCACCCACAACGACTCCCCCAGGCGCGCCCACTCCATCGCGGCCCAGGGGGGGATCAACGCGGCCAAGAACTATCAGAACGACGGCGACTCGGTCTTCCGTCTCTTCTACGACACGGTGAAGGGCGGCGACTTCCGCTCTCGGGAAGCCAACGTCTACAGGCTGGCTCAGCTCAGCCTGAACATCATCGACCAGGCCGTGGCCCAGGGCGTGCCCTTCGCCCGGGAGTACGGTGGACTCCTGGCCAACCGGTCCTTCGGAGGCGCCCAGGTCTCCCGGACGTTCTACGCCCGGGGGCAGACGGGGCAGCAGCTCCTGCTCGGATGCTACCAGGCCATGGAGCGGCAGGTCGCCGCCGGGAAGGTGAAGGTCCATTCCCGGGTCGAGATGTTGGACGTGGTGGTGGTGGACGGGGTGGCTCGGGGGATCATCACCCGGGATCTGGTCTCCGGGAAGGTCGAGCGACATCTGGGGGACGCCGTCGTGCTGGGGACCGGCGGGTATTCCAACGTCTTCTTCCTCTCCACGAACGCGAAGAACTGCAACGTCACCGCGACCTGGAGGGCCCACAAGCGGGGCGCCGGGTTCGCCAACCCCTGCTTCACCCAGATCCATCCCACGTGCATCCCCCAGAGCGGAGAATACCAGAGCAAGCTCACCCTGATGAGCGAGTCCCTTCGCAACGATGGGCGAATCTGGGTCCCTGCCCGGGCCGGCGACGACCGGGCGGCGGGCGACATTCCCGAGGGAGAGCGGGACTACTACCTGGAGCGATTCTACCCGTCGTTCGGAAACCTCGCGCCACGGGACATCTCATCCCGGAGGGCGAAGGAACTGGTGGATGCCGGGCACGGCGTGGGTGCGCTGCGAAACGGCGTGTACCTGGACTTCAAGCACGCCATCGAGCGGGACGGAGAGCGCACGATCTCGGAGAAGTACGGCAACCTCTTCGAGATGTACGAGAAGATCACCGGCGAGAACCCTTACAAGGTGCCTATGCGCATCTACCCGGCTCCCCACTACACCATGGGCGGGCTGTGGGTGGACTACAACTTGATGAGCACCGTTCCCGGGCTGTTCGTCATCGGTGAGGCGAACTACTCGGACCACGGCGCCAACCGGCTGGGGGCTTCGGCACTCATGCAGGGGCTGGCGGACGGGTACGTCGTGATTCCTCTCACCGTCGGGGACTACCTGGCCCAGGCCCGTCTGGACCAGATGGATACGGGACATGCCGCGTTCGCCGACGTGGAGCGGGATGTGAACGACCGCACGGCCAAGCTCCTGGCGGTGAACGGAACCAAGACCGTGGACGACTTCCACATAGAGCTGGGACGGCTCATGTGGAACGCCTGCGGGATGTCCCGGACCCGGGAAGGACTACAGGACGCGCTGACCGAGATCCCCGAGCTAAGGGAACGGTTCTGGCGGGAGGTTCGGGTGCCGGGCAGCGGAGAGACCTTCAACCAGTCCCTGGAGAAGGCCGGAAGGGTGGCCGACTTCCTGGAGTTCGCCGAACTCATGTGCTACGACGCCCTGGACCGGGACGAGTCCTGCGGAGCCCACTTCCGGGAGGAGCACGTCACCGAGGACGGCGAGGCCAAGCGCGACGACGAGAACTACGCCTACTCGGCGGTTTGGGAATTCAAGGGTGTCGGGGAGGCTCCGACGCTGCACAAGGAATCGCTGGAGTTCGAGTACGTGCCTCTCTCCCAGAGGAGCTACAAGTAATGGATTTGAAGCTTCACGTATGGAGGCAGGATGGCCCCGATGCCTCCGGCCGGTTCGAGGTCTACGAGGCCCCGGACATCAGCGAGGACATGTCCTTCCTGGACATGCTGGACCTGGTGAACGACCGGATCACGAGAGAGGGCGGGGAGCCCATCGCCTTCGACCACGACTGCAGGGAGGGGATCTGTGGCACCTGCGGGCTGGTCATCAACGGGGTTCCCCACGGCCATCGGAGCATGACCACCGCCTGCCAGCTGCACATGCGGGAGTTCCGGGACGGGCAGGACGTCTATATCGAGCCGTGGAGGGCCGCGGCGTTTCCCGTCATCCGGGATCTGGTGGTAGACCGGACCGCGTTCGACCGGATCATCCAGGCAGGTGGATACGTGTCGATACGGACGGGTGCGGCGCAGGATGCCAACGCGATTCCCATCGAGAAGGAGGACGCGGACCTGGCCTTCGACGCCGCGGCGTGCATCGGGTGCGGAGCCTGTGTGGCGGCCTGTCCCAATGCATCGGCCATGCTGTTCACGGCGGCCAAGGTCACCCATCTGGGGGTCCTGCCCCAGGGCCAGCCCGAACGCGACATGCGCGTCCTGGAGATGATCGGCACCCATGACGACGAGGGATTCGGGACCTGCACCAACCACGGTGCATGCCAGACCGCGTGTCCCAAGGGGATCAGCGTGGACTACATCGCCAGGCTGAACAGGGACCTCGTAGGGGCGACCCTGCGGGCCAAGCCAGAGGCCGCCATGGCGTAACCCGGTCCCCTGACCGTTGCCCCACGCCCCTCCCGGACTCGCTCCGGGCGGGGCGTCGTTGTTTGCACCCTGTGGGCGGGTGGGGCATTCTCCCCCGGGACATCGACCGGAAACATTGGACCAGGGATTCATCTATGGCCTCCCACGGCGGACCCTTCCTCTCCATGCGTCATCCCCGACGACGGCGCTCCTCCACGGGTCGGCGAGCTCGCGGTGGCCAGAGCCCTTCAGGCCGGGCCCCCATCGGACGTTGCCTGCTCCTCCCGGCTCTCGTCCTGGCCGCCACCGGTTGCCGGGCGGTCTCCAACGACGAGCCCGCGGATCTGGTCATCCGCAACGCCCGTGTCTGGACCGGGACTCAGGAGGCCCCCTGGGCGGAGGCCGTGGCCGTCCGTGGGGACCGGATCGTGAGGGTGGGATCGGAAGCCGACGTGGCTTCCCTCGTCGGTACCGAGACCCGGATCCTGGAGTTGCCGGGGACGTTCGTGTCACCGGGGTTCATCGACAACCACACCCACTTCAACCGGGCCGGAGAGCTGCTTCTGGGGATCAACCTCCTCGAGGTCTCCGACGCCGAGGGCCTGGTCGCGGAGGTCCAGGCCACCGCGGCGAGGCTGCCCCGTGGAGCGTGGATCGTGGGAGGGATGTGGGGCGCCTATGAGCAGTGGGCCATGAGTTCCACCGGGCGGGAAGGGGAGGGGGCATCCGACGTGCCCTTCGATCCGGACCGTTCCCTCATCGATCCGGTCTCTCCCGGCAATCCGGCGATCCTCTGGAACTGGGACCGGTCCATGTACCTGGCCAACGCTCCGGCGTTGGAGGCTGCGGGCGCCGACTGTTCCTGGTCCGGTGTGGAGTGTGAGGACGGCATGATGACCGGCCGGGTGCGGTCCGACGCCGCGGCCCGGATCCGATCGGCCGTGCCCCCGAAGCCCATGGATCAGAAGCTGGCCGAGGCGCGGGCGGCGCTGGCCCGGCTTGCCGAGAACGGCGTCACCACCTTTTTCGACATCACGCCTCCGGGTCAGGTCGAGGTCTACCACCGCCTCCGGGAGTCGGGAGAGCTGACCGCCCGGGTCAACATGCGCATGGTGTTGGACACGTGGGACGAGATGCGGGACGCTGGGATCGTCGAGGGGTTCGGCGACGACTGGATCCGCTACCAGGGCTTGAAGGGTTTCGTGGACGGCATCATGGGAAGCTCCGCGGCTCGATTCTACGAGCCCTACCTGACCACGGGCGTCCGGGGCAGTTGGCGGGACCCCACGAACACCGGGTATGTGACCGATGACGGCTCAGGGTACCTACCGGAGGGGAACATGGAGCGTCTGGTCATGGGCGCCGACTCGGCCGGATTCAATCCCCGGGTCCACGCCATCGGGGACGAGGCCATCGATCGCATCCTGGACATCTACCAGCGGGTGGAAGACCTGAACGGCCCGCGGGCGGATCGGCGTTTCGCCATCATCCACACCCAGGTGGTCCGGGGGCCCGAGACGGCCGCACGGATGGCCGATCTCGACGTCATCGCCGAGATGCAGCCCTACCATACCATCGACGACATGCGCTGGATGGAGGAGCGGATCGGAGAGCGGGGGCGCTGGGCTTACGCCTTCAAGACCCTGCAGGACGCCGGCGTCCTGTTGTCCTTCGGGAGCGACTGGCCCGGGACCAACGCGGCGTGGTACACGTCCAATCCCATGATGGGCGTGTACGCGGCGGTCACACGGGAGACCCTGGACGGCACGCCTGCCGGCGGCTGGTTCCCCGAGGAGAAGATCGACGTGGAGACCGCGCTCAGAGCCTACACCGTCAACAACGCCTACGCGGCCATGGCGGAGGATCGCCTCGGGACCCTGGAGGCAGGCAAGCTCGCCGACCTGGTGGTCCTCGACGCCGACCCGTTCCAGGTGGACCCGGCGGCGCTGAAGGACGTTCGAGCCCTCTACACCATCGTCGGCGGCCGAATCGTGTTCGAAAGGGAGAAGAGATGAGACCGCACCGAACGCCAGGTTCGAAGGGCTGGGAACCCTCGGGGCGACGCTCGCCGCTCCGTGTGATGGGCTCCGTGGCCCTCACCATCCTTGCCACATCCTGTGGTGGGGCGACCGCAGATTCACCCACAACCGAGCGCCAGCCCATGGAACCGTCCCAGGAAACCTACGCCCCGGAACTCCAGGTGAACCTGGATGCCATGACCCGGTCCGAGAGCGGACTCTACATCGAGGACGTGTCGGTGGGAGAGGGGGACCTGGCCTCGTCCGGATCCAGGGTGGAGGTCCACTACACCGGTTGGTTCGTGGACGGGGAGTCGTTCGACTCCAGTTCGGGTCGGGGGCCCTTCGGGTTGGTCCTTGGCGCCGGAATGGTGATCCCGGGATGGGACGAGGGCCTTCAGGGGATGAGGGTGGGTGGAGTCCGAAAGCTGGTGATCCCCTACCAGCTCGCCTACGGAGCCCAGGGCCATCCGGCGGGGATCCCGCCGTACGCCACCCTGGTCTTCGAGGTGGAGATGCTGGGGGTCGCCCCAGCGAGGTGATCCTCGGGAACGGGGCCCCCGGCGATCCTCCCGGGGGCTCCCGCCGAGAACCACCCGATCCGGACGGGACTAGAGTCGAGGGAGGGTCACGCCACGCTGGCCCTGGTACTTGCCCTTCCGGTCCGCGTAGGCCGTCTCAGGCGCCTCGTCGCCCTGGAAGAACAGGAGCTGGGCGATGCCCTCGTCGGCGTAGACCTTGGCCGGGAGGGGCGTTGTGTTGGAGATCTCCAGCGTGAGATGACCCTCCCAGGTGGGCTCGAGGGGGGTCACGTTCACGATGATCCCGCAGCGGGCGTAGGTGCTCTTCCCGACACAGACCACCAGGACGTCCCGGGGTACGCGGAAGTACTCCACGGTCCGAGCCAGGGCGAACGAGTTGGGCGGGATGATGCACTCCGGAGCGGCGACGTCGACGAAGGATCGATCGTCGAACTCCTTGGGATCCACGATCACGTTGTGGACGTTCGTGAACACCTTGAAGTCCGGGGCGACCCGAATGTCGTATCCGAAGGAGGACGTGCCGTAGGAGATCCTACCCCCCCGCACCTGCCCAGGCTCGAAGGGCTCGATCATCCCGTGCTCTTCGCTCATCTGGCGGATCCAGCGGTCGTTCTTGATGCTCATCGGTGAGGTCCCGCAAAGGGGGGATTCGAAGGGGAGAGCGGCGGCGCAGCCGGCATTTGGCGGCGGCCTTCGAGCGATCCGCTTCCCGGCGTTGACGGCGGGCATTATAGGGGCAGTCGTCGGACCCGGGCAAACGGCACGTTTTCTGCGTCAACACGGGTCGTTTCAGCTTGACACTGTTTCGAGGGTCCGGGTATGTTCCGGCGCCTTTCTTCGGCGTCCTCATCGCACGTGAAGTAAGGGAAAAAACGACACATGTCGGTTCTTTACATACCCATACTCCTGCTGCTGGCCATGTCGGTTGCCACCGCAGTGGGAATGTGGGTCGCCTCGGCGATTCTCAACCCCCGACGACCCACTCCGCAAAAGCTGATGCCCTACGAGTCCGGGATGATCCCACTGGGCGACACCCGGGCCCGCTTCTCCGTGAAGTTCTACGTGGTGGCCATCAGCTTCATCGTCTTCGATCTCGAGACCGTGTTCCTCATCCCCTGGGCCGTCTCCATGCGGGACCTGGGTTGGGGGCCCTTCGTGGCCGTGCTCCTCTTCATTGCGGTTCTCGCCATCGGTCTCCTCTACGAATGGAAGAAGGGAGGCCTGGAGTGGGAGTAGAACAGCCGGACTCCAAGGGCCCCATGGGTATGTTCGGGCAGGGGAGCCCGACCTTCCTCACGACCCAGGTGGACTGGGTGGTGAACTGGGCCCGACGGAACTCGCTTTGGCCCATGCCGTTCGGCACCGCGTGCTGTGCGATCGAGATGATGGCTGGGTTCGCGTCGGACTTCGATCTCTCCCGTTTCGGGATGGAGCGGATGTCTTTCTCGCCCCGTCAGGCCGACGTCCTGATCTGCGCCGGCCGGGTCCCCTATAAGCTTGCGCCCGTGCTGCGCCGGATCTGGGACCAGATGCCCCAACCCAAGTGGTGCATCTCCATGGGCGCGTGCGCTTCCTCGGGGGGTGTGTTCGACGTCTACTCCATGGTCCAGGGGATCGACACCATCGTCCCGGTGGATGTCTACATCCCTGGCTGTCCGCCCAGACCCGAGGGACTCATCTACGGCCTCCTGATGATCCAGGAGAAGATCCGGAGTGAGAGCCTGGCCGATCACGCTGCCCTCAGGGCGGAGGATCCGCTCCTCGTCGGGAAGCCGCGGGCAAACGCCTCCGAGGTAGCCGCCCTCTCCGGGCCGTTCGGAAACTCCACCAGCCAGAACCGGCTCGGCGGAGAGAACCGCGCCTCCGCGGTCGAGCGTCCCGAAGACCTCATCCCCTGACGATCGAGGGCCGATCCATGTCCGATTCCAAAGCCTCGGGCTTCGACGCCGTCGCCCAGGGCCCGACCCCTTCCGAGGCCCCGGTCGTCGAAGACCGCGGACTCGATCCCTCGAAGCCCTCGGGGCATCCGTCGGTGGACGCCCTGCGGGAGCGCTTCGGGGACGCCGTCGGCCGCGCCCAGGTCATGCCCGGGAACGAGAATCACAGCGACCAGTTCGTCGTATTCGTTCGCCCTGAGCGCAACCACGAGGTCCTGGAGTGGCTCCGGGACGACCCGGATCAGCGCTACCTCTTCCTCTCCGACGTCACCGCGGTGGATTTCGGTCAGGGCCGTCCCCTGGAAGTGGTCTACAACCTCTTCAGCCTGGAGCACCACCTGACCCTGCGGGTGAAGTGCGAGTTGCCCCTCTCCGCCCTGGAGATCCGCTCGGTGGTGGACCTCTGGGCCGCCGCCGACTGGCTCGAACGGGAGGTCTACGACCTGTTCGGGATCGAGTTCACCGAGCATCCGGACCTGCGGCGCATCATGATGCCCGAGAACTACGCCGAAGGGCATCCGCTTCGGAAGGACTTCCCGCTGCGTGGGCGCTTCTCCCGAGCGGAGCAGACGCGGCGAGCACTCAGCCAGGACCCCGACGACTACTACATCCCCCAGGAGATCGGCGAGGGAAGGGATCCCCAGGTCATCCCGGCGGCGGTCCCCGATTCCGATGAGAACTGAGCCCAGGCCCCGGCATCCGCTTTCGAGGCGTGAACGATATGGCTGAAAAGACCGTTGGGCCCCGGTGGACTTCGAGGAGCCCGGGCTCGACTCCGAGCGCATGCTCATCAACGTGGGTCCCCAGCATCCCGCCACACACGGTGTCTTGCGACTGGTCATGGAGCTGGACGGCGAGACGGTGGTCAAGTGCACGCCCCACATCGGCTACCTCCCCTCCTCCTTCGAGCAGCTCGGCGAGTACCGGAGCTGGAATCAGATCGTCCCGCTCACGGACCGGATGGACTACCTGGCGCCCCTAATCTACAACTGCGCGTACGTGATGGCGGTGGAGAATCTCATGGAGATCCAGGTCACGGAGCGCTGCAAGGTGTTCCGGGTGGTCCTCATGGAGTTGGACCGGATCTTCGGACACCTCCTCTGGCTGGGTACGACGGCCATCGACGTGGGGGCGTTCACGCCCTTCCTCTACTCGTTCCAGGAGCGGGAGAAGATCTACCGGCTCCACGAGGCGTACACCGGGGCCCGGATCACCACGTCGGCCACCCGGGTCGGAGGGATGATGGCAGACATCCCCAACGGCTGGATCGACCAGCTCCGTGAGTTCCTGGACCACTTCCCCAAGACCCTGGACGAGTGCGACTTCCTCCTCACCACGAACGGGATCCTCCAGGGCCGCATGATGGACATCGGAGCCATCGGGCCCGACGACGCCATCAACCACGGGCTCACCGGCGCCAACCTGAGGGCATCGGGAATTCCCTACGACGTCCGCCGCGACCGGCCCTACTACGACTACGAGACCTACGATTTCGAGGTCCCGGTCGGTGAGAACGGGGACTGTTACGATCGGTACCTGGTCCGCATGGAGGAGATGCGGCAGAGCGTGCGGATCCTCTACCAGGCCCTGGAGCGGCTCCCGGGCGGACCCATGGACGTCCAGGATCCCAACATCTCCCTTCCCTCCAAGACGGACGCCATGAACGACATGGAGTCCATGATCCACCACTTCAAGCTGATCATGGAGGGGATCAAGGCGCCGGCCGGGGACACGTATTTCCCCGTGGAGGCCTCGAAGGGTGAGCTGGGCATGTACCTGGTCAGCGACGGTGGGACGAAGCCGGTCCGGTGGCGTGTGCGGCCGCCGTCCTTCGTCAACCTTTCCACGATCTCCAGGCTGGTCGAGGGGTCTCTCCTCTCCGACGTCATCATGGTGAACGCCAGCCTGGACATCGTTCTCGGAGAAATCGATCGATGAGTGATACGGGATCGGCCGGCGGCGGCCCGGCCCCCTTCAAGAACCCGGGCTGGGCCGGCAACACCGGCGAGTTCGACCTGACCGAGGAGCAGGTCCGGGGGTTGGACTACCTCGGCGACCGTCCGCTGGAGGGAGAGCAGGGTGGGGGCGTGAACACGTATCCCTACATGCTCGCCGACAAGCGTCCGGACGCCAAGCTGTTCGAGGGCCCCTACCTGGAGCGCTTCGAGAAGATCCGGAGCCGGTATCCCAACGCCCGGGCGGCCCTCCTTCCGGCGCTGAATCTGGCGCAGGAGATCAGGGGCCACGTCTCTCCCCAGACCATGGACGAGGTGGCGGCCCTTCTGGACCTCTCGCCCGCCTATGTCCGGGGCGTGACCACCTTCTACACCATGTACAACAAGCGGCCGGTGGGCCGCTATTTGATCCAGGTCTGCACCAACATCTCCTGCAACCTGTGCGGGGCCGACGACGTCCTCCAGGCGTTTCTCGACCGCACCGGGACCGAGATGGGGCAGACCTCCAAGGATGGGAACTTCACGGTGATCGAGGCCGAGTGCCTCGCCGCCTGTGGCTTCCCGACCTGTGTTCAGATCAACTCGTCCTACTTCGAGAACGTGAACCCGGAAGACGTGCCGGCCATTCTGGACCGGCTCCGCTCCGAGGGCGCCTGATATGGCCTATCCCTACCAACACGAAAAAGAGGTTCGGATCCTCTCCGAGCACTTCGGGGACCCCGAGGCCCGCACCCTTTCCGGGTGGGAGGCACGGGGCGGGTACAAGTCCCTGAAGAAGGCCCTGGAGATGGACCGGGACGCGGTCATCGACGAGGTGAAGGCCTCGGGACTCCGGGGACGAGGGGGTGCCGGATTCCCAACCGGAGTCAAGTGGGGCTTCATGCCCAAGGAACCTCGGATTCCCTCCTACCTGGTCTGCAACGCGGACGAGTCCGAGCCCGGCACATTCAAGGATCGGGAGATCATCCGCTGGACTCCCCATCAGGTCATCGAGGGGTGTCTGATCTCCGCCTTCGCCATCCGGGCGAGCCACGTCTACATCTACTGCCGGGGTGAGTTCTTCGAGACCTCCGCCATTCTGGGCAGGGCGGTGGAGGAGGCGTATGCGGCCGGCTACGCGGGCAAGGACATCCTGGGGTCCGGTGTGGATATCGACGTGACGGTGCATCTCGGCGCCGGCGCGTACATCTGCGGCGAGGAAACGGGTCTTCTGAACTCCCTGGAGGGCCGGCGGGGCCAGCCCCGTGTGAAGCCGCCCTTCCCGGCACAGGTCGGGGCGTTCGGGAACCCCACGACCGTGAACAACGTGGAGACGCTGGCCACCGTGCCCCACCTCATCGAGCATGGGGGAGCCTGGTACACCCAATGGGGGACGGAAGGCAGCAAGGGCACCAAGCTCTTCTGCGTTTCCGGCCATGTGAACCGGCCCGGGAACTACGAGTTGCCCATGGGCTTCAACTTCGACGAGCTGCTGAACGACGTCTGTGGTGGAATGAAGGACGGGAAGGCGTTCAAGGCGCTCATCCCCGGTGGAAGCTCCGTTCCCATTCTCACGGCCGAGCAGTCCGCGGGCATGGAGCTGTCCTACGAGGGCGTGGAGGAGCGGGGATCCATGTTGGGCTGCGCGTCGGTGATCGTCATGGACGAGAGCACCGATATCGTCAAGCAGGTTCGGCGCATGGTCCAGTTCTATGCCCATGAGTCCTGCGGGCAGTGCACGCCCTGTCGCGAGGGCTCGGCCTGGATGACCAAGATCCTGACCCGCATCGAGGACGGTCGGGGCACCGAGGACGACCTGGACACCCTCCTCGAGATCAGCAAGCAGATGACGGGCACGACCATCTGCGTCCTATCCGATTCCGCCGCCGCGCCGGTGGTTTCCTCAATCGAGAGCTTCCGGGACGAATACCTGGCCCTCATCCGTCGCGGTGAGCGGGTCGGGGCGGCCTGACGACACTGGATATGGCAGACAACGGAAACAACCCAGATACGGTCACCCTCACCATCGACGGCAGGGAGGTCACGGTCCCCAAGGGGACGTCCCTGCTGGAGGCCGCGAAGCAGGTCGGTGAGGAGATCCCGCACTACTGCTACCACCCCGGACTCAGCGCACCGGCCCAGTGCCGGCTCTGCCTGGTCGAGGTGGAAGGCGCCCCCAAGCCGCTCCCGTCCTGCGTCACGCAGGCTCAGCAGGACCAGGTGGTCCGCACCCAGTCCGAGGTGGCCCTGGGGGCCAGGACCGGCGTGCTGGAGTTCTATCTGGTCAACCACCCCCTGGACTGTCCCATTTGCGACCAGGCCGGGGAGTGCGACCTCCAGAACTATGTGCACCGGGAGGGTCGGCCCCACGGTCGAGGCCGGGAGCCCAAGCGGGTGTTCGGCCGGGACGACTTCGGCGGCGACGTGCTCTACTACGGCGACCGCTGCGTCATGTGCACCCGCTGCGTCCGCTTCATGAACGAGGTGGAGGATGACGCCCGGCTCTGCGTCGTGGAGCGAGGAGACCGTTCGGTCATCGACACCTTCTTCGAGCAGGGCCTGGAGGGCACCAGGTGGGCCGGCAACATCGTGGATATTTGCCCCGTGGGCGCCCTGGTCTCCAAGGACTTCCTCTTCAAGGCTCGGGCCTGGGACCTGGATCATACCCCGTCGGTATGCACCAGCTGCTCCCAGGGGTGCAACATCATGCTCCACACCCGGGACAACGCGGTTCAGCGGCTCAAGCCCAGGGAGAACCTGGAGGTCAACGCCTTCTGGATGTGTGATCAGGGCAGGAGCAACTACGAGTGGATGAACCGCTCGGACCGTATCGAGGCCCCCCTGGTCCGTCGCGGGGAGCGCCTCGAGGCCTCCGATTGGCGCCAGGCCCTGGACGGGTTGGCCGAAGCCCTGCGGGCCCAGGACGGTCCGGTCACGGTGATCGCCTCTCCCGGCGCGTGCAACGAAGACCTGGGCATGCTCGCCGGTCTCCTGGCGACCCTGGGAGGAGGCAAGGGTGTCTTCCGACTGCCCATGGCCCCCGATGAGGATGTGCTGAAGGGGTTCCCAGGTCTCGCGAGGAGGCGTGAACTGGCGCCGAACGCAGCGGGAGCCCGGGCCGTGGGATTCGAGCGGGTCGGGGACGACGGGGCATCGGGAGGCCTCGCGGATCTCCCGGCAACGGCCGGGACGCTCATCGTCCTCGGCGACCAGTTGACCGATCAGGAGGCCGATTTCGGTTCCTCCGTCGGGCTCTTCGTCTACCTGGGTACCCACGGATCCCCGGCGGCGGAGGGCGCCGACTTCGTCCTCCCCACCACCACGGTAGCGGAGCAGGAGGGGACCTTCACCAACCTGGACGGGAGGGTTCAGCGCTTCTGGCCCGCGCTCCAGCCCCCGGGGATGGCGAGGCCGGCGTGGCTCGTTCTCGGGGCCCTCAACGCGGTCCTCACCGACGGCGACGTCCCGACGGACGCGGCCGGGGCTTTCGCGCAGGTGGCCCAGTCGGTAGCGGCCTTCTCAGGGTTGGACTACGACACCATCGGAACCAGGGGAGCGCTCATGGCCGAGCCTGCCCAGTTGGCCGGAGACTGACGACGTGAACGACCTGTCCACCTCCGTATTCCTCATCGCCTCGGTGGCGAAGGTCCTCGGCATGTTCGCGATTCTCATGCTCGTGGTCGCCTACACCACCCTCGCCGAACGGAAGATCTCCGCCTGGATCCAGGACCGGAGCGGTCCCAACCGGGTCGGGCCTTGGGGACTCCTCCAGCCCATCGCGGACGGGCTGAAGAACTTCCTCAAGGAAGAGACCATGCCCGGGGGCGCCCACAAGGTGCTCTTCGTTCTGGGTCCCATGCTGTCCATCACCCCGGCGCTGGTGACCTTCGCGGTCATTCCCTTCGCCGCGCCCCTTCCCACGCCGTGGGGGGTGGTCGACATGATCGTGGCCGACGTCCCCATCGGGATCCTTTTCATGCTCGCCCTGGGAAGCCTGGGTGTGTACGGGATCACCCTCGGAGCGTGGGCGTCCAACAACAAGTACGCCTTCCTCGGGGGGCTCCGGGCCGCGGCCCAGATGGTGAGCTACGAGGTGGGGATGGGGTTGGCCCTCATCCCTGTGCTCATCCTGGCGGGGAACGTCCGGCTCACCGAGGTGGTGTTCCAGCAGCAGCAACTGGGGCTCTGGTTCGTCTTGCCCCTGTCTCTGGGGTTCTTCCTGTTCATCATCTCCGCGTTCGCGGAGACGAACCGACTCCCCTTCGACATGCCCGAGGCCGAGTCGGAGTTGGTGGGTGGATTCCACACCGAATATTCCTCGATGAAGTTCGCCATGTTCTTCATCGCCGAATACGCCCACGTGGTCACCATGTCGGCCTTGATGGCCACCCTGTTCTTCGGCGGCTGGGACATCCCCTTCTGGACCGGGGACAACGCCTTCTATCACGAGGGCGCCTGGATCCGGGGGTTCGCCGCTGACGGGACGCCCATGCTGGCTCAGTTGGCCTGGTGGAAGACACTCCTGACGGCCATGGTATTCGCCCTCAAGACGGCCTTCTTCATCCTCGTGTATATCTGGGTCCGCTGGACCGTCCCCAGATTCCGATACGACCAGGTCATGCATCTGGGTTGGAAGGTGGTTCTGCCCACGGCCCTGGGATATGTGGTCCTCATCGCGGGCACGGTCCTGACCCTCGACCAGCTCGGTCTCCCCTGGGGCTTCGCCTACGGCCTCGCGCTCACGGCGGTGAGCCTGGCCTGCACCATCGGATTCCTCTTCTTCATCGATCGGGATCGGGTCATCGCGGGAGCCTCTAAGACCAACAAGGTCCAGGTGGCTTCCAGGGGGACCTACGCCCCGACCATGGGAGATTGACCATATGTCGATAACGGTGAAGCTGGTCCGCCGTCCTCCGCCGGGACAGTCCTCGTACCTGAGGGCCGCCATGAAGGGGATGACGCTGACCTTCCGCCACATGGTGAACCCCAACAAGGTCACCCAGCAGTATCCGGAGGAGCAGACCGAGCTTTCCCCGCGGTGGCGCGGTACGCACCGCATGGAGGTCCATGCGGACGGTCGGCCCAAGTGCGTGGCGTGTGGGCTTTGCCCCACGGTCTGTCCAGCCAACTGCATCAGGCTCGTGGGCGGTGAGGACGACCAGGGCAACCGCTATCCGGTGGTCTACGAGATCGACGAGTTCCGGTGCATCTTCTGCGGGATGTGCCAGGAGGTCTGCCCGGTGGAGGCCATCCACGTGGGCCAGCATTTCGAGAACGCAGAATACACTCGCGACCGTTTCGTCTATGACCTGGACCGGCTCATGGCCCAGGATCATCCGGTCACGGCTCTCTGGGATCCCTCCGATCCCCTTTCCGAATGACCGATGGTTGAGCTCCTCTTCTACGTGCTGGGATCGGTGGCCCTGGGGTGTGCCCTGGGCGTCGTCCTGGCCCGGAATCCGGTGGGCAGCCTCCTCTTCATGGTGGTGGCCCTGGCTTCCGTGGCCGGAATCTACGTCCTGCTGGAGGCCCACTTCCTGGCCGCAATTCAGATCATGGTCTATGCGGGTGCGATCATGGTTCTCTTCCTCTTCGTGATCATGCTCCTGAACCTGGGTCACGACTACCAGAAGGACATCAAGGGAGGCCTGGGTGCCATCCTGTCCTTCGTCGTGGTGGGTCTGATCGCCGGTGGCATCGCCCGGCAGGTGGGCGGGGTGGCCGACGTGGGTCAGGGCAGGGGATTCCCGGGCCCCCAGGCCATGGACGCCATGATCGCCGATCAGGGAATCGTAGGAGTCATCGCCGGGCCCCTCTACACCGAGTACGTGGTCGCCTTCGAGGTGACCGGACTACTCCTACTCGTGGCCATCGTCGGCGCCCTGGCGCTGGCCAAGAAGAAGGTGTGACGCCGATGCTCACCGAGTCCCTGATCCTCAGCGCTCTGCTCTTCAGCGTCGGCACTTTCGGATTCCTGGTCCGCCGCAACGCCATCATCATGTTCCTCTGCATCGAGCTCATGCTCAATGCGGTGAACCTGAGCTTCGTCACCATCTCTCGATACGCTGGAATCGACGGGCAGATCTTCGTGTTCTTCGTCATGACCGTGGCCGCGGCGGAAGCCGCCATCGGTCTGGCCATGATCATCTCGATCTTCCGTCATTACGAGACGGTGAACGTGAACAACTTCAACCTCCTGAAGTGGTAAGGCCATGACGCCTTCCGTGGGGTTCTTCTTGATACAGGCCGCGGGTGAGGCTGCCGGGTCGCACGGGGGTGGCTTCGAGCCCTTCCTGCCCGGTCTCATCGTCCTGCTGCCGTTCCTGGGGTTCGTGATCAACGGCGCACTGGCGCTGATCTCGGCCCGTCGCGGCGCGGACCTGGTGCGGTCCGGCTCGGACGGGGACGAGACCGAGCATCACGGTCCACCGGGTCCCAAGCCCGCCACCCACGCCCTCCCGACCTTCATCGGCCCCGGGGTGGTGCTCCTGGCGTTCCTCATCGTCCTGGTGAACTTCACCAGGATGCTGGGTGCGGAACTCCACGAGCCGGTAATCCAGACCTACTGGACCTGGATGGGCACCGGGACCTTCGAGGTGGCTGCGGCCCTCCAGCTCGATCAGCTGTCGATGATCATGATGCTGGTCGTCACGGGCGTGGGCTTCCTGATCCACGTGTTCAGCGTGGGCTACATGGGGGAGGATCCGGGTTATCCCAGGTACTTCGCGTACCTGAACCTGTTCATATTTTTCATGCTGACCCTGGTGATGGGGTCCTCCTACCTCCTGATGTTCGTCGGGTGGGAGGGGGTGGGGCTCTGTTCCTACCTGCTGATCGGGTACTGGTTCGGGGACCGGGAAAAGGCGGACGCCGGCAAGAAGGCGTTCATCGTCAACCGGATCGGGGACTTCGGGTTCCTCGTCGCCATGTTCCTGCTGTTCACGACCTTCGGGACCCTCGACTTCGTGGAGATCTTCCACGACGCTCCCGAGGTCCTGATGTTCGGCGGGGCCATGGTCACCACGGTGACGCTGTTCTTCCTCCTGGGCGCGGCGGGAAAGAGCGCCCAGATCCCTCTGTACGTCTGGCTTCCCGACGCCATGGCCGGCCCCACGCCGGTCTCGGCCCTGATCCACGCGGCTACCATGGTCACGGCGGGCGTGTACCTGGTGGCCCGGTCGTCGGTGCTCTTCGCCCTGGCCCCGGTGGGGAGTGCAACGGTCGCGGTGATCGGTGCCCTCACGGCCCTCTTCGCGGCCACCATCGCTGTGGCTCAATACGACATCAAGAAGGTCCTGGCCTACTCCACGGTCTCCCAGCTCGGCTACATGTTCGTGGGCGTGGGTGTGGGCGCCTATACGGCGGGGATCTTCCATCTCATGACCCACGCCTTCTTCAAGGCTTTGCTGTTCCTCGGCTCCGGGGCGGTGATCCACGCCATGCACGAGGCGTATCACTCCACCCACAGCCACGAGGACGCCCAGGACATGCGGAACATGGGCGGACTCCGGAAGTTCATGCCGGTGACCTTTGCGACCATGTGGATCGCGACCCTGGCGATCTCGGGGATCTGGCCCTTCGCCGGCTTCTTCTCCAAGGACGAGATCATCTGGTACGCCGGGGCGTGGGCCGGCGCGGAGATGGCGCCCTTCCCGGGGCTCTACACCTTCGTCTGGGTGATCTGTCTGGTGGCGGCCCTGCTGACCGCCTTCTACATGACCCGCATGATGATCATGACTTTCCACGGGCCGAACAGGACCGGGGAAGAGGAGTCGCGCCACCTGCACGAGGTCAGCCCCGTCATGTGGGCCCCCCTGGCCATCCTCGCCGTCCTCTCGGTGTTCGGAGGATGGATCAACGTCCCGGAGGCGCTCCAATCGTCCTTCCTGGGCGGGATGGGGTCCCTGCCCATGTCGGAATGGCTGCACCACTGGCTGGAGCCGGTGACGGCCCTGGCGCATGAGGTCCAGCACGACTTCATCGGAGAGGCGTCCCACTACGCCCCCTTCGGTGGGGGTGAACTGGCCTGGGCGCTCATCTCCACCGCCCTGGCCGCCGCGGTGGTCATTACCACGGCCCAGGTCCTGAGGAGGAGGGCAGTCCAGACCGCCGCCGAGGAGGGCGCCCCGTCCGCAGGTCTCAAGAAGGTCCTCTACAACAAGTGGTATGTCGACGAGCTCTACGACGCCGTCGTGGTCCGGCCGCTCATGGGCGTGTCCCGATGGATGTGGAAGGTCTTCGACAACATCATCATCGACGGAACGGTGAACCTATTGGCAAACCTCCAACGAGCCATCGGCTGGTTCGGGAGCCTGTTCCAATCCGGGCAGGTGAACACCTACGCCTTCATCTTTGCCCTGGGGGTCCTCTGGATTCTCGGGGTGATGGTCTTCTGAGGAGAGCGCCATGTCGACCTTCCTCGATTCCATCGGATACTCGGGCTGGATCCTCCACGCCCTCATCTTCCTCCCCATCCTGGGCTCCCTGCTGGCGTTCTGGGCCAGCGAGGCCACGGTCAAGCGGTTCGCGTTCTGGTGGAGCAGCGCCGTATTCGTCCTCGCCATCGGCCTGTGGTGGGCGTTCGAGCCGGGCGAAGGAGACCTGCAACTCACCACGGTGATCCCCTGGATCTCGAGCTGGGGCATTCATTACGCGGTGGGGATCGACGGCATCAGCCTCTTCATGGTCCTGCTGACCGCTTTCATCACGCCCATCACCATCCTGGGCTCCTTCAACTACATCCAGAAGAACGAGCGGGCGTTCTACTCCCTCATGCTCCTCCTCCAGGGAGGGGTCATGGGCGTGTTCCTCGCCCTGGACCTGTTCCTCTTCTACGTGTTCTTCGAGCTGACCCTGGTCCCCATGTATTTCATCGTGGGGATATGGGGAGGAGAGCGCCGCATCTACGCGGCGGTGAAGTTCTTCCTCTACACGGCGTTCGGGTCGCTGTTGATGCTGGTGGCCATGCTGTTCCTCTACTGGAGCGCGTGGAACTACACAGGCTCGCCGTCGTTCCTGTACGCGGATCTGCTGGGGACACCCCTGTCGCTCAGCCAACAGATCTATCTGTTCGCGGCGTTCTGTCTGGCGTTCTCCATCAAGGTTCCCCTCTTCCCCCTGCACACCTGGTTGCCCGACGCCCACGTGGAAGCGCCGACCCCCGGTTCGGTGGTCCTGGCGGCCATTCTCCTGAAGATGGGGACGTACGGCTACATCCGGTTCCTTCTCCCCCTGTATCCGGACGCGGCCCAGCACCCGACGGTGGTCACGGTCATGTTGACCCTCGGGGTGATCGGGATCATCTACGCTGCTTGGGTGGCGGCGGTCCAGCCCGATGCCAAGAAGCTGGTGGCCTACACCTCGGTGGCCCACATGGGGTTCGTGGTGATCGGGGTGTTCGCGCTCACGGTGAACGGGATCCAGGGCGGGCTCATGGTCATGATCTCCCATGGGATCTCCACCGGCGCGCTGTTCCTCCTGTTGGGGATGCTCTACGAGCGTCGCCACACCCGGTTGATCGAGGACTTCGGGGGACTTGCCAAGGTCACGCCACTCCTGGCCACGGCCCTGTTGATCACGGCCCTGACTTCCATCGGGGTTCCCGGCACCAGCGGCTTCGTGGGAGAGTTCCTCGCGCTTCTCGGAACGTTCGAGACCTACCCGGTCTTCGCGGTCATCGCCGCGACCGGCGTGATCTTCGCGGCCTACTACATGCTTCCAATGGTCCAGAAGGTCCTCTTCAACAAGCTGGACAAGGCCGAGAACCGGACGATGGAGGACCTGTCGGGGCGGGAGATCGGCGTGCTGGCGCCGCTCGTCTTCCTCATGCTGTTCATCGGAGTGTACCCCCAGCCCATCCTCGAGCGCATGGAACCCTCGGTCGAGCACGTGCTCGAACTCGCAGGGGCGCCAGCGGCTTCGTTGGCGCAGGAGCCCGTGCCCGGGCTGGTCCTTCCGGGGCGGACCGACACCGAAACCACGATCTCCCTCGACGAGTCGGACACCGACCCGTCGGAGAGCACGGATACGCAGTAGGCCGATATGCAACTCGACTTCACCAGCAACGCCGACTACCTGCTCGCGCTCCTCCCCGAGGTGGTTCTCTCCCTCTGGGGCATGGGGATTCTCCTGGCCGGAGTATGGAATCGGAGGGCCGACGGCCAGCAGGCGCCCAGCGACCCCGCGACGCTCGGCTGGGTCAGCCTGGTCGGACTCATCCTGGCCGGAATCGCCAACGGGTGGCTCTACGGGGTCACGGAGGTGGGCGCAGGGCTCCACGTGACCATCGACCATCTGAGCCTGTTCGCGAATTGGGTCTTCCTCCTCGCGGCGGCCCTCTCGATCCTCATCTCGTTCCAGTATGTGCAGCGGCAGCGGCTTCAGATCGGAGAGTTCTACGGCCTGATGCTGTTCGCGGTGGTGGGGATGATGATCATGGCAGCGGCCCGGGAGTTGATCGTCCTGTTCCTCGGACTGGAACTCATGTCCATGGCGGTCTACGTGCTGACCGCGTTCAACCGACGGGACCGGCGTTCGGAGGAGGCGGGGCTCAAGTATTTCCTCCTGGGGGCTTTCGCCAGCGGAATCCTCCTCTACGGGATCGCCCTGACCTACGGCGCCACGGGCACGGCCCACATCGAAGAGATCGCTGCGGCATTGGCGACCGGCGCCGTCCAGAGTCGTCTGGCCTACCTGGGCTTGGCCCTCATGATCGTGGGCCTGGGTTTCAAGGTGTCGGCGGTGCCCTTCCACATGTGGACGCCCGACGTCTACGAAGGTGCCCCCTCACCGGTGACCGCCTTCATGTCGGCGGCGGTGAAGGCGGCGGGCTTCGTGGTCCTGATCCGTGTGCTTCTGGTGGCCTTCGACGGAATGTACGAGACGTGGTATCCGGTGCTCTGGTGGTTGGCGGCGGTGACCATGGTGGTGGCGAATCTCATCGCCCTGGTCCAGGCCAACGTGAAGCGGATGCTGGCGTATTCGTCCATCGCCCACGGCGGATACCTTCTGGTGGCCGTTGCCGCGGCCAACGACACGGCCGCTTCGGGGATCCTGTTCTACCTGATGATCTACACCCTGATGAACATCGGGGCGTTCGGCGTCCTCATTTGCGTCGCAGGGCACGGGGAGGACCGGCTGCAACTCGAGGACTACTCCGGCTTCGGGTTCCAGAAGCCCGTCCTGGGCGTCATGATGACGATCTTCCTCCTATCCCTCGCGGGATTCCCCGGCACCGCCGGGTTCATGGGGAAGATCTACCTCCTCCAGGGCGCCGTGGCTTCCCAGCTCTGGTTCCTGTCGGTCATCCTGGTCATGGCTTCGCTCCTGTCCTACTGGTACTACCTGCGGGTGGCCTGGTACATGTGGATGCGACCGGCTCCGGCGGAGGACACCCATGCCATGGTCGTGACCCCTCTTGGGGTTCGATTCGCCCTGATGGCCAGCGCCGGAATGATCCTGTTCTTCGGGGTATTCCCCCAATCCCTCCTGGAGTTCGCCAGGGTCAGCGTCGAGGGGTTAAGCTACCTTGGTGTCGGAGTCGCCGGGATCATCCCGTGACCGTTGGACCGACCCCTTCGAGGGTCTGAGCCGTCTTCTTCGGCGGGCGTTCCGGAACCGGGGCGCCCGCCGCGACGTCACACGCGCAAGGCAACAGGCCGACAAGAGAGACCATGGAGATCCAGCCCAGTATCTTCCGTCAGTACGATATCCGGGGCATCGTCGGCGAAGACCTCGACCCATCCGTGGCCCAGGCCGTGGGGCGGGCCTATGGCTCGGCCCTCCGGGCGAAGCTCGGGCGAGCGCCCGTGGTGGTGGTGGGACACGACAATCGCCCGTCGTCTCCGGACCTGAAGGCCGGGCTGATGGGCGGTCTCCGCGCGACCGGCGCCTGCGTCGTGACCATCGGGACGGTCCCGACCCCTGTGGTCTACTGGGCGGAGCACACGCTGGAGGCGGATGGGGCGATCCAGATCACGGGCTCCCACAACCCGCCTGAGTGGAACGGGATCAAGATGACCATGGGGCGGGCCGCCCTCTACGGCGACGCCATCCAGGACCTGCTGCGCCGTATCCGGGAGCGGGATTTCCATGCCGGTGAGGGCGACTGGCGAGACGAGCCTGTCCTGGCCCGGTACATCCGGGATATCGCCGGTCGCTTTTCTCCCCCTCGTCCCCTCCGGGTGGTCGTGGACTGCGGAAACGGGACGGCCTCTCTGGCCGCGGTGGAACTCATCGAAGCGCTGGGCATGGAGGTGCTTCCGCTCTACTGCGAGTCGGACGGGACCTTCCCGAACCACCACCCCGACCCCACGGTGGACGAGACCCTGACGGAGATGATCGCCCTGGTGCGTCTCGAGAAGGCGGATCTGGGTGTGGCCTTTGACGGAGATGGGGACCGGATCGGGATCGTGAACGAGAAGGGCGAGATCATTCGTGGCGACATGATCCTCCTCCTCCTGGGTCTGGATCTCCTCGAGCGGAAGGGGCCGGGCTTCCCCCTGGTCTTCGACGTGAAGTGCTCCCAGGCCCTCCCCGAGGTCTACGAAGCGGCCGGCGGCGAGGCCATCATGTGGAAGACCGGTCACTCGCTCATCAAGGAGAAGATGAGTGAGGTCGGGGCGCCCCTGGCGGGTGAGCTCTCAGGGCACATCTGTGTCGGCGACGGCTACATGGGCTTTGACGACGCCCTCTACGTGGCGTGCCGGATGATCGACCTGGTGGCTCGCTCGGACCAACCCCTTTCCGCCCGTACCGCCGGATTCCCAGCGTACGTGTCGACGCCCGAGATCCGCATCGAGGTGGATGAGGAGTCGAAATTCACCATCGTGGAGCGGGCCCAGCGTTACTTCAGGGGCCTCTACGACGTGGTGGACGTGGACGGCGTGCGGATCCTGTTCGGGGATGGATGGGGTCTGCTTCGCACCTCCAACACCCAGCCGGTCCTAGTGGCGCGGTTCGAGGCTCGGACCGAGGAACGCCTCCAGGAGATCCGCGGCGAGGTGGAGGGGTGGCTGAAGGATCAGGGCGTCGATGTCTGATCCGGCGGTCAGGCTTCTCAAGGGGGGCCGGATCTTCATCACCAGCCTCGTCGCGGCGGCGCTGCTCCTGATCCTGGGGCGCGGCCTTTCCGGTCTCCTGGTCGAGGTTCTTTGGTTCCGGTCCGCCGGCTACGAGGATGTCTTCTGGACTCGCATGGCGTGGGGATGGGGGGTGCGCCTCATCGCATTCCTGCTGACCGGCGGCATTATCGGGTGGACGCTGTGGCGGGTGGCGGGCAGCATCGGCGGGATCCAGATCCGGCGCCGGTTCGGAAACCTCGTGATCCAGGAGAAACTCCCGGCTCACTACATCCGGTGGGGAGTCCTGGTGCTGGGTGGCGTGATGGGGCTGTGGATCGCCGCCACCATCCCATTGGACGCTGGGATCGGCGCCTATCTCATGATCCAGGCTCCCGCGTGGGGTCTCCAGGATCCGGTTCTCGGGCGGGATGCGTCCTTCTACGTGTTCATCCTTCCCGGGCTGGTTCGGCTCCTCGCATTCGCCATCCTGATGAGTTTTCTCGTCTTCTCCCTGGCGGGAGCGGGCTATGTGAGCACCGGGGAACTCAGGGTATCAGGCGGCAGAATGACGCTGGGAGGACCCGCCCGTCGCCACCTGGCGGTGCTCGGGGCAGTCTTTCTGGGCCTTATGGCCCTGCGCTTCTGGCTCTCCCGATACATGCTTCTCCTGAACGGCACCTCGGAGGTGGAGGGCATCTTCGGCTTCACCGACGCCAGTGCCCGTCTTCCGGCGCTCCAGTTCCTCACCTTCGTCGGGCTGGTGTCCGCGGTGGGAGTCGCCTGGGGAGGGATTCGGAGCCGGCTCGGGGTCCTCGGCGCCAGCGTAGCCGGATTCGTACTCAGCGTCTTGGTTGTCGGTCAGGCCTACCCGGCGTTCGTCCAGCGTTTCCGGGTCGAGCCGAACGAGTTGGACCGGGAGACGCCCTTCATCGAGCATGCCCTGAGCTTCACCCGAGAGGGTTTTGGGCTTTCGGACTTCCAGCGAAGCCGCTTCGACTACCGAGAGCCCGAGCCCGAGGACTGGCGCTGGGCTCCGGCCCAGATGGCCGGGCTCCCCGTGTGGGCCCCCGGCCCCCTCTTGGGCACCTTCCGACAGCTGGAGGCCCGCTTTCGGTATTACGACTTCGGGACCGTGGCCATCGATCGGTACCAGGGTCCCCAGGGCACCGTGCCCGTGGCGATCTCCGCACGGGAGGTGGACCCCAACGGAATCGAAGATCCCAACTGGCAGAACCTGCACATCAGGGAACGATACGTGGCAGGGGTGGGCGCCGTGGTCTCCGATGCGACCGGGGCCACGCCTGAAGGTAGGGCGCAGATGTTCCTCGGGGCCATTCCCCCCGAGATCATGGGAGATCTGGAGCGGGCTCCCACGAACCTCGAACTGGAGCGACCCGGCCACTTCTTCGGGAGCCGATTCCAGCTCTATGCGGCCCTGAATCCATCGGAACAGGCATTCCTGGCACCGGACGGGAGCCCCGGCGTGGCCGGGTTGGATTTCCCAGAAGGCATCCAGCTCTCGTCCATCTGGCGCACCCTGGCGCTGGCCTGGCGTTTCCGGGACGCCAACCTCCTCTTCGCTTCCGAGGTGACCGACCAGAGCCGGTTCGTCTTCCGGAGGCAGGTGGTGGAGCGGGCACAGGCCATCGCCCCCTTCCTTCGCTTCCCGGACGCGCCCTACCCGGTGATTCACGACGGGCGCCTGGTCTGGATGATGGACGGGTACACCTCCACACGGAACTTCCCGCTCAGCATCAGCCACGAGGTCGCATTGGGGAGGCGGGCCAGCTACGTCCGGGGTTCGGTCAAGGCCACGGTGGACGGCGTGACCGGCCAGGTCAGCTTCTTCGCGGTAGACGGGAGTGACCCCCTCCTGGAGGCGTACCGTCGCGTCTTCCCCGATCTGGTCCGCCCCCTGGAAGAGATGCCATCGGGACTCCAGGAGCACGTCCGCTATCCCCGCAGTCTCCTGGAGACGCAGGCCCGGGTGCTGACCCGATTCCACCTCGAGACTGCGCCCCTGTTCCACGGGCAGCAGGACGTGTGGGCGCTGGCCCAGGAGTTGGGCCAGGGCACGAGCCCCGTGCTCTATCGTCCGGAGTACGCCCAGTACACGCTGCCCGGAGAGGACGAGGCGGAGTTCCTGCTCACGGCGGTCTTCGTTCCGGCCGGTCGGCAGAATCTCACGGGCATCCTCGTCGCCCGGTCGGATCCCGACCGGTACGGCGAGCTCCTCCTTTTCGACGTCCCGGTGGAGGATCAGGTACCCGGACCTCGGCAGGTTGAGGCCCTGATCGAGCAGGATCCCGGCATTTCCCAGCAGTTCTCTTTATGGCGTCAGGGAGGGAGCCAGGTCTGGACCGGTCACCTTCACCTCGTCCCCGCCGGGCGCACCCTCCTCTACATGGAGCCCATCTTCCTTGCCGCTGAGGAAGACGCCATCCCGGAACTGCGGCGGTTCGTGGTCAGCGACGGGCGCAGGGTCACGATGAACACGACCCTCGCCGCCGCCATCGCGGCGCTGAGCCCCCTTGGAGAGGGGGAGGGCGAAGCCGCCGAGGGTGCCCCTCTCGGGGATCCTGGCGAAGCCGCGGCCCCGGGGCAGATGCCTACCCCCGAGCTGGACTGGCCCCAGGAGGCCCTGGACCTCCTCGAGGAGGCTGAGCGCCGCCTCAGGGGAGGGGACTGGGAGGGCTTCGGCAGGGCGCTGGATTCTCTCAAGACGTTCCTTCGCGGGCGCTCAGGAGGGCCCGTTTCTTGATCGCTCGTCGGCGATCTCGATATTTGATCCGGGCTGCAGCCCGACGTGAACCCCGACCTACGAAATCCAAGAGACCCATATGAACATCCACGAGTATCAGGCGAAGGAGATCTTCCGGAACGCCGGGATCCCGGTGCCCCCCGGTTCGGTCGCGCGCACGCCGGACGAGGCCATGGAAATCGCCCGGGGCTTCGGGGGCGTGGTGGTGGTGAAGGCCCAGGTCCACTCCGGAGGGAGGGGCAAGGCCGGAGGGGTGAAGCTCGCCAAGTCCCCGGAAGAGGCCAGGGCCCATGCCGAAGCCATTCTGGGAATGGAGATCAAGGGACTGGAAGTGACCCAGGTCCTGGTCACGCCCGCCGAGGACATCGACACGGAAGCGTATGTGGGGGTCTTGGTCGATCGCGTCACTCAGGCGCCCGTCTTCATGGTATCGGGCGAAGGCGGCGTGGATATCGAAGAGGTCGCCGCGACCAATCCCGACGCCATCCGGAAGCTCCGGGTCGACCCGCGGTATGGCCTTTTGCCCCACCAGGCCCTCTGGCTCGCCAACTTCCTCTACGACGATCCGTCTCTGATGAAGCAGGCGGCCAAGATCATCGGCCAGCTCTATGAGGGGTTCGTGGGCGCCGGTGCTTCCATGGCCGAGATCAACCCGTTGATCACCACCCCGACAGGGGAGGTGAAGGCCATCGACGCCAAGATGAGCATCGATGACAGCGAGTTGGGCCGTCGGCCCGAGATCGCCGCGTATCGGGACCTTGAGGCGGAGCCCGAGGCGGAGACCCTGGCTCGGGAAGCCGACCTCTCCTATGTGAAGCTCGATGGTGACGTGGGCTGCTGCGTGAACGGGGCTGGCCTGGCCATGGCCACCATGGACCTGGTCAAGTACTACGGGGGTGAGCCGGCCAACTTCCTGGATATCGGTGGGTCCTCCAACCCGGCGAAGGTCGTAAGCGCCCTCAAGATCATCACCTCCGATCCCCACGTGAAGGTGATCCTCTTCAACATCTTCGGTGGCATCACCCGGTGCGACGACGTGGCGAACGGGATCGTGGCCGCCACCAACCAGATCGACATCGGGGTTCCCATCGTGATCCGGCTTACCGGTACCAACGAAGCGGAAGGGGTTCGCATTCTGGAGTCGGCGGGATTCTCGGCCGGGAGCTCCATGGACGAGGTGGTCGAAACCGCGGTCCGGCTGGCGGCCGAAGCCTAATCAGCCCCCTGGAGCTTCTGCGCTCCGGGTCTGCGCATACAGGGAGAGCATCAGATCATGTCGATCTTCATTGACGAGAACACCCGCCTCGTGGTCCAGGGGATCACGGGCCGGGACGGGTCCTTCCACACGGCCCAGATGATGGAATACGGAACCCAGGTGGTCGCCGGGGTAACGCCCGGGAAGGGCGGTCAGCGCTTCCCGGGGCCGGGGGGTGTCGAGGTACCGATCTTCGACACCATGGACGAGGCGGTCGCCGAGACCGCCGCCAACGCTTCGGTGGTCTACGTGCCGCCGGCCTTCGCCGCCGGGGCGATCATCGAGGCGGCCGACTCGGGCGTGGACTTCATCGTGGCGATCACCGAAGGGATCCCGGTTCTGGACATGACCCGAGCCCACGCGTTCGCCCGCGACCAGGGCGTGCGAGTCCTGGGTCCGAACTGCCCGGGGCTCATCTCCCCCGGAAAGTCGAAGGTGGGCATTCTACCCGCGAACATCGTGGCCGAGGGTCCGGTGGGGTTGGTGTCCCGGTCGGGGACGCTGACCTATGAGGCCGTCTTCCAGCTCACGGCCGCGGGGCTTGGGCAGACCACGTGTGTGGGAATCGGGGGTGATCCCCTGATCGGCACGAACTTCATCGACTGTCTCGAGGCCTTCGACGCCGACCCGGACACCCGGGCCCTGGTCATGATCGGCGAGATCGGGGGAACCGACGAGCAGGAAGCCGCCCGTTGGGTCAGTGAGCACACCGACAAGCCGGTCGTAGGGTTCATCGCCGGGCAGACCGCGCCTCCCGGCCGGCGCATGGGGCACGCCGGTGCGATCATCAGCGGCTCCGCCGGCACGGCCGCAGAGAAGATGGCGGCCTTCGATGAAAACGGGATCGCGGTGGCCCAGCGCCCTGCCGACATCGTAGGATTGATTCAGGACGCGCTCGGGGACTGAGCCCCGGGGGAAGCGGCCGGGCCGTCCCCCGCGAAGGGGATCGCCCGCCACAACGTCTTCCTGGAGGCGTGCAATGAAGCTCGCAGACCTCCTGACAGCCGATCGAATCAGGATCCCGATGGAGGCCAAGGGACTCGAGGCGGCGCTGTCGGAATTGACCGGACTGTTGACCGGGGACGAGGGGCTGGAAGAGGACGAGGCGAGGGAGATCCCCTCGGGACTGATCTCGGGAGAGGTCGGTGAGCTCTCGGCCCTCGCGCCGGACGTGGTCCTCGCCGTGGTCCGGACCTCGTCGGCCAAAGAGTTGATGGGAGCCGTCGGCTTGACCGATGCGCCCCTGGAGTCCGGAGTCGAGGACCTGCCCCCCTCGAGGGCGGTTCTCCTCCTCGTTACTCCCCGTCGCATCTCGACCCTTCGGGCCCAGGTCATCCCCGACATCATCCGCTCCTTCCGAGACGAGACGGTTCGTGGGGCCTTCCTTGCCTGCCGCAGCGCTCGTGACCTCCGAGGGGTCCGAGGCCTCATGGACGTGGCTCTGGATGAGCGCCTCCTGGTAGAGGACGCCCTCAGCCCCGTGTCCTACCGGGTCTATCCCGACACCCCCATGGCCGAGGTGCTGGACCTCATCACACGGCGGGGCCTCCACGTGGTACCGGTGGTGGGCGAGAGTTACGAGGTCCTTGGAATGATCACCGCCGCCGAGGCCCTCAAATTCCTCCTCCAGCGCCGCCGCCGTGGCCCGCACGAGGGCGTGGGGTCGGAAGAACCCGTGGCCATGGCAAGGGACGTCATGTCCAGGACGGTCATGTGCGTGTCCGAGGATCAGAGCCTGATGGAGGCCGCCAATCTCATGGTGAACCGGGACGTCGCCCAACTCCCGGTGGTCAGGGACGGAGAACTCATCGGGTTCTTGACCCGAGACACCACCTTGCAGAGGCTTCAGGGCTGACGCCGGGGGATCCCCCGGCGCCGAAGGAATCAGGAACCACACCAACATCCAATCGAACCGACTAGATCACCGAGGATTTCCCATATGAGTCGCACCCTCGCAATCATCAAGCCGGACGCCGTGGCGTCCGGCAAGACCGGGAAGATCATCGCCCACATCCAGGCCGAGGGGTTCAATGTCCTGGCCATGCGGATGACCCGGCTCTCCACCGCTCAGGCCCAGGCGTTCTATGAGGTCCACAAGGAGCGGCCCTTCTATGGCTCCCTGGTGGCCTTCATGACCTCGGGCCCCTGCGTACCCATGGCTCTGGAGCGTGACGACGCCGTCGCGGCGTTCCGGAAGGCCATCGGCGCGACCAACCCGGCCGAAGCCGACGAAGGAACCGTGAGGAAGCTCTACGCCGAGTCTCTCGAGCGGAATGCGGTGCACGGCTCGGACTCCGACGAGAATGCTGCCCGGGAGATCGGGTTCTTCTTCGCGGATTCCGAGATCATCGGAATCGCCGGCTGAGTGATCGACCCGTGGAAATAGAACGGATCGGGGTCGTCGGAGGTGGGACGGCCGGCCGAGGCATTGCATGGGCCCTCTCCGCGGCTGGGGTGGACGTGGTCCTGGTGGAGGTTTCGCGGAGGCTCCTGGAATCGGCCCTGGACGCGCTCCGGGACTCCCTGGACAGGGAGATCGCCCGATGGGCCATCACGGAGTCCGAACGGGACGCCATTCTCGCCCGGATCCGCGGGACGACGGACCTGGAGGAGGTCTCCCCCATCTCGGTCATCATTGAAGCTGTGACTGAGGAATTCAAAACCAAAGCGATGCTATTGCAGAAGTTGGACACGATCTGTCAACCGGAAGCCGTGTTCCTCTGCAACAGCTCGACCCTCAATGTGTCCGACCTGGCAGGGGTCCTTCCCAAGGTGCGCCGAGACCGACTGGCGGGGCTCCATTTCCTGCATCCCGTCAATCGGGTTCCTGTCGTGGAGCTGATTCGTGGGCGGGAGACCTCGCACCGGGCCGTGGAGGCCGCCCGGTCGGTGGCCGAACTCCTGGGCAAGGAGGTGGTGGAGGTCGAAGAGTCCCCGGGCTACGTCGCCACGCGGCTCACCCTGGTCATCATCAACGAGGCCATCCAGACACTCATGGAGGGGGTCGCGACCCGGGACTCCATCGATCGGGCCATGAAGCTCCGTTTCGGATGGAGCCATGGCCCTCTCGCGCTGGCCGACGAAATCGGTCTCGACTCCTGCTTGAGGGCGCTCACCAACCTGTCCAAGGAGATGGGCCTGCCCCAGTATCGGCCCTGTCCCCTTTTGCGCCGCATGGTCAATCGGGGTCTGCTGGGAGAGAAGGGCGGACGCGGGTTCTACCGATACGACCAGCAGGGCCGCCGCCTGGAGGAAGCGGAGGAGGACCTGTCGTTGCCCAGGCTCGAGACGGTCCTCGGGGGTCAGGAATGAAGGTCCTGGTCCTCAACTCCGGCTCGTCGTCGGTCAAGTACCAGTTGTTGGAGACCGCTACCCGCACGGCCCTCGTCAAGGGGGCAGTCGAGCGGATCGGAGCGGGTCGGGCGATCCTCAACCAGGTCCGGACCAGTGATGGTGCACGCATCAAGGAGTCCCGGACGCTCCTCGACCACCGGGACGCCATCAAGGAGATCCTCACGGTGCTGCTGGATCCGGAACGGGGTGCCGTCTCCGATCAGTCCGAGATCGAGGCGGTGGGGCACAGGGTGGTCCACGGCGGTGAGGCGTTCACCGACGCGGAGCTCATCAACGATGACGTCTTCGAGGGGATCCGGGATTGCATCGAGTTGGCGCCGCTCCATAACCCCCACAACCTGGCGGGCATCGGCGCCGCTCGGACCACGCTTCCCGACGTGCCCCATGTCGCGGTCTTTGACACCGCGTTCCACAGCACGCTCCCTCCGGTGGCGTTCCACTATGGAATCCCGTACGTGCTCTACCGCCGCTACCGGATTCGCCGGTACGGATTCCACGGGACCAGCCACGCCTATGTGGCCCGAAGGACCAGTGAGCTGCTGGAGGAGAGCTCTGCCAACCTGCGGATCGTTTCCATACATCTCGGGAACGGGGCCAGCGCCACCGCGGTCTCGGGAGGCGAGTCTCTGGATACCTCCATGGGGTTCACGCCGCTGGAGGGCCTCGTGATGGGGACCCGGTCCGGAGATCTGGATCCGGCCATCATCCTCCATGTCATGGCCAGGGAAGAGCTGACTGTGGCGGAGGCCAACTCTCTCCTGAACAAGCACTCGGGTCTCCGGGGCCTCAGCGGGATCTCCAGCGACATGCGGGATCTGCTGAAGGAGGAGGAAGACGGAGACGCCCGGGCCGGCCTCGCTCTGGACGTCTACTGCTATCGAATCCGCAAGTACATTGGTGCCTTCGCGGCCGCCATGGGTGGGGTGGACGCCGTGTCGTTCACCGGCGGGGTGGGGGAGAATGCCGCGGGCATCCGGGCCCGGGCGCTCCGGGAACTGGAATTCATGGGCATCGAGGTGGACCCGAAGGCCAACGATTCGCTGGTAGGGGGGGTGGAGGGGACCTTTCACGCGGGATCTGTGGCGTTGACCGTGATCGGTAGCGGCGAGGAGCTCATGATCGCTCTGGAGGCGGAGCGGATCCTGTCTCCGTCGCGTTGACCGTTTCGCGGATTCGGACTAGGTTTTCAGACTATGCTTAAGTTGGATCTGGCGGAGCTGGAGCGCGCCGGTCGAGTGGAACTCGAAGGCGTTCTGCCGCCGGATGACCCGGTCTGGGCCGAAACCGGATTCCGGTTCACCCAGCCGGTCTCCGTCCGCCTCGTGGCCCGCCCCACGACCAGCGGAGAGGTTCTGGTCCGGGGCTCGATCGAGGCACAACTGGCCACGGAGTGCCGTCGGTGCACCAAGCCGGTGACGGTGGAGCTCGACGAGGAGACGGGAATTCTGTTTTCCCCGCCCGACCAACTTGCGCCGGAGGATCGGGGAGGCGAGGTCAGACTCCTGGATCCGGAGGGGAACCTCCTGGACCTCTCCGAGGCGATCCGGGAGGAACTGGTCCTGGCCGTTCCGAACTGGGTGGTCTGCGACCCTGGTTGTAGAGGGCTCTGCCCCGTCTGCGGGGTAAACTGGAACGAGGAAGAGTGTGATTGCGACACGAGTGAGCCGGACCCCAGGTGGGAGGCCCTCAGGTCGCTGACCGAGGAGTAATAGAGATGGCTGTTCCCAAGAAGCGGGTGTCTAAGCAGCGTAAGCGGAAGCGCCGGACTCATTTCAAGGCCGCTCCCGTTGCCCTGCGCGCCTGCGAGCGTTGTGGAGATCCCAAGCCGCCGCACCGGGTCTGCCCCACCTGCGGTTATTACCGCGGTGAGGCGGTGATCGAGCCCCAGCTCGACTAACAACGGCGCGAGCGCTTACCCGTGCGCATCGGACTGGATGCCATGGGCACCGACGACGCCCCGGCGATTGAGGTCGCCGGGGCCGTTCGTGCTCTAGAGGACCTGCCCGGCGACACGGAGGTGGTCCTGGTCGGCGATGAGTCCACGGTCGTCGCCGAACTGGGCCGGCACTCCGGATTCGACCGAGACAGGATCTCCGTCTTTCACGCCCCTGACCGGATCCTCCCTGAAGAGTCTCCGGCCTCCGCGGTCCGTCGGAAGCGGGAGTCCTCCATCGTGATTGGCCTGGAGCTCCAGAAGGCCGGGGATCTGGACGCGTTCGTCAGCGCTGGCTCAACGGGCGCGGTGATGGCCGCTTCCCTCTTCCGGCTCAGGCCCCTGCCCGGCGTAGACCGGCCCGCCATCGGCACCGTCCTCCCCACCGCCAAGGGGCCCGCCCTGATGCTGGACGCTGGGGCGAACGTGGACTGCAAGCCCAGCCAGATGGTCCAGTTCGCCTATCTCGGCAAGATCTACGCTCAGGACCTCATGGGGGTCGCGGACCCGCGCATCGGGCTCCTGAACATCGGTGAGGAGCCCGAGAAGGGAGACGACGTCTCCGTCGAAGCCCACCGCCTCCTGGTCTCTTCCGGCCTCAATTTCATCGGGAACGTGGAGGGCCGGGATATCATCCGGGGTGCCTGCGACGTGCTGGTCTGCGACGGTTTCGTCGGGAATATCCTGCTGAAGTTCTACGAGTCGGTTGCGGAATTCACGGTCGGGCTGCTAACAAAGGAGCTCTCGGTTTCCCACGCGGACCTCAATCTGGACGAAGTCTTCCGGGTCCTCGACTACTCGGAATACGGCGGTGCTCCGCTTCTCGGAGTGAACGGCGTGACGATCATCTGTCATGGACAGTCCAACACGAAGGCTATTCGTAACGCCCTGGGCGTGGCTGCCCAGGCCGTGTCGAAGGGAATGGTCGGGCATATCGCCCGGGAGCTCTCTGTCGGTCAACAAGGTGGTTGAATACACATGAAGCGCCCCCAGCCCATGGTCCAGATTGCCTCGGTCGGACGCTATCTGCCCGAGAAGGTCCTCACCAACGACGACCTCGCTCGGATGGTGGATACATCGGACGAGTGGATTCGGGAGAGGACCGGGATTTCGACCCGGCAGATCGCCGACCCGGCCGAGTGGGCGTCCGACATGGGTGCCGTCGCAGCGACTCGGGCCCTCGATCGGGCCGGGTTCGAGCCCGGCGAGGTGGACATCCTCATCGTCTCCACCGCCACGCCCGACCGCCTGCTGCCCTCCACGGCCTGCGATCTGCAAAAGCGGATCGGAGCCGGCAACGCGTTCGCCTTCGACGTGTCCGCCGCTTGCTCGGGGTGGCTCTATGGCCTGACTCTGGCCGAGGGCTTTCTCAACGCCGGCCGGGGTGAGGTGGCCCTGGTCGTCTCGGCCGAGAAGATGAGCTCCATCATCGACTGGAAGGACCGGAGCACCTGCATCCTGTTCGGTGACGGATCGGGTGCCGCCGTCCTCACGCGGGCGGACGGCGACAGGGGAATCCTGTCGTCCTACCACCGCTCCGACGGCGAGTTGGCGGAACTCCTGTACCGTCCGGCGGGCGGTGGGGCGGTGCCCTTCGACGCGACCGTACTGGAGAGCGGGGACCACCTGGTGAAGATGTCAGGCCGCGAGGTCTTCAAGGCCGCCGTCCGGTCCATGGCCGACGCCGCCGAGCACGCCCTGGAGCGGGCTGGGCTGACCGGGGACGACATCGACCTCATGGTCCCCCACCAGGCCAATATCCGGATCATCGAGTCCACCGCGAAGTATGCCGGGATCCCCATGGACCGGGTCTACGTCAACGTGGACCGATACGGGAACATGAGTTCCGCCACCATTCCCGTGGCCCTATCCGAGGCCGAGGAGCAGGGCCTGATCGGACCCGGGTCCAACGTCCTGCTGGTGGCGTTCGGGGCCGGGTTCACCTGGGGTGCCCTCGCGGTTCGCTGGTAGTCCTCCGTACCACCTTCAGCATCGTCGACTAACGTGAGTCTTGCGCTTCTGTTTCCGGGACAGGGATCCCAGGTCGTGGGGATGGGCCGGGAGTTGGCCGCATCGGATCCTACCGCCGCCAATGTCTTCCGGGAGGCCGACGAGATCCTCGGCTTCTCTCTGAGCGGCTTGGCGTGGGAGGGGCCCCTGGAGGTGCTGACGGAGACCCGTCATGCTCAGCCTGCCATCCTGACCCACTCCGTGGCGGTATTCCGCGTGGTCCAGGATCGTCTCGGGCCCGTGAGCCTCGCCGCCGGGCACTCCCTCGGGGAGTTTTCGGCCCATGTCGCCGCGGGTACCCTCAGCTTCGCCGACGCGCTCCAGGCGGTCCGTCTCAGGGGTGAGCTCATGTTCGAATCCGGCCAGGCCCGGCCCGGGACCATGGCGGCCGTACTTGGTATGGACGACGAGGCGCTGGAAGCCCTCTGCGAGGGTGTCTCGTCGGAGGGTTCGGTCTGCGTACCGGCGAATTTCAACTCAGGTGGGCAGGTCGTGATCAGCGGGGACGTGGACGCGGTGGGGCGTGCCATGGAGGCCGCTTCCGGGGCCGGCGCCAAGCGGGTCATCGCTCTGAACGTGTCCGGGGCCTTCCATTCGCCCCTCATGGAAACCGCCCAGGACGGGCTGCGATCCCACCTGGCCTCCCTATCGTTCGGGGATCCCGCCTTCCCGGTGGTGTCCAACGTCACGGCTCGACCGGTGTCCGATGGCGCCGTTGCCCGGGACCTTCTGGTCGACCAGTTGACCTCCCCGGTGCGTTGGGCACAGTCGGTGGCCACCATGGTGGAGCACGGCGTGGAGCGGTTCCTCGAGCTGGGACCGGGCAATGTCCTCTGCGGGCTGAATCGTCGAAACGCGAGGGGGACCGAATGTCTCTCCCTCGCTGATCCCACAGATATCGAGAAACTGGCCGGTTGACCGGAGGAGGAGCAAACCGTGGGTGACCTGACTGGAAAGCACGCCATCGTGACCGGGGGGTCCCGAGGGATCGGCCTGGCCATCGCCGAAGCCCTGGCCGAGGCCGGCGCCTCGGTGTCCATCCTGGCCCGGAACGAGGAGGGCGCCCGATCGGCTGCCGCCTCCCTCCCGGGCGAGGGACACCACGGTTACGGCTGCGATGTCCAGGATGCCGAGGCAGTCGCGGCCGTGGTCGGTCGGGCCGAGGCTGAAGCCGGGGGGACGGAGATCCTGGTGAACAACGCCGGGATCACCCGGGACAACATCCTGCTCCGCCTCAAGGACGAGGACTGGGACCAGGTCCTGGACGTGAACCTGAAGGGTGCGTTCAACATGATCCGGGCAGTATCCCGGGGGATGATGAAGCGCCGGGGCGGTGTGATCGTGAATATCACTTCGGTGGTGGGGCTCATGGGGAACGCCGGCCAGGTGAACTATGCCGCCTCCAAGGCGGGCCTGGTCGGGATGACCAAGAGCGTCGCCAAGGAGCTGGCCTCCAGGGGGGTCCGCTGCAACGCCGTGGCCCCCGGTTTCATCGAGACGGACATGACGGCGGATCTCGGCGAAAAGGCGTCGGAGGAACTCCAGTCTCGGATCCCGCTGGGGCGTCTCGGGGCGCCGGAGGACGTGGCGGGGCTCGTACGGTTTCTCGTGGGACCCGAAGGCAGCTACATTACCGGCCAGGTAATCGCAGTCGACGGTGGAATGGTCATGTAGACAGGACGGGAGAGGGGTGCCGTGCGCCCCACTTCCATCCGTCGTTTTCTTACAACAATTCTCCAGGATAGGGGGAGCACATGTCGGACAGCATCGAGGCCAAGGTCAAGGAAATCATCATCAACGAGTTGGGTGTCGAGGCCGAGAAGGTGAACGGGGACGCCTCGTTCGTTGAGGACCTCGGCGCCGATTCCCTCGACACCGTCGAGCTGGTGATGGCTTTCGAGGAGGAGTTCGGTATCGATATCCCCGACGAGGACGCTGAGCAGATGCGCACCGTCGGCGATGCCATCAAGTATCTCTCCGAGAACGCCGAGAGCTGAGTGCTCCGGCGGGTTCGGTACGTTCGGACAGTCACACACCGACCCTATGTCTGACCAAATGAACGGCGAGCGTCGCGTCGTCATCACGGGTGTGGGCCTTCTCACGCCCGTGGGCAACGACGTGGAGACCACCTGGGCCAACCTCCTGGCGGGCAAGAGCGGAGGGCGTTCCATCACCCGGTTCGATGCGAACGAGGACTACGCGACCCGCATCGCCGCCGAGGTGAGGGATTTCGACCCGTCCGACTATATCGATCGGAAGGAAGCCCGGAGATACGACCTTTTCGCCCAGTTCGCCCTGGTGGCTGCAGGCCAAGCCATGGAGTCGGCGGGGCTCGCCGATGACCTGGGCGACGTGGATCCCCAGCGTTTCGGGGTGATCTTCGGGAGCGGCATCGGTGGAATCGCCACCTTCGAAGAACAGTGTCGTACGCTGATCGACCGGGGTCCGAAGCGGGTGAGCCCCTTCTTCGTGCCCATGTTCATCCCGGACATCGCGGCGGGATTGATCTCGATCCGGTACGGGGCGAAGGGGCCCAACTACGCCACCGTATCCGCTTGCGCGTCCAGCGCCCACGCGGTGGGAGACGCCTTCCGGTGCATCCAGCGAGGGGATGCGGACATCCTGATTTCCGGCGGCACCGAGGCCAGTGTCACGCCCCTGGCCATTGCCGGTTTCTCGTCCATGAAGGCCATGTCCACCCGGAACGACGATCCCGAGCGGGCCAGTCGGCCCTTCGAGGCCGGACGAGACGGGTTTGTCCTGGGAGAGGGGGCCGGCGCGGTCGTGATGGAGAGTCTGGAGCACGCCCAGGCCCGGGGCGCCACCATTCTGGGTGAGATCGTAGGATACGGGGCCACGGGTGACGCCTATCACATCACCTCGCCCCCGCCGGAACACGTGGGGGCCCAGCAAGCGATGCGCAGGGCCCTGGAGGACGCGGGCGCCGGCCCCGAGGACGTGGACTACATCAATGCCCACGGGACCTCCACCCCGCTCAACGACCTGCACGAGACCATCGCCATCAAGGCGGTGCTCGGAGACCGGGCGCACGAGATCGTGGTGGGATCCACCAAGTCCATGACCGGGCACCAGCTCGGTGCGGCCGGCGCGGTTGAGATGGTGATCTCCACCCTGGTATGCCGGCATGGCAAGATCCCCGGGACCATCAACTTCGAGGAGCCCGATCCCGAGTGCGACCTGAACTACGCCCACCACGGCACGGTGGAGCGGGACGTCAGGTTGGCCCTTTCCAACTCTTTCGGTTTCGGCGGACACAACGTCTGCCTCGCCGTCCGTCGGTGGGACGGCTGAGCTGATCTCCGGACCGGGCTGAGGGCCTCCCCAGAATGAGGGTCGGATTCGGGTACGATTCCCACCGCTTCGATTCGGACCGGGACTTGATCCTGGGCGGCGTGCCGATCCCGGGATCCCCGGGACTTGCGGGTCACTCCGACGGGGACGCCGTGGCCCACGCGGTGACCGACGCGATCCTGGGAGCGGCGGGGGAAGGAGACATCGGAAGGCACTTTCCGCCGGGAGATCCCCGCTGGAAGGACGCCGACTCCATCGACCTCCTCCACCGGGCCGTGGAGGTGCTGGAGCGGGTGAACGTCCAGGTCGTGAACGTGGACGTCACGGTGGTTTGCGAGGCACCCAAGATCGCCCCCGTCGCAGACCGGATGCGAGAGGTCCTGGGTGAGGCGCTTCGGGTCGGCCCGTCGTTCGTGTCCGTGAAGGGCAAGACCAACGAGGGCATGGGGTGGACGGGGACCGGTGAAGGCATGGCGGTGTACGCTGTGGCGCTGGTGGACCATATGGGACCCATGGAGGAGCCGCACCCGTCCCACCCCGGTAGCTCGTCACTCTGAGGCCGTCCCCCACCTGAGCCCCTGAGGAGACCTGACGTGGAGCGTCTCCTGGACCTGTTTTTCTCTCTGGCCCCGGTCGCCTCATACGCGGTCCTGGCGGTCGGGGCAGCGGTGGAGAACCTCCTCCCTCCCGTTCCGGCGGACACCTTCGTCCTGTTCGGTGGCATCCTTGCCGGACGGGGCGTGCTCGCGCCGATTCCCCTCTTCGTGGTCACCTGGACCGCCAACGTGGCCGGTGCCCTGGGGGTCTACTGGGCGGGTCGGCGCTTTGGTCGGCCCTTCTTCCAGACCGGCTTGGGGCGCCGACTCCTGAACCCCCGTCAGTTCTCCGCGCTGGTGCGCTTTCACGCCCGATGGGGCTGGCTCGCCATCTTCCTCTCTCGCTTCGTGCCGGGTTTCCGGGCGCTGGTTCCCGTATTTGCCGGGGTCAGCAGGATGTCCCCTCTTGCCGTGGCCCTCCCGGTGTTCGTCGCGTCCGGTCTCTGGTATGGGGTCCTCATCCGGGCCGGCTACGTCACCGGAGAGAACCTGGATGCCCTGCTCGGGGCCCTGGGTCGGGTGAACCAGGCCGGATTGGCCCTGGCGGGGGCGTTCTTCGTGATCCTGGGAATCCTGTGGTATCGCCACCGTCACCCCGCGGGAGGCGGACCCCCGGAGAATTGGGGACCCACGGAGGATGGCGGAACCCCGGCGAGCGGCGAGGATCGGGAGGACGGGGAGTCGGACGCGCCCTGGGGCGGGCGGGCCCCATGAGCGGCCACCGGGCCTTCCAGGTCGAGGGGTTCATGGACTTCCTGTCGTTCGAGCGGGGTCTCTCCCCTCGAACCCTGTCGGCCTATCGACGGGATCTGGTGGCTTTTCTGGCCTTCTTGGAGGAATCGGGCATCGCGGGCCCTTCCGCCGTGGCCCCGGAACACCTCCGGGCCTATACCTTCGCTCTCAAGGATCGGGGCTTGGCCCCGACCTCCATCCGCCGGGCCCAGTCGGCGCTGCGCACCTATTTCGGGTTCCTCATCGCCGAGGGGGTGCTTGCCGAGGACCCCACCGAGAGGCTCGAGGCCCCCAGGACCACCCGCCGGCTCCCGGACGTGTTGGACAGGACGGACGTGGTTCGCTTGGTCGAGGCGCCCGATCCCGATAGCCCCGTGTTCTGGAGGGACAGGGCCATCCTGGAATTCCTCTACGCCACCGGCGTCCGGGTTTCGGAACTCGTGGCCTTGAGCCTGCGGGATCTCAACCTGGAGGAGGGCTTCGCCATGGTCTTCGGAAAGGGGTCGAAGGAGCGCATCGTCCCGGTGGGGCGAACCGCCCGGACCGTCCTGGAGCGCTACCTCTCAGGTTGCCGGCTAGGATTGGACCGGGGGCAGGGGAAGGGGATGGTCTTCCTGAACCAGCGGGGCGCACCCCTGACCCGGATGACCGTATGGAGCATTGTGCGGGCGGCAGCGACCCGGGCCGGAATCCAGGGAAAGGTGTCCCCTCACACCCTGCGGCACACGTTCGCAACCCACCTGCTGGAGGGAGGGGCGGACCTGGCATCGGTGCAGGAGCTGCTCGGCCATGCGGACATCTCGACGACGCAGATCTACACCCACGTGGATCGGGAGTACCTGCGGGAGATCCACCGGCGGTTTCACCCTCGGGGGTGAAACTCCCGGGACTCCCAGCGGTTTCCTCAGGCCGTTCGGGCTTTTCCGGAGCGATCAGAACCCAGCTAGCGGGATCCCGGCTCCCCGGTGGACTGCCGGGCAGCCGTGCTCTCTTCTGCACCCAACCGCGCGGCTGCGGCGAAGAGTTCGGACTGACTCGATGCCCTTCCCAGGAGTTCCATGGCCCGGGCCAGCACCACGTCCCTCTCCGCTCTGATCTCGAACGCCCTATCCAGGCGCTCCAGGCGCTCGAAGAACGCCATGCGCACGCGCCAATCCAGGTAGTTCCCAGCGTCGGGGTCGTCCAGGGATCCCGGCTCGAGCCCCTCCGCCACCAACGAGGCTAGGAAGCCCTCGAATGCCTCCTCGGAGACGGCCTCGGGCGCCTCCCCGCGGCGGGTGAGCTGGGACTGCTCGAAGGCGAACTCCTGGACCCGAACAGCCAGGGGGATTTCAGCCCGGGCGGCCGCGTTGAGGAATTCGCGCTCGGAAAGAGTGAGCGTGTCGTCCGCGATGGTCAGGTCCGGGAATACCCCGCCGCCGCCCTGGAGCGTCCGACCCCCCGACGATGCGTAGGTCGGCAGCGAGTCCGTGGCCTCGGGCAGGAGCCGGTTCTCCCTGTCCCTGGGACGGTGGAGCGAGCGGCCCAAGGGCGTGAACCACTCGGCGGTCGTCAGCCGAACCTGGCGCCCGTAGGGTAGGGGCAGGATGGTCTGGACCAGTCCCTTGCCGAAGGTCCTGTCCCCGAGCACCAACGCCCTGTCGTGGTCCTGCAGTGCGCCGGCGAGAATCTCCGATGCGGACGCCGAGTACTCGTCCACCAGCACGATGACCGGCAAGTCGGGCACCCGGGCGGGCATACGACCTCGTGCGACCTCCTCGGCCTGGGATCCCCAACGGCCGGGGTTTCGTCCCTTGGTGGTCAGGAGCACGTCCCCCTCATCCAGGAACAGATCGGCCAGGGCCAGCGCCTCGTCCAGGTATCCGCCCGGGTTCCGCCGCACGTCGATGATCAGGCCCTCCGAACCGGAAAGCACGGCGAGGGCCGAATCCATCTCGGCGGCCGAATTCCGGGCCACCCGGTCCATGAGGACGTAGCCCAGATTGCCTTCGAGTACCTCCGCGGTGACCGCGCCCACGTGGACCGAGTCCCGCTGGATGTCGTGGGGGATCGGCTCCGTGATGCCATCCCGCCGGATGACCACCCTCACCGTGGTCCCGACCTCGCCCCGGATCTCGTCTGAGGCCGCACCGGTGGACCAACCCTCCACCGACTTCTCACCCACACCCACGATCCGGTCACCCACGATGATGCCGGCCCGTTCGGCGGGGGTGCCCCGGAACACGGCCGTGATGGTGATCTCGTCGTTCAGCCCCGTGATCTGGACCCCGATGCCCGCATAGTTCCCCGTCGTACCCTCCCTGAACGCCTCTACCTCCTCGGGAGTGAACACCACGGCATATGGATCGTCCAGTTCCGCGATGAGCCCCTCGATGGCCATTTCCCACAGGGTGGAGTCGGTGAACTCGCCCAGGTGGTAGTTGCGGATGTACCGGAAGGTCTCGAGGAAGACCTGTGTCTCGGGGGAAGGCACGCTCCCGGATCCCTGACGGGCTTCACCGGATTGTCCGAGGAGGGGCTGGGGGGACAGCAGGAGGACGAGGACGAGGGCTTTTCGGAGCATTGGGCGTCTGGGAACGAGAAAAGTGAGGTCACTGGCTAGAACACCCGCAGGGGCTCGGCCGTTCCCCGGGGCCCGAACGAACCGCCCCCCGGCCGGCCGAGCGTGGTTGACGGGCCGGGGGGTCCCGAGGGTGGGCGGGAGTGCAGCCCGCTCGCAAGGCTGGTAACTTTGGAGCCTGTCCGGAGGGCTGGCAACGTCACGGAGGCAGAAGGTCCATGAATCCGATTTCCGTCGATCCCCCGATTCGGGTGGCCACGGCCCAATTCAAGCCCCGAAAGGGCGACGTCGCCGGGAACCTCGCCCGGGTCCGGGAGCGGACCGCGGCCCTCTCGGGACAGGCCGATCTCGTGGTGTTCCCCGAAGCCGCCCTCAGTGGGTACTTCGTGGAGGGAGGGGTGTTCGAGGCCGCGCTGACCACGGATGCGGTGGCCGCGGGCCTGGGAGCGGCTGATGGCGGCGCTCCCGACGTGGTCCTGGGATACTATGAGCGGCATCAGCGCCAGCTCTACAACAGCGCAGGGTATTTCACCGCCCGGGAGGGCGCCTACCGCCTGGTTCACGTCCATCGAAAGCTGTTTCTGCCCACGTACGGGGTCTTCGACGAGGCCCGCTTCGTCGAGGCGGGACACGCCCTGAGGGCGTTCGACACCCCCCTGGGCCGGATGGGTATGCTCGTTTGTGAAGACATGTGGCACTCCCTGCCACCGGCGATCCTCGCCCTGGACGGTGCCGAGTTGATCCTGGTTCCCAGCGCCTCCCCGGCCCGGGAGTTTCCCCCGGGCGCCGGGCTCCCGAAGAACCTGGTTCGATGGGACGCCCTGGCCCGGGGCGCTGCCATGGAGCACGGCGTATTCGTGGTGGTATCCCAGTTGGTCGGCTCCGAAGGAGGAAAGATGTTTCCCGGGGGATCGGTGGCGGTCGGGCCTGATGGAGAGGCCCTGGGGCGCGCCGGCCTCCTCGAAGAGGAGGACCTGGTGGTCGCCCTCTCGAGCGCCCGAATCGACCGGGCCCGGGCGGAATCCCCCCTTCTGGCGGACCTCTCCCAGATGCTGCCCCACCTCCGGGAGGCCCTGGCCCAGGCCCTGGCGAGACGGGAGCGGGCGCGCTTAGGGACGGAGGACGCCGAGGGATCGGCCCCGGCTCAGCGCAGGACTGCACCAACGGAACCCGAGCGTCCCAGGGCGCCCCGGTCCCAGCGGGACTTCGCCGGCCGGGATCCCGGCTCCTCTCCGTCTCCCGGGCCCGATCCGGCCGACGCCTCCGTCCTGGACCTGGACCTTCCCCTGGTCGAACGCTTCCTGGTCGAGTTCATCCGGGAGGAGGTGCGTCGCCGCCGAGGGTTCGAGAAGGTGGTTCTGGGTGTGTCCGGAGGGGTGGATTCCGCCGTCGCCCTCTACCTGGCCTGCGAGGCGCTGGGGGCCGAGAACGTCCACGGGTTCCGCTTGCCCTACGCCACCTCGAGCCAGTCCAGCCTGGACGATGGGGCCCTGGTCCTGGAGGCCAGCGGAGCCCAGGCCCGGACCATCGACATCTCCGCCGCCGTGGACGGGTATATCGAGACCCACGAGCCGGAGATCAGCGGGCACCGGCGGGGCAACGTGGCCGCGAGACTCCGTGCCGTGACCCTGTTCGACCAGGCCTTCAAGTTGGGCGGACTGCCCCTTGGGACCGGGAACAAGAGCGAGCGCCTGCTGGGCTACTACACATGGCACGCCGATGATTCCCCCCCCATCAACCCGCTGGGGGACCTGTTCAAGACCCAGGTCTGGGCGCTGGCTCGACACCTCGGCGTTCCGTCACGGGTGGTGGACAAGCCGGCGAGCGCCGATCTGGTGGAGGGGATCCACGACGAGGACGAGTTGGGGATCAGCTACCACAAGGCCGACCTGATCCTCCACTGGCTCCTGAAGGGCTATCACCCGGAGGAGCTCGCTGAGTACGGTTTCGAGGAAGACGAGGTCCGGTTGGTGAGGGACCGCCTGGCCGCCACCCACTGGAAGCGGGAGCTGCCCACGGTAGCCGTGGTGTCCTCCTCAGCCATCGGAGAGTTCTATCTCCGACCGGTGGACTACTGACCCCGGACCTTCCGACGGAGGGTCTCCAGCAGCGGAAGCGGGGTCAGCTCTCCGTCCACGATGGAGGCGAGTTCCTCCTCCGTCCTCCAGTGGGCTTCCAGATCCGCCAATTCAAGTTCCAGCAGGCGCTGCTCCGACGACTCGTTGGCGGAGATCTCCAGCGCGATGGCTCCGGTGCGCTGCAGTTGGCCCAGCCGCTTGCCGTCCTTGACGAGGATCCGGGAGAGATGATCCGCTGATCCCACCTCCTGGATGAGCCGTGTGGCCGCCCTGACCCGCTGCTCCGATGCACCGGAGAAGTGATGGTACGCCAGCACGCGCCTGAGTGTGTGACGGGCCTCGGCTCCCACCAGGTAGAGGCCGGTGTCACGATCCGCACCGCAGCGGGGACAGGCGTGGTAAAGGCCGATTTCTCCCTGCTCCTCTTCGGGAAAGAGGATCAGCCGGGATCGTTCCTTGTAGTCCAGCTTCCGGAACGGGTGCCCACACCTCGGGCAGGTATGGCTCCCCCTCCAGGCCGTGCTCCCGTATCGAAGCCAACGGGCGGCGTCCACCACCTTACCCGGGGCCTGGTCCCAGAGGAACCAGGCTCCCACCATGGCGACGCCTCCGGTCGCCCATCCCCCGGCCACGAGGGCCGCCACACCCACGGACCCCGCTACCGACACCTTCTTGAAGTCCCGGCGGCGGGCCCTGAGCTCCCGGCCATAGCGCCACCAGGCCTCCTCGGTGAGGTTGGCCTTGCCCACGCGCACCACCTCGAGCTCGCCGACCCGGATCAGGGCGATGTTGTCGGTTTGGGACAGGAGCCGTCCCCGATCCGTAACCGCCTTCTCCAGCTCCTCCAGGGCCTCCCATCGCTCCTCGATGGGGGCGAGGCTCCATCGCTTGCAGTGGGTACACACCGCCCAGAGCCGTCCGCGGGCGGGGTCGAACGCCACCCGATCGGAGGTGGGGAAGTGCTCGAGCTCCTCGTTCGCAGGGAAGGGAAGGTGGCAGACGAGACAACGGGAAAACACCGCGGGCTCCTGGAATCGGGGGTCGACTGTCAGTCTAACGTACGGCGGCGCGTGGGGGGACCTTCACCCACCCGTGCTCGGGGTGGCCTGCCCGGACGGGTATCGCCATTCTATCGCCCAGAGGGACCGGCGCGATGCCGGACCCAGGGCCGTCCACTGCTCCGATGATGCGAACCGAACCGTACCTCCTCGCCGGCGAATGGCGTTCTTCCGGTCCCACGGCCGCGATCGCGGATCCCTATCGTGGAACGGATCTGGCCGCGGTCCACCTTGCTCGCGGAGAGGACGTGGAGGCCGCCATCGTGGCGGCCCAGGTCGGCCAGGAGGCCATGGCACGGCTCTCCACATGGGATCGCGCTGAGATCCTGACCGGAATCGCCCGGGGGATCCGGGAGAGCGCAGAGGAACTGGCTGCGCTCATCCGGGACGAGGTGGGCAAACCCATCACATACGCCCGGGGGGAAGTCGCCCGGGCGGTGGAGACCTTCACCCTGGGTGCGGAGGAGGCCAGGCGTTGGGGTGGGGAGGTGGTGCCCGTAGACATCCAGGCGCGAACCCGCGGGTACGCGGGGCTCTTCTCCCGGTTTCCTCGAGGGCCGGTCCTGGCGATCTCACCCTTCAACTTCCCCCTGAACCTGGCGGCTCACAAGCTGGCGCCGGCGTTCGCCGTGGGGAGCGCAGTGGTCCTGAAGCCGCCGCCCCAGGGCCCCTCCGCGGCCCTCCGTCTGGGCCGCATAGCCCTGGAAGCGGGGCTCCCCCCTGAGGCCCTCTCCGTGTTGCCCTGTTCCGTCGAGGTGGCCCAGGCCATGGTGGAGGACCCCCGATTCCAGATGCTGAGCTTCACAGGATCCGCGCGGGTTGGTTGGATGCTCAAGAGCGTGGCCGGGAAGAAGCGGGTCGCTCTGGAACTGGGCGGGAATGCGGCCGCGGTAGTCCACGAAGACGCCGACCTGGACTGGGCGGCGAAACGAATCGCCCTGGGCGCCTTCGCGTACGCTGGCCAGGTTTGCATCTCGGCCCAGAGGGTCTTCGTTCACGAAGCGGTGAGGAAGGAGTTCCAGGACCGCCTCGTCCGCGAGGTCTCCAGCCTGGGCGTGGGCGATCCGAGAGACGAGGGCGTGGTCGTCGGGCCCCTCATCGATGCCGAGGCGGCGGACCGGGTGGAAGCGTGGGTACAGGAGGCGCTGGACCTCGGCGCCGAAGCCCTGATCAGGGGTGCCAGGAAGGGCGCGGTCATGGGCCCGACCCTGCTCACCGGGGTCCCAGGGGGCGCCAGGGTGAGTTGCGAGGAGGTCTTCGGGCCCGTGGCCCTCATGGAGGGATACGAGAGCTTCTCACAGGCCATCCAGGCCGTTAACGACAGCGTATACGGGCTCCATGCCGGTTTGTTCACCCAGGACGTGGATCGAATCCACCGGGCGTTCCGGGAGATCGAAGTGGGCGGTCTGGTGGTGAACGAGTTCCCGATGCTTCGGGTGGACAACCATCCATACGGGGGGGTGAAGGACTCGGGATTCGGGCGTGAGGGGGTCCGCCACGCCATGGAGGAGATGTCCGAGCCACGTATGCTCCTCATCCGGTTCCCTCCACCGAGCTGAGCGCCTCATTCCATGGTCCTGGTCATCGACAACTACGACTCCTTCACATGGAATCTCGTGCAGTTCCTGGGAGAGTTGGGGGCCGACCCCCGGGTGATCCGGAATGACGACATGTCCGCCGAGGCGGTGGTGGCCCTCAATCCCTCCCGGGTGGTCCTGTCCCCGGGCCCCTGCACCCCAGGCGAGGCCGGCGTGAGTGTCGAAGTCGTCCAACGCCTCCCGTCCCACGTGCCGCTCCTGGGTGTTTGCCTCGGACACCAGGCCATCGGCGAGGCCTACGGAGGCCGAACCATCCGCGCGACCCGAGTCATGCACGGGAAGACGGACCGAATCACCCACACCCAGGAAGGGATCTTCGCCGGCCTTCCGTCACCCCTCGAGGTCATCCGCTACCACTCCCTGGTGACGGACCCGGCCTCCCTTCCCGACGAGCTGGTGCCCGTGGCCTGGAGTGCGGATCCCGGTGCCTCCGGAGAGGTCCAGGCCATGAAGCACGCCACGAAGCCCGTCTGGGGTGTCCAGTTCCATCCCGAGTCTCTCTTCTCGCGGGGAGGCATGGACCTCCTCCGGAACTTCCTGGCCCTTTGATCCGGCACTGTCTCCAGTGGAGTGCTCGCTTGCAGCGACCCTCCCGGGGGGGTAGATTTCCGGGCGTGAAACTTGCAAAGGGTCGGCGGATTCCGAGCTCCGGAGGAGCTCTTTGAGTGGCGTTCTGGGAGTGATCCCGGCGCGGCTCGGCTCGACCCGCCTCCCCCGAAAGCCCCTCGTGCCTCTCCTCGGCACCCCCTTGATCGCCTGGGTGGTGGATCGGGTGGCGGAAATGCGCGTCCTCGACCGGGTCGTGGTCGCCACGGACAGCGTCGAAGTCGTCGAGGTGTGTGCCCAGCGGGGGGCGACGGCAGTCCTCACCGACCCGGGACATCCGTCCGGGACGGATCGGATCGCCGAGGTCGCGAGGATGCCGGGGTTCGAGGAGTTCGAGGTCCTGGTGAACATCCAGGGGGACGAGCCCTTGATCGACCCCGGGCATGTGGCCGCCGCGGTGGATCTGATCGTGGCCGGAGGGTGGCAGTTGGGGACCTGTGCGGTCCCCCTCCGGAGCAGGGACGAGCTCCGGGACCCGTCCCGGGTGAAGGTGGTGCGGGCAGAGGCAGGACGGGCCCTGTACTTCTCCCGAGCCCCGATCCCTCTCAAGCGGGATGGGGAGCCCACCCCGGAAGATTTCAAGGGTGGAGCCTTCCTCCGGCATCTGGGGTTGTATAGCTATCGGCGTGAGGCGCTCATGCGCTGGGTGGACCTCCCACCGTCGCCTCTCGAGCAGTTGGAGCGCCTGGAGCAGCTCCGCCCTCTCGAGGCGGGGATGGACATGGGTGTAGCAATCGTGGACGAGGCCGAGGGGGGTGTGGACACCCCTGCTGATGTGGAACGAATGGAGCGGAGGCTCCGCGAACTGGGCGAAGGCCCAAGGACATGATCCGGGCGATGACCGATAAGGCGATCCACCCTACCAAGTACATCTTCGTCACCGGCGGCGTGGTCTCCTCCCTCGGGAAGGGGATCGCGGCAGCATCACTGGGCCGTCTGCTCAAGGAGCGCGGTTTCCGGGTGACCATCCAGAAGTTCGATCCCTACATCAATGTGGATCCCGGGACCCTCTCCCCGTACCAGCACGGCGAGGTCTTCGTCACCGACGACGGAGCCGAGACCGATCTCGACCTGGGGCACTACGAGCGGTACATCGACGAGTCCCTGTCCCAGGACAACAACATCACCACGGGGCGGATCTACCAAAACGTCATCAGCAAGGAGCGCAGGGGCGACTACCTGGGCTCCACCGTCCAGGTGATTCCCCACATTACCGACGAGATCAAGGAGTCGGTGCGTCGGTTGGCCGACAACAACGATGTGGTGATCACTGAGATCGGTGGAACGGTAGGCGACATCGAGAGTCTTCCCTTCCTGGAGGCCATTCGACAGTTCCGCCAGGACGTGGGACGTGAGAACGCCATCTTCATCCATCTGACCCTGGTGCCGTACATCGCCGCCGCCGGGGAGCTGAAGACCAAGCCGACCCAGCACTCGGTGCGGGAGCTGATGGAGATCGGAATCCAGCCCCACGTCCTCATCTGCCGCACGGAGCATCCCCTGGACGAGGACATCCGAAACAAGATCGCCCTGTTCACCAACGTCGATCGGGCTGCCGTCATCGAGGCCAGGGACGTGGAGAGCATCTATCAGGTCCCGCTGGAATACCGGCGCCAGCGCCTGGACGACGTGGTGTTGGATCTGCTGGGCCTGGAGGCTCCCGCGCCGGACCTCACCGATTGGTCCCGCCTCGTAGAGCGTCTCATGTCCCCCACCCGGGGCACGGTGCGGATCGCGGTGGTCGGGAAGTACACCGAACTGGTGGACTCCTACAAGTCGGTGCAGCAGGGGCTGTTCCACGGTGGCGTCCACAACGATGTCGCGGTCGAGATCGATTGGATCTCATCCGAGGACTTCGAAGGCCGCAGGGACCCGACCGAGCTCGCGGATTACCACGGTCTCCTCGTTCCCGGGGGCTTCGGACCTCGGGGGATCGCTGGAATGCTGGAGGTGATCCGCTGGGCCAGGGAGAACGACCTCCCGTTCTTCGGAATCTGCCTCGGGCTCCAGTGCGCCGTGATCGAGTTCTCACGCAACGTCTGCGATCTGGACCGGGCCCACTCCTTCGAGTTCGATGAGGCCGCGCCCCACCCGGTGGTGGGTCTGATGGACTCCCAGAGACAGATCACCAACAAAGGTGGGACCATGCGCCTGGGGGCCTACCCTTGCCATCTGGTCGAGGGCTCACGGGCTCGTGCCATCTACGGGGCAGAGGACATCAGCGAGCGCCACCGCCATCGATACGAGGTGAACAACGACTACCGGGAGGCCCTCGCCGAACAGGGCCTGCGCTTCTCCGGCCTGTCGCCCGACGGCACGCTGGTAGAGATGATCGAGCTTCCCGAGCACCCGTGGTTCGTCGCCGGGCAGTTCCATCCCGAGCTCAAGAGCAGGCCCACACGCCCCCACCCGCTGTTCGCCTCCTTCATCGAGGCCGCGGGGGTCAGAGCCGGCGTTCTCGAGGGCACCGAGACGCCGGGCGCTGCCGTGGGCGCCGGGGACTGAGGGCGTCGAGCCGATCCATGTTCGAGACTTTCACCCTCATCGCGGGACCGTGCCTCCTGGAGGACGACCGCCTCAACCTCCAGGTCGGGGAGCGACTGGCCGAACTCTCCTCCGAACTCGGACTCCCGATCGTATTCAAGGCATCGTTCGACAAGGCCAACCGATCGAAGCTCGATTCCGCCAGGGGCCCCGGTCTGGAGGGGGGGCTCGCGGCTCTCGAGCGGGTGGGGGCCGCTACTGGGCTTCCTCTCCTCACGGATATCCACGATCCGAGCCAGGCCGCCCCGGCCGCGGAGGTGGTGGACGTGCTCCAGATCCCAGCCTTCCTCTGCCGCCAGACCGATCTCCTGGTGGCGGCGGGAGCCACTGGAAGCGCGGTGAACGTGAAGAAGGGACAGTGGATGGCCCCCGAGGAGATGACGGCAGCGGTCGAGAAGGTGACCCGGTCCGGAGGCGGATCGGTCGCCGTGACCGAACGGGGGACGCTTCTGGGCTATGGCGACCTCGTCGTGGACATGCGCTCTTTCGATCGTGTCCGGAGTGCCTGCGGCGTGCCCGCCATCTTCGACGGTACCCACTCGGTTCAGCAGCCCGGTCGGGCCGCGGGATCCAGCGGTGGCCGCCCGGAGTTCATCCCCCCTCTGGTCCGAGCCGCAGTGGCGGCCGGCTGCGACGGGCTCTTCCTCGAGACCCATCCGGACCCGGCCAGTGCGCCGTCGGACGGAACCAACATGCTCCCCCTCGATCGGCTCCCGGATCTGCTGCGTCAGGTCTTGGCCATCCGGGCCGCCCTCTCCTGACCGACTCCGCCAAGCCATGACGACCCGCCCCCTCGATGCCTTTCCGGACTTTCCGGTCCGCCAGGCTCTCGCCGTTCGCCTCGTGGTTCTGGACGTGGACGGCGTCCTCACGGACGCGGGTGTCTATCTGGGGGCCGACGGCGACGGTCGTCCCGTGGAACTGAAGCGGTTCGACATCCAGGATGGACTGGGCGTGAAGCTCCTCCAGCAGGCGGGGGTCGAGGTCGCCTTAGTGTCGGGCCGCTACTCGGCGGCTACCGAGATCCGGGCTCGGGAGTTGGGGATTCGGGAGTGCCATCAGGACAACGGGGCGCAGAAGGTGCAGGCCATCGCGGGGATCCTGGACCGCCTGGACCTGGGCTGGGAGAACGTCGCCATGGTCGCCGACGACCTGCCGGATCTCGCGGTCGTCCGGCGCGTGGGCTTTCCGGTAGCGGTCGCCAACGCTCAGCCGCTGGTCAAGCGCGAAGCCGCGTGGATCACCTCCGCGTCCGGGGGCAGGGGAGCGGTGAGAGAGTTCGCCACAGCCCTCCTCACCGCCCGAGGGGATTGGGATACGGTGGTGGAGGCCTACGCCCGTGCCAGAGATGGTGAGCCCCATGGAGAATGACACGTTGAGAGGCCCGGAAGACATCCTCACCGAAGGGCGCCGAGTGCTGGACAACGAGGCCGCCGCCGTGGCCGCCATGGCGGAGCGTCTGGGGGACGGATTCGTCGAAGCGGTGGAACTCCTGCTCCGGGCGAAGGGCCGGATCATCGTCTCGGGTATCGGAAAGAGTGGCAATATCGGGCGGAAGATCGCGGCGACCCTCACGTCCACCGGTTCACCCGCCACCTTCCTGCACCCGGTGGAAGGCCTGCACGGCGACCTCGGGATCGTCTCCCGGGATGATGTTGCGATCCTCATCTCGAAGAGCGGGGGGACTTCGGAGCTCTCGGGCCTGATCGAGTTCCTGGCCCGGATCGGCGTGCCGGTCATCGCCATGACGGGGCAGCTGGATTCGCCCCTGGCCCGCCAGGCCGCGGCGGTGCTGGATTGCTCCGTGGCGGAGGAAGCCTGCCCCCTGGATCTGGCGCCCACGACGTCCACCACCGCGACCCTCGCGCTGGGGGATGCCCTGGCCGTGGTGCTGCTCCAGCAGAAAGGGTTCCAGAGCGGGGATTTCGCCCGCATTCATCCCGGAGGGGCGCTGGGCCGAAAGCTCACCCTACGGGTGGACGACGTGGTGATTCGCGACGAATACCCCCAGGTGAGACTCGACGCGTCGGTCCGGGACTGCATCGTCCCCTTGGCGGAAATGCGGGGCACGGTGCCCATCGTGGACGGGGACGGCGTCCTGGTCGGGGTCTTCACCGCGGGAGACCTGACCCGGCTCATGGAGCACCGGGAAGGATTCCTGGACGTGGCGATCCGGGAGGTGATGACCCCGACGCCTCGGGTTGCCCGTTCCGACGAGCTGGGCGCGGCCGCGGTCCACAGGATGGAGACCTACGGAGTCATGGCCCTTCCCGTGGTGGATGAGGAAGGCCGACTGGAGGGCGTTGTGCACCTCCATGATCTTATGAGAGCAGGTGCCGTATAACCATGTATGACAAGATTTTGAGCAGGTTGAAGAATTACGTCCTTCCCGTGGGACTTCTCGGGGCGTTCGCCTGCGGCTCTCCTGACCAGAGCCCCGTGATCGCGTCCGAGTTGGTGGAGATGAACGCCGACCGGGTGCTCTTCTCCATGACCCACTACATGACCCACGAGGGCGTGCGAGAGGGCCTTCTCGAAGCTGACACGGCCTACTCCTGGCAGGATTCCACGGTCATCTCTCTCCGGAACCTCCGTCTCGTGGTGTTCGACGAGCTGGGGGCGGAACGAGCGGTGGTCACGGCCGAGAGGGGGCGGTTGGACCCGGAGACCCGGCAGATGTTCGCTCAGGGCAACGTGGTACTCACGGTCACCCAGGGCGGGCGGATCGTAGAGAGCGAAGAGCTGAACTACGACCCGGACTCGGACCGGATCTGGAGCGACATGCCCACGGTTTCCCGGGAGGGCAACAGCGTGGTCGAGGGTACGGGCTTCGACTCGGATACCGAGTTCACCAACGTGCGGATCCGGAACGCTCGAACCCGTGGAGGGGTGCGTTTCTAGTCGTGAGGGGCTCGATCCGGCGGTGCGCCGATGGATGCTCGCCGGGCCCGGGACGGGCCTGGTGGACGGTGGTGGTGTTCGTCGCCGCGGTGGCGGGGTCTCCTTCATTCGCGGAGGCCCAGGGCGGGTCCGGATGCGACCTCAGGGGCTCCCGCGACCTCGTGCGCCTCGAAGCCGGTGGCGGCAACAGTATCGTGTACATCTCACGTCCGGTCTTCGCATGTCAGGGCGGGATCCGGATCCGGGCGGACTCCGCCGTGGTCTTCACAGCGTCCAACTTCTCCCGATTCATCGGGAGCGTGGAATTCGAAGAGGGGGGGAAGCTGCTCACCGCTGGCCGGGCGAACTATTTCTCTGCCGACGGCCGGCTGATCGCGTGGGAGGATGCCCGGCTCGAGGATCCGGAGGGAGGGACCGTGGTGACCGGTGATAGCATGCGCTTCCTCATGGCTACCGATGATCGGCCTGAAAACGAGCTCGAAGTGACCGGGGGAAGGCCCCATGCCATCCTGGTCCTCCGCAGCAGCGCGGCGGACTCTGCCTCGGTGGGGGACTCCGCTGCGGTAGGGGACTCCGCTACCGCTGCCGACTCCGCATTCGCCGGGGGTCGCGTGGAGGCCGGGGACTCCGTCATCGGCCAAGACTCCTTGTTGGTGGGGGACTCCGCTGCCGTAGGGGACTCCGCGGCCGCCCTCCCGGCCCCGGACTCTGCCGCCGTCCCGGATTCGGCCGCCGCACCTTTGGAACCTCCCCCTACCGACTCCGTGCAGGCGGCGGACAGCGTTCCCCCGGAGCCGTTCGATCTGTACGCGGACGTCTTGTTCCTTCAGGGAGAGGACTATCTCAGGGCCGTGGGGGACGTGGAGGTGATCCGCGATTCCCTGGAGGCCTTCTCGGACTCCCTCGAATACGACGCGGACACCGGAATCCTGGCCCTCAGGCGGAACGCCCAGATCATCTCCCGGGCCTACTCCCTCTCGGGCGATGAAGTGGACCTCCTGTTGCCGGGGGGGGATATCTCGGAGATCCGAGCCCGTCGGAATGCGGTCCTGGTGGGGGACCAACTCGATCTGACCGCGCCCCAGGTGCGCCTGTACCTGGGCGAGGGGACCCTGGAGCGGTTGGTGGCGGTGGACTGGGCCGAACGCTCCGAGTCCGAGCCGGAGTCCGAGCCGGAGTCCGAGCCGGAGTCCGAGCCGGAGCCCCAGCCAATGCCGGAAGACGCGCCGGAGGCTGTCACAGCGGTGGTCCCGGATTCGACCGCCGAAGCCCCCACCGGGGAGGCTCCCGTTTCTCGACCTCGGGCCGAGGCGGAGGATTTCGTCCTCACGGGCGACTCTCTCGACGTGGAAGCACCCGGCGGATCTCTCGAGCGGGTCGTTTCCGCGGGTCGTGCCCGGGGAGAGTCATCTGCCAGAGATTCCCTGAACACGTCGTCAACCCCTCCAGCACTGCGGACGGATTGGATCGAAGGCGACACCATCGTGGCGGAGTTCGTTCCGGTATTCGCCCGGGCGGACTCCATTCCCACGGATGAGGATGGGCTGACGCTTCGGCGGCTTACGGCCTCCGGGAGTGCAAAGAGCCTCTACCGGATGGAGCCCGAGCGGGCAGCCGGGGACAGCGTGGCGGCTGACTCCGTCGCCGTGGTGGGCGACTCTCTGCCGGCAACGGTCGACTCGCTGGGGGTGACCACCGATTCCCTGGCGGTGAGGAGTGATTCCCTGGAGGTCTCGCCTGCGGCCGTATCGGCGCCGGAAGACGTCAGGGAGCCGCTACCCCTCCACTTCGTGGCCGGAGACCGGATCATCATCACCATGCGACAGGGCGAAATCGAGAAGATGGAGGTGGAGGGCCAGACGCGAGGCCTCTACCTTCAACCGAACATCGACCGGCGGCGGGGAGCCTCGCTGAGCGGAACGGGACAGGGAGAGAGCGGATGAAGACCCGGCAGGAATTCCTCGAGTTCATTACCGGCCTCTCGGCCGACGACCGGCTGGTCGCCACGGCTGTGGCCCTTCTCCTTCGCCGGGCCGACAGTGGCGGGAGAGTGGCTCGAGTCGGCTGGGTGGCCGCCGTGGAGCGTGCCCTTCAGGGCGGCGGCGTACTGGGTGCAGGAGTGACCGACACCTCCGACGCAGATGCCGAGGCCTTCCGGCGTCTGATCAAGGAGGGCGTCATCGATCGCCTGGAAGGGGTGGGGATGGTCCGGCGAGAACCTCCCACCGAGGACTGGGACTTCATGGAGTTCGACGTGGAGCTTTGGGCGGCGATGGCCGGCGAGGTGGACACCCTGGCCGAGGAGGTCGAGACCACCGCCCACCGGCTGTCTGAAGGCCGGGCCGCCCGGGCACAGGTCGTTCCCGGGGCCGGTCTCGTGAAGGGGGGGAGCCGGTTGTTCGCCGAGGGGCTGACCAAGATCTATCGTCGCCGCAAGGTGGTGAACGAGGCGTTCATCGACGTGCGGCAGGGAGAGATCGTGGGCCTTCTGGGACCCAACGGCGCCGGGAAGACCACCACGTTCTACATGATGGTGGGCCTCATCCCTCCCAACGCGGGCAAGGTCTACCTGGACGGTGATGAGCTGACCGGTGTGCCCATGTACCGGCGGGCCCGGCGCGGTGTGGGCTACCTGGCCCAGGAGGCGTCGGTATTCCGGCGGCTCACCGTCGAGGAGAACGTCCTTGCCATCCTGGAGACCCTCGCTCTGAACAGGGCCCAGCGACGGGCACGTCTGGAGGAACTCCTGAGCGAATTGGGTCTCAGCCACCTCCGGAAGAACAAGGCGTACTCCCTGTCCGGCGGGGAGAGGCGACGCCTCGAGATTACGAGGGCCCTGGTCCAGCGCCCCAAGTTCATGTTGCTGGACGAGCCGTTCGCCGGCATCGATCCCATCGCCGTCAACGATATTCAGGAGATCGTGTCCGAGCTTCGGCATCGGGGGATCGGCGTCATCATCTCCGATCACAACGTGGAGCAGACCCTCGAGATCGTTGATCGGGCCTACATCATGTACGAGGGACGCATCCGGGTCTCCGGAACCGTTTCAGAATTGGTCTGGAACGATGAGGTGGCCGAGATCTATCTTGGACCTACGCTGACCGATCGGATGCGGCAGCGATACGAGCGTCCCAATGTGCCCGCGAATGCGGGCTATTCCGGGGCGTGACCCGAACCGGGTTGCCCAACGAACGATGAGCGGTTTCAACGCCAGGCTCTTCCAGAGCACACAGCTCCGGCAGGAGATGAAGATCAACCCTCGCCTCTATCAGGCGATGGAGTTGCTCTACATGCCCCTGTTGGACCTGCAGCAGCACCTAAAACAGGAGCTGGCTGAGAACCCGTTCCTCGAGATGTCCGAAGCGGACGTCGACCAGGAAGTGGAACTGGACGAGGAGGGGCAGGAAGAAAAGGCCGACGAGATCGACTGGGAGGAGATCCTCCTCGACGGCTTCGACGCTGGGGGGAGGAAGGCCCAGTACGAAGAAAAGGAGTACTTCCAGCCGACTCCCGTAGACAGCTTCGACCTCCAGGACCACCTCATGGAGCAGTTGCACCATCTCTCCCTCCCCGAACGGGCCATCCGCGTGGGTGAGGAGATCATCGGGAACGTCGACGATGACGGCGGGCTCGCCTGTCCTTCCGAGGAGGTCCTGGATTGCATCAATCGCTGGCTCGAGGATGTGAGGGAGCCGGCGTTCGCGAGCCTGAGCGAGATCGCTAATGAGGAGGAGCGGGAGGTGGAGCGGGCCGAAATCGAGGCCCTGTTCGCGCCCTACTCCCTGGAGGAGATCGAGGCCATGCTGGAGGTGATCCAGGGGTTCGATCCTCCGGGTGTGGCCGCCAGGGATCTCAGAGAGTCGATTCTCATCCAGCTCCGTCAGCTCGGGGAGGGGGATTGCCTGGCCTATTCCATCGTCGAGGAGCACTTCGACGACCTGCTGAACCATCGCTGGGCCGATATCGCCAAGGTGCGCGGCCTTTCGCCCCGGGAAGTGCAGGACGCGGCGGACCAGATCGCCAAGCTCGATCCGAAACCGGGTATGAGGTATTCGGCGGAGCCCGAGGGATATATCATCCCGGACCTGATCGTGGAGAAGATCGACGACGAGTACATGGTCTTCGTCAACGACACGTCGCTTCCCCGCCTTCGTCTGTCCCAGTCCTATCGGGAGGTCGCCCGGGACAAGAACAAGTTCAAGGGCGAGAACAAGGACTTCATCTCGAGCAAGCTCAACTCCGCGAATTGGATGATCCAGGCCATCGAGCAGCGGCGACAGACCATGCTCAAGGTCATGACTTTCATCGTGGATCGTCAGCGGCCCTTCTTCGAGAAGGGGGTCCAGTTCCTCCGGCCCCTCACCCTCCGGGAGGTCGCCGAGCACATCGACATGCACGAATCCACGGTCTCCCGTGTCACCAACGGCAAGTTCGTTCAGACTCCGCGCGGTGTCTTTCCCCTCAAGTTCTTCTTCTCCAGCGGACTCACCACGACCAGTGGAGAGGACATCTCCGCTCGGGGTGTGAAGGACAAGATCAAGAACCTCGTGGACGACGAGAACCAGAAGAAGCCCCTGACGGACCAGGCGATCGTGAACCTGCTGAAGGCCGACGGCGTCAACATCGCCCGGCGGACCGTGGCCAAATACAGGGATCAGCTCGGGATCCTGCCGGCGAGAATGCGGAAGCGGGTATGACCCTCTCCCCGGAGATGAGCCGGGACTTCGCCGTGGTCATCCCCGCCTTCGACGAGGCGCCGGTGGTGCCGGAGCTGGTGCGCGAGCTAAGGGACACCTTTCAGCGGTGGGGGCTGGCGGGAGAGGTGCTCCTCGTGGACGACGGCTCCACGGACGGTACGGGAGACCTGGCGGAAGCCGAGGCCCACGACTGGCCGGAGTTCAGGGTGCTCCGCCACCGGACCAACCGGGGGAAGACCGAGGCCATGGTCACGGCGGCCGAGGCCACGGACCGGACCTGGCTCGTTCTGTTCGACGCCGACCTCCAACACGCCACCGACGATATTCCGAGGTTCCTGGAGAAGCTCCAGGAGGGCTGGGATATCGTGACCGGACGCAAAGTGGGCGCCTACGAGAAGCGGGGCGTCTCGTCGGTCTACAACCGGTTGAGCCAGTCCATCTTCAAGGTGCCGGTCTCCGACCTCAACTCCATGAAGGCATTCCGACGGGAGATCATCGAGGAGATCCCCCTTCGCCACGACTGGCACCGGTTCTTCGTCGTCCTGGCCCACCACCGGGGCTATTCGGTGGCGGAGATCGACGTGGAGCTCCTGCCCCGGCGGGCGGGCGAGTCGAAGTTCTCGGGCCGTTCCAGGATCGTGGTCGGGGTCATCGACCTGCTCTCGGTCTGGTTTCTCCTGATCTTTTCCCGGAAGCCACTCCAGCTCTTCGGGACCCTCGGTGGCGTCCTCATGGGGGTGGGTGTGATCGTGGGGCTCGTGGCGTTCTACCTCCGATTCGGATTGGGCTTCGGGTTCCGGCCGTTCCTGTACCTGGTCATCCTCCTGGTGACGGTCGGGGTGATCCTGGTCGGGGTCGGGCTCCTGGCCGAGATGGTCGCCCAGCTGCGGGCGGAGGTCGAGGCGCTCCGGAGGGAGCGGAGGGGGTGAGCCTGCCACGGGCCGGCGAGGCCATTGGAGGGAAGCCGCTGGTCTTCGTGGTGGTGGGCACCCGTCCCGAGGCTATCAAGATGGCGCCGGTGCTCAGGGCGCTCCAGGCCCGGGCGTCGGAGATCGAGTCCCGGCTCGTCCTCACCGGGCAGCACGACACTCTGGTGTCCCAGGTCCTGGATGCCTTTGATCTGAAGGCCCACCACGACCTGGCCATCATGCGCCCGGATCAGAGCCTCTATCAGGTCGGCGAGGCCTGTCTTGGCGCCATGGGGAACCTGCTTCGAGAGGAGCGACCCACCGAGATCCTCGTCCAGGGCGACACCGCCACCGTCTTCTTCGCATCCCTCGCAGCATTCTTCGAGGGTGTTCAGGTGGGGCACGTCGAGGCGGGACTTCGGTCCCATCGAAAGCGGTCCCCGTTCCCCGAGGAGATGTTCCGGCGTCTCACCGACGTTCTGGCAGACCGGTATTTCGCCCCGACCCCGAAATCCGCGGAACACCTTCTATCCGAGGGGATTCCAGGAGATCGGGTGCACCTCACGGGCAACCCGGTGGTGGACGCCCTGGAGGACCTGGAACTCGACGGGACGGGGCCCGACGAGCCCGGTATTCGTGAGGCGATGGAGGCCGGCCACCGCCTGGTGCTCCTCACCGCCCACCGGCGGGAGTCCTTCGGCCGCGGGCTGGAATCGGTCTTCCAAGCCGTGGCCGAACTCACAAGACGCTATCCCGACATCCGAGTGATCTACCCCGTGCATCCCAACCCCAACGTGAGAGAGCCGGCCACCCGGATCCTGGGCGCGCTACCGGGGGTCGTGCTGACCGATCCCCTGGGCTATCTGGACCTGGTTCGGGTCATGAAGGCCTCGGCTCTCGTCCTGACGGATTCGGGAGGCATCCAGGAGGAGGCGCCCACGTTCGGGGTGCCGGTGCTGGTGCTGCGGGAGGTGACCGAGAGGCCCGAAGGCATCGAAGCCGGGGTGGCCACCCTGGTGGGGACCGACCCGGACCGGGTCCTGGCGGTAGCCTCGGGGCTCCTGGACGAGGAGCCCGGCGCGGTCAGGGGAGGGGACCCATCGGGCCGGAATCCCTATGGGGACGGTCGGGCGGGGATTCGCATCGCGGACATCGTGATCTCCAGCCTGAACGGGACCCCCAGGAAGACCCGGGACTGGGCCGGCTACTCCGTTCCATCCGCTCCGTGAAGATCGTATTCCACTGCGTCTACTTCCCTCCAGAGGTGGGCGGGCTGGAAAGCCACGTGTTCTATCTCTGCCGGGCGCTGGCGGGGATGGGTCACTCGGTGGAGGTGGTCACCTCCCGGTCTCTCCCCGGGCTGCCCCAGCAAGAGGAGATGGACGGGATTCGGGTGTGGCGGACCTGGTTCCCCTCTCGCTCACCCACGGGGTGGATCGCCCATTCCCTCGCCTCGGTCCCGACGCTCATGGAGCGGGCCTCCGACGCGGATATCCTCCACGCCCAGGCATTCGCATCCGTCCTGCCGTGTCTGTTCGCCGCGTCCACGGGGGGTCGAAGGATCCCCGTCGTGTCCACGCTGCACACCTCCCACTTCCTCGTTCGAGCCCGCAAGGCCGCCTGGAAACCCGTCCTCAGGGAGTTGGTCCGCCGCCCTGACCATTCCCTCGCTGCCTCGGAGGAAATCGCGGCGGTGGGGGAGACGCTGGCCCCCGGGGTGAAGGTGGAGGCGCTCACGAACGGGGTGGAAACAGATCGCTTCAAGCCCGTGCTACCGGCCCTTCCTCCCCGGACCGGTCCGCGGATCGTGGTCCCTCGCCGGATGTTCGAGAAGAACGGCGTCGAGTATCTCGTCCGGGCGATCCCGGCCATACGGGTGGCCCACCCCGACGTGGAGGTCCTTCTGGTCGGGGACGGCCCTGAGCGGGTCCGACTCGAGGGGCTGGCCGGTGAACTCGGGGTAGGCGATGCCGTGGTTTTCATGGGAGCGCGACCGAATCCAGAGATGCCGGGGATCCTCTCGTCGGCGACACTGGCGGTGTTCCCGTCCCTGATGGAAGCCACGTCGGTCGCCGCTCTGGAGTGCCTCTCTTGCCAGTTGCCGGTGGCCGCTTCCCGGGTGGGGGGGTTACCGGAGATCGTGGACGATTCGGTGGGCGGGCTGTTCGAGCCTGGAGATCCCGAAGATCTGGCTCGGGTGGTCAACGGGCTCCTGGCCAGGGAGGATCTTGCCGAGCTGGGTCGCGCAGGGCGAATTCGGGTCCAGACCCACTGGAGCAACCGGCGACTGGCCCTGCGACACGTGGAGATCTACGAGGCGCTGCTGGTGCGAGGGCACGAGCCGCCTCGCCCCGGGCCTCGGGGCTGATACCTTTCCATCGAGTTTCGAACATCCAGAAGCGAGTCGAGCTTTGGCGAAGGCACCGCGAAAATCGAAGAAGGGCAAGCGAGCGTCCCAGGGGGGCTCAGGCCAGGACAAGCAGTCCCTGACCTCGCAGGGGGGCAGGGCGTCCGAGGAGGATCCCCTGGCTCCGGGCACGTCGGGTGGCGGTTCGCCATTCGACTCTCGGTGGATGCCCCTGGCGCTCTACACGGCGCTGGCGCTGGCCATCTTCAGGGCGTTCGTCTTCTCCGACCAGATGCTTCTGGGCACGGACACGCTCAGCCTCGGCTACGTGGCGCGGGCCTTCTTCGCCGACGCCTTGCGTGGCGGTCACTTCCCCCTCTGGAATCCCTACATCCTGGGAGGGACGCCGTTTCTCGAATCGGTGGCCGGTGGGGATTCCCTCTATCCCACCTCCCTCCTGCTCCTGGTCATGGACACGTACCGGGCCCTGGGCTGGAAGTTGGTTCTGCATCTCCCGGTGGCAGGGCTGGCCATGTTCCTTTGGACCCGGTCCCTGGGCCGGTCCCGGCCTGCTGCCTTGCTGGCGGGACTCGGGTTCATGCTCGCTCCGTACATGGTCTCCCTGGTCTACCCCGGTCAGGACGGGAAGCTCTTCGTCACCGCACTCGCACCCCTGGTCTTCTGGGCCGGGGACCGGGTGATCGGGCGGGGGGGACCGGGAGCCATCGCCGCTTTGGCGGCTTCGGTGGGGCTGGTGATCCTCACCACCCACTTCCAGATGGCCTATTTCCTGTTCGGCGCGGTCGGGATCTTCGCGATCTTCCGAACCGTGCAGGCGCTCCGTTCGGGGCGGGACCGAGGTCGGGCAGCGCTCAGATTCGGCTACTTCCTTGCCGCGTCGGTGCTGGGCGCGGGTATCGCGGCGGTCCAGCTCCTGCCCTCGGTGGAGTACGTGCTCCAGGATTCGAGGAGGACCGCCACGACTACCGACGCCGGGGAAGCCGAGGCCCTGGCCTACTCGGCCTCCTGGTCGCTCCACCCCGAAGAGGCCGTGTCCCTGGTCATCCCTGAATTCGTGGGGAACAGTGCCGGTGGGTCCGCCTGGACCACCCAGACCTACTGGGGCCGCAACGTCTTCAAGCTGAACCACGAGTACCTCGGAGTGCTGATGCTCCTCCTCGCGGGGTTGGCGTTCCTGGGCTCACCCCAGCCGGCGTTGCGGCAGTTCTTCGTGGCCCTGGGAGGGATCTCGTTCCTTTTCGCCTTGGGCGCGAATACCCCGGTCTGGCGGATGTTCTACGAGGTGGTCCCCGGCGTCGATCTGTTCCGGGCCCCTTCCATGGCCATCTTCCTGACCGGGCTCAGCGTGTCCACCCTCGCCGCGTTCGGGGTGGATCGGGGGTTCGAGATCGTGAGCGACGGGGACGAGGTCGCTCGGAAGCGTCTCCTGCGCTACCTGGGTGGATGGGTTCTCGCCCTGGGGGTCTTCCTGGTTCTGGCGGCCACCGGACTCCTGTTCTCTTTCTGGCAGGCGGCCGTTTACCCCGACATCACCCCGGCCAAGGCCGAGGCCCTGGTCGCGGCGACCCCGTTCATCCAGCGGGGCGCATTCTTCGCCCTTGCCCTCTGCGCGGCCATGGGCGCGATCTGGTGGGGGCTGCTTCGGGCCGTCATCGCGGTGCCGGTGGCGGTGGCGCTCATGGCCGGTCTCATCACCCTCGACCTGGCGAGGATCGATCTGCCATTCATCCAGACCCTGGATTTCCAGCGCTGGGCCCAGGCGAATGAGCACGAGACGTTTCTCCAGCAGGCCCAGGGCGCTTCCACCGAGCCCTTCCGGGTCCTATCCATGGTCCAGGCCGGCCAGGACGTCCGGCCGGCCATGTTCGGAATCGAGCTCGCCGCCGGGCATCATCCCAACGACCTGCAGCGCTATCGGACCCTCATCGGGATGGAGGGGAGCGGCGTGCCCCGGAACTTCTTCCCCCAGGACGAGCGAGGTCTCAATCTCGGTCTGCTCTGGGCGTTGAACGTTCGTTATCTCCTCTGGCCGGACTACCAGTTCGGCCCCCTGGGCCTGGAGCCGGCCACCCGGATCTCTCTCCCGGACGGGAGGCCCTATACCTCGCTCTACGAGATCCCGGGGTGGCATCCTCGGGCCTACCTGGTGGATCGAGTGGTGGTGGAGGCGAGTGCGCCCGCCGCGGAGCTGGTGTACCGAGGGGTGGTCGATCCCAGAACGGAGGCCGTCCTGGGCGTCGCACCCGAGCCGGAGTGGGGTCTCGAGATCTTCGGCCCCGGCCCCACACCCGCTGCCCCTGCGGAGACCGTCCCACCTCGCCTCGGGGCCGTAACCTGGACCGATCGGGGTCCGGACCAGGCCGTACTGCAGGTGTCGGTCGACCGGCCGGCCCTCCTCGTCGTATCCCAGAACTGGCTGCCCGGGTGGACCGCGACCGTCGGCGGGGTCGAGGCTCCAGTGGTTCGGGTGAATCACAGCCTCCAGGGGGTGCCGGTGCCCGAGGGGACCCATGAGGTCCACCTGGCCTACCGTCCCGGGTCCGTCTTCAATGCCCTCTGGATCAGCGGCTTCAGCGTTCTCTTGCTTCTCGGCCTGGCTGCGTCGGGGTTCTGGGAGCGACGGGCGGCGCGGGTTGGGGATGGGTGGTCCGACGGGGAGTCGCCGAACGACCCCGCCGCCAGCTGACCGTCCCAAGACCATGCGAGCGATCTCCCCCGCCTGGAAGCGGATCGGTCAACTCCTGCTGACAGGGGTGGTGACGGTGTTCATCTTCCGACAGGTCGGGGTGAGTTGGCAGGCGGTGACGACGCTCAATCCGGATCGATGGAGGCCCGAACCGCTCTGGATGGCCACCTCTCTGGGCATGTTGGGTGGGGCCTATCTCGCCTCCGCGGTTCTTTGGGGTCGAATGGTCCGAGAGTTGGGTGGGCCCAGCCTGGGGGCCCGAAAGGCAACGGCCATCTACATGACGGCCAATCTCGGGCGCTACATCCCGGGCAAGATCTGGCAGCTCGTCGGCCTCGCGGTCCTGGCTCGTGACGCCTCCGTTCCCGCGTCCCTGGCCGCCGGAGCGGCGGTGCTCGGCCAGGTCACCGCCCTGGCCGGTGCGTCGCTGGTGGGCTCGGTGGCTCTCCTGAGCGCCCCGGTGGGGCCGGGAGCGGTCCTGGCGGGGGCGTGGACGCTCCTCGTCCTCCTCGTGGCAGGAGTCCCGTCGATCTTCAACCGGGTACTGGGCCTGGCGGCGCGCCTCGCCGGAACGGATGCCCCGCTGCAGCAGGCTCCGGACCCCCTGTTCGGGGTCCGGTGGGTGCTCCTCTATGCGCTCAATTGGGTCCTGTACGCCGCGGCGTTCTGGGCCCTGGCCCGCAGCTTCTCTCTGCCGGGAGAGCTGGTCTCGGTGGGCTCTTCCTTCGCCGCCGCATACGTTTTGGGTTATCTGGCCCTGTTCGCGCCTGCCGGAATCGGGGTGCGCGAGGGCTTTCTGGTGGCGTTCCTGGACCCCATCGTAGGGACCAGGGCAGTGGGGCTGGCCGTGGTGGCCCGCCTCTGGACCACCGCGGTCGAGCTGGTCACCGCCGGCGCGGCCGGATCCTGGGCCCGGGTGACCGACAAGGGGAGGGAAGACCAGCAATGAGCCATCCCAGGTTCCTGGTCGTCATGCCGACCTTCAACGAGCGGGATAACCTCCCGCGCATCGTTCCGCGGGTCCTGGAGCAGGACCCCCGGCTCGAGCTGCTCGTCGTGGACGACAACTCTCCTGACGGCACGGGGCGGATCGCCGAGCAGATGGCCCGGGAGAATCCCCGCATCCATGTCCTCCACCGGGAGGGGAAGCAGGGGCTGGGCAAGGCCTACGTGGCCGGCTTCAAGTGGGGCCTGGACTCGGACTACGAGCTCTTCTTCGAAATGGACGCGGACATGTCCCACCCCCCGGGAGCCATCCCGGAGATGATCGAGGCCAGCGAGCGGTACGCGGTCGTGGTGGGAAGCCGATACGTGGGCGGACGGGTGAACGTGGTGAATTGGCCGATCTCTCGCCTTATTATTTCGCTCTTTGGCAGTCTCTATGCTCGTGTCATAACTGGACTTCCGATTGCCGATTGCACAGGTGGCTTCAACTGTTTCAGGCGATCGGTCCTGGCAACCCTGGACCTGGATCTGATCGAGGCGAACGGATACGCCTTTCAGATCGAGCTGAAGTTCAGAGCCTGGAAGCGGGGTTTCGGCATTACCGAGGTGCCCATCGTATTCACGGAGCGCACCGAAGGAGAGTCGAAGATGTCGAAGAGCATCGTGCGTGAGGCCATATGGAGGGTCTGGCGTCTTCGCTTCCTCTCCATGACCCGGCGCCTGGGATCGGGGGGCTGATGGGGCTCGCCAACCTGCTCTATCGTTGCCCTCGGTGCGGGGCGGATCCGGTGGAGGGCGACAAGGACCGGGTGCGATGCCCCGCCTGTCGGCGGTCCTTCCAGAGAGGGCAGAACGGTCTGGAGATCCTGGAATCGGAGGTGGGCGGGACGCCCGTCTCGGTCCCTGCGTGGAGCCTCACCGACGCCATTCGACGGTTGGGTGGACCGTTGACCCGGGCCACCACGCCCGACGGCTCCGTCCGGGACTCGGCCCAGGTCCGATTCCGGCGCTCCCTCACGGAGGAACCGGTCTATTTCCATGGGCGCCTTCTGGGATTCTCGGAGACCCGGTCCGATGAGGAAGAGGGTGAGCTCGAGGTCACCGATGGGAGGGTCTCCCTGGTGAGCCAATCCGGCAGGGAGGTCTGGCCGCTCCTGGACCTTCTTGCCCTCCAGACTTCGTCCTCCTCCGTCCAGATCTCGACCCGGGACGGAGGGGTGGTCCAGTTCAAGTTTCTCTCGGACTCTTCTCGGCGTTGGGAGGACTTGCTGAAGGTCCTGGTGGCCCGTGCATGGAGGGAGGCCGGACGAGGGGAGATCCTGGAGTTTCAGCCCAGGATCGTTGGAGGCCGGCATCGGGCGGGGCACGCCCCATGACCTGGTATCGCTTCTTCAAGTCCATCATCTGGGTCCTGATGAAGGTGGTGGCTCGGATCCGGGTCGAGGGCAGGGAGAATATCCCCGAAAGCGGGCCCTTCTTGCTCATCTTCAACCACCAGAGCTTCCTGGACCCCCTCCTGGCCCAGAGTCACATCCCTCATACGGTCCATTCCATGACCAAGAGCACGCAGTTCGCTCATCCGTTGTTTCGCTGGCTCGTTCCCAGGGTCGGTGGCTTCCCGGTCCGCCGCTACCGGGTGGACCCCCAAGCCGTCCGCACGGCGCTGCGCTACCTGGACGAGGGCAAGGTGGTCGGGGTGTATCCGGAGGGAGAGCGCTCCTGGGACGGTGTGTTGCAGCCCTTTCGCCGCGGCACCGTGAGACTCCTGCTCAAGGCCGGGGTCCCCATCGTCCCATGTGGGCTGGAGGGGTCCTTCGACGTGTTCCCCCGCTGGGGTGCGGGAGTCCGGCGCTCCCATGTGACCATCCGATTCGGGGAGCCGATCCACCTGGGCCGACACGATGACCGCGAGGAGCGGGAGCGTCTGGTGCCCGAGACGGAGGAATCCCTCGCTCGCGTGCTTCGGCGGCTCAGCGGCGAGCCCGAGGAGGGCTTCTTGGGAGCCGGTCGGTGACGGCCGAGCGGATCGGTCGGGAGTATTACGACGGGGGCGAGTATTTCGACGCGGGGACCGGCCACCTCACTCGGGAGGATAGTCCGTTCCGGCGCTACCGGGTGGACAAGGTCTCGGGAATCCACGCTCCCGGCCCGGGGGACCGTGTGCTGGACATGGGGTGCGGGTGGGGGACGCTCACCTTCGCCATGGCGCCCAGGGCTCGGGAGGTGATCGGCGTGGACTTCTCCTGGCGCAGCGTGGAGATCTGCGAGGAGGGCAGGGAGGCGAGGGGGCTGGAGAACGTCCGGTTCCTGTGCAGGGATGCGGGGGACACCGGGCTGGAGGAAGAGTCGTTCGACCTCGCCGTTGCGGCGGACCTCCTGGAGCACCTTTATCCGGAGGACACCGAGAGGGTGATCGGTGAGGCCTTCCGCGTCCTCCGCCCGGGCGGTCGATTCTCGATCTGGACCCCCAACAGGGGGCATGTCCTGGAGGTCCTGAAGAACAACGGCATCCTGCTGCGCCCGGATCCTTCCCACGTGGACTACAAGAGCCTGGACCGCATCACGGCCTACCTGCAGGCCGCCGGGTTCGAGGTTGAGGACTCCTACTACGTCGAGTCCCACCTCCCGGTGCTCCGGACCCTCGAACGGGCCCTCCAGCGCTGGGTTCCGTTCCTCAGAAGACGAATCGCGGTCCTGGCCCGGAAGCCAGAACCGCGATCGCGTTGAGTCGGTCCGGAGTCGAGCCCGACCGGTTCGCTACCAGCCCGGAGCGAGGACGAAGCCCCAGTGGCCACCCTTGTCCGGCCGCTGCCAGGGGTAGACGTAGTGGGCTTCCAGGATCATGAAGCCCAGGATGTTGAAGCGCGCGCCGGCTCCCGACGAGAACAGAGGTACCCGGGCGGTGGGATCGGTGGTGTTGAACTCCCACTTGAAATCGCTTCTTCCGATGGTGTCGTCCCACGCGAAGCCGATGTCCTGGAAGAACAGAATCTCCACGGGGATGTAGGGAAGGGCGATCAGGCCGTATTGATCCGTTCCGATCAAGGGCAGACGGACCTCCAGGTTCACCGTGGCGATCCGGTGTCCGTAGAGACGCTCCAATTCCTGGCATGGAGCCACCGAGCCCGGCTCGGAAATCTGGGTGCACTCCGCCGTCCCGTTGAAGCTCTCCCACGAGTATCCCCGCATGAGGGTTTCCGTGCCCAGGAAGATCGGGAACAGCCGGGTGTCGTCCACCTTGCCTTCCGGCGTGTTGACGTAGACCCCTGAACCATAACGCCCGTAGTGGAGGCCCCGGATCGCGAAGGTCAGGGGGTTCACCGGGTTGAAGTATCGGCGCCAATCGAGGGTCAGGTTGGTGAAGTTCAGGGTCCCGATCATCTGTTCCACGGAGAACCGGGAACGACCCCCGCTGATGGGCGAAGTGAATGCGAAGAACGAGTTGTCCGCCACCAGCCCCACGGACACGTTGATCAGGTTCAGCGGATCGGGACTGTAGAGCGGGTCGTCGATGTCGATCACCTCCTCGCCGATGGGGCGCCCGAAGTCATCCAGGAGGAGGTTACGGAGCTCTGTGTCGTACGAGTACCGGGTGAAGCCCGCCTTGGTCTCGAGCCTCCGCGTGGTAGAGAAGGGGTATTGGGCCTCCGCCTCGGCGTTGTCGATGAAGATCCGCTGGAGGAGCTGGGAGTAGATCAGGTTGCCCTGCTCGTCGCTGCCGTAGCCGGACGCTGCTCGGAGATAGGGATATCGCCCTACGTTCCCGCCCCAGTTCCAGCGTCGCTCCCGGTTCACGTAGAACACCGAGCCTCCGATGTCCTTGATGGTTCCGTTGGCCGAAACCGTGATGCCCAGGTTCCGGTTGCCCAGCATGTCCGAGAAATAGAACGCGGCGCCTCCGGCCAGGTACCCCCCGTACTGACTCACGCCCACGCCCAGGGACGGCTGCCCGATGTAGTCGAGCTGCAGGCCCGGCTTGTACTCCTCGGACTGCATCTGGGCGAACGTGCCCACCCTGACCAGGCCGGTCTCGGGGTCGGCCAGATACTCGGCGATGCGGCTTTCGATGCGGGGTTGGGACGGTGGCAGCATGCGCCCCGGCGCGGGCTGGTTCTCAGCCACCACGGGGCCGCCCAACTCATTCTCCTGCAGGTCCAGGGAATAGATGTGGAACTCGAACTCCGTGAAGATCGAGTAGACCATGGTCCCCGTGTTCTGCGCCACCGACATGGCCGGGGACAGCTTTCCGATCCCGGACACCGACGTGGCGACGTTGGTCACCCGTCGGATCTCGTCCGTGGTGAAGTCCAGAAGGTAGATGTCCTGGAATCCGTCCTGGTCGGAAACGAAGTAGAGGCCCTCCCCGCTTGGCGTGAACTGTGGGTTGATGTGCTTCACGTCTCCGAACAGATCGAGGACCCGGATCTCGTTGGTCGCCACGTCCAGCATGGAGATCTGGTAGTCGCTGTAGTGGAGGATGTCGAAGTCCGTGCCCGGTCCACGATCGGATGTGAAGGCGATGGTCTTCCCGTCCGGCGACCAGGTCGGATGGAAGTCCGCATGCTTGTCCTGTGTGAGCCGGACCATCTCTTCGGTCTCGACGAAGACCAGGTAGAGGTCCGAGAACCCACCCACCTGGCCGGAGAAGGCGATGGCCTGGCCGTTGGGGGACCAGGCCGGGTTCGAGATGGCGCCCACGCCGGGCGTCTTGATCCGCTGCACCACGTCCCGCTTCTCGACGTCGAGAATCGCCAGTTCGTTGTCCCCGTTGGCGAACACGACGAACGCGAAATACCTCCCGTCCGGCGACCAGGTCCCAGCCGAGTCGATGAAGCGCAGGGCGTCGAAGTGGGGATCAGCGTTGGCGCTCACCAGCTTCTTCAGAATCTCACCGGTCCGTGCGTCCGCCAGGAACAGGTCGATGCTGAAGAGGTCCTTCTCGGAGAGGAAGGCCACGTATCTTCCGTCCGGGCTTACAGCGGGGCTCACGTTCTGGCGCCCCGCGCCGGTCGCCGGCGAGAGGAGCAGCGCCCCGGCCTCACCGGGGGGCGTGCGACCGGCCATCAGGGGCAGGTATTCCTCCTCCACCGCTTCCCGCCACCGGATCGACAGCGTGTCCGGGTGCATGCCCAGAACCTGCTCCAGGGCGGCACCAAACCCCACCCGCAGTGAGCGGCGGAAGACCTGGACCACGGCGTCGTCTCCCCAGGTGCCTCCGATGAACGCCCAGAGGGCCTGTCCGAAACGGTAGGGGAAGAAGCGACGGTCGGTGGTCATGCTGCGGATGGTGGGGAAGTCGTCTCGGAGCAGGGCGTCCCGCAGCCACATGCCGGTGAGTGGGTCTTCCCGGCCGACCGACATGTACTCCGCCATCCCCTCGATCAGCCAGAGCGGGTTCCGAAAGAGGCCCTGAAGGCCGCCGCCGCTGGCGCTTCCGGCCACGTTGTACTGGAACGCGTGAACCAGCTCGTGCCCAAGGACGTGGTCCGTCTCCCAGTAGGAACCGGTGAAGGGCATGATGACCCGGTTCTTGATGGACTCCGTGACACCCCCCGTTCCCTCACTGAGGGTCCCGGAGAGCGTGTTGGTCTGCTGGAAATCCGGGTGATCGGCGTACATGATCACCGGCTTGGGCGCCTCGAACTCGTGCTGGAAGGTCCGTGCGAACCGCTCGTACCACCGCTCCGCCTGACGGGCCGCGTCCTCGATGGCCTCCCCCTCTTCCGGGTAGTAGTGGAAGTCGAAGTGGGGCGTCTTCAGGACCTGGAAGTCGAAGGTGTCGTACTGGACCTTGTTCCTCCCGAAGTACTGGGCGTCGGCGGTGCCGGGTCCCCAGGCGAGGAGGGCCAGGATCAGCCCGAACAGGGGAAGAAACGGCCTCGGGGCCATGCTCATGCGCTGACGAAGGATTCGCATCGCTTTCTCGGTGTCGTAGACATCGCCGCCCGGGCAGAGCGGCCCCTCTCTATCGGCGTACCCTGTCGGAGTACCCGGACCTCGTGGCCTGGGATCCCGGTGGACCGGGACCCTGCCTTCCCAAGCCCTTCAGCGACCTCGCGGTTCCATCCTCCTCGCGAGACCAGGGGCCCTCCAGTGTGGAGCGGATCATTGCGTCGGCCCCGGGTTGCGGGGAGATTGGTCCCTTCCCTGCGCCGGGCACGGCCGCAATCGATGGATCTGCCCCGTCCGAGGTCCGCTAAAGTCATGTACGCTCGATTCAACAATCGTTTTCTCTCCGCCGGTAGACCATGGGCGCTACCGTCGGTGAGCCTGCTCCTCCTGACGCTGCTCGGTCCAGGTTGTACTCCGGACGCGGGGTCCGACGCGTCGGGGGATTTCGAGTTTCGGATCCTGACCTCCCCGGCGGGCGACGGAGGCCGGTATCCGTATCTCGCGGCCGACGGTGACGACGTGCTCATGGCCTGGCTGGAGCCCGTGGACGATTCCGTCTTCGCACTCCGGGGCAGCCGGTTTTCGGGAGAGATCTGGGGCGAGCCCTGGACCATCGCGGAAAGCCAGCGCTTCTTCGTGAACTGGGCCGACTTCCCCTCTCTGGTCCCCCTAGCCAACGGTACGCTGGTCGCCCATTGGCTGCAACGCGGAGGCCAGACCGCGTACGACTACTCGGTCCAGATCGCCACCTCGGAGACGGGCGGTGCCGATTGGTCGCCGCCCCGGCGCCTGCACGACGACGATACCCCCACCGAGCATGGTTTCGTGAGCCTCGTTCCCGACTCCGAGGGGGGCGTGGCGGCCTTCTGGCTGGACGGCCGCAAGAATGCGCTGGCGGGCGACGACGACGGCGACCCGGAGACCCACGGATCCGAGCCGGCCCGGGAGATGACCGTACGGGGGAGGCGGATCCACTCCGATGGCGATTGGGGGAACGAGGTGCTCCTGGATGGACGGACGTGCGACTGTTGCCAGACCGCGGCTGTGCGCCTGGACGACGGTCGTTTCGTTCTCGCCTACCGGGACCGGGACCCCGATGAGGTGCGGGACATCTTCGTCGTCCGCGGGCGGGAGGGGAAATGGGAGAAGCCCCGACCGGTCTTCCGGGACGGCTGGGTCATGCCTGCCTGCCCGGTCAACGGTCCCTCCATCGCCGTGGCTGGAGAATCCCTGGCTGTGGCGTGGTTCACCGGGGTCGGCGGGGAACCGAGGGTCTCGGTGGCGTTTTCCCGTGACGCGGGGGAGCGCTGGGAGTCCCCCATCACGGTGGACGATCAGGATCCCCAGGGGCGAGTTCAGGTGGCCTTCCTTTCCACCGGAGACGCGGTGGTGCTCTGGATGGGCCGGAGCCAGAGTGGCGCCGGGCAACTGCGCGTCCGGCGCGTGGGCCACGATGGACTGGCGGGCCCGGTTACGGGGTTCCGGGCGGTCTCCGGGACCCGAGCCGACGGGTTTCCACGGATCGCCCCGCTGGGAGCCGACCGCTTCCTGGTGGCCTGGACCGACTCCGACGGGTCTCGAGGACAGGGAACGGAGAACGTCGGCGTGGGCATACTCGAATGGAACGGCGGGGACGATCGATGAACGGTGGACGTGGGTGTGGTCGCTGGTTTGGACGGGGGAGGGGGGGGGGAAGGGAAGGTGCCTTCGGAATCCGGTGGCTGCCGGTGGCACTGCTCTTCACGCTGTCGGCGTGCGGTGGGCCGGCCCTGGACGGGCCACCCCAGCCGGGCGACCCGGTCCCGGAGCTGACGGAGGAGACGCTGGACGGGAGTCCATTCTCCTTCGCCGGTCTCCGCGGGGCTCCCGTTCTGGTGAACTTGTGGGCCACCTGGTGTGCCCCATGTCGCGCGGAGACTCCATTCCTGCAGGAGATTCACGAGGCCTACGGTCCCCGGGGCCTCCAGGTGGTGGGCATCTCCATGGACGGCGCGGGGAATCGAGACGGCGTGGAGGCCTTCATCGAGGAGTTCCGTGTTTCCTACACGATGGTGCACGATGAGGGTGCCGTGTCCATGGACCTGTTTCACGTCATCGGGCTGCCGGCCACGTTCCTCCTGGATTCCGACGGCAGGTTTCGCCTGATCCGGTTGGGGCCGGTCTCCGAGACCGATGAGGAGTTCCTCTCCACCCTCGAGGAGCTGGTATCGTGATGGAGTCGGTCTCCGGGGAGCTGGGTCGTGTGGAGACTCCCCTGCCTCTCATCGACCTGGGGCGGGTCCGGGCGAACGCCCAACGGGTAGCCGACTACTGCGCGGGGCACGGCATTGCCTGGCGGCCCCACGTGAAGACCCACAAGAGTCTCCAGATCGCCTCGGTCCAGCTCGCCGCCGGAGCCGCCGGCCTCACCGTGGCCACGCCCCGGGAGGCCGAAGTCATGGCCACGATCTGCGACGACATCCTTCTGGCCTACCCGCCCCTGGGTCCCTCGAAGCTGGATCGCCTCATGGCGCTGGACGCCGAGGTGAGCCTCACGGTGGGGCTGGACTCCCGTCAAGCCCTGGACGAGTTGGCCGCCGCCGCTGCCTCCTCCGGTCGGCAGGTCGGGGTGCTGGTGGAAATCGACGTAGGCCTGGGCCGGATGGGCGTCACGACTCCCGGCGAGGCCGCCGCCCTGGCCGCCCATGCTTCCGACATGGAGGGGTTGCACTATCGGGGGATCATGTTCTACCCCGGCCACATCCGGACGCCGTCGCTGGAGCAGCACGAAGCGCTTTCTGCGTTGGGAACCCGGCTCTCGGAGGTGATCGAGACCCTGGAGCGGGGTGGCCTGGCCCCGTCGATCGTCAGCGGGGGATCCTCACCGACCCTGTGGCGCAGCCACGAGATCCCCGGCATTACCGAGGTCCGGGCCGGCACGATCATCTACAACGACCGGGACATGCTGACCATGGGCGTGTGCGCTCCGGAGCACCTGGCCTACGCGGTGGTGGGCACCGTGGTGAGTACCGCGGTTCCGGGACAGGCGGTTCTGGACACCGGGTCCAAGGCCCTGGCCAAGGAGTCGTTCCGGTCCACGGGAGGCGGGTTCGGCTTCGTTCTCGAGCACCCGGAGGTCCTGGTCCGGTCCCTCTCGGAGGAGCATGGCGTCCTGGATCTGGCCCGAACGGACTGGGCGCCGGCGGTGGGCGATCAGGTCAGGGTCATCCCCAATCACGTATGCGTGTCCGTGAACCTCCAGGACCGCTACCTGGTGGATACCGGGTCGGGGCTCGAGGCTTGGCCCATCCAGGCCAGGGGCCGAACCCCATGGCGCCTCGAGCCCGCCGACGACTAGAAGCCTGCTACGAAGCCCAGAACCGCTCGACCGGCTTCGAGCTCGAAATTGTATCCCAGCTCGCCGGTAAGGCGGAGGTTCCTCGCCAGCAGGTAACCGACTCCTGTCGCTAGATACTGATACCGGGAAATGAATGGGGGGTCCCCATCCTGTTCTCCCAGGCGGAGCGACACGGCCTGCCGATCCGCGTCCGTGAAGTTGTAGAGCCCCCAGACGGCCCAGCGCTCCCCCTGCCCCCTGGGGAAGAACAGTAGCTCCGCCATGGCCATGTCGGTGGTGACGCGGAAGGGGTTGGACGCCGAGGCGTCGCAGCGGAAATCCCCTGGGTCGCACGAATCGAGGAAGAACGGGTTGCCATCCGTGCGTCGGAGGTATTGGGCGTTGAGCTCCCACTTGGGCGTGAGGGCCCAGGTCAGATCCGGGCCCAGGATGACCACCTCGTCGTTGATCCCGTCGGATTTCTCGTTTCCGTAATAGCCATAGAGGCCCAGGCGCAGCGAAGATCCCACGCTCTGGTTGAACTTCAACCCGTAGTTCTTCAGGCGGTCGTTGTCGTAGAGACGCTCCTCGTTGGCGTCACTAAGCCCGTTTCCGTTGACTGCCTGGAAGGTGAAGTCGGCCCCGGACCACCCCGGGAGCAGCACCATGAAGCCTCGATCGTAGGCCAGGTCGTTGCGGGCCTCACCGATCCGGACCCGATAGATATGGTAGTCCTCGTAGGAGAGCCGCAGTTCCCGCTTGAACATGGGGTCCGAGACCTGGAACTGACCCGCCATCACCGAGATGGGGCTGCCGCCGATCTCGGTGAACTGGACGTAGGCGTCCTCGACTCCCGCCACCTCGCCACGCTCGGCCAGGTAGAAGTAGAAGTAATACGAGATGCCGTCATAGATCTGGCCCCCACTCATGAGCTTGATCAGGTAGGGAGTCTGGAGATCCACGGCCTCGACCGTGGAGTTCCCCACCAGGCCGGTCATGTAGGCGTCCAGGCGGATCGCCAGAGGCACGTTGCGTTGGAGCCGCAACCAGGGGTCCCCCGTATCCACGGTGTCGACGGGGGCCTCTCCCACCGCCATCTCGAAGCCGTTGGCCGCGAACATCCCTCCGAATTCCGTGAGCCTGGGGAACGGCGCGTGGCAGAGCGAGCAACTGACCTTGTACTTTCGAGCGAAGGCAGGGATCGCTGACGCCGGACCCGCCGAGGCGGCCAGCACCAGGAGGCCGGAAGCGAGGAGGAGGACGAGACGACGGGTTGCGGAGGTCCAGCGAGGCGGCGTTGGATGCCGAAGCGCGTGAGGCATTGTGCCCTCTCCAGGGTTCTTCTGTCCGCTGTTTCCGACCCATTCCATGGCGAGGGGGTGCCTATCCAGGATGAATCGGCCTTTGGGTGACGGATGGTGCAATCGGCGTGCCCCGATACCGGGATCCCGGCACGATTCCTTCATCCGGAATCCCTTTGGGGACGCGCGCGGGGAGGGGGTTCAGCGGCCAAGCACCCTGGAGGGTGTGAGCAGGATTGAGGAGGTGGGATCATGAACGGACGGATTCTTGTCGCCACAGACGGTACGCCCCAGTCCCGGGGTGCGATCCGAATGGCCCGCAAGCTCGAGGAGCGGGACGGCGTGCGGGTGGAGTTGGTGTCGGTAATTGAGCCGGTCCCCATTTATGACACCGGCTTCATGGTGGCCTTGCCCGAGACCGAGCTATTCGAGGCCAGAAGAGAGAACATCGAGGAGGAGATCCGAACCCAACTGATGGAGGCGACCGGATCCCGCACCGCTTGGCCCGTGCATGTGGAGTCCGGGGTGCCCACCTCTCGAATCGTCGCCATGGCGGAGGACCTCGGCGCGAGCCTCATCATCATCGGGCTGGGCCGTCACGGGTCCCTCGACAGGCTGTTCGGCCGAGAGACGGCGCTCCAGGTGGTCCGACTCGCCCACATCCCCGTCCTCCTGGTGCCCGCGGACTCCGACACCCTCCCGAACTCGGCGCTCCTCGCCGTCGACTTCAGTACGTTCTCTCGCCGGGCTGCTCAGGCGGCAACCGCCGTCCTGAAGTCTCCAGCCACCCTTCACCTGGTGCATGCCATCTCGGGCCTGGAGTTCGTGCCCACGGCTTCGGGAGAGTGGCACCCGGAACACCTCCGGCAACTGGAGACGCGGTTGGGGGAGTTCGCGGAGGGGCTGGATCTGCCCGAGGGGTGGACTGTCCGGACCCGAGTCCTGGAGGGGGAGCCGTCCCACGAGATCCTGGCATGCGCAGAGGAGGTGGATGCGGACATGCTGGTGGCGGGCAGCCACGGCCACTCCTTCGTCGGTCGGCTCCTGATGGGTTCGGTCTCGACCCGACTCATCCGGGGAACCTCGAGCACCATCCTCATCGTCCCGCCGTCGGACCTCCCCGAAGAGGTTTCGGCCGAGGGAGGGCGGGAGCGGACCGGACATCCATGGGAGGCTCTGCTGCGGTCCTTCAGCCAGCGGAACGCCGGCTGCCGGACCGAGTTGGAGATGGACCATCCCACGCTCGGCGCTCAACACTCAGGGAAGAACTTCCCGCTCTGGGGCGTGGTTTACGACCCGCGGGCGGATCGGCTGGAGATTATGCTGGGTGAGCAGGGATCGGTGGAGCACCACCTCACCCACTCCATCCCCTCGCCGCGGGAGATCGAGGTCAAACAAGACGAGCAGGGACGGGACCAGGCGCTCCACATCGTCCTGGACGAGGGGTCCGTCCTCCTGAGCCTCCACAGGAACTGACCCCGGGGCGGCGGACGGGGTTTCGGATGGAACGGGCTCGGGAATATCTTCCGGCCCGCCGGATCTTCCGGCTGACCGTCCGCCCAACCCTGCGGGAGCGCCCTTGACCACGCTGACCAAATCCCGAGCCGAGGAGATCCTCGACTCCATGGCGGGTCTCCGGCTGCTGGTCGTGGGAGACCTGATCCTCGATCGATACATCTCCGGCAGCGTGGAACGGGTGTCCCCCGAGGCCCCGGTTCCTGTGGTGCACGTCGAAGAGACCGCGAGCGCGCCGGGCGGCGCCGGGAACGTGGCCGCCAACACGGTGGCCCTCGGAGCCGAATGCCACCTCGTCGGCTGCCTCGGGGACGACGGCGGCGGGTTGGACCTGGAGCGGGAGTTGGTTCGGCTGGGGGTGCAGACGAACGGGGTGATCCGGGTCTCGGATCGGCCCACCACCACCAAGACCCGAATCCTCGCCCGCCGGCAACAGGTCGTGCGCTTCGATCAGGAGAACGCCCTTCCCGTTCCGCCGGAGGTGGCCGAGGGCGTCCTCTCCATGGTCCAGGTCCTCCTGCCCGAGTGTAACGCGGTCATCCTGGAGGACTACAACAAGGGAGTCCTGGTGCCGGAGATCATCCGTGGCACCCTGAAGGCCGCCGCGGTCCATGGGATTCCCTCGGTGGTGGACCCCAAGTCGCGGAACTTCTTCGAGTTCCACGGATGCACGGTGTTCAAGCCCAACCGCCCGGAGTTGGAGGCGGCCCTTGGGCAGCCCTGCCGTCCCGATGATCCGGAGTGGATGGCCGCGACGAGAGAACGACTGGACTGCCGACACCTGCTGCTGACCCTCGGGGAGGCGGGTATGTCGCTGGAGACGCCCGAGTCCGAGCTCATCCGGGTCCCGTCCCGTGCCAGGGACGTCTACGATGTGTCCGGCGCCGGAGATACGGTGACCGCAGTGGTGGCCGCGGCCCTGGCAGCCGGCGCCGAGGTGACCGAGGCCGCCATCCTGGCGAACCATGCGGCGGCGGTCGAAGTGGGAAAGGTCGGTGTGGCCACGGTCTCGCCGGCAGAAATCCTCGAACAGCTTTCAACAGGTTGAGATCCTCGTGAACCAGAACGCCCTGAACCCCATCCACACCGACCACGCCCCCGCTGCCATCGGTCCCTACTCCCAGGCCATGGCCGTCGGCGACTTCGTCTTCTGTTCCGGTCAGATCCCCATCGACCCCGCCAGTGGTGAGCTCGTGGAAGGGGACGTGGCGATCCAGACGGACCGGGTGATGCACAACCTCGCGGCCGTGCTCGCCGCCGCCGGTTGCTCCCTCGCCGACGTGGTGAAGACCACGGTGTTCCTGTCGGACATGGGCAACTTCACGGCCATGAACGAGGTCTACGGACGGCACTTCGGCGACCACCGCCCGGCCCGGGCCACAGTCGCGGTCGCGGGGCTTCCCAAGGCCGTGGACGTCGAGATCGAAGTGATCGCCCGCAAACCCTGAGTCTGCCTCAACATTCATTGGCCCAGCGCCTCTGGCCGGGAACGACCCGGTCGGGCTAGGATGCGGGTCGGCCCCGGTGGCATGGTGACCCCCGGGGTGTTGGTGATGTGTGCCGTGAACCGGTCCGGACCCCCGGACCAGAGCCGTACGGAGATGAAATGAAGACCTCGCCCCGTGGTACTCTCGCCCGCTGGATCCCCCGGTGGTTCGCGCTCGTCGCGGCCGTCGCGATCACGCCCGGAATCGGGTCCGCCCAGGGATACGACGAGGCCCTCTTCGACGCCCTCCAGTGGAGGAACGTCGGCCCGGCCCGAGGCGGTCGATCCATCGGCGTGGCGGGGACGGTCGCCCGGCCCCACGAGTACTACTTCGGCGCCACCGGGGGTGGGCTCTGGAAGACCACCGACGGCGGCACCACCTGGAATCCGGTGACCGACGGCAAGATCACCACCGCCTCCGTGGGGGCCGTGGCGGTCTGCGAGGCCGATCCCGACGTCGTCTACATCGGGGGTGGTGAGACCCAGATCCGGGGCAACATCCAGCAGGGCGACGGCGTGTACAAGTCGGAGGATGGTGGGGATACGTGGGAGCACATCGGGCTCCGGGAGACTCAGAATGTGGCCCGCATCCGCATCCACCCCACCGACTGCGGGACGGTCTGGGTGGCCGGATTCGGGGTGCACTCCGCTCCGAATCCCGAGCGCGGCATCTACAAGACCACCGATGGCGGTGAGAGCTGGGATCTCGTTCTTCATCGAAGCGACGAGGCGGGCGGGGTGGACATCTCGGTCCACCCGGGCAATCCGGATCTGGTGTTCGCGGCGACCTGGGAGGCTTGGAGGAAGAGCTGGGGCATGTCCTCCGGTGGTCCGGGCAGCGCCCTCTACCGTTCCGGGGACGGTGGCGAGACCTGGCAGGACATCTCCCGGAACTCCGGGCTGCCTCAGGACGGATTGCTCGGGAAGATCGGAGTGGCGGTCTCTCCGGTGGACCAGGATCGGGTCTACGCCATTGTCGAGCACAAGACTGAGGGCGGTGTCTACCGGTCCGACGACGGCGGGGAGACCTGGACCTACACCAACGAGGAGCGCCGCCTCCGGCAGCGTGCCTTCTACTACACCCGCATTTACGCCGACCCTCAGGAGGTGGACCACGTCTACGTTCTGAACACCGGCTTCTACAAGTCCACCGACGGAGGCGAGACCTTCCCTCGCAGCTTCCGGGTGCCGCACGGCGACAACCACGACCTCTGGATCGCCGGTGACGACAACCAGCGCATGATCAACTCCAACGACGGGGGGGGCAACGTCTCGGTGAATGGTGGACAGACCTGGACCGAGCAGGACTTCATGACCGCCCAGTTCTACCGGGTCACCACCTCGTCCCACTTCCCCTATCACATCTGTGGAGCCCAGCAGGACAATTCCACCGCCTGTGTCGCCCCCAAGGGATGGAACCACATCGCCGGAAGGGGGGTCGGGTCCTACCTGTATTCCGTGGGGGGAGGCGAAAGCGGCTACATCGCGTCCGATCCCGAGGACCCCAATATCTTCTACGCCGGCAGCTACGGCGGGGCCCTCTCCCAGTACGACCACTCCAACGGTGCGCGCAGGCCCATCAACATCTGGCCCGACAACCCCATGGGGTACTCGTCCGAAGACATCACCGAACGGGCCCAGTGGACGTTCCCCATCGTGTTCGACAACCTGGACTCCAACACGCTCTACGCCAGCACGCAGAAGGTGTGGCGGACCCGGAACGAAGGGCAGTCCTGGACCCAGATCTCTCCGGATCTGACCCGGGCGGAGTCCGCGACCATGGGTCCGTCCGGTGGGCCCATCACCCTGGACCAGACGGGCGTGGAGACCTACGCGACGGTCTTCGCCATCGCCCCGTCCTATCACGACGGAGACGTATTGTGGGCCGGCTCGGACGACGGGCTCGTCTGGGTGACGCGGAACGCACGGACAGACGCTCCGGACTGGGACAACGTGACGCCCCCCGACGCTCCGGACTTCGTTCGCATCAACACCATCGAGGCGTCCCCCACCACGCCGGGGAAGGCCTACGTCTCCGGGATCCGGTATCTCGTGGACAATGATCGGTCCCCGTACGTGTGGAAGACCGACGACTACGGCCAGTCCTGGACGAAGATCGTAGACGGCATCCCGGGAGACGACTTCGTCCGGGCCGTCCGGGAGGATCCGGCCCGACCGGGGCTCCTCTACGCCGCCTCGGAGCGGACGGTTTACGTGTCCTGGGACGACGGCGCCCACTGGCAGTCCCTGGGCCTGAACCTGCCCACGGTCCAGGTCTCGGATCTGGTGGTCGAGGAGAACGACCTGGTGATCGGTACCCACGGAAGGTCGTTCTGGGTGCTCTACAACATCCAGCCCATCCGGGAGATGTCTCCCGAGATCGCGTCTGCGGAGTCCCACCTCTTCACCCCCGTGGCCACCTATCGCGGCATCGACAACGGGGTTGAGGTGTTCTACAACCTGGCTGAGGACGCCGAATCGGTGACCCTCGAATTCGTGGACTCCGACGGAGACGTGGTCGCCAGCTTCACCGGCGCCCCGGAGGAGGAGGAAGAGGAAGAAGAAGAGGGTCGACGCGGGGGCGGCGGCTTCTTCGGGGGTGGTCCCCCACGGGTGGCTGTGGACGCCGGCTCCCATCGGTTCACCTGGAATATGCGACACCCGGGTTGGACGGACTTCGAAGGTCGGATCTTCTGGGCCGCGTCGCCCCTGGGGCCCACGGCCCTGCCCGGGATGTACGAGGTGCGGATGACCGTGAACGGCGAAGCCACGCAGTCGGCGGACTTCGAGATCAAGGTCGACCCGCGGCTCAAGGGCGTCACCTTTGCCCACCTGCAGGAGCGCTTCAACTTCGCCATGCAGATTCGGGACAAGGTATCGGAGGCCAACCAGGCGGTGATCGACATCCGTCGGATCAAGGGGGACGTGGACGACCGGTTGGAACAGACCGACAACGGGGAGATCGAGGCGCAGGGTGAAACGGTGAAGACCAATCTCTCCCAGGTCGAGCAGGAGGTCTATCAGGTCCAGAACCAGAGTAACCAGGATCCCCTGAACTTCCCCATCAAGCTGAACAACAAGCTCGCCGCCCTTCTCAACCACGTGGAGGGCGAGGAGTCACGGCCCACGGATCAGTCCTACCAGGTGTACGAGGGTCTTTCCGGCCTGCTCCAGGTGGAGTTGGACCGGATGATCATCATCCTCCAGTCGGATCTTGCCCGCCTGAACGAGCTCCTCAGGCAGGAGGGACTCGATCCCATCGAGGTGGGAGAACTGGTCAGCTAGCATGCGTGGGGTTCGAATCGTCGCGGTGGGCCTGGCGGCCTGGGCCCTGTGGGCCTGCGGGATCCTCGACGAAGGGGATCCCGAGGAGTTGACCGTGGAATTGGCCAGCGACTCCGCACAGGAGGTCCTGGTCGTGACCTCGTCCGATTTCGTCCTCATGGACGGCGACACCACCGGGACAGGGGGCACATCGCCCCCTCCCCAGGTGGGGTTGATCTCTGCGGACACCCAGTCGGTGTCGAGTCCCTGGAGTCAGGGTTTCGATATCCAGGAGCGGGGTCGGTTCTTCGTGGAGGTTCAGTCGCCGGACTCCCTCAGCACCACCGTGACCCTGACCGTTCGGATGGATGGCAGCCTTCTGTCCATCAAGGAGTTGTCCGCTGCCAGTTCCAGCGTCCACTTCGCCTATGTGCTGGTGCGTTAGCTCGTGAGCCCCCGCGTCTCCTCTCGCAGGGCTGCCGCTCGGAAAGCGGCGGTGCGTTGGGGCGTCGCGTCGCTGCTCACCCTCGCGGTGCTCAGCGCGGTGGGGTGCGGCTCCCGTTCGGACACGCCCCGGTGGGGAACCGACCTGAAGGGCGGACCGACCAGCAGCGTCACGGTCCGGGTGGAGAACCGCTCCGTAGGGGAGGTGTCCTTGTCCGCGTTCTCGGCGGGGAGCAGGATTCGCCTGGGCACCGTGAACGAAATGGCCAACTCTACGGTTCGGATCCCGTGGTCGGGGGCCGGTCCCCTGGCCATCCTCATCGACCAGGACGGGCGCGGCGCCGGACCTTTCGAGACCCATCCCCTCGATGTTCGGGAGGGCGACGTGATCCACCTCCGTATCGAGGATCCCCTGGAGGCCAGCGAGTTCTTCAAGTAGGGCCGTGTCCCGTCGAGCCAGTTCCTTCCCCTGGCGTGGTCCACCCAGGTTCGTTTCAGGTTGCCCGTGGACAGGCGCTCCACCTCGGCGCCGGCTTCCCGGGATCCGAAGTGCCAGATCCCGTCCTCGGCGTCGTGGGCCGCCAGGGTCGGGAGGACATCGTCCCGGAAACGGCTCGGCGGAAGGGGTCGGGCCGGTGAATCGCGACACGCGAGTCGGCTCTGTGGCTGGGGGTTTCCCTGGCCGGAGATGCTAGCGTCGGTGCGAGTCCGGGGGCAAGGAGACTGGGCCGGTCTCGGGTCCGTAGCGTGCCTCCTCGGCCCGCCACTCCTCCAGGGCTTCAGGGGGAATCTCGATCCGGCCCCTGGAATCGGGAGTGAACAGAGGCCCCAGCAGCCATATCTCCGCCTCGAAGAAGCTGGGGAAGGCCCGGTGAACCCGGCCCGTGGCCCCGACCACGGCTTCGGGGACGGTGGCCTGTAGGTCCTTGTAGAGGGCATGCTCGACGATCAGCGCGTTCTTCCCCGCGTGGGGGTGCCGGGGAATGCTCCGGCATGCCCGGATCAGAGCCAGCGCTTCGGACACGGTGGGCTTCCATTCCATGCTCGTCAGGTCCCACGCCCGCCCCAGGATCGGCTTGAAGTCGTGGTGCGCGACCATGACCGGGATGGTGGCCAGGAGGGTATCCAGGTCGTCGGAGCCGGTGGGGAGGATCCGCAAGATCCTCCTCCCCCGGTCGATCCTGAAGGCCGCCAATCTGGACTTCGACGCCATACGCGTCTCCCTCGGGCCGTCGCGGTTCGGGCCCGGCGACTCCGGGCCCTTCGCCGCAGGAGCTTAGTGTGGCCCTATCAGCGAGTCATCATCGGCGGGGTCGCAGCCCTTCCCACCGCCGGGACCTGGATCCGGAGTTCCCTTGGCGTCCCGAGTCCGCAAATGGCGTCGGAGGACGACGGGATGTCGGACTTCGGGCTCCCCCGACGCTTCAACAGATAGGACATCCCGCCGCACCACCGGAGGCGCGCGGCTGCTGGACGATTCTTCGTTCGGGCCGCGGGCCGTGGACCTCAATCCAGGGAGACTCTATATGAAGTCGGCAGCACAGATCTCGACCCCGAAGAGAGGCTCGGCGTGGCGGCGTGCGTGTTTGCCGCTCGTAATCGCCGTTGCAGGCCTCTCCTGCTCGGATGCGGCCGGACCTGATCCCGTCGTCCCCCTGCTCTCCGTCGGCTCCGCGATCTCGGACGGGGCGCACGGCGGGGTGGAGGGGTTCTACTTTCTCCCCCCGATGGTTCCGGCGCCCCGGTACGACGGGGTCCTCGAGGTCGGCTTCGCCCCCATCGTCACGATCTGTGAGTGGGACGTGGCCGGTGGCGTCTGTGGCGAGGAGGTCGCGAGGTTCGGGATGGACTTCGGCCACGACTCCGAAGTGCTCAGGCTGGTCCTCGAGGACGAGCACTACATCGTCAATTGGCACCTCGGCCGCTTCGACCTCGCGGACGGGGGCACCTACCGGGTGTCCGTGACCGTTCAGGGATATGCGATGGGGTTCGCGGACGTCGTGCTCTTCGCCTCCATGAAAGAGGTTCGGAACCGGAACACGGGAGAGTCGATCGCATTGAACGACGGGAGCACGCTGCCCATCAAGTTCCGGATCGAAGAGACGGCGATCCCGGCGGCGGACCTTGCTCTCGAGCCCGGGCGCGTGGACTTCGAGGCGTATGCCGGAGGCGGCGACCCGGCCCCGGTCGTGGTGCGGGCCACCAATCTCGGGCTCCGGCCCCTGGGTGACCTGGCCGTCGGCACCTTCGCCTACAGCGGCGACGTCGCCGGATGGCTCGCCGCGGACCTCGACGGCCCGAACCCGCCGGCATCCCTCACCGTCCGGGCGACAACGGGAGCGCTCGTCCCGGGCACCTATCACACTCAGGTGCCCGTGACCGCGACCCTGGCTGCCAATAGCCCACAGTTGGTCGATGTGACCTTCGAGGTCCTGGAGAACACCCCTCCCACCGCCGCGGCGGGGGTCGATCAGGAGGTGGCGCCCCAGGAGACCGTCACCCTCGACGGCAGCGCCTCATCGGACCCCGACGAGGGCCAGACCCTGACCTACGCCTGGACGCAGACCGGAGGGCCGGACGTGGTTCTTTCGGCCACCGACGCGGCGATGCCGACGTTCCAGGCACCGGACGGGTCCGCGATCTTGGAGTTCTCCCTCGTGGTGTCCGACGGGATCGCGAATTCCGACCCCGACGGGGTCGTGGTGACCGTGGTGGAGCCTGAGATCACCCTCACGTCCCCGGCTTCCGGCGTGACCTGGCTGCAGGGTGAGACGCGCACGATCGAGTGGGCCTCCGCCGGACTGGGCGAGCAGCAGGTCGCCATCTCGCTCTTCCCGGTGGGAGGCGTGGGCACCATGAGCGTCGCATCGTCCACCGAGAATGACGGCGCCCACTCCTGGTTCGTTCCCACCCCCCTGGCCCCCGGCCCGTACGGGATGGTGGTGGCGACCCTCGACGGCGAGGTGGCGGACACCAGCGTGTTCGAAGTGGGGGCGCCGCCGGTGAACGAGATCCTGGCGGCGCGGGCTCTGGGCCCCGACTGGCTGCCCAACGAGCACTCGGTGGAGATCACCTACAGCTACGTCACCGACCCCGGGTGCACCAACGGGGCCACGATGCGGGTCGTGCCCGAGTCCAGCGCCCTTTGGGGAACGGAAGACTACCTGGGGCAGGCGGTCTGGATCCATCACGAGCGGGACCTGCCGACGGGCCAGGGCACGATCACCTTCAACATCCAGAAGATCGCCGGCGGCCCAATCAGCAGCGCGCAGCCGATGAAAGTCGGGATGTTCTGCGCGGGTGATCTGTTCCCCTTCTTCCAAGTGCCGCTGCCGGACATCCGCCTGACCTGGTATCCCCGGGGGAACGCACCTCTATACGTCCGGAACCGGTCGCAATACGACGTAAACGAGGTGGAGGTCGGCCGTTTCGACGAGCAAGACCAGTGGCATTGGCTACACCTGACCAGCAACCTCTCCGTCTGGGGGTATCAGAAGTCCGACTACGATGACCAGATGCTGGCGAACCTGCCGCGCCTCCATGGGCTGAGCACCGAACCGGACGTCGACCGCTACTACACGGTAAGGTACGTACAGGAATGTCGGGGCCTCGCCGACGGTCCGTATTACTTCGAAAACGGACCGCTCTATTCACCGGAACTGGCCGTCGGCGTCCACTATCTGGAAGGGTACGCGATCCTCCGGGAGACGTACGTCATCTTCGACTGGGCCTCCCAGTGGGGCCAATGCGTCGACGGCAGCCCGGGCTACCGCTTCGAGCAAGTACTGAGGGGGCCGGACGGTCGCATCTACCTGCACCGGCCTTGGTATGAGCCCTCCAATCCCGACAACGAGTGGCCGGTCCTGCTCTCGGACATTCTCGCGACCGGTTATACCATGTACCAGCTCTCGGACTTCGAGAACTGAGGACGCCGGCCGGCCCGGAGCGCACAGGATAGTCGGCCCCCCACGGGCGTCAATCCGTAGGGAACGAGAGGGGGTGGATCCAGGCGGGTCCACCCCCTCTCGTTCAGCCCCCCACGATTTCCCCCCGTAGCGTCCGTACCGCCTCCGCCGCCGGGTCGAATTCCTCCTGGGGGTCCCCCGCCACTTTCAGGACGCAGACGCCGCCGGACAGGGAGGGCTCCTCGGGCCACAGCACGGGGACGCCGAGTTCCGCCACGCCGAGGCTCGCATGGGGGCCACCGCCTCTGATCGCCAACGTGGTCGCGCACCCAGCGTCTTGCACGCTACTGTGGTGTGGTGACGGCAGGCTTCCTGCAGATGGAGCTCGATATGACGACCTCCCCCCTCTCGACGCAGGTCCATGGCTGACCAAGGGGCACGCCACCTCGCAGCGATAATGTTCGCGGACATGGTGGGGTATACTGCCCTCATGCAGGAGGATGAAAGCGGCGCCCGCGCTCAACGGGACCAGCACCGCTCACTCCTCGCTGCGGCGGTCGCCCGCCGTAATGGTGAGATCCTCCAGTACTATGGAGACGGTACACTCTGCATCTTCGCCAGCGCCGTCGAAGCTGTGGAATGTGCCGTCGCCGTTCAGCTGGTGGTGAACAAGGGACCACTGCTTCCGCTCCGGATCGGGATCCACACCGGAGACATCGTCCACGACCCGGACGGTGTGTATGGGGACGGCGTGAACGTGGCCTCCCGGATCGAGGGTCTGGCCGCGCCTGGTGGCGTGATGATCTCGTCGAAGGTCTTCGACGAGATCAAGAACCATCACTCCCTCTCCGCGGTCTCCATCGGTGTGGTTCGTCTCAAGAAGCTGGAAACCCATCTGAAGATCTTCGCGATCTCCAACGAAGGGCTTGCGGTACCCACGGAGAACGAGGTTCGCGCGAAGGCGGAGAAGGGTGGGGAAGGGGCATTCTGGTCGGCTGGCGAGGAAACCGTTGGCGATGGAGGAATGCCCGTTACGATCCCCCCCGTCGGCATGGGGGAGGCGTTCCTTCAGCGAGTGAAGGATCGAGCTGTCGCCCAATGGGCCCTCGTCTATGTGGCCGCCGCGTGGGTCGTCCTCAAGATCGTGGAATTCGCGGTTGATCGGCTCGCCTGGTCTCCGACCATCTATCAGGGCGTGGAACTGCTGACATTCGCGGGGTTCTTCACGACGTTGGTCCTGGCCTGGTACCACGGAGAGAAGGGGAGGCAGCCAGTCCGTCGGGTCGAGGTCGTTATCCTGACACTGCTCCTTCTTGCCACCGGCTCGGCGGTTTCCTTCCTTCCCGACAGCCAGTCGACAGAGCGAGCGAGCCGCCCTGGATCAGGGCCTGCCCCGCAGGTCGTGGACACCCGCCCGGCTGTCGCCGCACTGCCCTGGCTCAACCGAAGTGGCGACGAAAACGACGAGCACTTCACGGACGGTATCCACGACGAGATCCTCACTCGGCTATCGAAGATTCGAGGGCTCCGGGTTATCTCCCGGCAGTCGGTGATGCAATTCCGGGGATCGTCGCTCACAGCGGGAGAGATTGCTGAGGCCCTGGGGGTCCGATACCTCCTGGAGGGCGGCCTCCTCAGAGCAGGCGACTCTGTGCGCCTCAACGTCCAGCTGGTAGACGCGCATGCGGACGAAACCGCCTGGGCGGCCTCTTATGACAGACGCCTTTCCGTTGCCACCCTGCTTTCAATTCAAGCCGAGATCGCGACGACCATCGCAGACACGCTGCGGGCTGCGGTTACCCCGAAGGAGGCGCTGGAACTCCGGAGGGAAGAGACCGAGAATCTGGAGGCGTACGACTTCTATCTCCAGGGGCGCGGATATTTCCTCAGACCGGGATACATTCAGGGGAACTTCCAGGCGGCTGAGAACCTGTTTACCCGTGCGATCGCCCTGGATCCCGAATTTGCCCTGGCCCAGGCAGCGCTATCGCGGGTGCATGGCTTCATCTACTGGGAGAGGTTCGATCCATCCGCCGCCCGCTTGGAGGCCCAAAGGGTTGCGGCCGAGGCTGCAGTTCGACTGCAACCCGACCTCCCCCAGGCCCACGTCGCGGTGGGTTGGATGCACTACGTCCGAGGGGACTATCGCGAGGCGCTGACCGAGTATCTGGAGGCGCTCGAAGGACTACCGAACGACGCTGAGATCGTGGCAAATATCGGCTACACTCACCGCCGATTGGGCAACTGGCCCGAGGTCTACGCGGCGTTTGAAAGCGCTACGTCCCTCAACCCCAGGGACGCGAACCTGTTCTATGATCTTGGCGGCCATAGCTACGGGTCCACGCGGCGCTACGAGGAGGCCGTCTCCGCCTACGGGACCGCGCTGACCCTGGCTCCGGATCTCTACGACGCCGAAATCGCCCGGGGGACCACCTTCCTCCATTGGCAGGGGCAACTCGATACCCTGAGGGCCGCGATCTCGAGGCTCCCTGAAGGTCTGCACTCCCCGGAAATCGACCTGGGACGGGCGGAGCTCGCCCTGTGGGAACGCGATGGCGATGCGCTCCTTTCCGTAATCCAGGCCTCTCCAGCGCCGATCTTCGCTACTCAGGTGGCCTTTCTGCCGAAGTCCCTATATGCCGGGTGGGCGCACGATCTCCGGGGCGATGGCCAGGCGGCTTCCGAAGCATACGATTCTGCCCGGGCGATGCTGGAGCCTCTGGTACAGGAGCGCCCCACCGACGGACGCCTTCTTCTCGCCATGGGATACGCCCTCGCCGGGTTGGGCAGAGATGCCGACGCGGCCGCAATGGCCCTTCGCGCCGTCGAGTCTTGGCGAACCGGTCGGGACGCCCTCTCCGGACTCCAAACGATCGAGGACGCCGCCAGGATCCTGGCTCAGGCGGGACGCACGGAAGAGGCCCTCGAGCAACTCAGCGCCGTGATGGAGGGGCCGTCCCCGTTCAGCGCCTACACCCTGAGCATGGACCCGCTCCTGGAGCCGCTGAGAGGCGATCGCCGCTTCCACGCGCTGGTGGAGGCACACTCCCCCGGGCCAGCGCGGTAAGGCGAGACCAGCGAAGGCCCCCCGGGAATGGCGGAAGAAGAGAAGGGGACCTATCCGATGCACTGTCGGAAAGGCCCTCCATTCGCACCCGCGGGGTGCTCCGTCGGTCAACGGGGTCGACTCACCCCGGCCCCCCATCCGCTCCAGGGGAATCGTGCCCCCCCCGTACCCGCCGCTCGCTCGACCCTGATTGGATTTCCTATTCCATACCGAGTTCAGCTTCATGCTCCTGCAGGCCTACGACTTCGTCGAGTTGTATCGGCGCGAGGGCTGCACATTCCAGGCGGAGGTGGAGGCCAGGGTGAAGAAGCAGTTGGGAGACTAGGTCCGCAGTAGGTCAGCCGGAAGCGCTCCGCAACGCTCGATACCGCGACGGACTGACCCCGTACTGGGCTCGGAAGGCTCTTGAGAAGGCAGGCGGGTTCCCATATCCTGACAACTGACCAACTGCGGCTACGGAAAGGTCCGTTGTCTCTAGCAGTTCCCGCGCCTGGTCCATGCGAAGCGACCTGACCAACTCCCGGTACGTCCAGCCCTCGTCGCGCAACTTGCGTCGAAGGGTCCGTGAGGACACCCCGATCCGCTCCGCCATCTCCACCACCGAGGGGGCGTGCTCTGGGTTGTCCACAGCGATCACCGCCCTGATCCCCCCGAGGAATGTCCCCTCCTGATTGGTGTCCGTTTCCACTCCCGGCTGATAACCCTGCATAGGCGCCACGAGGTCTCTGGCCGGGACTTCGACTGCAGTCGCGCGGGCGCCGGAGATGATCCGACTTCCTCGGAGCCAGCCGGCCTCGTCCCGCGTCAGTGGAGCCGCGTGCTCCAGAAAGATCCGGGGAGCGGTCCATGCGGGTCCGCAGGCAGCCCGGCAGAGGTTGATGAGGAGCATGACCACGTACTGCTCTATAGGCCAGGAGCCTGACCCGACCCGCATCCCTTTGCGACAAACCAGCACCGAGTTGGGCTGCCAGAACAGCCAGAAATCCGCGCTGGTACTGTGGGCCGACGCTTCCCGCACCAGCTCTTCCAGGGCATTCAGCAGGGTCGGTGCGTGGGAAATAGAGCGGCCGAACGCCCCCAGGTCTGAGATATCCGATCCCGCCTGCGTGAGAAACCCGAAATCCGATCGTCCGCTGGCCGACCGCAGGCGAGCCGCGAGGGCCCAGATGGGCAGTTCGGGGATGAACTGCTCGGGATCCTGGGCCATGGTCGACGATAGGCCCAGGGTCGAGAGGTGAGACCCCGGCGACACACCAACCCGATCCGCTCCCCTCAGGAAGACGGCAAGGTGGGACGCCTGGACGATCGGATAACGTGCCATGGTGGTACTCGTCGACAGAGCCCGTGCTCGTGAGGGTCCGGTTGGCCGATTCGGCACAATCCAGGTTAGTTGCGGTTATGGGTTTTCGCCATTATTGGAGCCTGTGTTACCCGACTTGTTGTCCGTGCGTGCAACCCATCACGATTGGGAGTTCATTCCATGGGAGTCCTTACGCTGCGACCCGCAGTTGCCCTCGTCGCTACGCTCACCGTCTCTGCGTCGGCGGGTGCGTTCCCCCTGGCCGCCCAGGACGGCCCGCGGGTCGAGGCCCTCGAATGGCGTCACATCGGCCCCTTCAATGGGGGACGGGGAACTTCGGTCGTCGGCCATCCCACCGATCCGTTCGTCTTCTACTTCGGCCACTCATCCGGAGGCCTCTGGAAGACCGACGACGCCGGTGCTTACTGGACCCCCGTGGGGGAAGGGCAGTTCAGGTACGCCTCTGTAGGCGCCGTTGCGATCGCCCAGAGTGATCCCGACATCATGTACGTTGGCCTCGGGGAGCCGAACCTGCGCCAGAGCGTGTCCTGGGGCGACGGGATGTACAAGTCCGTCGACGGCGGGGAAACCTGGGAACACATCGGGCTCCCGGAGGCCAGGCAGATCGCTCGGGTTCGGATCCATCCGGACAACCCCGACGTGGTCTACGTGGCGTCCATGGGACACACCTGGGGTCCACATCCGGACAAAGGCGTGTTCCGGACCCGGGATGGGGGTGAGACCTGGGAGAAGGTGCTGTTCAAGAGCGACCACACCGGGGCCATCGACCTCATCCTGAGCCCCGATGACCCGGATCTCCTTTTCGCTGCCCTCTGGCAATTCGAGCGAAAGGCCTGGGGCGCCACCTTCGGCGGTCCCGAGGGGGGAATCTGGCGTTCCCGGGACGGAGGAAATAGCTGGGAGGAAATCTCCGAAATGCCGGGGCTGCCCGAGGGGAACATGGGAAGGGTCGGCCTGACCATGTCTGCGGACGACCCCGATCGGGTTTATGCGCTGGTGGACTCGGAGACGCAGCAAGGGCTCTATCGGTCGGACGACCGAGGGGACACATGGAGATTCGTCTCGGCCAACGCCAACATCACTGCACGGCCGTTCTATTTCTACACGCTTCTCGCCAACCCGTCGGATGCCGACGAGTTGTGGGTACCCGGGAACAAGCTCTGGAGCTCTCCCGACGCCGGTGAAAACTGGGTGCTGGAGCCGGGCAACAAGGACGACTTCCAGGACATCTGGATCGATCCGAACGACCCCGACCGGATGATCGCGACCTCCGACGGCGGCACTCAGGTCACGCTCACGGGCGGTCGGACCTGGTCGACCTTCGCCAACCAGAGCGGAACGCAGTTCTACCGCGTGGACACCGACGATCAGTTCCCGTACCGGGTTTACGCGAACTCCCAGGACCTGCTCGTCTATTCCGTCCCCAGTTCCTCGCGATGGGGAGGCATTCCGCTCCACGAGACCGATTTCATCGCCAGTGGTGAGACGGGACGGGCCCTTCCCAAGCCCGGTGACCCGAACATCGTCTACAGCTTGACCACCGGAGCGGCCTACGGCGGCGCCGCTCACTTCACCCTCAACAACCTGACCACCGGACAGAACGAGACCCGTTCGGTGTGGCCTGAAATCCTCTTCGGAACGCCGGCGTCGGAGTTCCGCTACCGCTTCAACTGGCAGGCGCCCTTCCTGGTGTCGCCCCATGATCCGAACACGATCTATTTCGCCGGCAACGTCGTCTTCCGCTCCCGAGACGAAGGGATGACGTGGGAGGTCATCAGCGGCGATCTGACCCACAACCGGACGGACAAGATGGAGGTGGCGGGGTCTCCCTGGCTGCCCGAGTACTTCGGTCAGGAGATCTTCTCCACGATCCATCGCCTGGAGGAATCCCCGCACGAGGAGGGCGTTCTCTGGGCGGGGAGTGACGATGGTCGAGTCCACCTCACCCGTGACGGTGGGGACACTTGGTCGGAGGTCACTCCGCCGGGGTTGCCAGAGTTCGCGGCCGTCTACGAGATCGAGATCTCGCCTCACGATCCTGGGAAGGTCTATCTGGCCATCACCCGGTACAGGAAGGCGGATGACTACTCGCCCTACCTGTTGCGCACCGACGACTACGGGGAGACCTGGACGCGCATCGACGCGGCCTTCCCCCAAGACGAGATCACCCGGACCATCCGGGAGGACACCGAGCGTGAGGGCCTCCTGTTCGTCGGTACGGAGACCGGAGTCTACACCTCCATCGACGAGGGCGGGGAGTGGCGCCGACTCAATCTGAACATGCCCCCCCTTCCGGTCCACGACATCGAGGTGAAGGGCGCGGACATCGTGATCGCCACCCACGGCCGCGGGTTCTGGATCCTGGACGACATCAGCCCGCTGAGGCAGTACTCCCAGGACCTGGCCGAGCAGACCGCCCACCTGTTCAAGCCGGAGGCTCACCAGCGGTTCGGATACAACTGGTGGATCGATTACGGCGGAGGGCCTCCCTCCGACAAGAAGTACTACTTCGTAAGGAATGCGGAGGCCGGGTACACCTTCTACGAGCGGGGCGTCGTCAACGGGGAGCGGAAGCGGGAATTCATCGATGCCGGCGACGCACGACCCCTGGGCGTGATGATCTACTACCTCTTGAGCGAGGACGCCGAGGAGGTGGCGCTCACCATTCTCGACGAGGACGGCCGCGAGATTCGGACCTTCTCGGACGAGGAGATCCCCACCCAGCGGTTCGGAAGCTTCGACAACCGGGGGTATGACCAGGATCTGGTGACGGGAACGCCGCAGGCGTCGGTCAGCCTGGGCCTCAACCGCTTTGTCTGGGACATGCGGTATCCCACGGTCTCCGGCATCCCGGGCGTGCCTCCGGTCCTGATCAGACCCATCGCAAAGCCCGGCACCTACCAGGTACGGCTCACGGTGGACGGAGTCTCCCAGACCGAGTCGTTCGAGCTGGAGATGAACCCGAACGAGCGCTACACCCGGGCCGAGACCGACGCCAAAGGCGCGTTCTGGATGCGGCTCTACGAGAAGGCCGAGGAGGGTGTGCAGGCCGTGTTGCGTGCCCAGGGAGTGCAGGCCGAAGTGAAGGCTGCGGCGGAAGCCCCCGGGGCGTCGGCGGAGCTGAAGGCTCAGGCGGAGGCCATCGACGAAATCGCGTCCGAGTTCATCAAGAGCATGGTGGCCACAGGGACCACGTTGGTGCAGATCATCAGCGAACCCACGCGACCGCTCTCCATGCTGACCACGCTTCACAACATCCTCGAGACCTCGGAGGGCCCGCCGAACAAGCCTCTAGTAGAGGTCTTCGACCGAGCTTCGGTAACAATTGACGAGGCGATCGCGTCCTTCGACACGGCTCTAGGACCGGAGATGGAGCGGTTCCGTGAGATGGCGGGGGAGCGTTGACAGTCGGACCACACCAGATGTTGAGATCACATCTATTCGGGGCGGGGATTCTCTGGGGTCTCCTGACGGCGCCTGGTCTGGCCGGGCAGGAGGAGTCCCAGGATACCACCCGGGCCCGCGCCGGCCTCGGCGGACCCGATCAGGTGGAGCGGCAGTTGGAGACGGACCGGGAGCCCAGAGAGGCGCTCGTCACCCTCGGCTTCATGTCCTCCTATTTCGATTTCAAGGAGAACCTGAGGGAGCGGACCGGGTTCTCGTTCAGCCTGGACTACTCAAGCATGTTCTGGCGGGCCAACGAGAGCCTGGGCGCGAAGAAGGCCTCCGGCGGGATGGTGCGCTTCTTCGGTAGCTGGGAGCTGGTAGGTCGAGGCACCGAGAACAGCGGGGCTCTGGTATTCAAGGTGGAGCACCGACACGGATACTCCAGCGTCACCCCCTTCGGGTTCGGTTTCGAAACCGGGTACGTGGGCCTGGTGAGCGCCCCGTTCAGCGACCAGGGCCTTCGTTGGACCAACCTGTACTGGCGTCAGAGGTTCGCCGGTAGGCGGGCTGTGTTCCTGGCGGGCTTCCTGGATGCTACGGATTTTTTGGACGTCTATGGACTCGCCAGCCCGTGGATGCACAACACCAACCTGGCTTTCAGCACCGGATCAGCGGCGACAGGGCTCCCCAACGACGCCGGTCTCGGTATCGCGGGGGCCGTGTGGCTATCCGACCATGTCTACACCATTGCGAGTCTCGTCGACAATGCCGCGGATCCCACCCAGCCGTTCGACGGGTTTGGTCGCTTCTTCAACACCCGCGAGTACTTCTCCAGCATCGAGATCGGATGGACCACGGCCCAGGACCGAGCCTATTTCGATAACGTTCACCTCACGCTCTGGCACAGCGACAAGAAGTCCGAGGTGGGCGATCCATCCGGGTGGGGGTTGAACTTTTCGGCGACCACGTTCCTCAACGACAACCTCATGCCGTATGTGCGGGCCGGTTACAGCGAGGACGCCGGAAGTCTGCTCCAGAAGTCGCTCAGCACAGGGATCGGATATCAGGCCGTGCCGGGTCGAGATTTGTTGGGCATCGGGTTCAACTGGGGCCAGCCGAACGAGACCACCTGGGGAGAGGGACTGAGGGATCAGTACGGGATCGAGCTGTTCTGGCGCTGGTGGTTGGGGGAGCAGATCGCCGTCACTCCAGACCTCCAGTATATCCTGCGTCCGGCCCTGAACACGGAAGTGGATTCCATGTGGTACCTGGGGGTGCGGGCCCGGCTGGTGCTTTAGAATGGGAGACGCACCTGCGAGTTGGCGGTGGCTTGTGCTCCCGGGCTATCTGGAGCGCGACAGGGCGACCGGAGGCGCCCGGATCGCGTACCGGATGGCGGTTGGGATCATCCTGCTCCTGGGCATGTTTGGTGCGACCGAATCTGCCGCCCAGACGACGTTCACCTTCGGTGGGTACGTCAAGTTCGATGCCCTGGCGACGAACTTCCTCAACGGGACCGTGCCCAACACTTCCCCGCTGCGCTGCCCGGCGTGCCACCCGCAGATCCGTGTCGTCGCCGTCCTGACGGATCCGACCGTCGTGGCACCGATCCGCCGGCACCTCCGAATCCCCGAGGATCCCCGTCCGATCAAACCGGCGACCCTCCCCGGAGCTCACTCGCCGGGTGCGTCGGTATGGACCGGTTACGCATCGGCGGAACGCGAATCGTCTCCCCCGATCTACCCATAGCTCGCTCGACCCGGATTCGATTCCCTTGCCGGCGTCTGCCTCTGGGCGATGCGCGGGAGGCGTCTGTCGCCTGGACCAAACCGCACCCATGTTGGGCCGCTATGTCTCGTCGAATTCGAATCCGGCTCACGGCGGCGCCCTCGATTCCGCAGCGGAAACGCCACCGGAAACACTCCAGCACGGCTCTGGTCATCGCATTCGCGGTGGGCTCCATGCTTCTCCCTGGGCTCCAGAAGACCGGGGCCGCTCAGGAGCGGCCGGCCCCCCCGTCTGTGACCGTCACGGTGCGGGTCGAGGGCCCGTCGGGCCCCCTCGAGGGTGTGATGGTCAGCGCGCTCGAGGTGAGCCGGGTGACCGACGGCCAGGGGATCGCGCAGCTGCCGCTCCCACTCGGTACCCACACTCTCGAGACGGAGTATCTCGGGTACGGGCCTGCGGTCCTGACCCTGGAGGTGACAGGAGATATGACCGTGGTGATCCGACTCGAACCGGTGGCGATCGAGGCGGAGGAGATCGTCGTGACTTCCAGTCGGACCCAGCGCCGCGTCGAAGAGGAACCGCTGCGCATCGAAGTGGTCACCCGGGAGGAGGTGGAGGAGAAGCTCCTGATGACCCCGGGCGACATCGCCATGCTCCTGAACGAGACGGCCGGGCTTCGGGTCCAGTCCACCGCGCCGTCCCTCGGTGGAGCCAGCGTGCGAATCCAAGGGCTCCGGGGGCGATACACGCAGATCCTCACCGACGGGATGCCCCTTTACGGAGGTCAGGCCGGCGCCCTGGGACCCCTGCAGGTGCCGCCGATGGACCTTGCGCGCGTCGAGGTGATCAAGGGCGCCGCCTCGGCCCTCTATGGCCCCACCGCGCTCGGTGGTGTCGTGAACCTGATCTCCCGGGATCCCGACCCCGCCCGCGAGGTGATCCTGAATCAGAGCACACTGGGCGGCACCGACCTGGTCGGATGGTTCGCGGGCCCGCTGGACGATGCATGGGGTTACACGTTCCTGGCCGGACTGCACCGACAAGGCTTCGCAGATGTGAATTCCGATGGATGGGCCGACGTACCGGAGTTCCGTCGGGTCACGTTGCGGCCCCGTCTATCCTGGGACGATGGGCGGGGGGGATCGGCCATGCTCACCGTGGGGGCCATGGCCGAGGACCGCACGGGTGGGACCCTTCCAGGCTCGTTCAGTCCCGACGGCACCGAATGGGTGGAATCCATGGACACTCGCCGCCTGGACGCGGGCCTCAAGCTGCAGAAGCTGCTTGGGGGCGGCCGGCTTCTGTCGGCTCGGGCGTCGGGCTCCCTTCAGCGACATGGCCATCGATTCGGAACCACACTGGAAGACGACGAGCATCGGACCGGCTTCGCCGAGGCCGCGCTTTCAGGGCAGAACGGGCGCCATCTGTGGGTCGTCGGAGCGGCGCTCCAGCACGATGGGTACGCGCACGACCAGCTCCCGCAGTTCTCGTTCAACTACAACGTCCCCGCCGTCTTCGTTCAAGACGAGTTCGACGTATCGGATCGGGTCACGGTGGCCGCGAGCTTGCGCTACGACCAGCACAGTGAGTTCGGTGGTTCCATCAATCCGCGTCTGTCCATTCTGACCCGGGCCGGCGGGTGGGTGACTCGGATCTCAGCGGGGACCGGGTTCTTCGCCCCGACACCGTTCACCGAGGAGGTGGAGGCCGTGGGGCTTTCGCGCCTCGATGATCCGGAGGGGTGGATTCGGGAGAGGGCCCGCAGCGCCATGATCGATCTGGGCCGGACCTTCGGTTCACTCGAAGTCAACGCGAGTGCATTTGCGTCGACCATCCTCGATCCCATCCAGACGGTTCGCAACGGAGACGGGACTCTCACGATTCTCAACGCCACCGAGGGATCGGTTGATACATGGGGTACGGAGATCTTCGCCGCATGGAGATTCGGACCCTGGCGTTTGATCGGCTCCCACGCGTTCCTGAAGTCCACGGAGCCCGACCCGCAGGCCGGGGGACGACGCGAGGTCCCGTTCACGCCGCGGAATTCGGTCGGCGTGGTGGGAGCTTACGAGGAGGACGGTTGGGGCCGCATTGGGATTGAGGCCTACTACATCGGCGAACAGAGCCTGGACGACGATCCATATCGGTCGCAGTCGGATGCGCACTTCATCCTCGGTGTCCTGATAGACAAGCGGTTTGGGCCGGTTCGGCTCTTTCTCAACGCCGAGAACATCCTGGATACGAGGCAGACGCGGTTCGATCCACTCCTGCGTCCATCCCAGACCCCCGACGGGCGATGGATCACGGACGTATGGGCGCCGCTCGACGGTCGGTCGTTCAACGCCGGAGTCTGGGTCAGCTTCTAGGAAGTAGCCGGGTCGGGGCCTACCTGGGTTGGAGCGAGCCAAACACGGTCCGATCCGGGGCGCCACCCATCCCATCCCACCGCCCGAGTCAGCCCCATTCGAGCGACCGGTCGCCTTCGGTGTAGGCCGTTTGGGCCTGGGCCCGATAGCCCGGAGCATCCCCCTCCGATGACACCGGCGACCCCCCCGGGGCTCGGTCGCCGCGTGCCCGGGTATGGCCCCTCACGCATCGGCGGAACGGGACTCCTACGCTCCCATCGACCCACGGCACCATCGACCCCGACGGGATTCCCCATCCGTCGCATCATCATCGGCGGGGTCGCCGGCCCTCCCCATGGCCGGGATGAGGTAAGAACTTTGGAGCCGCCTCGGCTCCTGTCGTGACCGAGGGCGTTTGAAGGGCGGATGGGGACTGGTGTCCCCAGCGGTCTTCAAAACATACCCGAGGAGGTGTCAGAAGCGACAACCCCCGCAGAATAAGGGCTGTTCTGCCGTGCTTGTGCGAACTGAAGACCGGTGAGATCGCCCCCGGAAGCGAACTTCTCGAGGGTGATTGCAACGGGCTCTATGACCGGCGACCGTCGGGCCACGTGGGGTTCTCACCCACGCCCGGCGCGTCGCGTTGCGTTGCGCTTCGCCCGCTCAGGGGGACTGGCTTCACAACCTTTTGACCAACCCGACCATCAAAGACAGGAAGGTCCAACTGGTCTATGGGAAGCGGTCACCTGAAGACCTAATGCCAAGGAGACCCCGTGGAACGGCCCACCCTCGCTGCTCTCGTCCTGATCGCCCTTTGTGCCCTCTGGGCCACAGCCTGTGCACCCACCGGGGACAGCGAGGCCGGCACCGCCTGGCAGGCCGCCGTCGATACCCTCGGGGATACGATTCAAGTCAGAACCCTGTCGGGAAGCGTTTGGGGCGACCCGGCCACCCTGATTCCGGAGCTCTCGATCGGCGAGATGGACGGCCCGGATCACTTCGTTTTCGGGAATCCCATCGGGCTTGCCGTCACCGAGGATGGAAGAATACTGGTGCTTGACGCTCAGGTGCCTGTCCTGCGGATGTATGGATCCGACGGGGAATTCATCCGGAATATCGGAAGGGACGGTAGCGGCCCTGGCGAGTACGACAGCCCCGATGGGATCGGAGTGCTTCCCGACGGGCGCATCCTCGTCCGGGACCCCCGCAATTCCCGGATCGCCGTCTTCGACGAGACCGGAGAGTACCTGGAGCAATGGTTCCTGGCCGGGGGATTCAACTCCGGCGCCAGTCAGGTCGTGGATATCGAGGGAAACAGCTACGTCCAGACCATTCTCGATCGGGGGGTTGGACCCTGGGATTGGACCTTCGGCATGATCCGGTACAGCCCCGACGGTGAGATTCTCGACACGGTTCAGGCCCCCACCTGGGACTGGGAACCACAGCAGGTGAGGGCCAGCGTGGAGGGCAGCAGTAGCGTCCGGTCCGTGCCCTATTCTCCGGATGACCACTGGGCCTTCAGCCGGCTCGGATACATGGTGGGGGGGCTTTCCTCAGACTATCGCATCGACCTGTACCGGACCGACGGACCGGTTCTTCGAATCGAGAGGGACTGGGATCCTGTCCCGGTGAGGCGTGAGGAAGCGCAGGAGCGGAGGCTGCGAATCACGGAGGACCTCCGACGGCAATATGGGAGCTGGCGCTGGAACGGACCTGAGATTCCCTCTTTCAAGCCCCCGTTCAAGGAGCTGTTCGTGAGCTGGGAGGGGAACATCTGGGCCGTCGTCTCCACCTCCGGAGTGCCCACTATGACGGAAGACGAAGCCCGAGAGGAGTCTCGGGAACGCGGACGGACTCCGCTTCGGTTCACGGAACCGGTGGTCGTCGACGTGTTCGCCCCCGACGGGAGCTACTTCGGACCCGTGTCCACTCCCCCTTCCTTCCGGACGGATCCGGAGCCCGTCATCCGCGGTGACCACGTCTGGGCCGTCACCCGGGACGAGCTGGAGGTGCCCCGGCTGGTTCGCTTCAGGATCCAGACGAGCTAGACCGCCTCGGCCCTCGGTATCTGTGGGGGGCGGTCCTCGCCCCATCGAGCCGCCGGGAGTGGAGGAGCTACGGCGCCGAGGTGCCCAGGACGACCACCAACTCCACGCAGGCCGGAGACCGGCTCCCGAAAGCGCTTCCGTAGCCGTCGTCGCTTCCAGGAGACGATCTGCTCCCACCTAGAATGACGCCGGAAGAAGCTCCCGGCGGCGGGCAGGTACGCTTCCAGCTACTCTGGCGTGTCCAGCCCGGTGCTCAGGACCAGGATCAGGTGAACCTTTAGAAGCGCTGCGGGCATTTGATTAGGACCAGACGCCCCTCGCCGGTCGTTGGATTCGTCCTGGGCGAATAGGCAGTATCTTACAAGAGGGCTGTTCAGATGACGGTGTTCCAAAACCGGTGTCATGAAATCCAGAGTATTGGCATCTTGTTGGTAATCAGTGTCACTGAAGGGTAGAGTCGGCAGATAGGCAAATCAGGTAAGCGATTGTGATATAAAAACTTGGGGGCGGGTGGGGACTGGTGTCCCCTGCGGTCTTCAGAATCGCATAGCTGTTAGGAAGCACCAGACCTGGAGCGGTCGAGCGATGGCCACCTTCCGATCACGATGGACTCCCGCACTGATTGTCAGCCTCTCGGCTTCCGGACTGAGTTGCGCATCCGGCCCTACGACGGAACCGCCCCCCGCCTCTCCGGCTGTCGAACAACGGCCTGCTGACGAGTCTCGTGAGGCGGAGGCACCGTCACTCGGCTTGGCCAGGGACTTCCCCGACTATTATCAGGGCCTCATTCGGGTTATCGCAGAGTGTTGGACCGAACCACACGACACACCGAAGGGATCCGCGGCGACGGTCTTCTTCCGAGTCCAACGGGACGGCTCGATTTCTGAGTCGCGCTTGGCTGAAAGATCGGGTCACGAAGGGTTCGATCAATCTGCGCTTGGGGCCATTCGTGACTGCGCGGGCGACGGGCGTCTCGATCCTCTTCCCGAGGACTTCCCTGACGGCAGCCTGCCCATCCGGTTCGAGTTTCGACCGAGGCGGGCGGGTGCTGCCTAACAGGCGATAGCTGCTGACACGGAAGTCCGCCCGGGTTCGGGCCTGCCGCGCTCAACGTGCATGTTGGCCGTGCGGCGGAATCGCATAGCCGTTAGGTGCCATGGCTCGACCAGGCTGGCAACTGTCCCCACTGCGAAGCCACCGTTGTGGCTTTCAGCCCCTTCTCACCTGATTGTGTCAGCTGCGAATGAGCGTACCACGGATCACACCAGTAATGGATTGGGAACCGGTTTCGCCCGAGGTTGGGTTATTAGTCCCGGATCAACGACTCAACTGCTTCCCGAAGCACGGCTCCGTCAACTGCACCGGAGTAAACGACGTCGCCGTCGAGGCCGATCAGCACGGCGGAAGGGTACCCCGGGACGCCATATGCGTCTGCGACTTCCTGGCCGGTCTGCAGAATCGGGTACCTGGGACCGTTGTTCTCGACGAAAAGGTCGATCACCTCGGGTGAATCGTAGGGGTTGATTGAGACGACGGCGAGCCCGTCGTCGCGGTACGCGTCGTAGAGGGCGTTCACGGCGGGGACAGCGGCGATGGAGTACCCGCAATGGCTGATCCAGAAGACCATTAGGGTGGCTCGGCCATGGAAGTCATCGAGGGAGATCTCCGTTCCGCCCGGGTACTCGGTCAGCGTCCACCCCGGTGCAGGCTCCCCGACTCCAATCAGCGGCCTCCCGGTTCGCTCGTACATGTCCTGCGTGTCGTCGTCCATGTACGAGGAGTAGTACCAGGCGCCTTCTCCGGGGCCCGTTGGCTGGAAGTCGAGCGCAGACAGTGTCGTCCGCATGTAGTCCCCGTTCGGGTCTCGTTTCGTTACCTCCGCAGGGAGCAGGGTCTGGCGGTCGATCTTCAGGACGTATGTGACGGTGATGTCCTGCCCGATCGGATCAAGCTCACCATCGTATCCGATCGTCGCACGCGGAACCCGTACCTCGACGTAGTGAAAGGCGGCATCGTAGCTCTCGCCAGTCAGAAGCTCGGCTTCGATCGACTCGGCGGACAGAAGGGTGGGGATTGCACGGCGGAGGGTATACAGCGAGCCCTGGAGATACCTCCCCGGCAGATCGTCGAGGGTCGGCTGAGGTCTGACTCCGAGTGCGTTCTGGTTGTCATCGTAGGAGAACACTTCAGACCCGTTGTATACGAAGACCCCCGTGGAGTCCTCGAAGCGAAGCCGAGCCCCGAGCGCATTCTGAGCCCCCCACTCGATATAGCCGCGGGCGGACGACGTACGGCGGTACCCCTGCGATGCGTAATTGAGCTCGATGGAGTGGTCGAAGGCGATCGCGTCCAGGGATTCCAGTCGATCAGAGACGGCACCGAGCACGCGACCCGCCTCCTGATCCTGGGCAGCTGCAGCGTGCGCCCCAAACGAGAGGAGAAGGGCAACAAGGAAGCAATGTGCAGACGGACGCATATGGTCAGACCTGTTTATCGAGCAGCGGAGATGATCGGACGCTGGGCAAACCCAACTCGAACGAACGAAGCTCGTGAGAGGAATCTCGACTTCCGCTAAATGCGATCAGATTCGGCGCCGGAGGGTTGCATCGAGCAGTTCACCGGCCCGGGTTCGCGCCTCTGGCGCTCAACGTGCATGTTGGCCGCGCAGCAGAATCGCATGGCGGTTAGAAAGCGCAGCTTCGGGATCAGCCGGCGCTGTCTTCAGCCGTCCGCCACGTGGACGACCTTCCACCCGTCCGGCGTGTCCCGAAGCAGGTGCCCCAGCGGCGCAACCACCCGCGGCACAACGCCCCCCCGGGGCTCGCCGCGCATATCCATCACGACGAACACCATGACGTCGGTGTCCCTCGCCCCTTCGGCGAGAGGGTCGACGATCTTTCGCTGAACATACTCAACCCACTCAGAGCCCAGACCCGAGCTCGTGACCAGTTCTGCTGCGAGGGACCCGAGCTCGCCCCCGGGAGCGCGGAGCAGAATGGCTCGGACCTCGATCTTCGCGGAGGATGTGTCCGCGATTTCTTCAAGGATGACTTCGATCTCGTCCCGATCGTTACCGTCCATGCCCTCCCATAACCAGCTCGCCACGGCCTCTCTGTCCCGCTTCACGTATGCGTCGTCCACAAAGTCCAACGCTGCGGACCACCCGGCCGGGGAGCCTGCGAACACCTGCGCCGTTGCCGGAGAGGGCGGAATAAGGACGAGACCCCCGAGGAGGACTGCGAGGACGACCCGCTTCATGGCAAAGCTCCGTGACTCCGAGGACGAAGCGGGTCAGCCAGCGCTATCCGCCAGCCCCTTGCCCACTTCTT
>JBDHCV010000007.1:0-197289 GCA_039591855.1 Gemmatimonadota bacterium | reverse complement strand
GATGTCGACCCTGTCGCCTATGACCACCCGATCGCCGGCCCGAGAGGCCCGTTTGAGGCGCCCCCTGAGGGTCGCCTCCACCTCTTCACCCGATTCCAGACGAATCCGGTACATACCGCCGCTGGACTCCCGGACCGTCCCGGTCAAAGACACCCGTCCACCCTCCGCACCCACCTCCTGGAATGGCCAGCCCCCATCCGCAAATGCAAAACCCCCGACGCGGCCCGGTCTGGGCGGCGTCGGGGGCGGGCGGCCGGATTGCTTCCGACCCGCCGCGGGGTCATGCCGCGAAGGATTCGAGGGCGTCGCCCTTCACTCCCTCGCGGAGACGGCGGAGGGCACGATCCCTGAGCTGGCGAATCCGCTCGCGAGTCACGCCCAGCATGTTCCCGATCTCCTCCAGGGTGTGCTCCCGCTCCCCCTCCAACCCGAAGTAGAGACGCAGCACCTTCGCATCCCGGGGCTCGAGGGTTTCCAGCGCGCCCCGAACGGCCTCGGAAAGCAGCCGTGCCTCCACGTCCTGCTCGGGCTCTGCAGCCTCTTCCGTAATGAAGCGCTCCACCAACTGGGAGTCCTCGGAGTCACCGATGGGTGCATCGAGACGGATCTCCGCGGCATTGAGCGTCTGGAGAGACTCGACGAGCTCAGGGGTCAGCTCCGTGGCCTTTCCCAACTCCTCGGACGTGGGCTCCCGGCCGAGCTCCTGCTTGAGGCGCTCCTTCTCGCGGAAGATCCGGGCGAGGTCCGAGGCCCGGTTCAGGGGCACCCTGACGGAACGGCCCTGGTTCGCCAACGAGGCGAGGATGGCCTGACGGATCCACCAGACCGCGTAGGAGATGAACTTCACTCCCTGCTCGGGATCGAACTTCCGGGCCGCCGTGACCAGTCCGACGTTCCCCTCCTGGATCAGATCCGTGAGGGACACACCGCGATTCTGGTACTTCTTGGCCACCGAAATGACGAAGCGCAGATTAGCGCGGGCGAGCTGCTGTACGGCGTCCTCGTCCCCGTTCTGGGCCAAGCGACCCAGCTCCTTCTCCCGCTCGGGCGTAATCAGCTCATGGCGACTCACGTCCCTGAGGTACTGATCGAGCGCAGATTGCTCCTCGACGCTCGCGTCGAAACCCGAGAGGAGGTTGTTGCGGGGCTTGCGGCCCCTACGCTTGGTGGGCTTCGCGGTCTGAGTAGCCATTCTCATCTATCTCCCTGGCGAGCCCCTGAGGCGCGCGCCCTTCGACGATTCAGTTTCTTCGGGGCTGATACGCCGAGTGGGCTTGAAAGGTCCGAAGCCATGGATTATATGGACCACCCGACATTCTGTCTACCCCGTCCAGCCACGTTGGACCCCTCGGGCCAAGGAAGGTTCCTCCCCGGATCCCGGGGGCGCACGGGGATGCCTGTCGGCCCCGCAACATGTCCGCAGTTCGCGCTCCGAGCCTGGCATGGGAAGAGGCGCTCACGAAGGCACCCCGACCTGATCCATCAGCACCGCAGGGGACAAGATCCTCCGCTCGAACGTGAACACCCGTAACACCCGGGCGGTCCGATAGAGTTCCTCGGCCAGGGTGGGAAGGTCGATCATACCCGGACGACCCTCGGCCCCGAGCCTCACCACGTCTCCGCCCCCCATCTCCAACAGAATGTCCAGCTCGAACATGCGGGCCTTCACTGGGAAGTCGATCACCACCTCTCCCGGCTCCAGGTCCAGGTCCGAGGCGAGCCGGTCTTCCAGGGCTCGCTTCTCCGGAGTGTCGCCTGCCAACCACCCATGCAGCGACCACCCCTCCAACTCGGCGGCTGTCAACTCCAGGGCCCGCTTCGGAAGACGGCGGTTCCGCAGGGCGGGAAGCCACCGCTCTCCGATCCGACGGGCCACGAGCCCGTCCGCGGCCCGGGCCCTGCGACCGATCTCGTAGAGGAGTTCCTCGTCGGTGGGACCCACCAGCTCCGCGGAGGCCATCAAGCCCACCCGGACCGCCTCATCCACGATCCGCTTGTAGAGAGCCGTAGCCGCTCGGACACCATGGTGCCAGTAGACGTTCCGGAACATCTGGTACTTGCTGAAGAGGAGCGACTCCAGCGCACTGAGCGCCTTCCGGTGCACGCCCACCTCCCACGCTCCGGACTGGGGATCCTGCAACAGGAGGAGGCCCTGGAGAAGGCGATCCACGTCGACCTCCCCATACGGCACCCCACAGAAGCGTGCGTCCCTGCGGAGATACTCCATCTTGTCCAGGTCCAGACTGCCGCTCACCAGGCCTGAGAGGGGATCCCTCCCGACTCCTCGGATCAGGTCGAAGATCCGGGCCGGAGAGCCGTCCTCCAACTCGGCCAGGACTTCCCGGAGCTCCGGGGATTCGAAGAAGCTCGCACTGGCCTCTTCGTGGTCCCCTGGATTCACCTCGGGCTCCAGCTCCTCCAGCGCGTGGGAAAAGGCGAAGTGCCCGATGTCGTGAAGGAGCGCGGCATAGGGCACCAGGTGGGCTCCCGCCCATGCCTCCTCGGGAGCGCCTCCCTTCTCTCGAACCAACCGGAGCGCGGTCGTGGCCAGGTGGTAGACGCCCACGGCGTGATCGAACCGGGTATGGGTCGCCCCGGGGTACACCAGGTGGGCCAGCCCGAGCTGCCGGATGTACCGGAGCCGCTGGAAGGCGGGCGTATCGATGATGCGGACCGCCACTGGATCCAACCGGATCGTATTCCAGAGGGGGTCCCTGATGATCAGGTGCGAAGTGCGCTTGGCCATGCAGCGAGGTTAGGCGCCACCGGTGGGCGGTGCAATGTGTGGGCAGGAGCTTCGTGACCCTGGAGATTCTCCCGGGTCCTGCCTACCTTGGGGACCGAACAAACCACGAAACCCACCGGCGCCATGGGCCACCTCGACCTTCTCAGGAATCACGTCCGCACCCACGCCGAGAATCGGCCGGGAGTGTACCGCATGGCGGGCCCCGGGGGCGAGATCCTCTACGTGGGGAAATCGGTCCGAGTCAGGTCCCGCCTCCTCTCCTATTTCAGGGCGGACCCCCACGAGAAGGCGGCCGAGTTGATCCGCACCGCGGAGCGGATCCTCTGGGACTACGAGCCCAACGAGTTCGCGGCGCTTCTCACCGAGATGCGCCAGATCAAGGCGTGGCGGCCTCGCTTCAACGTCGAGCACAACCGGAAGAAGATCTACGCATTCGCCAAGATCACGGTCGAGCCCGCCCCCAGGGTCCTGGCCGTGACCCGGGTGGTGGAGGACGGAGCGGAGTACTTCGGACCCTTCCCCAACGCCGGGCGCATCATGGGTACCATGAGGGAACTCTCCATCCTGCTGGGGCTGCGGGACTGCCCCGGGACCACCCCGGTCTTCTTCGACGATCAACTCGAGGCGTTCTCCCGAGGACGCCCACCGCTCTGCATCCGGGCTGAACTGTCGACCTGCCTCGCCCCCTGCGCGGGACGCTGCTCCGAGGCGGAATACCGCCGGCGGATCGCCACGGCCAGGGAGTTCCTGGGAGGCTCCGGGGGCGAGACCCTCCGCCGCCTCCGCGATCGCATGGACGACGCTTCCGGACGTCTCGATTTCGAGTACGCCGCCCTGCTGCGAAATCGCCTCCTCCGACTCGAGAGACTCCAGGAGGATCTGGTCGCACTGCGGGGTCGGGGGAAGGCGAGAACGTTCCTCTACGCCCCGACCGGGCACGGTGGCAACAACCGACTCTACCTGATCCGTGAAGGACGGGTTGCCGTGGACCTCCCAGCGCCGTTCACCCCTGGTCAGAAGAAGGCCGCGGCACGGAGGATTCGCGCGGTCCTGGCGACGCCGCCGCCCGGAGGAACGGCCCTGACCGCCTCTCAGGCGGCCGAAGTGGTGCTGGTCGGTCGATGGTTCCGCCTCAGGAAGGGCGAAAGGAAGAGGACCAAGCCGGTAAAGCGCTGGCTTCGGGAGGCCGACGGCGCCGGGTCCCTGGACCGGACCGCCTGACGTACGCCGTCCTCAGGCCCCTCGCCCCATGGCGACCACACGCTCGAACTCCGCCGCCGTCACGGGCTGAACCGACAGGCGCTTTCGCGTGAACAGCGCCATCTCCTCGAGAGCCTTCTCTTCGCGAAGTCGACCCAGCGCGATCTTCTCCGGGAATCTCTCGACGAAGCCCACATCCACCATGAGCCAGCGAGGGTTGTCCGGATCCGACTTGGGATCGTGGTAGGGGCTCGAAGGGTCGAACGCGAAGTGGTCCGTGTAGGCCTCCCGGGTGATCTTCGCCAGCCCCGCCACACCCGGGGGCGCTGCGTTGGAATGATAGAAGAGGACCCGGTCCCCCGTCCTCATCCCGTCCCTCATGACGTTCCTCGCCTCGTAGTTCCGGACCCCCTCCCAGCACGTGGTCCCGTCCCGCTCCAGGTCGTCGATGGAGTAGACGTCCTCTTCACTCTTCATGAGCCAGTAACGCATTCTGTCCTTCCCTGGTCACGGATTCCCCGGCAGGCCGGTCCCTTCAGGCCCTGGCCTCGTGGATTTCCACCTTGATGTCCCGCCAGCGCCCCTGACGGAATCGGAATACGCTCAGCGTGGCTCGGGTGAAGTGCCCCAGCACGATCGCCAGCCAGATGTCTCCCGGTCGCAGGCCCCGCACGGCCTGGATCACCGCGCACATGCCCAGGGGCACCACCAGCTGGGAGACTATGGAAATGTAGAGCGGGCTCTTCGTGTCTCCAGTCCCCTGGAGTGCGCCGGTGTAGGTGAGGGCCACGGTGACGAAGAGACCGGAAACGGCCAGATAGCTCAGGAGCTGGCGACCCAGCTCGACGAGTTCCGGCTCGTTCATTCCGAAGATGCCCAGGAGAAGCTCCGGAATGGTCAGGAACAGGGATCCAATGAGTATGGCTACGCCCAGTCCGATCCGGGATGCGGTCCTCGCGGCGGCAATGCTCCGTTCCGGCTTCCCCGCACCCAGGTTCTGGCCGGCGACGGCCGCGGTGGCACCCAGGAGCCCCACCGAGGTCCAGGTGATGAAGGAAAACAGCTCGACGTACCCAACCGCGTAGGCGGCCTGCGCCTCCGCGCTCTGGGGAAGGGACCCGATGAACCGGATCAGGAACACCCCCCCGACGTTCATGGCGATCCCCTGGATTCCGGTGGGAAGGCCGAACCTGAAGAGGGATTTGATGATCTCCAGGTCGGGCCTCCACGACATGGCCCGGTGCATCTGCACCACCAGCCTCCCGGAGAACAGGAGCCAGAGTGCGATGGCGCTCACCACGGCCCCGGCCAAGACCGTCCCCATCGCGGCGCCCATGGTACCGAACGCCGGGATCGGCCCGAGGCCCCTGATGAAGACCACGTTCAGTCCGATGTTCAGGACCGTGTAGACGACCCCCAGGCGGAGAGGGGTCTGGGCGTCGCCCGCCGACCTCAACGCTCCGCCGAGCATGAAGAACAGCATCATGCCGAAGCTGAACACGAACATGATGCGCAGGTAGGGCAGGGCCTCCGCCTGGACTTCGGCGGTGGCGTTGACCAGATCCAGGAGCGCCGGAGAGAAGATGTACCCGACGGGGGCCATGACGAGGACCGACAGGACGACGGCTGTCAGGAACGCCTGGAAGACGGTGCGGTTCACCATGTCGTGATCGCCCCGACCGGTGTATCGGGCCACCAGGACGCCCATCCCGGTGAATACCGACGAGATGAAGACGATCACCACCAGGAAGATCTGCCACGAGACCCCGATGGCCGCGTTTCCGGTGAAGCCCACGAAATTCCCCACCATGGCGTGGTCGATGACGCCCTGGAGGCCCCCGATCATATTCTGCAGCATGGTGGGCCAAGCCAGCCGCCAGACGGCTCCGCCGATGGGTCCGTCGACGATGCGGCGGTCGAAGGACCGGGGGTTGGGAGCGGGCCTGGTCGTCAATCCAGGAGCTTCCGGCTACCAGACCAGATGGTGGCTGGTCTGCCGACGGAACACCCAGTGACGCTCTCCCTGCTCGTCCAGATAGACCTCCTCCTCCTGCCTGCAAGAGGCCTCCTTCCCGTCCCACTCGGGTATGGCCATCGTGGCTTGCAGCTCGATGGAGTACCAGGTGGAAGGCCGAATCTTGGCGTCACCCCGCCCGGGCACCCCATCCTGGGCGTCCCATCTCCCGACCAGTGGGCCGGCTCCGTGGCCGTGGTCCCCGATGGGATGTGAGTAGAAGGTCCCGGTGATGCCCTCGGCGATCATGCGATCCTTGGCCGCCAGGAACGCTTCGTTTCCAGTCCTCCCCGGCACCAGCTCCTGGACCTGGATGTCCTGCATACGGTTGGAGGCGCCGAGGCAGGCTCTCAATCCCTCGGGAACCTGGGTCTCGCCCGGCCGCAGCACGTACCCCTGGTGCTGCGTGTCCGTCTTGAGTCGCATGGCGATCACACCGAAGTCGGTCCACAGGAGGTCACCCGGCTGGATGACGACGGGGCCGTTCGAAGGCACCTCCCCTGCCCGCTGAACGCTCACCGAGGGTTGGAACCAGGTGGTCATTCCCAGGTCGTTCACCTTCTGGCGCAGCCACCAGACCACGTCCTCGGTAGTGGTCACACCGGGCTGGATGACCGCGTTGGAGAATGCCTGGGAGATGATCGCATGAACCGTCTCCTGGATCCTCCGATATCGGGGCATCATCTCCGGGACCCGAACCGCGATGTAGTCCAGGGCCAGCCGGTGCTCCCGCTTGACCCGAGCCACGTACACGGGCCCCAGGGCCCGCTCCAGGGCCTCTCGTTCGCCTGCTCCCAGGCCGTCGGAAAAGGCCCAGTCCTCATCGATGTTCAGGACGATGTTCTCGGGATCCCGATCCTCCACCACTTCCCGGAGCAGACGCCACTGCTCACCACCCCAGAGTTCCGCCTGCTCTCCGGTGGGGGCTGGTCGGGACGAACGGTATATCCGGAACAACCCGCCCTGGTCGGACCCCCCCAGGGCGATCCGCTCCAGCCGGCCGTCGTCTCCCCGGTGGAAGACGTATATGGAACGTCTCCTCGCTGCGAACGTGGTGGGCGAGACCATGGACCAGAAAACCGGATCCTCCCCGTATTCTCTCATGGAGAGGATCCACATCTGAACCCCGTACTCCTCCATCAAGGCCGGGAGCACCACCTCGAGTCGACGCTCGACCCAGCCCTGCATCTCCTCGGCCTGAGCTCTGACGGTCGGCAGAGGATGGATCCGAGCCGGCACCGCCTCCGGCACCGAGACCGGCACCTGAGCGTCCAGTTGAGAGGTCCACAGCACGGACGCGAGCAGCATCGCAATCGGGAACCAACGGTGCCGGCGAGTCGGCTTTGCGCCGATCATTCTCACGGTCCGGGAGAGTGACGTGGTCATGGGTGACGAGGCTCGAGAAAGAGAACGGACTTCTACCGGGGGTGGCGCACAACCTGCCTCCGGAGGGCGACGACACGCAACGGAAAGGGCCCGCCGCCAAGGTGGGCGGCGGGCCCTTCCATGCCCGAATCCAGCGACGGCGCCCGAGTTCAGGGGCGGCCCGAGAGCGGTCCCGCGCCCAGGATCTCGGCCGACAACTCGGACGCGTACTTCTCCATGTTCGCATGGAACATGGAGGCGAGCTTGGCGGCCGTGGCGTCGTACGCCTCCTTGTCGGCCCAAGCCTCCCGGGGCTGCAGGAGGCGTGTCGGGACGTCGGGCACCGTGGTGGGCACGGCGAGCCCGAACACGGGATCCGGAGCGTACTCCACCTTGTCGAGACGACCGGCGATGGACTCTCGGACCATGGCCCGGGTGTGGGGAAGCTCCATGCGGGATCCCACTCCGTAGCTGCCGCCGGACCAACCGGTGTTCACCAGCCAAACGGACACCCCGTACTCCTTCAGCTTCTCGCCCAGCATCTTGGCGTAGACACCGGGATGCCGAGGTAGGAAGGGGGCGCCGAAGCATGCACTGAACGTCGCCTGGGGCTCCGTCACCCCCCGCTCGGTTCCCGCGACCTTGGCGGTATACCCGGACAGGAAGTGGTACATGGCCTGCTCGGGGGTCAGACGAGAAATGGGAGGGAGGACCCCGAAGGCATCGGCGGTGAGGAAGACGATGTTGCGGGGCAATCCACCGAGGCCGGAACCCACCACGTGGGGGATGTAATGGATGGGATAGGAGGCCCGGGTGTTCTCCGTGATGCTACCGTCGTCGAAATCGATGGCCCGAGTGTCCGGCGTAAGCACCACGTTCTCCAGGATCGTCCCGAACCGCTGGGTAGCCGCGTGGATCTCGGGCTCAGTCTTGGGATTCAGCCTGATTACCTTCGCGTAGCACCCACCCTCGAAGTTGAATACACCGTGGTCGCTCCAGCCGTGCTCGTCATCTCCGATGAGAGCCCGCTCCGGGTCAGCGCTGAGGGTGGTCTTGCCGGTGCCGGACAGCCCGAAGAAGAGGGCCACGTCTCCGTCCCGACCGATGTTCGCCGAGCAATGCATGGGAAGGACTCCCTGCTCGGGGAGCACGTGATTCAAGACCGAAAAGATGCTCTTCTTCATCTCCCCCGCGTAATGGGTTCCACCGATGAGCACCTGCCGGTCCGCCATGCTCACCACGATGAAGGTGCCACTCCGCGTGCCGTGCCGCTCCGGATCGGCCTGGAGGTCCGGGGCGTGGAGGATGGTGAATTCCGGAACGGCATCCTCCAGGTCTCGATGGGGAGGCCGCAGGAACATGTTGTAGCAAAAGAGGTTGTGCCAAGCGTGGGTGTTCACCACGCGCACGGCGATGCCATACTGGGGGTCCGTGCCGGCCCGGGCGTCCCGAACGAACAACTCCCGCTCATTCAGGTGAGCCACCACGTCGGCCCTGAGGGCCTCGAAGTGCTCGCGACTCATGGGTACGTTCACCTTACCCCAATCCACCACGCTCTCGCTGGCGGCTTCACGGACGATGAACTTGTCGTTGGGAGACCTCCCGGTGTGGGGCGCCGTGACCGCGGCCAGGCCACCCTGGTCCACCATCCGGCCCTCGCCACGAGCCAAGGCGTGCTCGTAGAGCTCCGCCGGCGAGAGATTCCAGTGGACCGGCCCAGCCGGGTTGAGGCCGTGGTTGCCCAAGCCATACCGACTGGCGACCTGGGTCTCGGGAAGCACCGTGCCTTCGCTCGCTTGATTGCTCATCGGATTCCTTCGGGGTCTAGGCTTTCGGGGATCCGCAGGGGATCGCCCGAGACCGTTGGCGCGGGTGATAATCTCTCAGCATTCCGCCGATTGATCCAGCCTACCGGCATGTCCACTTCATGAACGGGAAGCGCCCCCGCCCGTAACCGGACGGGGGCGCGTGACCGGGATACCCGAGAGCCCAGGGGGGATCCTTCGGCCCTAGCCCCCCGGCTTCTGGGCGTCCACGGCTGCGATGGTCGCCAGGTTGAACACATCCTGCGTGGTACTCCCACGCTGGAGAACGTGTACCGGCTTCGCCATGCCCAGCAGCACCGGCCCGATGACTTCCGCCCCACCAATCTGGCCCATGAGCTTGTATGCAGCGTTGGCGGCGGACAGGGTCGAGAACACGAGGATGTTGGCGGGGGACCGGAGGGGCGAGAATGGATAGTCCTCCAGGAGTAGGGCAGGATTCAACGCCCGATCGGCCTGCATCTCGCCGTCGATGGTCAACTCCGGATCCTGGGCCCGAACGATCTCCAGGGCATCCTGAACCTTGGTCACCTCGGGATGCCTCACCGAACCGAAGTTCGAGAACGACACCATGGCGATCCTCGGTTCGATCCCAAGGCTCTTCACGAAGGACGCGGAAAGGAGTGCGATCTCCGCAAGGGTATTGGCATCCGGAGAGATATTCACGGTAGTGTCGGCGAAGAATAGCAGCTCCTTCTCCGGACGGGCTACCATGTACAGCCCTGCCACGTGCTCGACGCCATCCTGCCGTCCCACAACTTGAAGGGCGGGACGGATGACCTCCGGGTAGTTGGACTCCACCCCCGCGACCAGCGCATCGGCATCCCCGGCGTGGACCATCATTCCACCGAAGTTGATGGGCTTGTAGAGATCCGACCGGGCGTTGGACAGGGTCAACCCCTTCCGGAACCGCCGGCCGTAGAGTTCCTGGGCGTAACGCTCCCGGGTCTCCGGCTCCCGAGCGGGGTGGATCACCTCGATACCCTCCAGGGAGACACCCATCTGCTCCGCATGAGCGCTGATGTTCTCTTCACTGCCCAGCAGGACGGGACGGGCCACCCCTTCTTCGACGAGTTGGGTGGCGGCCCGGATGATCCGCTGGTGGTCTCCGTCGGCCATGACCACCCGCTTGGGGGACTTCCGAGCCCGAGCCACCATGCTTCGCATGACCTCCTGGCCCGGCCCGAGACTGGCCATGAGGCGGTCCCGGTATTCGTCCAGGTCGATCTGGATGCGGGCCTGTCCGGTCTCCATGGCCGCCTTGGCCACGGCCGGGGCCACCCAGAAGAGCACGCGGGGGTCGAAGGGCTTGGGGATCAGGTACTCCCGCCCGAACTCGATGGGCTCACCTCCGTAGGCCATGACGACGGACTCCGGGACCTCCTGGCGCGCCAACTCGGCCAGGGCCTTGGTGGCCGCCAGCTTCATCTCTTCGTTGATGCCCCGGGCCCGTACGTCCAAGGCCCCCCGGAAGATGAAGGGGAACCCGAGGACGTTGTTCACCTGGTTCTGATAGTCCGACCGACCCGTCGCCATGATGGCATCGTCACGGACCTCGGCGACCTCCTCGGGGAGGATCTCGGGGTCCGGGTTGGCCAGCGCCATGATGATGGGGTCCCGAGCCATGGACGCCACCATCTCCGGGGTCACGACACCCCGCACCGACAGCCCGATGAACACGTCGGCGCCCCGCATGGCGTCGGCGAGATCCCGATCCTCGGTCTCGACCGCGTAGGGCTCCTTGTAGGGGTTCATCCCCTCCGTGCGTCCCTTGTAGATCACACCCTTGGAGTCGCAGATGAGCATGTTCGTCCGAGGAACGCCCATGTGCTCCAGGTGGTCCGCGGTAGCGAGGGCAGACGCTCCGGCTCCGCTAAATGCCACCTTCACCTCATCGACCTTCTTGCCGATGACGTCCAGGGCGTTGAGGAGGGCGGCGGCGCCGATGATCGCGGTACCGTGCTGGTCGTCATGGAAGACGGGGATCTCCAAGGAGGCCTTCAGTCGCTTCTCGATGTCGAAGCAGTCGGGCGCCTTGATATCCTCGAGATTGATCCCGCCGACCGTGGGCTCCAGGAGCTCACAGAAGCGGATCACCTCCTCCGCGTCCTCGGAGTCGACTTCTATATCGAAGACGTCGATGCCGGCGAACTTCTTGAAGAGGACTCCCTTCCCCTCCATGACCGGCTTTCCCGCCAGTGCGCCGATGTTCCCCAATCCGAGAACGGCCGTCCCATTCGAGACCACGGCCACCAGGTTGCCCCGGGCTGTGTACTTGAACGCATCGTCCGGGTTCTTCTCGATCTCCCGGCAGGGCTCCGCCACACCTGGACTGTAGGCGAGGCTGAGCTCCCGCTGCGTGGAAAGGGGTTTGGTGGGTACGACTTCGATCTTTCCGGGTCGTCCCTCGGTATGGTAGTCGAGGGCCTCCTGCCGGCGGATGTCCATGACCTCTCAATCCTCGTGGATCGGGGTGAAGCGTCGTCGCTACCGGCGACGAGCAGTCGTGTTGCTCGGTTGGTCGAGCGAGGTAGATTATCCGCAAGATCCAAGCCGGGAGCGAGTTATGGAAATCATCGACGGACGCATGGTTCACCTGGGCTACGGGAAGTACTGGCGATCCGACGTGATCGTTGGGCTGAGGCCGATCCTGGAGGACCGAGGACCCGGTCACCGGACCGAGGTCTACCTGGAGGGCCGTGAGAAACCTGCCGTGGCCTCCAGGTCGGAACGGGCCATCCTCCGGGACATGACCGTTCAGCAGGACGAACACTACCGAATCCAAGAGGCGTTCTCCATGCTCGACGATCTGCTGGACGACCTCGGGGACCTCTCGCCGGTCTTGCGGCGTATGCTCCAGAACGAGGCCGACTTCCGTGTGGAGGATTGGGAGCGGCGGGTCCGGGCGCTCTTCCAGGAGGGCCCGGGCGAGCCCACCGGCCAGGAAGACCTCTTCGAACCTGCCGATTGAATCCATCCAGGAGATGACGAGGCCCGTGCCAAGGGCGATCTCCACTCCCTCTCCGCTCCGTGCCATTCTCTGGCTGACCGGTCTCCTTCTTCTCTGGGGCTTCCCGGTCGCGGGGCAGGAGTGTGAGGCCGGCCCTGTCTCGTTCATCTTCGTGGACAACCACTCCATCTTCGACCTGAGCGACGACGACCCCCGCCGGTTCCGTTGGGCCTATCGGATCGCCAACACCCTTCATATCGAGACCCGCCCCGGCTTCATCCGGGAGCAGTTGCTCTTCGGGATCGGGGATTGCCCCGACGACTTCCTCCTGGAGGAGTCGGCTCGAATCCTGCGCGAGTTCCGCTTCCTCTCCCGGGCCGACGTGTTCGCGGTCCCGCAACCGGACGGGACCCGTCACGTCGTGGTCGATACCCAGGACGAGTGGACCACGAAGCTCAACATGAATCTCGCCCTGGACGAGGGACTCCAGATCGAAGGGGTGTCGCTGGAAGAAGAGAACTTCCTGGGCACGGGACACCTGATCGGCTTCTTCTTCAGGGAGCGGCGGGAGCGGAGGGACTACGGACTCCTCTGGGAGGGCCCGTCGGTCATCGCCGATGCGGTGGATGGGGCCGTGGCGCTCGGTCGTACTCGGGTCGGTGGCTTTGCCGAGCAGGCGCTGATCCTCCCATACGGCAGCGAGGTCGGTCGGTACGCCGGCCGCCAGCGGTACTCCATGCGCGAAGATCTGTTCGCGTACGCGGTGGGACAGGACCGCCCCGAGGGATACGTCACCCTTCCGACCGAGGAGGGATACGCAGAGTTGACGGGAGCCTTCCGGATCGGTGAACCCGGAAATCAGACCCAGATCGGAGGCGGGATTTCCTGGGAGCGGCTCCGACTGCCCGACTATCCCAGCGGCGTGGAGGTGGTCCAGGAAGACGATTTCTCCAATCCGGCGCCGGCTCCGCCCGAGGCCATCGACGCCATCGCACCCCAGGCCCATGGCCGATCCGCGACGCGTATCAACTTCGTCCTCGGCCAGCGACACATTCGCTACGTGAGGAAGATCGGCCTGGACCCCCTCCGGGGAGGTCAGGACGTTCCAATGGGCGTAGACTTCGCCTTTACACTCGCGAAGAGTGTGGGCGCCATCGCTCCCTCGGGAACGGACACCACCGACGACATCTACTCCTCCATGAACATCCTCGCCGGTTTCAGCAACGAGGAGTGGACGTTCAGTTCCACGTTCCGGATGGAGGCACGGCAGGAGTTCGAGGGTGGGGTCGTGGATCCGGAGGACCGTCTCGGACCGGGAGGCTGGCGGGACATCCTGAGCGAATGGGAGGCGTTTCTCTACTTCCAGCCCGAAAGCCGGCCTGACCACACATTCGTGGGAAAGATCCACTTCCAGGGCGGGTGGGCCATGACCACCCCGTTCCAGCTGACCCTGGGCGGTCGCTATGGCGTCCGGGGATACAGCCAGAATGCTTTCCCGGGGGGCCAGCGGCTCGTGTTTTCCGTTGAAGATCGGGTTCGCCTGGACTGGCCGAGGACAACCCTCTTCGACTTCGGAGTGACGTTTTTTGGAGACCTGGGACAGATGTGGGAGGGTGAGGTGCCGTTCGGGGTTCAGTCGGGCCTGAGGGGTTCGGTGGGGACTGGACTTCGTCTGGGTTTTCCCAACGGCACCGCCGGGGTCTTCCGGTTCGACCTCGTCGCCCCGGTGAAGAGCGGCTTTTCGGTGAGTGACATGATCCTCAGAATCCACATGAGCGAGATTCTTGGAATCGACAAGCTGTTCTCCACGGAGCAGATGATACGCAGCCGGCGGTCAGGGGTGGAAACCCAGTTCATTGGGGTGCAGAGGCGGCGATGAACCCGATGCGGAGTGGGATCGGAGCGAAGGAGAGGGGTGGAGCGATCCGGCGGGCCCTGGTCCTGGTTCTGGTTCTCAACCTGGCGGCCGTCGCCATCAAGCTCCTCGCCTGGCGACTTAGCGGATCCCTGAGCGTGGGGGGGGAGGTCGTCCACTCCGGTCTCGACGCCGGCAACAATGTGATGGCACTCATCTTCGCCAGGATCGCGGGACTTGGACCCGATGACGAACACCCCTACGGCCATGCCAAGTTCGAGACACTGGGAGCCCTGCTCGTCGTCGGGTTCCTCGCCATCACCGTGTTCGAGTTGGTGCGGGGCGCTGTGCGGCGCCTGGTTGGGAGCCCGTTTCCACCCCTCGAGATCTCCCCGACCGTGCTGGTGCTGATTCTGGTTTCCCTGGCCCTCTCCATGGCGGTTGCGACATGGGAGCATGCGCAAGCTCGCAAACTCGGATCGCCGATCCTCGAGGCCGACAGCGCCCACACCCGGTCGGACGTATGGGCCACGCTGGCCGTCCTCGCGGGCTTGTTCCTGACTCGAGCCGGGTATCCCACGGCAGACCCCCTGGTCGCCCTGGTGATCGCCGGATTCATCGCGCTGTCGGGCTGGAGGATCGTACGGTCCGCCGTTCCGGTCCTTGTAGACGAGCGTCTCGTGGAACCGGGGATCATCGACGCCCTGGCCAGAAGCGTCGAGGGCGTGGCGGGTTGCCGCGAGATTCGCTCCCGGGGCCCGGCGGGGACGGGCTTCGTGGAGATGGTAATCGAGGTGGAGGGAGGAATATCCGTGGCCGGCGGGCACGAGATCGCCGATGAGGTGGAAGCCGTCGTTGCCGCGAAGCTGGGGGCCGCAGGAGTCTCGGTGCATGTGGAGCCCACACCCCGGTCCCACGGCGTTCGTTCTTGAATAGCCGGGTCCTATTGAGTGAGCGACTGGACGCTCCCGACGTGGATCGGGGGGTCATGGCCCATTCCTTGACCCAGGTGAGCACGGTGAACCGCTGGCTGGGTGGTGACCGGGGCCTGCGCTGGGGAGTGGCGAACCTCCTGGCGAACCGATCTGAAATGTCGATTCTGGACGTGGGTGCGGGCGACGGCACCACCCTGGCCCGCCTCGCCGAGTGGGTCCGTCGAAGGGGCGTCCAGGTCAGGGCGGTGGCGGTGGATCTTCACGCCCACTCGTGTGGCATCGCCCGGGACAAGGTAGGAGATGGGGACGGCGTGGAGGTCATAAGGTCCGACGCCAGGGAGCTCCCTTTTCCCGAGTCCAGCTTCGACGCGGTCATCTCCAGCCTCACCCTGCATCACTTCGACGACGAGGACGCCGAGACCGCGCTTCGGGAGATGTCCCGGGTAGCCGAGGGCCGAGTCGTGATCTCCGACCTGCGGCGATCCCGACTGAGCTACCTGGGAGCCCGGGCCTTGGCGGCCACCATCTGGCGGGGGAATCCCTATACCCGTCACGACGGCCCGGTGTCGGTCCTGAGAGCATTCTCTCCGTCGGAGATGAAGGACTTGGCCCAGCGAGCGGGTCTCGAATCCGTGGCCTTGGCATCCGGGCACCCGTTTCGGCTCACGCTGGTGGGCACACCCCGAAAGACCGCGCCATGAGCCGCCCTGACGTAGTGATCGCCGGAGCCGGCCCAGCGGGGTCGGTCCTTGCCACGCTCCTCGCCCGAGAGGGGAAGCGGGTTCTGATTCTGGACCGGGCGACCTTTCCAAGACCCAAGGCCTGCGGCGAGTCGCTGAATCCCGGCGGGGTCAGGGCGCTGATGGGCTTGGGACTCGGAGAGGGCGTGGAGCGACTCGGGCCTGCCCGGATGAAGGGATGGGCGCTCCAGTCACCGGGGGGGATCTCGGTGCGAGCGGATTTCGGCGGCCCGGACCTGCATGCGTGGGGAATCCCCCGGGCTTCCCTGGACGCCACCTTGCTCAGGAGCGCCCGATCCGCGGGTGCGGAGGTTCTGGAGGGGGTCACGGTCCTCGGGTGCCGGGAGGGAGGGAGGGGCGGCCGACGGCCGAGGCTCTTCGCCAGGTCCGCGTCAGGGACCTCCATCGACCTGGAATCCAGCGTGGTGGTCGGCGCGGATGGGCTACGGAGTCGAGTGAGCGGATCCCTCGGATGGCGCCAGCCCCTCCGAGGGCGACGAAAGGCGTCCCTCTCCTTCAGGGTCCGTGGCCGGAGGGAGGCGTCCGATCGCGGGACTCTCTTCCTCGGAGAACACTCGACCCTGGGGATCGCCCCGGTCTCCTCGAACGGCTTGGAATGGAACGTGACGCTGGTATCGAGTCCGGACCGTTTCGGTCGCGTCCCGGGTGCGGATCGAATGGCCGGGGACCCCTCCGGACTCGTTCAGGAACGCATGGAGGCCGCTGGCATCAGGTGGTTGGACGGTCCCGAGGTCACGGCCGGGCCCTGGGCCTCGGGCTCCTTCCACCGGCCGACCGCGCGGACGAGTGGTCCGGGCGTCCTCCTCGTCGGGGACGCGGCCGGCTATTACGATCCCTTGACGGGGCAGGGAATTTCCAGGGCCATCCGGGGGGCTGCCCTGGCCGCGCCGGCGATCGCGGCGGCCTTGGCCGAGGGTCGAACGAACCCCGAGTTCCAGGGTTACTCTCGGGCGCTGGAGAAGATGATCCGCCCCACCCGCATGGTGCAGAAGACCATTGAATTCGTGGTTTCCCGGCCTACCCTGAGAGACGCCGCCCTCGGTGCCCTGAGCTTCACCTCATCCACCGCCGGACTGCTGGTGAGGGTCATCGGCGACGCGGTCCACTCCGAACTCCAAGACTGACATGCTGACTCTAGACGAGATCACCGCCAAGGCCCCTCCCGAGGTGTGCTTCCAGATCGCCGCCGACGTAGAGAACTGGCCGGGAATCCTTCCCCACTACCGCTGGGTTCGATTCAAGCGGAAGGACGGCTTCGCTGAGGGCCTGGTCGAGATGGCGGCATACCGTCATTTCGGGCCCGTGGGCTATCCCACGTGGTGGGTGTCGGAGATGACCCATTCCCGGGCCAAGGGCCACGTCTACTACAGACATGTGGATGGGATCACCACGGGTATGGACGTCCGCTGGGAGATCGAGGGAATGGCGGACGGACGGACCCACATGCGCATCGTCCACGAGTGGGAAGGTCCCCCATGGCCCGGGGTCGGGCCCACGGCCGCCAACCTCGTCATCGGACCCCACTTCGTGAGCTTCATCGCCGGACGCACCCTCGCGGGAATTGCCCGGGCCGCCGAGGGAAGGGCGGGCGAATGACACCTCTCGAAACGCAGCAGCCGGACCCGAGGGGATCGAGCCCGTCGGGAGCCGGCCCCCGCCGGAGGGTCGTGGTGACCGGCATCGGTCCAATCACCGCATCGGGGATCGGGGTCGACGCCTTCTGGGCTGGCCTCAAGGCCACCCGCTCCCCGATTCGCCCCATCACCCGCTTCGATGCATCACCCTTCAGAAGCCGGCTCGCAGCCGAGGTGGACGGCTTCGACCCGCTGGACTTCCTGGAGGCCAAAGAGGCCTCCCGACTGGACCGCTTCGCCCATTTCTCCCTCGCGGCCACTCAGCTCGCTCTGGACGACGCAGCACTGGACCCCACGTCCGTGGATCCGGAACGAGGGGCGGTTCAGATGGGATCTGCCCTGGGAGGCATCGCTCAGGCGGAAGAGCAAGCGGGGGTCTTCCAGCAGGGAGGTCTGCGCGCGGTGGATCCCCGTCTGGCGCTTTCCGTCTTCGCTGGGTCCGCGAGCTGTCGAGCCGCGATCTCCACTGGTTTCACAGGCCCCAACTCCACCAACGCCATGAGTTGCGCCTCCGGGACCATCGCCGTCGGTGACGCCTGGCGTCTGATCGCGTCCGGGGCGGCCGACGTGGTCCTCGCCGGAGGGGTGGAAGCACCCCTGGCCCCGCTCAGCTATGGAGCCTTCGCCTTGATCCGGGCCATGAGCACCCGGAACGACGACGGTCATCGGGCGTGCCGCCCCTTCGACGAGGATCGGGACGGATTCCTCATGGGTGAGGCGGCGTGCGTCCTCGTGCTGGAGGAACTGGAACACGCCCGGGCCCGGGGCGCGGAGGTCTACGCGGAGATCGCCGGATTCGGAACCTCCAACGACGCCCACCACATGGCCGCCCCACGACCCGACGGCTCCAGCGCTTCCCGGGCAATGTGCTCGGCCATGTCCACGGCCGGGCTGGAGCCGGAGGACATCGACCACGTGAACGCCCACGCGTCCTCTACCCCGCTCAACGACTCCACGGAAAGCAGGGTGATTCGACAGGCCCTCGGGGAAAGGGCGAACCATATCACCGTGACCGGCACCAAGCCGTTCTACGGACACGCGCTGGGGGCGTCGGGAGCCGTAGAGGTCGGGATCTGTGCCCTGGCACTTCAGCGGCAATGGACCCCGCCCACCCTGAATCACGACACGCCCGGAGTCGATTGCGACCTGTCCTACGTCACCCTCGACTCGGTCCCGGAAGAGGGCACCGTCCCGTTGAGGAACGTGCTCTCCAACTCCTTCGGATTCGGCGGGATCAACGCGTCCATCGCCCTTTCCCGGGCACCGTCCTGACCCCCCGCTCGGGGACATCTTCTCGAAGACTCTCCCATTATTAACTTCACATGGGGCCCCTTCAAAAAAACCTTTGACTCACCCTGACGCCGTATATATGTTCCGATGGCCTCCTCGGAGGGCTTCCAAATAGTTGTCCAAGAGGGAGTTGCAGGCTCCCCGCCAGGCCCGCGCTCCAGCCTTCAAACCGATCCCAACCCCCCCACCCAGACATTCGAGGCAGACTCCACGCATGTTCTCATCCTCACGTGGCCTGGATTCCTTTGACCAGTACTTGCAGGACGTCGAGAAGTACCCGCTGATCCAGGACCCCGCAGAGGAGCGAGAGCTGGCCCGTCGAGCCCGAGCCGGAGACAAGGAGGCCGCCGAGCGTCTCGTCACGGCCAATCTCCGTTTCGTGATCTCCTACGTTAAGAAGTACCAGGGGAGAGGACTGGGGCTCGCCGAGTTGGTATGTATCGGGAACGAGGGGCTGTTGAAGGCGGTCAAGAAGTTCGATCCGGACAAGGGGGTGAAGTTCATCTCCTACGCCGTATGGTGGATCCGACAGACCGTTCTCCAGGCCCTCGCCGAGCAGACTCGCTCCGTCCGGATCCCGCTGAACCAGAATTCCAACCTGGCCAAGCTCGCCCGTACCGACACCGCCCTGACCCAGAGCCTGGGGCGCTCTCCCACCGACCAGGAGATCGCCAAGGAAATGGAGGAGCCGGTGGAGACCATCCGGGCGCTGAGAAGGGTCGCGGCATCCGAGTTGAGCCTGGACGCCCCCATCGATCGCTCAGACCGGGACAGTGCCAGTTTCGGGGAGCGTTTCTCCGGAGCCAACGGGTTCGACATCGAGGTGGACGTCGAGGCAATCGCCAGGCGGGAGTTCATGGAGCACATGTTCGAGCGCTACCTCACCGAGCGGGAGCGCAAGATCCTCTATCTCTATTACGGGCTCGACGACGGGGAAGAGCGGACCCTGGAGGAGATTGGATCCCTCCTGGGGGTGACTCGGGAGCGTATCCGGCAGATCAGGAACCGGGCCTTCGAGAAGCTCCGCGAGAGCGCCGATGGTGACTCCCTCTCGGGGTTCTGGACCGCGAACTGACCGGCCCCGGGACGGCGCTGTCATGCGGGGGACTCGACCGGAAGATCCCGGCGGGGCCCCCGCTCTCATTTCGAGACATGCCGGGACCGAACACGACCCCTGAGCCTGGGTAGGACCCCCCGTGCGCCCCATCCTCCCCATCCTGACCGTAGCAGCCGCCTCGGTTCTAACCCCCGGGGAATCCGGCGCTCAACAGCCCCCTGCCGAATCGGATGGGGGCTGGAATAGCCCGGCCGCCCTCGACCTGATCGCCCGAGGTCGGGCAAAGCGGCAGGATGGCTTCGTGGATCCCACCTTCACGTCCTATTCGGCTCAGGCCCGGGGCTACGTCTACTTCTTCGTGGACAGGGAAGACCGTCCGGACAACGCCCTGGTGAAGACGGATCAGGTAGCCCTGGAGATCTACTGGGGAGCACCGGATCGCACCAAGCAGCGTATCGTCGGCCTGAGGGACGAGAAGCAACTCCCGACCAATATCAACTACCACCTGGATCATCTGACCATCGTCCAGGACGGTTTCGACGACCGGATCAGGTTAGGGGACGGGGACGAGGTCTCCAGCGTCCTTCATCCCCTCGCAACGGCGGCCGAAGCCGCCTACGATTTCCGCCTTGCCGACTCCATTACGGTGACCCTCCCGGGCCCATCCGAGCCCATCCGCGTATACCAGATCGAGGTCCGTCCCCGCCACCCTGATCGGCCCGGTTTCGTAGGCAGCGTCTTCCTCGATCGGGCCACGGCGGCCCTGGTCCGGATGCAGTTCACCTTCACTCCGGCGTCGTACGTCGACCCCTACCTGGACTACATACGAATCTCCCTGGACAACGGGCTCTGGGAGGGAAAGCACTGGCTCCCATTTCGTCAGACCGCTGAACTGCGTCGGGAGATTCCGGGACTCGACCTACCCGTGGGAAGCATCATCCGGGGCCGCTACGAGATCGGGGACTACGAGATCAACCCGGACCTCCCCGATGGGCTCTTCGCCGGCCCGGGTATCACTGCCCTTCCCGAGGACGCACGGCGCGCGTTCCCTTTCGAGACCGGGCTATACGACCAGGTAGACCAGGAAGGGCTGGCTCCCCCACCGGACATGGAGGAGATCCGCCGGCAGGCGGGCCAGATGGTCCGAGAGCAAGCCCTTTCCGGCCTGGCTCCCGCCCGTCTCTATCTCCCGTCGGTCTCGCAGATCGCACGGTACAACAGGGCCGAGGGGGCACACTTGGCCGCCGGACTCGCACTCCGCGCCGGAGATCGAAGTCGGGGGCACGTCATGGCCGGATGGGCCTTCGCTCGGGGCCGGGCGAGCCTGGATGCCGGCTGGCGATTCGGAGGCCCGACTCGCCGGACCACGGTGGAGGCCTATGTGAACCGGATGGAGGACATCGGACCCATACAGGGTGTCAGTGGCGCCTTCAACTCCCTCTCCGCGCTCACCGGCTCGGCGGACTACCTGGATCCCTACTTCACCTCCGGCATCACCATCCGGCAGGAGGTGGCCTTCGAATCTCGGGTCCGTCTGGAGGCAGCGGCCCGCTGGGAGCGCCACCGCACCGGGCGCAACGAGGTGAACGACGCCGGCGAGGAGGGCCTGGGACCGGTATTGCCCATAGCGGACGGGGACCGCTGGGAGGGTTCATTGGCGATACGATGGGACGACCAGCGGTCGCTGGAGCTCGGCCTCACGGGCACCGCCGCGTCCCACGCCGGCACGGGCTTCGGTAGCCTGGACGCGGATGTGCTCTGGCGCCGCGACTGGCGTGAGCAGGGGACCACGCTGGAAGGCGCGTTGAGCGGGCGGCTGTCCTCCACGAACGTCCCGCCTCAAGACCTCTCCCTCCTGGGTGGGCGCTCCACACTACCCGGCTTCCCCTACCGATCCTACGTGGGAGACGCCTTCTGGCTCACGAGCGCCGTGGGCAGTCAGACCCTCGTGCACCCGTGGGTCCGCCTGAGGGTTCTGGCCTCAGTGGGCCAGTCCGCCTTCCTCGCCGGAGAGAAACCCGAGGATTGGCTCGGACTGGATACCACCGGCGCCCGGGCCTCCTTGGGCGCCGGAGTCTCCCTGGCCTGGGACGTGGTCAGGATCGACGTCGTCCGGGGGCTGGGAGGCGGCGGAGAATGGGACGTGATCCTGTCGGTAGATCGACGGTTCTGGCCCTGGCTCTGACCCTCCCAGCCCCTCACGAGTTCAATCAGCCGCGACCGACAGGTCTCGCCTGGACAGCAAGACCACCTCTTTGACGTGGATCTCGGTCGTCGGAATCGTGACGCCGTCTCGCTCGAAGGTGTCGTACTCGATCCGCCCCTCCACGTAGACCCGGTCGCCCTTCCCTACGTACTCCTCGGTGAACTCGGCGAGTCGGTTCCAGAGGGTGAGCCGATGCCACTCGGTCCGCTCCTCTCCGTCCTCCCCCTGACCGGGGATCCAGCGATTCGTCGCCAGGGTCAGGTGCGCGACCTTGGTTCCATTCTGGGTCTGCTGAATGTCGGGGTCTCTCCCCACGTTCCCCACCAGGATCACCTTGTTGACGGACCGGCTCATGGTGCACCTCCATCCCTCGTGTGAGCGGCCCCAAAGCGGGGCCGGTTGAGAGAAGGATCGAGCCTTGCCACGGGCGGTAGGATGGATGGAAGACGCCGCCGGGAGGGTCAGCCCTTACAGTTGTACCAATCCGGTCCCACGCCCACGTCCACTACCAGAGGAACGTCCAACCGGAGGGCCCCCTCCATCCGTTCGGCCACCAATCCCGAGACCGCTTCCACCTGGGCTTCGGGGACCTCCAGGAGCAGTTCGTCGTGGACCTGGAGGAGGATCAGGCTGTCTGGGAACCGCTCGTCCAGGGTCGCCTGGAGGTCGATGGTGGCCCGCTTGATCAGGTCGGCCGCGCTCCCCTGGATCGGCGTGTTCTGAGCCACCCGCTCACCGAACTGCCGAACGTTCCAGTTCCCCGATTTCAACTCCGGAATGAACCGGCGCCGACCCATGAGGGTCTCGACGTAGCCGCGCTCCCGAGCGCCCTCCACCTGCTCGTCCAGATATCGACGAACTCCCGCGAAACGCTCGAAGTACTCCTCGATGAATCGGTCCGCCTCGTCCCGGGGGATGCCCAGTTGACGGGCGAGGGAGAAGCCCCCCTGGCCGTAGAGGGTTCCGAAGTTGATGGTCTTGGCCCGGGATCGCATCTCGGGCGTCACCTCCTCGATCCCCACCTCGAAGATGATCGCCGCGGTCTGCCGATGGACGTCGATCCCTTCCCTGAACGCCGTGAGGAAGGCGGGATCCTGGGAGAAATGTGCGAGGATGCGCAACTCGATCTGGGAATAGTCCGCGCTCACGAACAGGTGGCCCGGAGGTGCGACGAACCCACGCCGAATCTCCCGCCCCAATTCGGTCCGGATGGGGATGTTCTGCAGATTCGGATCGCTGGACGAGAGCCGGCCCGTGGCAGCCACCGTCTGGTTGAAACTGGTGTGGATACGACCGGTCTCGGGGTGGACGAGCCCGGGGAGGGAATCCACATAGGTGCTCCGCAGCTTCTCCAACTGCCGATACTCCATCATGAGCGCCGGTAGTTGGTGGCCCAGAGCGGCTAGTTCCTCCAGGACGGAGGCGTCGGTGGACGGACCGGTCTTGGTTCGCTTGATGACCGGGAGTTCGAGCCTGTCGAAGAGGATCTCCCTGAGCTGTTGGGTGGAGTTGATGTTGAACTCGCCACCCGCAGCCTCGTGGATGCGCTCCCGAAGGGAGGCGAGTTCCCCGGCGAGACGGTGACTCATCTCCTTGAAGAACGCCGCGTCGATGGCGATGCCGTTCCACTCCAGCCGGGCCAGGACCGAAACCAGGGGCATCTCCAACTCGCGGAACAAGCCAAGGAGTCCGTGCTCCTCCATCTCCGGCTGGAACCGCCGCTGGAGGCGCAGGGCGTAGTCCGCGTCCTCCGCCGCGTATTCGGTCGCCGCATCCAGGCCGACCTCGGCAAAGGAGATCTGTTTGCTCCCCTTCCCTGCCACTTCCGAGTAGGGGATCATGCGATGCCCAAGGAGATCCAGGGCGAGTACGTCCAGGGAGTGCTGACGCCGGCCGGGATCCAGGACGTACGACGCGACCATGGTGTCGAAGTCCAGACCCCTCAAGTCGACTCCTGACCGCTTGAACACGAGTAGGTCGTACTTGAGATTCTGGCCGATCTTCCGGACCCTGGGATCCTCGAGGACTTCCTTGAGTGGGCCCATGGCCGGGTCGTGAATCCCAGGTAGATTGACCGGCTCATCCGACGGCGACTCGTCCAGCAGGCTGGGTGCGGATGGGGACCGGTGGGCCAGGGGCAGGTAGAACGCCTCCCCTGGCTCCAGGGAGAGAGAGATCCCCACGAGCGTGGCCCGCATGGGATCGGTGCTCGTGGTCTCGGTGTCCACCGAAACCTCCCCGGCGGAGCGAATCCGTCCCACCAGCTCTCCCACCTGCCCGGGATCCGTGACCAGGGTGTATGTGGCGTCGGCGGAGGCACCCGCCTCGGCCCCCTCCGGAGCACCGAGGTCCAGACGCTCGATCAAGGAACGGAACTCCAAGGCGGCCAAGACCTCGATGAGCTTACGCTGATCTGCCCGGTGGACCTGCAGGGCGTCCAGGTCCAGTTCGATGGGCACGTCCTTCATGATCGTGACCAACTGTCGCGAAAGGCGAACCAGGTCCGCCTCATGAGTGAGGGACTCCCGTGCCCTCTTCGCCTTCATCCCCGGCGCCGCGGTGAGGATCTCGTCCAGGGAGCCGTACTCCTCCAGAAGCTTCACCGCGGTCTTGGGGCCAATGCCCGGCGCCCCGGGAACGTTGTCCGAGCTGTCGCCGATGAGGGCGAGATAGTCCACCACCTGTTCGGGTCGAATGCCGAACTTCTCAGAGGCGTTGGAAGTGTCCACCCACTCCGCAGCGACACCCGTCGGGCCACCCCGGCCCGGGTTCAGCAGGCTGACCCGGGGTCCGATGAGCTGATAGAAGTCCTTGTCTCCCGAGACGATCACCGCTTCCAGGCCCTGGGCCACGGCCTGCTCGGCAAGGGTCCCGATCACATCGTCTGCCTCGTATCCGTCCACCTTGACCACGGGATCATGGAATGCCTCGAGAATCTGTTCGATCCGGGGCAACGAAGCCCGCAGCTCATCCGGCATCTTCTCCCGGGTCGCTTTGTAGTCGGGATACAGCTCTTCCCGCTGGCTCATTCCGGAGTCGAACACCACGGCGAGGTAGTCCGGCTCGAAGTCCTCCCGGATTCGCAGGAGGAAGTTCACGAATCCCCAGGGGGCCGAGGTGTTCTCTCCCTTCGAATTCGTAAGGGGGCGACTGATGAAGGCGAAGAACGAGCGGTAGATCAGCGCGTAGGCGTCGATCAGGAAGATGCGGGGAACAGACTTGGAAGGGGTCTCCACCATGGTCGGTTCATTTTGGATGGGGAGAAGAAAGGGGCGCCCGGGCCAACGGCCGAGGCGCCCCTGAGCAGCCGCGGGATCTCTGGAGTCAGTGCATCCGGGTGACGTGCGCAGCCCTGGGACCGGCTTCGGTCTTCTGGACCTCGAACTCTACCTCCTCGCCTTCCGCCAGAGTTCTATACCCCTCGGATTCAATCTCGGAGTGGTGGACGTAAAGGTCCTCACCTCCGCTTCGCTGGATGAACCCGTAGCCCTTGTTCTCATTGAACCACTTCACTGTCCCTCTGGGCATAGACGACCCTCCGGAAAGAGGTTTCACGGATCCCGAACGTGGGGACTCGCAACGTAGGGCAGTTCCGAATCCCGGGTCAAGCGAAACCGGATCAGATCCCCTCTGAGTAGAGCCACCGGTAGATCGCGGCGTTCCGTTGCACCGCTTTGAGATACCCCCGCGTCTCGGCGAAAGGCACGCGCTCGGTGAATCGAATGGGATCCTCGACCTCCGGGAAGGCGCTCCATCTCGTCATGCGGGTGGGGCCGGCGTTGTAGGCCGCCAGAGCGAAGGGCAGGTCGGGGCCGAAGCGCTCCAGGAGGTCCGCCAGGAAGGCCGACCCCAGGTGGACGTTCACCTCGGAAGAGAGGAGGTTCGCCTGGGAGAAGTCGGCGGGCCCAAGTGATCGAGCGAGTTGGCGGCCCGTGGCGGGCATCACCTGCATGAGTCCCATGGCCCCCGCTCGGGAGACAGCCTCCGGCCAGAAGGCCGACTCCTGGCGGATCAGCCCCGCCACGACGAACGGGTCCAGTCCCCGCTCCTCCGCCTCTCGCTGTACCGCCTGCCTACCGGGGAAGGGGTAGATGACCTTCAGGATCCGCTCGTCCCATTCCAGCCCGGTCCCTTTCGCGGCCCAGCCGAGATTGATCCCGCGCCAGGTGACCCCTCGGGTATTCAAGGCCTCCCCCAGGGCGAGCAGGGCCGCCGCGTCCTCCGCCGCCTGCTCAACCAGACGGGCAACCGCCACCCCGTGAGCATCCTCCAGGCCGGCCTCCTGGATCAGATCCAGGGATCGGACGCCCACCGCGACCCAACCTGGAATGGGATCGGGGACCTGGACCGGGACGATCTCAGGTGCGAAGGGGACGGAGCGGAGATCAGCCGCGAGGACGGCGTAGTAGGAGAGGGGAGCCCGGGAGACGATGAGGGTCAGATGGACGTCGGCAGCCGCCGTGTCTCCGGAGGCGGCACGACTCCGGGCAGCCCAGTATGCGGCCTCGTCCCATCTGCGTCCCTCCGGGAACTCGGCCAGGTAGCCCTCGAACACCTGCGCGGCCGCCTCATGCTCACCGGCCTGGAAATGGATCTGACCGAGTCGCATCCTGGCGAGCCCCGCCTCGTTTACCGACGGAGACATGGCGATCGCCTGGCGGTACCAGTCGGATGCCCCGTCGAAGTCCCGGGCGTCCTGCCGGTCGTCTCCCCTGAAGAAGACGATGGCGACCGCCTCGCTCCGCTGGGGAAACCGCTCGATCAGGCGATCCTCGATGACTCGTGCCTGGTCCCTGGCCCCGCGTCGGGCCTCGAGGCGGGAGAGCTGTTGAAGGGCCGGCGCGGCCACCTCGGGAACGTCCAGATCCCCCAGCGCCCGAAACTCGTTCCGCGCTCGGTCGGCCTCTCCCGCGGCAGCCAGCACCCGGGCCCTCCGAAGGCGGTGGCTCGGTGAAAGCATCGACGATCCGTCGGGGCCGCCCTCCCCACCGGCCGCGAGATCTTCCCACCGGGCATAGGCCTCCGCCGCCGCCGCCTCTCCGCCACTCGCCAGAACGACCGCGAGTTCCAGCAACCGGTCGGGATCGGCTGGGGCCAGGGGCACCAGGGCCTTGGCGGCCCGGACCGCCGTGGAGCCCCGGGGAGCCAGATCCAGGGCACGAGACAGATCGGCCCGCCCTCCCGCACTGTCCCCCATCGCGAGGAGGAGTTCTCCGGACCGGACCAGGAGTCCGGCGGTTCGTCCCGGGTCGCCCCCCACATCCGCCGCCGCCCGGAAGGCGTTCACCGCTCCAGCGGTGTCTCCGGCGACCCGAAGGGCCTCGGCGCGAAGCCCTCGGGCCCGATCCGAGACCTCGGCCTCACCGATGCGAGAGACGACTGTGGCCAACGAAACGGCGTCGCCGTCCCCAGCGAGCAGCCCCCCGATCTCCAGGGCGGACCAATCCGCCAGGAAGGGATAGCGCGTTGGGATGGCGCCCAGAAACAGGGCCGCCTCAGGCCCTCGACCGGCCCTCGCCAGACACCGGGCCAGCCGTACCAGGACCACCGCCCGCTGATCCCCCGAGATCCCGGGGAGGGCCAGGAGTTCCCGATAGGCCTCGGCGGCCTCGCCGTAGGACTCCAGTTCCTCCCGTGCCCGCCCGAGCAAGTAGAGGGACTCGGCATGGACGGCACCCCGGGGCGGGGCCGCCGCCCCATCCTCCAGGACCCGAGCCACCTCCGCCCAGTTCCTCCAACCCGCCAGGACCTTTGCCATGGCCAGAGCACCCAGCGGCCGGTCGCCTCCTTCCCACCCCAGCCCCTCCCAGGCGAGACTCGCGTGCCAGTGGCGACCGAGGGAGACGTCCCGCGCGACCGACTCGGGCAGGACTGCCATCCAGTTCGCGCCCGCCGCCGAACCCAGGGAGGTGAAGGCCCCGGGCTCCTCCACGGCCTCACCCGATTGAGCCACGACCTCTGGGGGCACGAATACCCCCATGAGGACCAATCCGCCGACGGCGACCAGGAAGAGGGGCGAGGATAAACGCATGTTTAAATATCCCATCCACCACCCAAAAGAAAAGGGGGCCACCCGAAGGCGGCCCCCCATCTGCTCCCTCGTAGGGAGGATCAGGCAGCGCCGGAGCGCTCCATGGCGTGGAGCGTGTCCACCATCTTCTGCGCCGACTCCTCCATATCGATCACGAGCGCGTCGATCCGGGAGACGAAGTAGTTGTGAGCGATGCTCACCGGGATGGCGATGGCCAGTCCTGCGGCCGTGGTCAGAAGGGCGACCTTGATCCCTCCAGCCACCAGCGTCGCCTCCACCTCACCGGCCGCCTCGATGGACTGGAACGCGATGATCATCCCGATCACGGTTCCCAGGAAGCCCAGGAGGGGAGCGATGTTGGTGAGCGTCGCGAGAACGACCAGCCCCTTCTCCAGCTTGGACAGTTCGATGAGACCCTGGTTCTCGATGGCCTTCATCACACGGTCCGTCCCCTCCTCGTAGCGCTCGAGTCCGGCGTAGAGGATGTTGGCGGCCGGCGCGCTGGACTCACGGGTGACGTCCAGGGCCTCCTGGAGGCGGCGCTCGGTGAGGAGGTCGTCCACGTCCCGCAGGATCTTCTTGGTGGAGGAACTCTTCTGAAGGAGCGAGAAGAACTTCCAGATGATCACCAGGATCCCGATGAGCAGACAGAGAGCGAGAGGCCAACGCATGAAGCCGGTGTCATCCCACAGCTTCACAACCTGCTCAGAGAATGTCAGTTCCGGGGCGTCAACCCCGGGAATCTGAAGAAGGGCACCGTATACGGTCATCATCGCGCCCAAAAGGACCTCCCGCCGGACAGGGCTTTTTTGATCTGGTTCAACAGCCTTTGGTACTCAGCGCCCGGAAGCTAGGCCCGGAAACTAAGGAAGCGCAAGATGGCGTTCCCCCCCCGCAGTGTCAAGGGCTCGCCAACCCCCCAAAATTCCTTGAATAGACTTGATTTACGGGGACTTTGTCAGGCCGAAACACCCCCCCTCCACCATGGGGTCTTCGCGACCCGTCAGGGGACCCGTGGGATCGCCTCCACGAGGCGCTCCGTGGCCAGGTGTCCAGGGTTGGAAAGGATACGTCCGGGCGATCCACTCTCGACGATCTGCCCTTGATGGAAGACGTGAACCCGGTCACACACCTCTTCCACGACCGCCAGGTCATGGGACACGAACAGGATGGCCATTCCCAACTCCCGTCGAAGCTGAGCAAGGAGTTCCAGCACGCCGGCCTGGACGGAGAGATCGAGGGCAGACACCGGTTCATCCAGCAGCAGGGCCTCCGGCCGAACGGAGATGGCGCGAGCGATGGCCACCCGCTGTCGCTCCCCCCCCGAGAGCTCCCGGGGATAACGACCGGCCAGTGACCCGTCCAGTCCCACCAGTTCCAGGAGCGCGGTCGGAAGCTCCTCCAACCGAGACGCCCCCATTGCATTCGGATCGATTCCGTGAACCCGGGGAGGCTCCGTGAGCGCGGATCCGACCTTCAGTCTGGGGTTAAGGGACTCGAGAGCACTCTGGAACACCGGCTGGATCCGCCTGCGCTGCTCCCGGGACCGCCGGGGGCGAGTCCCCGCTGGCATCCGCTCTCCATCGAGCTGGATGGTACCCTGGTCCAGGGGAAGGAAGCCGAGAAGGGAGAGGAGAAGGGTGGTTTTGCCGCTTCCCGATTCGCCCACCAGACCAAGGGCCGCTCCCCTTTCGAGGTCCAGGTCCACCCCCTTCAGTACCGGCTCCTGCGAAGTCCCCCGCACCCCCGAGCCGCCCCGGTAGGAAACCCACAGGCCCCTGGCCGAGAGAAGAGGAGTCCCAGGGACTCCGCTGGCGGTGCGCCCTGACGCCACTTCACCCATGGGAGTCCTCCTCGGACCCGCCGAGGGGGAACCAACACCGCACCCGGTGGCCGCTCGCCGCCTCGTCCAGGGATCTGAGTTCGGGAAGGCTCTCTCCACACCGATCCATGGCGAGGGCGCACCGATCGCGGAACAGACAGGCGTCGGGCGTACCCGACGGCTTGGGGGGCCTCCCCGGAATCGGCCTGGGTGCTGCGGGCCTACCGGGATCGGGCCGAGCGAGCAGCAGGGCGCGGGTATACGGGTGCCGGGGTGAGCGGAGGACCTCCCGGACCGGACCCTCCTCCACGATCTGCCCGGCGTACGCCACCAGGACGCGCTGACAGAACTCCCCGACCATCCCCAGATCATGAGAAATGAGAAGGAGCGCCATGCCCCGCCGGCGCTGGATGTCAGCGATCAGCTCCAGGACCCCGCGCTGTCCAACCGAGTCCAGGGATGCCGTGGGCTCGTCGGCGATCAGGAGCTCGGGGTCCCCGGCCAATGCCATGGCCAACTGGACCCGCTGAGCCATCCCCGCCGAAAGCTGGTGGGGGTAGAGGGAGGCGATCCGCTCCGGATCGTCGAATCCCACCTCCGCAAAGAGGTCCCGCACGCGCTTGGCACGGTCTGGATTCGCCGATCCGGCCAGGGCGAGGACTTCGCCCAGTTGCCGCCCGACCCGCAGGACAGGGTTGAGGACGGCCGGGGCCTCCTGGAACACGAGGGCGGCTCCCGCCCCACGAATCCCACGCAACTCGTCCTCGGTGGCCCCAGAGAGTTCTCGTGACCGCAGACGGATGGATGTGCCGGCGAGGATTCGGGGACCGCCCGAGGGGAGTAGGCCGAGGATGGAGAGGGCGCAAAGGGTCTTTCCACTTCCCGATTCGCCCACCAGCCCCACCCGCTCTCCCGGGGCCACCTGGAAGCTGATCCCCCGGACCGCCTCCACGAGCTCGGCTCCGTCCGGTACGCCCACCCGAAGGTTCACCACCGAAAGGACGGGGACGTCCGGGTCAGCGCCGACCAGCCTCAACTGAGGACCCAGGACCAGGTTCATCCCCCGGCCCCCCGTCCGATTCGGGCACGAAGCCCCTCCCCCAGGAGGTTCACGCACAGTACCGTCGCGACGATGGCCATCCCCGGGAATACCGAGACCCACCAGGAGTCCACGGGGTCCGCCAGCCCCTCGTAGATCATCGCTCCCCAGGAGGGTACGCCGGCGGGCATGCCCAACCCCAGAAACGACAGGCCTGCCTCCAGCACCACCGCGTCGCCCACCACAAGGGTCCCGGCCACCACTACGGGTGCGATCACGTTGGGCAGAACATGGCGCAGGAGAATGCTGACCCGCCCCAGACCCAGCGCCTCGGCAGCGTGGACGTAGCCCCGGTCCCGCACGCTCAACACCTCAGCCCGGACCAAGCGAGCGATGGGGGGCCATAGCGTGAATCCAAGGACCCCCACCAGCAGCCATGGAGAGGGCCTGAAGAGAGCCGCCACGACGATGAGCAGGACCAAGCGGGGGAAGGCCAGAAACACGTCGACCACCGCCATACTGACACGATCCACCCACCCTCCGAAGAAGCCGGACACCAACCCTACGGCCACCCCGAGAACGAGAGACACCACGGCCCCGAACAGGCCCACGAGAAGGGAGACCCGCCCTCCGTGGAGGACCCGGGAGAGCACGTCGCGGGACAGACGGTCCGTCCCAAGCGGATGCTCCATCCCTGGAGGGACCAGGCGCAGCGTTTCGAGGCCCAGGGGGGCCGACGGATCATAGGGGGAGATCCAGGGGGCGAGGAGTGCGAGGAGCCCGAGGAGAGCCAGACCCACGGTCGCCAGGCTCAATACCCGCTCCGGGTTCCGAGTTCCGGCCCCGTGAACGGGGGCTCCCACGGCGCCCCAATTCAACGCCGGGCCTCCAGGCGGACCCGGGGATCCACGGCGGCGACCATGAGGTCGGCGAGGAGGTTGGCGAGGACCACCACCGCGGCGAACAGAAAGCCCCCGCCCATGATGATGGGGTAGTCCCGCTGAAGGATGGCGTCCACCATCAGCTTACCCATCCCCGGCCAGGCAAATACCGCCTCCACGAACACGGTGCCCCCCAGGAGCAGGGGAATCTGAAGCCCGAGGAGGGCCACCACGGGGAGAATGCCGTTGGGCAGGGCATGACCCCACACCACCCGTCTCTCCGACAGACCCCGTGCCCGGGCTCCGCGCACGAAATCCTGGTTCAGCGCCTCAATCATGGAGGCCCTGGCGAACCTCGCCACGCCGGACCCGAGGATGAGTACGAGGGTGAGGGTCGGGAGGAACAGGTGGAGGAGTCGGTCCCATAGGACGCCGAGAGGCCCGGCGCCCTCCAACGCCACGGAGGCCATCCCCGATGCCGGCAGGTGCACGCCCCATCCCCAGGCGGCTGCCGGGAGATAGCTGAAGACCAGGACCAGCATTACCGCGAGCCAGAACGACGGGATGGAGTAGAGGGTGAGGGTGATGCCGGACACGACCCGGTCGGCCGGGGAGCCCACCCGGGTCGCCTGGAGGGCCCCCACCGTCACCCCCAGGCCGAAGGAGAGGACCAGAGCCAGTCCCGAGAGCAACAGCGTGTTGGGGATGATCTCCCGAAAGACCTCCGCCACGGGACGTCGATAGGTATAGGAGACCCCGAGATCGCCTCGGACCACCGCCGAGATCCACCTTGTGTACTGCTCGGGAAGGGGGCGGTCCAGCGCGAGGGAAGAACGGAGCCGATCCATGGCCTCAGGGGTCGCTCCCGGCGATGAGAGGCTCGTCAGCGGATCGCCCGGGGCCGCACGTATCAGGAAGAAGAGGAGCGTCGCCACCCCCAGGACCAGCAGGACGGCGACCAACGCCCGCCGGGCGACCCGGATGGCGAGTCTACCCACCTCCGTCACCCTGTCCGGGGGGGTCGATCCACCAACGGGCGGCGGTGGCCCACTCCCCTCGGGCGTCCATGACCACGCCTCGAAGCCGACTGGACCGGGCGGCAATCCGATCCGGCGAATAGAAGAACGTGTAGGGCTGGAGCTCCACCATGCGGGCCTGGTAGGCCCGTATGAGCTCGGTGGCGACCTCGGGATCCATCTCCGTCGCCAGCGCGTCCATGAGATCGTCCAGATCGGCGTCGGCCAACCCGGCAAAGGCGACCGGTCCGTTGGCCCGGTCCGAGTGGAACTGGTCCCGGTCATCGAGCCGGAACTCGGGGACCCAGACCACGATGAAGGCGTCGAAGTCCCGATCCGGAGACGTGATGCGCCCTCCAAGGGTGCTCCACTCGATCACCTCGACCGAGGCGTCCAGTCCCAGTTCGGAGAATCCCAGGCTGGAGAGTTCGGCGAGGTCGAGGCGCTCCCGATTGTCGTTCACGAGGATCGAGAATGTGAACGGCACTCCGTCTTCGTTCTCCCGGAGCCCGTCGCCGTCCCGGTCCTTCCAGCCGGATTCGTCCAACAGGGCGGCGGCCCGATCGGGGTCGTAGGGGAGGGCCGCGGATGCCGCGGGGTCGTAGCCCGGGTGGAAGGGGGGGACGGGGGCATTGATTACGGTTCCATGCCCACCCGCCGCCGCCGCGAGGATCCCCTCCCGGTCCAGAGCCATGGTCAGCGCTCGCCGGACCCTGGCGTCGGCGAACTGTGGCCTGCGCGTGTTCCAACCGAGGAAGGTTTCGATGCGCGGGTTGGCGACGACCTCGTCCAGGCGGTCCGCGGGCACCAGGATATCCAGGTCGAGGGACCCGTTGGCCAACTCGGTCAGGATGGTGGTCTCGTCGGGAATGATCCGATAGATGTAGCGATCCAGGTAGGGGCGACCCCCGAGACCCTCCGGAAAAGCCGGGTTGGCGTCCAGTACCCAACGGTCACCGAGTCGATGCTCGACGAATCTGAAGGGGCCGTTCCCGACGGGGCACTGGGTCCCGTACGGGTGGGTCACCATGGACTCCCACGGCACACCTTCCAGCAGGTGCCGCGGCATGATCGCGGTGGCCCTCCAGGGGTCCAAGAATTCCTGCTGGGGGACCATGGCGACCCGAACCGTGAAGGAGTCGACGACGGTGATTCCAGCGTCCCCCGGTACGTAATCGGACCAGAAGCCCGCATAGGGGAAGGCACCCTCGGGGTCCGTGGCCATACGGTAGGTGAAGGCCACGTCGAAGGCCGTGGTCCGCACGCCGTCGTGCCAGTAGACATCGTCCCGGAGGTGGAAGGTCACGGAGCCCCCGTCCTCGGCCACCTCCCAGGATCGAGCCAGGTAGGGTTCGGGACGATAGGCCTCATCGAGCCGAACCAGGGTCATGTGGGTCAGGAACCGCTGGTGCTGCCCGTCCCCGTAATCGTCACTGGTCAGGGAGTTCATGCCGCGTGGCAGCTCGACGGTGTTCCCCACCACCACCGTGCCTCCATAGCGCCCCGTCGCCGAGCGGGGCTCGGCATCCGCTCCCTCGAACCGGGGGGGGCCGGAGGAGAAGGCCACGGCAAAGGAATCCATCCGCTCCAGGAGAGGCTCGCAGAAGGTCGAGGTCACCACGGCGGCATCGGTGCCTCCCTGCCCCCCGACACCTGGGGACTCGCCGCCGCACCCCCCGAGGCCCGTCCATATCATGATGAGGGTCGCCGAACCCCTCCACAGGCCGCCCTCAGCCAGCCGCCTGCCTATTGGAGCTATCTTCGCCACGTCCACGCCTCCGATCGGTACCGGGGGAGAAGCGACTCGGCCTCGGCCAACTCCTCGTCGGTGAAGTCCGACTCCTTCCACTCCCCGCCAAGGTGGGCCTCCAGTCCGGATCGCACCGCTGCCATCAACTCCTCCGCGTCGGGCGCCCCCCCCAGAATCTCGCTCAAGGTCACGGGAGGCAGGTCGCTTACCTGGGCCTCATCTCCCAAATCCGCGAGAATCTCCTGGCTTCCACCCATGAGAATGGAACCGTGCTGTAGTATGGCCTCCCCAATGCGGACCTGGGCGCTACCCACCACCTTCCTGCCCCCGACCACCAACTCCCCCGGGGCCGGCGCACGGAAGCAGGGTCCAGCGTCGGGAGGCAGTACACGCCCCTCCCCCTCCCCCACAACGCGGGCGTCCACGTCCAAACCCCCCAGGCCCAGGGCAAGGCCCCGGTGCAGGTTGCGGTAGGCATCCCTGGGCGTGGGGAATGCCCGCTTGGGGAAGATCGCGGCGTAGGTCACCTCCTGATCGTGGAGGACTGCCCGCCCGCCCGTGGGCCGACGGACGAACCCGATGCCGCGGGCCCGGGCCCCATCCACATCGAAGCGACTTCGCGCCGGCTGGTTCCGCCCGAACGAAACCGTGGGCGGATCCCATCGATAGAGCCGGATCACCCCCCGATCGGCACGGACGCACGCGGCCAGCGCTTCGTCCCGCGCCATGTTCTCGGCCCCCTTCCTGGGGGCACGCTCGGGGATGACCCGCCATCGAAGCTCAGAGATCGACCGTGTCTCCCGGACCGAGGATCCATACCTCCGCCCGATCGCCGACCTTCCAGGCAAAGTCGGCCGGATCCTGCTCGATGGGCGGGAAGGTGTTGTAGTGGATGGGGATCACGATCTTCGGCTCTATGAACTCAACCGCCCGGACCGCGTCGTCCGGCCCCATGGTGAAGTTGTCCCCGATGGGCAGAAGAGCCACATCCACCTGGCCCTTGAGCAACTGCATGTCCATGAGCAGCGCAGTGTCCCCCGCCGCGTAGACACGAGTCCCGTCCAGGTTGAACAGGAACCCGCCTGGAACCGTCGTGAACTGGCCGGTGGTGTCACCGGCCACCTGACCGCCATGGAGGGCCGGCGTCATCTTCACGTAGCCGAAGGGGAAGTGGTGCCCGCCTCCGATATGCAAAGGGTGGGCGTTCTCCACGCCCTGGGTCTGGGCAAAGGACACGATCTCGAACGTCGAGACCAACATTGCCCCGGTCCGCTTGGCCAACGGGATGGCATCGGCGAAGTGGTCGAAGTGTCCATGGGTGCAAAAGACGTAGTCCAGACGATCGATGTCCGCCGCCTTGATGTCCGAAACCGGACTCTCGTCGAACCATGGATCAACGACGATCCGGGTCCCGTCCTGGAGCTCGATGGTTACGGTGGAGTGACCGTGGTAGGTCAGGCGCGCCATGGGAGTGCTCCCGGGATATGCGGTGAATGGCTCCTGTGAGGGCAACCCCAATCTTTCGGCCCTCGAGGGGGAAAGAAAAGGGGGGCCGGCCAGATCGCCGACCCCCCTTCAGACCCCCGGGCCCTCACTCGGACCCGGCGTACTCCTCGATGGGAGGGCAGGCGCAGATGAGATTCCGGTCGCCGTGGGCGTTGTTCACCCTCCGCACATACGGCCAGAATTTGTGCTCTAGCAGCCCGGGCAACGGATAGGCCGCCGCTTCCCTTCCGTAGGGGTGGGTCCAATCGTCCCGGTTCACGAAACGAGCGGTGTGCGGCGCGTTCTTCAGCACGTTGTCCTCCCGGTCCGCGGTCCCATCCACCACCTCCTGGATCTCAGCCCGGATGGAGATGAGGGCGTCGCAAAGCCGGTCCAACTCGGAGAGCGGCTCGCTTTCGGTAGGCTCGACCATGAGCGTCCCGATCACCGGGAAGGACTGGGTCGGAGCGTGGAACCCATAGTCCATGAGTCGCTTCGCCACGTCTTCGTCCGTCACACCCGAGTCCCGCCGGGCATCGTGAAGATCCAGGATGAACTCGTGACCCACCCGACCCTTTGCACCGGTGTAAAGAACGGGGAAGTGGGGATTCAAGCGCTGGGCCATGTAGTTGGCATTGAGAATGGCCACCTCGCTGGCCCGGCGAACACCCCGAGCGCCGAGCATGGCGATATAGGCCCAGGAGATCACCAGGATGCTGGCGCTGCCCCAGGGAGCCGCGGACACCGTGTCCGGCCGGTCCTTCGCACCGGAACGGCGCATGGGGTGGTCGGGCAGGTGAGGGGTGAGATGCTCGGCACAGCAGATGGGTCCCATCCCCGGACCGCCTCCCCCATGGGGAATGGCGAATGTCTTATGCAGGTTGATGTGCAGGACGTCCGCGCCGAACTCCCCGGGCCGGGACAGTCCGACCTGGGCATTGAGGTTGGCGCCGTCCATGTAGACCTGCCCACCATGCTCGTGGACCAGATCGCAGATCTCCCGGATCTCCTCCTCGAAGACCCCGTGGGTCGACGGGTAGGTGACCATGATGGCCGCCAGCTTCTCGGAGTGCATCTCCGCCTTGGCCTTCAGGTCCACCAGGTCGATGTTCCCCCGGTCGTCCGTCTTGACCACGACCACGTTCATACCGGCCATGACCGCCGACGCGGGATTCGTCCCGTGGGCACTGGCAGGGATAAGGCAGACGTTTCGGTGGTCTTCGCCTTGCGCCTCGTGGTATCCCCGGATGGTGAGAAGCCCGGCGTACTCACCCTGGGCCCCCGAGTTCGGCTGCATGGAGACCCCATGGAATCCGGTGATCTCCAGAAGCCAGGACCCCAACTCGCCCACGAGCTCTTCGAAGCCCAACGCCTGGTCCCGGGGCACGAACGGATGGAGGGCGCCGAACTCCGGCCACGTGATCGGGACCATCTCCGTGGTGGCGTTCAACTTCATGGTGCACGAGCCCAGGGGGATCATGCTCGTCGTCAGGGACAGGTCCCGGGATTCCAGCTTCTTCGTGTACCGGAGCAGCTCGGTCTCCGACCGGTGGGAATGGAAGACCGGATGTTCCATGTAGGCTGAGGTCCGGACCAGGGGACGGGGGAACTCCACGGCCTCCACCCCTCCGGACAGCTCCTCCGCGAACCCGACACGGTCCCCGCCCGAAAATGCGGTGAACAGGTCGTCGAGATCCGCCGGAGTCACCGTCTCATCGAGGGCGATCCCCAGGGTCCCGTCCTCGAAGTCCCGAAGGTTGATCCCCAACCCGAGGGCCGCATCCATGACTTCGTCCGCCGAGGTCCCGGCCGGGCGGACCCGGAGGGTGTCGAAGAAGTGCCCGTGAACCACCTGGTGCCCGAGCCTCTCCAGGCCCTTGGCGAGAACGGTGGTCTGGTTGTGAATCCTCTGGGCGATCCGCCTGAGTCCTTCAGGGCCGTGGTACACCCCGTACATCCCCGCCATCACCGCGAGCAGCACCTGGGCGGTGCAAATGTTGGACGTGGCCTTTTCCCGGCGAATGTGCTGCTCCCGGGTTTGAAGAGCCATACGGAGGGCCTGGTTTCCGTCCGCATCCACCGACACTCCGATGATCCGTCCGGGCATCTTGCGCTTGAATCCGTCATGCGCGGCCAGGTAGGCGGCATGTGGCCCGCCGTAGCCCATGGGAACACCGAATCGCTGCGTGCTGCCCACCGCGATATCGGCCCCGAACTCACCGGGGGGGGTCAGGAGAGTGAGGGCCATCAGGTCAGCCGCCACGACCACCCCGGATCCGGCAGCGTGGGCCCGATCGCAGAACTCCCGATAGTCCACGACGAGTCCGTCCGTGGTCGGGTACTGGACGAGGGCCCCGAATACCTGGTCGGAGAACTCATACGTCTCCCAATCGCCGACGACGACCTCGATACCCAGGGGCCGTGCCCGGGTCTGCACCACGGCGATGGTCTGGGGGTGGCATGCGTCGGATACGAGGAACACGTCCCGTTCCTCGCCGCGCTTCACCTCACCCGCCAGCATGCTCATGGCTTCCGCGGCGGCGGTCCCCTCGTCCAGGAGAGATGCGTTGGCGATCTCGAGACCGGTGAGATCGATCACCATCGTCTGGTAGTTCAGTAGCGCTTCCAGGCGCCCCTGGGAGATTTCCGCCTGATAGGGCGTGTACTGGGTGTACCAGCCCGGATTCTCCAGGATGTTTCGCTGAATCACCGCCGGCGTGATCGTGCCGTGGTAGCCCATCCCGATATACGACCGGAGCACCCGGTTCTTGGCTGCGATCTCCCTCGCCCGGACCAGCACCTCGGTTTCGGACATGGCCTCCGGAAGGGCCAGGGGCTCGCTCCGGAGAATGGACGCCGGGACGACGTCGGCCATGAAGTCGTCCATGGACGCATAGCCGAGGGTGGAGAGCATCCGGGAGATCTCATCCTCCCGGGGGCCCAGATGACGTGTCTCGAATCGCTCCGAGTGTCGGATCTCTATTGCCATGACAAGAACTCTCGTTGGTTGCGGCCGGATGCCGGGGTCCCCCTTGGACCGTGCAAGTCACGGGCCGAATTCGGGCCCGAGGGCCCGGGCGACTTAGCCCCTCAAGATGCCAAACGCCGGAGGGACACGGTAGGTCCTCCGGCGCTTGGTTACCCGGGATCGGTCCGGGATTTCCGAGCCGAGCGAAATGCCTGGGCGAAGTGCCTAATCGCCAATCTCGGATCGGTAGGCGTCGGCATCCATCAGGCCAGCCAGCTCCGACGGGTCGGCGACCCGAAGTCGGATCATCCATCCACTGCCGTATGGATCGCCGTTGATGATGGACGGATCCTCATCCAATTCCTCGTTCACCGCCACCACCTCCCCCGCCAACGGGCAGTAGAGGTCGCTGACGGCCTTCACCGCCTCGATGGTCCCGAAACTGGCCATCTTGTCGAAGGAGTCGCCCGGAGAGGGGAGCTCCACGAACACAACGTCTCCCAGTTCGCCCTGGGCGTAGTCGGTGATCCCGACGAGGTATTCTCCGTCCACGTCGGTGGGCTTCAGGTACTCGTGCTCCGGAGTATAGAAAAGGTCCTGGGGAATGTCGGACATGGGACCTCCAGGTCGCCACTGGGTTCTGGCCCGAAACGCGTGCCGGAACGGCCGGGCCGGTTGCAGAGGGTTCGACTATAGAGACCCCCCTCGAAGAGCGTCAAGGCGACACCGCGCTCCAACCGACCCCAGGGGCCGGGGGTGCCCTGAAATGCGCGGGTTTGCAGGGGGTTCGCCCCCGAATAGATTAGGTCTCGGCCCGCCGCCGGGACCTGACCCGACACCCCGGAGACGGCGAAGACCCTCCCACCCAGCGAGGCCGTACATGAACCTCGACGCACTTGTGGCTCCGCTGCGGGCCGACGTGGTAAGCGGCGCCTCGGTGGTTGCGAGAGCTGCGGCCGACGTGGTACGCCGCGCGGCCAGTCGCATCCCGGCGGACTCCCCGACCGAATTCCGGACGGGAATGGCAGACCTCACCGGGCGGATCCTCGATGCCCAGCCATCCATGGCGTCCCTGGTAGCGCTGGGAAGGGACGTCCTTCTGGCCCTGGACGACGCCCACGACGTCACGGAGGCAAGAGCGGCCGCTGCCGGTGCAGCAACATCCTTCCGGGATTTCCTGCAGTGGGGTATCGCCTCCATTGCAGAGCGGTTCCTCACCGTTGTTCCAGAGGGCTCCACTGTCCTCACCCTCTCGGCCTCCTCCACCGTCCGGCGGGCGTTGGAGGAAGCCGGCCGAAGGGGTCCCCTCAAGGTGGTTTGCCTGGAGGGGCGGCCCGTCAGCGAGGGTCGCCGGCTTGCTCAGCAGCTCGCTGCCGTCGGGGTGGATGTGCTCTTCGCCGTGGACGCCGCTGCCGCCTCTCTGCTGGAGACCTCCGATCATGTGGTCATGGGAGCGGACTCCCTTGGAGATCGGGGATTCGTCAACAAGATCGGGAGTCGGGCCCTGGCCCTCTCCGCCGAGGGGGAGGGCGTCCCGGTGCACGTCGTCCTCGATCGGACCAAGTTCCTTCCGCCGGGATTCCCCCAACCCACCGACGACCCCCGGCCCGCCGAAGAGGTGTGGCGGGCACCTCCGGGTGTGCACGTCTGGAACCGGTATTTTGAATCGGTTCCGGCCCGCCTGGTAACGGACTTCGTCACCGAAGAAGGCGTCCACACCCCCGACCAGGCGGAGGCGGTGAGGGCCGACCTGCCGGTACCCGCCGAACTCCGGAACTGGGCTGATCGCTGGAGGTAAAGGCCCCGAGTTCGCCCCGGGAACCTACATTCCGTTCCGGGGCTCTGTAGCACAGGTCGATTCAAGGTCCCCAAAGCCAGCAGCCAGAGGTTAGAAATGTCTACCGTTCTCATAGATCCCACGCCTCCAGCCCTGACCTCCCTCACCGAAGAAGAGCGAATGTTCCGGGACGCCGTCCGGGATTTCGCCGCTGCCGAAGTGGCACCCCTGGTCTCCGCCATGGACCGGAACCAGGAGATCGAAGAGGAGCTGGTGACCCAGCTCTTCGAGCTGGGCTTGATGGGAATCGAGATCCCGGAGCGGCACGGCGGTGCCGAGAGCTCTTTCTTCACCTCGATCCTCATCGTGGAGGAACTCTCGAAGGTGGATCCGGCGGTGGGAGTCCTCGTGGACGTCCAGAACACGCTGGTGATCAACGCGGTCCGGCGATGGGGCACGGACGAACAGAAGGCGCGAATCCTCTCCGCTCTGGCTCTGGACACGGTGGGTGCCTATGCCCTCTCAGAGGCGGGCAGCGGCTCCGACGCGTTCGCCCTGGCCTGCCGGGCCACTCGGGATGGTGACGACTGGATCGTGAATGGGCAGAAGCTTTGGATCACCAACGGGAACGAAGCCGGGGTCTTCATCGTGTTCGCCACGGTGGACCCGGATGCCGGCTACCGGGGAATCACGGCCTTCATCATCGAGAAGGGACAGGATGGCTTCACGGTCGGGAAGAAGGAGGACAAACTGGGGATCAGGGCCTCCTCGACGACGGAGTTGATCTTCCAGGACGTTCGCGTGCCGGGGTCCAACGTTCTGGGCGAGGTGGGCCAGGGATACAAAGTGGCCATCGAGACACTGAACGAGGGGCGCATCGGGATCGGAGCCCAGATGGTGGGTCTCGCCCAAGGTGCCTTGGACCATACCCTGCGTTACGTGCAGGAGCGGGAGCAGTTCGGACGACCCATCAGCCATTTCCAGGGCGTTCAGTTCCAGCTTGCCCAGATGGCCACCGAGATCGAGGCCGCGCGCCTTTTGGTCTACAATGCGGCCAGGCTGAAGGATCGGGGTCTCCCCTTCCTCCTGGAGGCGGCCCAGGCCAAGCTGTTTTCGTCCCAGGTGGCCCAGCGCGTGACCTCGACGTGCATCGATCTCCACGGAGGGTACGGCTTCACTCGGGAGTATCCCATCGAGAAGTACTACCGTGACGCGAAGGTCGGGACCATCTATGAAGGCACGAGCAACATGCAGCTTCAGACCATCGCCAAGATGCTTCTGAAGTAGCAGGCCGGCCGAAAGGCCAAAGGTCTCGGGCCGGGAGGGACTGGCCTCCCCCCCCTCCCGGCCCGTTATCTTCCCTGCAACAGCGAACCGAGTGCCGCGGCGAGGAACAGGAACGTCCTCCCGAACCCGCGTGGCGCCCTGCCGGAACGAGGACCGTCGTGTTCGGATTTGGACTCACCGAGATCCTGCTCGTGGCCGTGCTGCTCACCCTGTTCTTCGGGGCGAAGAAGCTGCCCGACCTGGCCCGGGGACTGGGCGCGGGAATCCGGAACTTCAAGGGGGAGCTGTCGGCCCCGCCGGACGAGAACGGCCAGGAAGAGGAAGACGCGGAGCCCCGCCGCCTGAGTTGACGTCTGTGGATCGCCAGGCCCTCTCCAACGTCCACGTGGTTCTCACCGAACCCCAGAACATCGTCAATATCGCCGGTGTCGTCCGGGCCATGGCCAACATGGGCCTGGACCGGCTTCGGCTGGTGAACCCCGCGGAGTTCGACGCCTATCGGATCACGGGGATCGCCCACCGCTGCGACCACATCGTGGATGCCCCCGAGTTCTTCGAGAGTCTCCACGACGCCGTTGCCGACTGTGTGTACGTGGTGGGCACCACGGCTCGGGCGCGCACGGCCAAGCGCAACTACGACCGGCCCCGCCGCCTGGCGGAGCACCTCGTGGAACGTGCCGCCGAGGGTCCTGTGGCAGTGGTCATGGGTCGGGAGGATCGGGGCCTCTCCAACGAAGACCTGGACCTGTGCAACGCGGCGGCCATCATCCCCACCGACCCGAACTACTCCAGCCTGAACATGGCCCAGGCGTTTCTCCTCATGGCCTATGAGATCTTCCTCGCGGCCGAGGGTGCCAGCCGGGACCTCCCGAAGAGTCGACGGGCCACCGCGCCGGCCACCCAAGCCGACCTGGAGGAGACCTACGACGCTATCGAGCAGGGGCTTTGGAAACTGGACTTCTTCAAGGCCCGCAAGCCGGAAAGCGTGCTCCGGACCATCCGGACCACGTTGAGCCGGGCCGAACCGGAGTTGCGGGAGGCCCGAACGTTCCGAGCCATCGGGTTCGAGATCGTACACGTCATCGACCGCATTGAGCAGGCCATGGAGGCGGATGACAAGGCGAGGGGGGAGCACGGGGAGTGAGTCGCCCTGAGTTGATCCGATCGCTCCAGGCCGCCGCAGAGCGGTTCGCCAGGGAAGCAGGAGAGCTCACCCTCCGCTACTTCGGGACGGACCTGGACGTGGAGGACAAGACGGACGGATCCCCGGTGACCCAGGCCGACAGGGAGGCCGAGGGGCTCATCCGAACCCGGCTCGCGGCCGAGTTCCCCACCCACGGAATCCTGGGGGAGGAGTACGGCCTGGAGCGGGAGGACGCGGAGGTGCGCTGGATCCTTGATCCCATCGACGGCACCAGGGCCTTCATGAGGGGCGTTCCCCTCTACGCGGTACTGATCGGCGTGGAGGTGGAAGGCGCACCGGCCGTAGGCGTCGCCCATTTCCCCGCCCTTCGTGAGACCGTCTCCGCCGGTGAGGGTCAGGGCTGCAAGTGGAATGACCGCCCCGCCCGGGTGTCGAGGGTGTCCCGGCTCGACCGGAGCCTGGTCCTCACCACCGATGTGGAGGAGATCCTCCGACGCCCCCAGGGAGCAGGCTGGCGGGAGCTCGCCTCCGAAGCCCACACGTCCCGCACCTGGGGCGATGCCTACGGCCACATGTTGGTGGCCACGGGCCGAGCGGAGATCATGGTGGACCCCATCCTGTCCACATGGGACGCGGCTCCGATCCTTCCCATCGTCACCGAAGCCGGCGGTCGGTTCACGGACCTGTCCGGCTTCGCCACGATCCGCGGCGGCTCAGCCTTGTCGTCCAACGGCGTGCTTCACGACCTGGCGCGGGGAGCCCTCTCGGGTCGCTGACGACCCTGATCCCGTCCCAGTCCTGGAACGGGCGTCCTCGGACAGGTCGCAGAGGGAACCTCTCAGCCCTCCCAAAGGTTCTACTTCACACTTGGATTATCGTGGCGGTGCCGCAACCATCGGGTTGCGGACTGAGAACGAGACAAATGGAGGGCTCCATGCGCGTACTCCTGTCAGTGCTGGTCGTTGTCTCCTTGGGCCTCGCCGGAGCCGCGTGCGGTGGCAGCGACCCCGTGGGCTCGGGAGGCGGTCCCCCCGGCGGGGGGCGGGAGATCAAGGCCGATCCTTCCTTCTCCTCGGACATCCAGGAGATCTTCACCCGGAAGGGCTGCACAGCGTCCAGTTGCCATGGATCCGCCTCCCAGGGCGGCCTGGACCTGAGGGCCTCCGCCGCCTATGGAGAACTGGTCAACGTGGCCGCCCAAGGTGAGGCAAAGACCCTCGTGATCCCCGGGGACGCCCAGAACAGCTATCTGGTAATCAAGCTGGAAGGCCGCCAGAGCTTCGGAAGCCAGATGCCGGAGGGGGGAACGCCCCTGGACAACATCGACTTGAGCAACGTCCGGAACTGGATCACCCAGGGCGCGAAGAACAACTGATGCGCCCGTCGGTCCTAGCACTGGTGCCCCTGCTCCAGGTCCGGACCGCCGGTGCGGTCCTCGCTCTCCTCGCCTCGCTCCCGGTCCCGCACCCGGTCGGGGCCCAGGAGCTCCACGTGGATGGGACGGGGGAACGCCTGGTCCGGTTCGTCAGCCAGGCACCCCTGGAGGACTTCGACGGAGTCACGGAGGCCATCGACGGTTTCTTGCTCCTTCCTGGGGGGCTGCAGGCCGGGTCGGTCCCATCCGGCTCTCGGGTCTATCTGGAAGTGGACCTGGCGACCATCGACACGGGCATCAGTCTGCGGAACCGGCACATGCGCGACAACTACCTCCACACGGATCGGTTCCCATACGCGACCTACTCAGCCGAGGTGAGTCGGATCGAGGAGCCCTCTCCGGGAACCTATGTCGTCTCGGCTCGAGGCATCCTCTCCATTCACGGAGTGGATCGGGAGCGGACCCTGGAGTGCCGGACCGAAGACGCTGCCCCTCCGCACCGGGTCCGGTGCGCGTTCACCATCCTCCTCTCGGACCACGACGTCGAGATTCCGCGACTCATGTTCATGAAAGTCGCCGACCAAGTGGAACTCTCCCTAGAGTTCATCCTCGCCGAGCCTCGCTGACCTGCAGAACCCGGATTGAATCAATGAAACGCCACTCCATCGTGAGACCATGGGCCAGCGCCTTCGCGTCCGCCGTCCTCGCAGCGGGTGCCATGGTGGCTCAGCCCGCCGGGTCCCTGGGCGCTCAAGAAGAACCCCCGGTCCAGTGGCAGCGCACTCAGGGGCCAACCGAGCCTCCACCTCTCGTATTCCGATCCACCCAGGGGATCAACTTCCCGACCGCCACAACGCTCGCCAAGGGCGAGTGGCAGTTCGAAGTCTCACACAGGTTCCGGCCGGCCATGTCCGAGGGTTCGGACGCCCTTTGGGGGCTGGACGGGCCCGTCTATCTGCGGCTGGGACTCGGGTATGCAATCACGGATCGCTTCAGCGTGACACTTCAGCGGTCCAACGAGCAAGACAACCTGGATCTGAACTTCAGGGGAAGACTGTGGGAGCGGGCGCACGACCGCTTTCCGTTCCTGCTGGCCGCCCAGGTAGGAGCAGCCTGGAACGGCGAGCTACCGGAGGTCAGCCCTGAACCGAATCCGTGGCAGTTCTACGCCATGGTGATCCTCGACCAGGGCTTGGGCGAGCGGGTCGGAGTCGGGCTTGTTCCGGCCTACCTGAGGAATCCGGACGTATTCGCGGAAAGCCCCGATAACGCTTATTCCCTGGGCGTCCACGGACAGGTCTACCTGTCAGACGACTGGTCGCTGCTGGGCGAATGGAATTTCAGCGACGCCTGGAACGAACGCTTGCATGATTGGGGTGCGTTCGGCGTCGAACTGGAGGCCGGCGGGCATTTCTTCAAACTGGTGGTGACGAACGCCACGTCCACCAACCCGTCTCAATTCCTGGCCGGTACGCCGTTCAAATTCGAGCCCGAGGAGTGGCGGTTGGGCTTCAACATCACCCGGCTCTTCTAGGCGCCCGACCTCAGTCCGCTCCGACCCGGACTTCCGCCTCGAGCAACTCCGGCTGGGGCTTCGGCTGCCAGACCTGGATCAGGGGGAAGGTGGACAGGAACCAGCGGATGCTCAACAGGAATACACCCAGGAACATCATCCCGACCAGCGGCTGCCACACGACCATCGCCGGGCCCTCCGCACTCAGGGAAGGGGCAACCAGGAGGTAGCGCTCTGTCCACATACCGACCAGGGAGACCAGGGCAAACGTGCCAAGGATGGCCGGGGTACGCTTGGGAGCCCGCCCCATCAGCCCAGCGAAGGGGATAATGAAGACCAGAATGATGGTGGCGAGGGAAAGCCCGCCCCACACCTCGCCCGATCGCCGGATGATCCAGGACTGCTCCCAGGGCAACTTCCCGTACCAGATCACGACGTACTGGGAGAAGAACAGGTAGGCCCAGAACGCGGTGAAGGCGAAGCTCAGCTTGCCCAGGTCGTGGAGTTGCTGGGAACCCACGGCCCGACTCACATCCGTGTCACGCCGCCGGAGGTAGACCGACAGCAGCGCCGTGGCCGTGACCCCGCAGAGGAACGAGCCCATGAAGTACCACCCGCCAAAGAGGGTGGAGAACCAATGGGGCATCAAGGTCATGGCCCAATCGTAGATCAGGAAGCTCATCACCGCAGCGTACGCCAGGGCGATGGCCGGGGAGAGGCGGTTGAGGGTCCGCTGACTACGCTCCTCTTCAGCGTCCTGTCCCGTCCACCCCAGGGTGAGTCGATCCACCCACCCCTTGATGCGAGCGTCGCCGCCCCCCTGCTCCGCGGCACGCCCCTGATCCGGGCGCAGAGACAAGAAGGCGAAATACAGACTCATCCCGAACAGGAGGAGGGTGCCGCCCACCGAGCGAGCCGTGAGGAAGGGGATGTTCAGGTACGCAGCCTTCTTCTGAACCAGGTAATCGTACTCCATCATCTCGATCCACGGGAAATAATCGGCCCGGAGAACGAATACCATGGGGAGGAGAAGGATGAAGGACACGGGGAGGAAGGCCACGAACGCCAGGCTGATTCTCCGGACCGACCAGTTCCACTTCGCCTTCACGATCGTAGTGGCCACCGCGAACATGACCGCGCCCTGAGCCACCCCCGTGAAGAAGAGCCAGTTGGCGACGTAGGACTGCCAAACACGCTGGGGGTCCACCGTGAGGCCATACCCGAATCCGACTAGCCCTACGAGGCTGACCGCGACGAGCAGGATCCCCATGGTGCTCGACTTCTGGAGATAGCGGAGTGGAATCGTGGTGGGAGTCTGCATGTGAGCCATCGAACGCCTCTATCTCACTGACCGTCAGGGGAACTCGAAGCGTCTCCGGCCGCCCCGTCCTGGGCCTGACCGGACGACGACGCGGCGCCCTGAAGCTGACGAATGTAGTTGACCACGTTCCAGCGATCGTAGTGCCCGATCTGGTGACCGTAGGCAGGCATGATCCCCCGGCCGACTCGAATCATCCCGTAGATGTAACCATCCGAGAAATCGATCACGTTCTGAGCCGTCAGCGGGAAGACGCAGGGCCAGCCGATCGCCGGATCGTCGAAGTAGCACGTCGTCCCCGCCCCGTCGGGTCCGTGACAGACCGCACAGTAGCGGAGGAAAAGGACTTCGCCCCGGGCGAGGCTCTCCTCGGTGGGAGGCACGGGATTGGCCAGATCTACCACGACCGGGGCCTGCATCAGCACGTCCAGCTGCTCGAACTTCTCCGGGACGTCCGAAGCGCCATCGGGCTGCCCCACGTTCACGAGCCCCGGGGCCGCCGCGTAGTTGCCCGCCGAGAAGGCGATGGAGTTCTCAGGAGGGCCGAGGGGGTTCTCGTAGGGATCGAAGGACCGCTGGTCCCGCATGCTCCTTCCGAAAACGGTCCCGAGCACCTGGTCCATGGGACTGCACGCACTGAGCACGGTCATCAGGAACAGGGTGAAGGAGATCGCGCCGAATCTACGCATTGTGCGCACCCTCCCGGTCTTCCCGGAGTTCGGCCGGGTGGTGGGCCTCCAGGATCCGGCGCACGTCGTCCATCTCGGCCGAGTCCGCAGGGGCGTAGACACCGAACCGCCCCGCCGTGTACTCCGGGTCGTACACGACCAGAGGTTTCGTGTGAGGGATGCGGATGTTGATGAACAGACCGATCACGGTAGAGAGGGCTCCGAAGAGGATCGTCATCTCGAACATGATGATGACGTAGGCCGGGATGGAGAGGATGGGCTTTCCTCCCACCACCAGCGGCCAGTCCATGGAGGTCCAGGTCGTGAAGGCCAATGCCGTAGCCGTTCCCGTCAAGGCGCCGACCAGGGTGAAGACCCGGACGGGGCCCTGCCGGTATCCCAGGGCTTCCTCGATGTGATGCTCGGGAAGCGGGGCGTAGACCGTCAGGTCCTTCCGTCCGGCCTTGCACAGCTCTCGGATGGCCCCGAGTGCGTCGTCCAGATAATCGAAAGAGGCGAGAAGTCCGCCGCTCTTGGCGCTCATCAGTCGGCCCCTCCTTCCTGAGGCCTGGGCCTGTAAGGCAGGGGAAGAACTTCCTTCAATTCCGCGATGGCCACCGCAGGCAGCAGGCGGGTGAAGAGGAGGAACCAGAACCCGAACCAAGCGAAGCTGCCGATCAAGATCCCCATCTCGACCATCGACGGCCGGTACACCCCCCAGGCGAAGGGCTCGTACTCATGGGAGAGCGAAGTGACGATGATCACGAAGCGCTCGAACCACATTCCGATGTTGATGAAGATCGAGATGACGAAGAGGGCGGAAATGGAGTGTCGAACCCGCCTGAACCACAGCAGGACAGGGACGAGGCCGTTACAGACCAGCATGATCCATGTGGCCCACCAGTAATGTCCGAACAGGCGGTTCCAGAACACCCCCCGCTCCGGCTCCTCGGCGCTGTACCAAGCCATGAAGAACTCGGTGAGGTACGCGTAGAGGACGATCATGGACGTGAGCAAGATCAGCTTCGACAGCGCGTCGAAGTGCTTGACCGTCAGATAGTCCTGCCAGCCGAAGATCTTCCTGAGGGGAACCGCCAGGGTGATGACCATGGCCACACCCGAGAAGATGGCCCCGGCAACGAAGTACGGCGCGAAGATCGTGGCGTGCCATCCGGGCACGATCCCCATGGCGAAGTCCCAGGACACCACCGAGTGAACGGAGAGAACCAGGGGCGTGGCCAGAGCGGCAAGGTAGATGTAGGCCTTGGAGAAGTGGTGCCATTCCCGGTCCGTCCCCCGCCAACCCAGGGACGTCATCTTGTAGAACTTCTTCCTCCAGCCGGTCGCCGCGTCTCGTGCGGCCGCCATGTCGGGGATGGTTCCCAGGTAGAAGAAGACTGCGGACACGGTGAAGTAGGTGGTGACCGCGAAGACGTCCCAGACCAGCGGTGACCTGAAGTTCGGCCACAGGTAGCGGGAGTTGGGATAGGGAATCAGCCAGTACGCATGCCAGACCCGTCCCACGTGGATGAGCGGGAACAGCCCCGCCGTCATCACGGCGAACACCGTCATGGCCTCTGCCATCCGGTACACGGACTGCCGCCAGGGGGCCCGGAACAGGAAGAGAATGGCGGAGATGAGGGTTCCGGAGTGGGCGATACCGACCCAGAACACGAAGGTGGTGATGTAGACGCCCCAGCCAACCGGCGAGCTCAGTCCGCTCACGCCGATGCCCTTGACGATCTGGATCGCCCAGGACGTGAAGAACAGCCCGATGCCCGCGACCGAGAGAGCGAGCAGTGCCCACCAGCCCTTGCCGGGTCGGGAGAGGGCCTTGAGGATTTCCTGGTTGACCTGTCCGTACGATTTCACGTCCGGATGGGTCATGGCTCCCCGTGGTTGTTCAGTTGCCGTCGCCATCTCAGTGCTCTCCGGCCTCGACCTCGTGGAAGGTGACCTTCTTCAGGTAGTGCACGGCCGGTTGTGTGTTGATGAGTTCGTCCAGGACCCGGTAGGTCCGCTCGTTCTCGACGACCCGGGCGACCCGCGAATTTGGATCACGGACGTTGCCGAACACGATGGCCTCTGCGGGGCAGCTCTGCTGACACGCAGGAACGACTTCGCCGTCCTGCACCGGTCGATCCTCGATCCGGGCCCGGTTCTCCGTCTCCCGGATCCGCTGAACGCAGAACGAACACTTCTCCATGACCCCGTTGGTCCGCACGGTCACGTCCGGGTTGTACTGCCAGTTCAGCGGCTCCGGAGCGTACCCCATCCCGTCGAAGGCGGGCTCCTCACCCGTGTAGGTGTACCAGTTGAACACCCGGACCTTGTAGGGGCAGTTGTTGGCGCAGTATCGAGTACCGACACAGCGATTGTAGATCTGCCCGTTGAGTCCGTCGGGCGTGTGGTAGGAGGCGTAGACCGGGCACACGGGCTCGCACGGAGCGTTGCCGCAGTGCTGACACAGCATGGGGAGATGGCGGACGTCTACGGGTCCGGCATGGGTCGCGTCCACCGTCTCGTAATAGCGCTCCAGGCGAATCCAGTTGTGGTCCCGTCCCATGGTGACCTGATCTTCACCCACCCACGCCACGTTGTTCTCGGCCTGGCAGGCCACGGCGCACGCTGAACATCCCGTGCACTTGTCCAGGTCGATGGCCATGGCCCAGCGGGGGTTCTCGTCCGGATCGTAGTCCCCGTATTGGGACCCCGGGAGGGGGAAGTCCTCCGCCCGCCCTTCCGTGGCCACCGGAACGAAGCCGCCGTAAGCCTGGAGTTCCTGGAGTTCGTCATGATGTTCGCCCTCGGCCTCGGCATGGTCGTCGGCCTCGGCGTGTCCCAGGGCGGCCAGGGCCACGGCCGGCGTGATCGGCCTGTTCTCCTGGGTGTCGGCACCCTCGATGGTGGCGAGCCGCCGGTGACGTCCGGTGGGCGTGACCTGCACCCGGGTGGCCTGGAGGACCAGGGCCCCGGAGGGCTGCTCCACCAGAGATGGAAGCAGGGCCATGGCGTTGACGCCCTTCCCGGTCCCGAAGCGGCCGTAGTCGGTGTGGCCTCCCCCCATGGCCAGGGCGACGACGTCTTCACGGATCCCGGGGTAGAGCCAGACCGGGACCTCGACGGCATCGTGGGGTGACTCCACCCGTACCACGTCACCGTTCCGCAGACCCATGGACTCACCGGTGTGCCGATTCATCTCGAGCCAGGAGTGCCAGGTGATCTTGGACACGGGGTCCGGCAGCTCCTGCAGCCACGGCCGGTTGGCCTGCGTTCCGTCACCCAATCGAGACGATGGATGGACCTGGAGCGTGAACTCGAGGTCTCCGCCCGTGAACTCCGGAAGGTCGAAGGTCAGGGCGACGTCTGGAGCCCTGAGGATCTCCCGCTGGTCCTCCACCTCGGCGATGGTCACGACCCCGTTCTTGAGCCCGGTGCTCCAGAACGCCTCGAAGCCGTCGCTGCCCATGGACGTGTCGTAGGCCCGCTCCCACCGTCCACGCAGGAAGTCGTAGAACGTGGCGGCGCCCAGGTCCCGGCCAAGCCGCGCCGCCACCGAAAGGAGCACGTCGCCGGCCTGCTTCGAATCGAAGTGGGGGACCCTCTCCATGACGGGCTGCTGCAGGGCGTAGACGCCGGGCCGAGGATTGGAATCTCCCCACGACTCCAGGGCGTGCGCGTCGGGGAGGATCAGGTCGGCGAGGGCCGCCGTCTCGTCCATGCACTCGGCGAAGCTGACTTTGAAGGGCACCCGTCCGAAGGCCTCGACGAAGCCCGCGTCTCGGGGCAGCCCGTAGGCCGGGTTGGTTCCGTGGACCAGGGCCACCTGGACCCCGTCCGCAGACATGCGACGGGTGGCCTCCCTCACCTCTGCGTAGGATTGGCTTGCCGCTCCCAGATCCGCATTCCGAACCCGCACCGTCCGGCCCACGTAACCGGCCACGTGGTTCAGGATGAGGACCGCCAGGTTGGCCGCCGTCGCGTTGCCGTGGTGCCCGGAGAGACCCGGGCCCAGGGCCACTGCGGGGGCCTGGTCGGCGAAACGCAGAGCCAGATCTTCGATCTCGTCGGCTCCGACTCCGGAGAGCTCCGCCGCGACTGCCGGCGTGTAGGCTTCGAGCACCGGCTGGTAGGGGCCCGCGTCTCCGCCCTCCCGGGCGATCACGTGGGCCATGGCCAGGGCGACCGCCGCCTCGGACCCGGGGCGGATCGGGAACCACTCGTCCGCGTTCTGTCCGGTCAGGGAGAGCCGGGGGCCGAGGAAGACCATCGCCGCCTTGTTGGAGCCGTGATCATCCACCGACCCCGACCGGCCGAACCCACGGGTGTACTCCACAGGCGACAGCCACGTCTCCATGAAGTCGGCCCCGAACGACAGGACCATGCGCGCCCGCTCCATGTCGTAGGCGGGGACCACGTTCCGTCCAAAGGCGATCCGCGTGGCCTCCCTCAGGGGAGCCTCCGAGAGGAGTTCATGCTCGACCCGGGTCCCGCCGACGGCGGACACGAAGTCGTCGAACAACTCGCCCAGACTTCCCGGAGCGGAGCCGGTGAGCATGAGCACGTTGGAGCCGGCGCCCTGGAGGCGCTCGGCCAGCATGGCTTCGGCCTCTTCCCATGAGATGGGCCTGAGCTCCCCGCCCTCTCTGACCATGGGGCCGGCGAACCGATCCGGATTGTAGAGGCCCAGGAGTGAGGAGTGCCCCCTGGCGCAGAGCGCTCCCCGTGAAATCGGGTGATTGGGGTTACCCTCGACCTTGATGGCCCTCCCCTCCCGGGTCTTCACCCAGATCCCGCAGCCTGCGTCGCACTCCCGGCACACCGACGTGTACCAAGTGGCCACACCGGGAGTGATCTCCTCCGGGGGCACCACGTACGGGAGCAGCCGCTCAACGTCGTCCGTCGAACACCCTACGAGAGAAGCGCCTGCGCTCCCCGCGCCGAGCACCTTCAGGAAATCTCGCCTCTTGATGCCGTCACTCATGGAGTTGAGCCGTGTCCGATGGTCAATAGTGGCAGACGGTGCAATCGCGCCGGACTTCGTTCTCGACATGGCACGAAACGCACCAGCCCATCCCGAGGTTCTTGGCCTCCGGCGCCACTCTCTCGATGACTCCGATCTCTTGCACCTGGCCGTGGCATTCCGTGCAATCCACCCCCGCCTTCACGTGACGCATATGGGGAAAGTGAGCGTGGTCGGAGATCTTGTAGATGCGCACCCAGGGGATGGGCTCGCCGGCTTCCCAGTATTCCCGGATCTTCGCAACTTCCTCCGGGTTGTTTCGGCCCTGAATGATCTGGTGGCAGCCCCAGCACGTCGCCACCGGCGGAATCCCCGCGTCGACGGAACGTTCCGCCGAGAAGTGGCAATACTGGCAGTCGATGTTGAACTGGCCGGCATGAGTATTGTGCGGAAAGGCGATGGGCTGCACGGTGGAAGAAGCCGGGGCGGCCGCTGGGGCCGCCATGGAGTCGGCCTCCTGGGTGACCACGAAAGCCGTGGAACCGAGAGTCGCAGCGCCCACCAAGGTGGCGAGCAGGAATGATCTTCTCATAAAGCCGTACACCCAGAGTGTTGCGGGTGAGCCAAGCCCGGAAACGCAAGAAAAAGAGCCGTCAAAGGCCCGGGAACTTACCCGTCAAACTCGCGGAGTGTCAACGCCAAACACCTATCCGCGGGGACGCCGGATGTGATTCACCGATCACCCCACGGGGACACCTTGATGACAGACGCCGAAACGCAAACCCGAACCCCACCGCCGGAGCTCTCGGCGCTCGTCAGGATCGTCGACGAGGTGGAACGCGTTTTCCACGGGAAGCAGAGGGTGGTCCGGGTGGCGACCGCGGCGCTCCTGGCACGAGGTCACGTGCTCTTCGAGGACGTCCCGGGCGTGGGGAAGACCACCTTGGCCCAGGCCCTGGCCCGCACCATGGGCCTGGACTTCCGCCGCATCCAGTTCACCTCGGACCTGCTGCCGTCCGACGTTCTGGGGGTCAGCGTCTACGATCCAGTCACGTCCCGATTCGAGGTCCGGGAGGGCCCGCTGTTCACCAACATCGCCCTCTGCGACGAGATCAACCGGGCTCCCCCCCGGACCCAGAGCGGCCTGCTTCAGGCCATGGAGGAGGGGAGGGTGAGCATCGACCAACAGACCCTCTCTCTCCCGTCCCCGTTCATGGTCATGGCCACACAGAACCCGCTGGAGCACCATGGCACGTATCCCCTGCCGGAAAGCCAACTCGACCGGTTCCTCGTGCGCCTGACCATCGGGTATCCCGGCCGGGACGCCGAGAAGAAGATCCTCGTGGAATCCACGGACCTCACGCCCCTCATGGACAGGCTCACCCCGGTACTGTCGACCGACGAGTTGAGCCGCCTCCAGGGAGAGGTCGAGCACGTCCGAGTCGAGGAAGCACTGGTGGACTACGTCATGGACATCGTGGCACGGACCCGCACCGACCCCCGCTTCCGGATGGGGATCAGCCCGCGCGGAGCCATCGCCTTGTTCCGGGCGGCCCGGGCATACGCCCTGGTGGAGGGCAGGAGATTCCTGGTTCCCGACGACATCCGGGCTCTGGTGATCCCCTGTCTCGCCCACCGACTCCTTCCCGTGGGGGCCACGTCGGGCACCGCCGAAGCCCACGACGACTCGGCGGCCCTGCTGGAAGAACTCGTAGAAGGCGTGCCCATCCCGGTGTGATGTGGCCCACGCTCTGATGTCCCGCCCACCCCCCTCGCCACGCCGGTTGCCGGGAGACCTCTGGAGGAGGATCCGGGGTTTCCGACGGATCCGATTCACACGCGCGGGGCTTCTCTTTTCGGCGGGTGCACTGGCCGTGGGTCTGGCCGCGATCAACACCGGCAACAACCTCCTCTACCTGATCCTGGGGGCCATGCTGGGCGCCATCGTGGTGAGCGGATGGCTGTCGGAGCGAACGATCCGGGGACTCGAGGTCCACCGCCACACGCCGAGGGCAGCGACGGTGGAGGCGCCCCTGGGGCTTTCCTATCGGGTGCGGAATAGCAGCCGCCGTGTTCCGGTGGTCTCGGTGGAAATCCGGGAACACGGCCTGCAGAAACCCGCCTTCGTCGACCTCCTGGAGCCGGACATGAGCGGCACGGTCCGGTCCGAACACCACTTCCAACGCCGCGGGGTCGTTCCTCTGTCGACCATCACCCTCTCCACGACCTTCCCCTTCGGGCTCTTCCGGAAAGAGAGGGACCTGGAGATCCCCGGCGAAATCGTGGTCCTTCCTCGGAGTGACCGGCCCATCCGAATGCCCATGATCGGTGGAGGACGGACCCGACGGGTCGCCGCCCTTTTCCACGGTGGCGGTGGGGTCCGCGGGGAGTACCGGGGACTTCGTGCCTACCGGCCGGGCGACGACGTGCGTGACATCCACTGGCGATCCACCGCCCGACTGGGCGAGCCGGTGGTCAGAGAGTACGAACAGGAGGCCGGGGAGACCCTCTGGATTTGCCTGGACCTGCGCCACCCACCGGGAGAGGCCGCGGAGGACGCGGTAGAGGTCGCCGCGTCCATGGCAGCCCGGGCCGAGGGCAGGGGCTGGCGCTACGGGCTGGCGACCGTGACCGGCAGGGTCTCCCCGGGCCAGGGACCGGGCCACGTCCAGCAGATTCTCGAGTCCCTGGCCCGGGTCCGATTCTCCGAGGACCACGGGACCGTCGTTCCACCGGAAGGGGACACGCGGAGCGTACTGGTCTACCCGGGCATGATGGCGGGGTCCGGAGGCGCGGCGTCTCCCGGCGAACGGGGCGGCAGCCCCGGGGACCGGGCCGAGGGCGCCGCGGGAGGGACCCCGTGAGCCTCGCACGCACGCACCGGCGTCTGACGATTCTCATGGCTGGGGCCGGCCTCCTCGCCTTTGCGGGAGGAGCGGGGTTCGAGCTCCTGGCTGGACTGTTGGGCGCGGCAGGACTCGCTTTGGCCTTCATCTGGTGCCCGGGGCCGAAAGTGGCCGCGCGGCTCGAGCGGGCCTGGGTGCCCCTGGCGCTGGTGTTCGTCGGTCGGGCCCTGGTGCACGTGTTCGTGATCCAGGACGACATCGTCGTACCGGTCGTGGACCTTCTTCTCCTGCTCCTCTGCGCCGAGGCCCTGCGGGCCGAGGATGCTGAGAACGAACCCCGGGCCTACGCCCTCTCGTTCGCTCTGATCCTCGCGGCCACCGCGTACCGGCCGGGGGTGGTGTTCGCCGTGGCGTTCACGCTCTACGTGGTGTTCGGAACCCTGGCGATGATCGTGGGAAACCTTCGGGCACAGATGGCGACTCACCCCGGTGCGAAGCTGGCCGTGGATCGCCGCACGGTCTCGGCAGGTGTACTGATCGCTGTAGCGACTCTCCTCATCAGTGGCGTGATCTTCCTCGCGTTCCCTCGGGTCTCCCGCGGTTGGGCAGCCCGGGGGGCACCACCGGTGCGTTCAGTGGCGGGATTCTCCGACCAGGTATCCCTGGGCGGACACGGATCCCGCATCTACCCCAACCCCCAGATCGTGCTGCGGGTGGAGTTCGAGGGGGACCAGGCGCCGAGCCCGGCTCGACTGTACTGGCGAGGACGCTCATTCGACCGATTCGACGGCGTTCGGTGGTACCGGTCCCGCAATCCTCCCCCGGCGGTGGGCAACCGAGAGTGGTACCGGAATCGGTGGGCGGGTCCCGAGGTCGAATACCGAGTCTACGCCACCCGGCTGGGTTCCCGGGTCCTCTTTGCCCTTCATCCCCTCGTGGACGTGACGGTCCAATCCGCCATCTACCCCTTCGTGGACAACGTGGGAGACTACGGGTATGGAGGGAGTGGTGCCCCCACATACACTGCCCGGTCCATGTCCGGCCGGCCCCCGCCCGAAGCCCTCCGGGCCGCCGAGTTCAGGAGCGTTCCCGGGGGGCAGTTGTACCTGCAACTCCCCAGGGACGTGGAGCCCCGGGTCCTGCGTCTCGCAGACTCCCTGACGAGCGCCGCACCGACGCCCTATGACAAAGTGCTGGAGCTGGAATCCTGGTTCCGTGAGGAGTTCAGCTACACGAGGGACCTTCCCGGATCGGCCAGGGAAGCCACCCTCGAGCATTTCCTGTTCGAGAGGCGGGCGGGTCATTGCGAGTACTTCTCCACGGCCTTGGCGGTCATGCTCCGCGCCCTGGGAATCCCTTCGAGGGAAGTCAACGGATTCCTCGGGGGACAGTGGAGTGAATTCGGCCAATATCTGGCGGTCACCCAGAACGAGGCCCACTCCTGGGTCGAGGTGTGGTTTCCAGGGCTGGGTTGGGTGCCCTTCGACCCCACGCCGGCGTCGGGCTCGAACCTCCGGGCCACACAGTCCTGGCTGTGGCCCGGTCGATTCCTGATGGACGGTCTCCAGTACCGGTGGAGTCGCTGGATCCTGGACTATTCCATCGACAACCAGACCGGCATCCTGGATCGGCTGTCCGGGGTCGGGCCCAACGAGGAGGGGCTCGAGGACCTGGGGCCGCGGATCATCCGCTGGCTCAGGATTCCCGCGATCCTGGCGGTTCTGGCGGGCTTGGGCCTGGCCCTGATGCGCCTTCCAGGGATCGGCGGAGCTGGCAGGATCGGGCCCGAAAGCCGCATCTACCTGCGGCTGAGGGAAGGCTACGAACGCAAGTACCCGCCGCTCAGAGGTACACCGCCCCTGGAGTTCAGCCGGTCAATCCGTGAAGCGGGCTGGCCGGGGGCCAACGACGTAGACCGGATCGTGGGACGATACCTGGAGGTCAGGTTCGGAGGCCGGACCCTTCCTCCAGCGGAGTTGTCTCGCATGAAGGCGTCCCTGCGCGCAGCGAGAAGGGGGCTACGACAGACCTGAGGGGCCGAACGACCAGGCTCTTTTTCAGTCGGGCCCGGGAGGCTAGGATGGGGACATGTCCTCCGAAGACCAAGCACCAGCACCGGATCGGGAGCCCAGGGGCCAACACTTGGCCACCATCAGCCACGAAGGGCGCTTCTGGGACGTCTACCTGGAGTTCGAAGAAGATGCCCGTCGCCCCGATTCCTTCCGGGCCCGACTCGCCTTCTCACCTGGGGATCCCGCCGACGACGAAGGCATGCGCAGGACGACCGTGGTCATCATCGAAGACACCTTCGACGATGCCATCCGGAAGGCCCGAGGATTCGACGACAGGCACCTCGCCGCGCTCTTGCGTTCGCTCCTGGACTGAGTCCCTAGGCCTCCCTGACCCATCGGATCAGCTCCGGAAGGGTCGGCCGCTTGCCCTGCATCAGGATCCCTACCCGGTAGATCCTCCCGGCGACCCACGCCACGAGGGGGATGGTCACCAACAGTAGGCCCAATGCCACCGCGATCTGCCACGCCGGGGCCGCACCCCCTGCCGCCCGGGCGTACATCATGATGGGACTGAAGAACGGGAACATGCTCAGCGCCGTGAGGATGGGTCGCTCGGGACCCTCCATGGTAGCAATGAGCAGGATGAAGGGGATGATGATCAGCATCGTCACCGGCATCTGGGCCTGCTGAACCTCCTCGTCCGACGTGCACATGGCCCCGGCAGCCGCATAGAGGGCCGCGAAGAGGAAATACCCCAGGATGAAGAAGGCCAGGAGCAACCCCGCGTTGCGGAGGAAGGGGACCTCCGCCAGGGCCTCCTGGAGCTCGGCTACCTCCGGTGCCATGGCGACGATACTGGGGAGGATCAGGAGGAACATCAGGACCCCCGATCCCAGCCAGATGAGCAGCTGGGCGAGACCCACCGCCCCGACCCCCAGGATCTTGCCCATCATGAGTTCGCCGGGTCGGATCGAGGACACGATGATCTCCACGATCCTGTCCCGCTTCTCCTCGAGGACGGCCCGCATGATGACCTGCCCGTAGAGGATCAGGACCAGGTACATGAAGAACGTCCCGACCGTGGAGATGAGGCGCGCCCGGTCTCGGGCCTCCTCATCCTCCAGGGTTCCCCCCACCAACTCCATCCGGAACTCGCCCCCGTCGAGGAGCGACCTCATGGACTCCGCATCCGGAGTCCCGGCAAGCCTCACCTCGATGACCGTAGCCACCACCGCCCGTCGCAATCCGAATTCTCGGATGGCTCCCGGTCCCTCCCGCCCCCGGTAGGTCATGGTGCCGTCGTTCAGGGTGGCCTCGTCGAGAATGAGGTGACCCCCGATCTGTCCCCCCTCCAGAAGTCCGGTCAGGGAGTCCTGGGGGATGGATTCCTCCCGGGCGTCCATCACCGTGAAGCCGGCCTCCTCCAGCTTGGGCGCCAAGACGGATCCAAGGACCCCGGTCTCGTCGTCGACGAGCACGGTCCGACGAGCTTCGGCGCTCTGGGATGCGAAGAAGATCGGCACCACCAGGGCCAAAAGGAGGAGTGCGGGAATGCCGATCGTGGAGAGGATGAACGCCTTGGTGCGGACCCGCTCCAGGAATTCCCGGCGGGCGACGGCGAAAATGTGCAGGGGATTCATGAGGTCACCTCCCCCGGTTGGGCCGTCTCGTCCCCGTTGGTCGACCCGGCGTGGGTGACGAAGATCTGATGGAGGGACGGCTCCACGACCTGGAATCGGGTCATCTGCACTCCGGAATCCAACCCACGCCTGAGGATCGCGTTCGGATCGGCCCCGGGCGCCATGAGCAGGTTGAAGCCGGCACCGGTGGGTTCCACGCGGAGCACCTCGTTCCCGGCCATCCAGCGCTCGTCCTCTCCTTCGAAGGCCACTGCCACCACCCCGCTGCGGGCTCCCCGCTTGATTTCCCGCAGATCCCCGTCCAGCACCTTGGCCGCCTTGGAGATGAGGCATACCCGACTGCAGAGTCGCTCGGCGTGGTCCATGAGATGGGTGGAAAACAGGATCGTCGTGCCGCGCCCGTTGAGTTCGAGCACGATCTCTTCGAGCACGTCCTGGTTGATGGGGTCCAGCCCCGAGAACGGCTCATCCAGGATCAGTAGACGGGGTTCGTGGATCACGGTCCCGATGAACTGCACCTTCTGCTGCATCCCCTTGGAGAGGTCCTCCACCTTGTGTTCCGCCCAGTCGGCGAGTCCCAGCCGCTCCAGCCATTCCAGAGCGCGTCGACGCCCCTCGCTTCGGCGGACCCCACGGATCTCCCCCAGGAACACCAGGAGTTCCACGACTTTCATCTTCCGATAGACGCCGCGCTCCTCCGGCAGATAGCCCACGGACTTCCGACGGGTTTCGTCCGGGTCACCATCGAACAGGGTCACGTGTCCCTCGTCGGGGAGGAGGATCCCCATGATCATCCGGATCGTGGTCGTCTTCCCCGACCCGTTCGGGCCAAGCAGCCCGTAGATCGATCCGGACGGGATCTCCAGGTCCAGAGAGGAGACGGCGGTGTGCTTGCCGAACCGCTTGGTAACGCCCTTCAGGCGGACGGCCGGTTCGTGAGCGTCGGTGAACAAGGAGACTCCCGCGCGTTTGGTGAGTACGTCGTGAACGACTGGCTACGAGCCGTCTACGGGTCAGCCCTCAGGCAGCTTCATGCGGCTGCAGTCCCGGGGCCGAGCCACCCCGAACCTACCTCCAATTCCCGATCCGGGCCCACATCCGAGCCGCGTCGGCTTGCAGGGCTCTGCGGGCTCCATAGATTTCATGGTCTACCTAGAAATTCAGAAGGGGGCCGCATGGCGATCTATCGGACGCTGTACTACGGGGACGTGAACGTCGGTGTCGGAGGCCGGATCACCATCCCCCAGGACATGAGGGACGACCTGGGAATAGAGGAAGGGGACATCCTCACCGTACGCGTCGAGGAGAACCCGACCGGAACGCGGCAGATGGTCCTGTGGCGCTCGGAGCACCAGCCCGAGGCCGAAGAGGAGTAGCGGGCTCGCAAGTTCGAGCCCATTCACAGCTCCAGATCCGTCCATCGGACCAGGCTGACCAGGGGTCCGCCCCCATCGTGGTGCCACCAGGGTGGCGGCCAGGGTCCTTCGGCCAACGTGGTCACGCGGCTCGCACCCATCCGGGCCAACCCTTCTGCGAGAGATCCCGTCCGGTCACCCGCACCCTCGAGACATACCGTCTGCAGTCGGGCCCGCACCGTTCCCAGCGCGGCGAGGACCTGAACCAGGTCGGGTACCGGGACTACCCGCACGACCCTGCCCATGCACGACGGTTCGAAGCGCAACTCCGGTTCGAACAAGACGGTCCAACTCAGGCTTCCACCCTGCCAGGCCTGAGCCCCCTCGCCGGCTGCGACCCGGAGTTCGAATGCTCCCCTGGCCTGCTGGACGGCGGCCGCCTCTTCCGGGTCCAGCGGCCCGGGCGGAAGGCGCTCAGCCCACAGTTCCATCCCCCGCGCCAGCATCGCGGCCCATTCTCCGGGAGAAACCGCCCCTCCCTCCTCCACGAAGTACAAGTGGGGCGAGACGCATCCCCGTTGATCGAACAGACTGGCCGCCCGAGCCGCTTCATCGGCGACTGAGACCGCCTCGACGGTGTCGCCCAACACGTCCCGGCCGATCAGGCCGCAACTGAGTCGGTGGTGGTAGGCCAGAAAGCGGGTCGTCGGCGGAGTGACGGCCCGCAACCGGGCCACGGTGTCGTCACCTCCGTAAACGATGACATGGTCGGCCTCGGCCAGGGCGGCCAGGGTGAGGTCCTCCCGCTCGGTCCCCCAGTGGGCGACGCCCACCGCCGAGCCCACCTCCGGAGCCTCCTCCACCAGGCCCCTGGCGAAGAGGACAGGAAGGACGCCGTCGGAACTGCCCGGTCGTAGGAAGACCGCCGACTTCACCAGGAGCGACCGGATGATGGACGTCACCGAAACCCCGGGGACGTTTCCGGCGCCGAAGTGCACGGTCAGCCCGGGACCCAGGGCCCGGACCTCGCGCCCCGCGTGATTGTCCCGGAATCCGTCCAGGACCTTGGGATCCTCGAACTCGATGGCCAGGAGAGCCTCCAGGCGTTCGGCGGTCCAGTCCAGTGCCATCCCGTCGAGCACCGCGGCCGCCATCCGGTCCGAGATGCCGGAGACGTCCGGCAGGCGGTCGAGAGCCTCTTGGCGGAGAACGTCGTCGGGATCGAGAAAGCGCCGGCCCACACTACCCAGGATCCCCGTCAGTTCATCGACCGGACGCCCCCGCAGGTGGGCTTCCCCCGCCCGGCGGAGGGCCCCGAGCTCCCGAATCAGACCCTTGCTCGAGACGGCCCTATCCACCGGTCCAGCTCCTCTGGCTCTCCATGAGGGCCTCCATGGTCAAGGAACAGCCCCGGGGTTCCGATCCCGGGGTTCTACCAAGGAGCCGAAACCCATCCCTCGTCGCCACCCCCAGGTCCTCGGTGAGGAGGTGACATACCGATCCCAGGTTCGAGAGATCGAAATGGGCCAGGATCCCGGTCCCGCCCGGGCCCAGGGTTTCAAGGGTGACCGGGTCCAGAACCTGAGTCCGGACCCATGGTGGCGGGACGTGCCGCCTCCCGGCCAAGCCCCCGGCACCTTCCCCTGCTGCCGCCGGTTCATCCACGAGTACCGGCTCATAGAACTGGGAGCACATCTCGGTCATTCCGTACTCGTTGACGATCCTGGAAATCGGAACGCCGAGCGTATCCGACAACTCACGGTAAAGCCCCTCCCGGGGAACCTCCCGGGACCGGCCCTTGAAGCCGCCGGTCTCCATGACTCGGGATCCCGGCGGCAGGACCACACGGAACCCGCTCTCCCGGGCGACGTCCAACCAGTGTCTGACGGCAAACGCGGTCCCGGCGACGAGGACCGGAGTCCCCTCCCGCACAGCCCGGGCCAGGGCCTCCTGGAACGGGCCCGAAAGAGGCAGCCCCTGCTCCCCCGCGAAGAAGCCGCCGTCCCCGTCTCCCATGGCCCAAGCCACCACCTTCATCATGTGTCCCAGGGATGATTCGGGCACGAGGCCAGCGTCCGGAACCAGAGACAGGATTCGGATCTTGCCGCCCTCGGGCAGGAGGTGCCGGCGGAAGTTGGGGAGGAGGGCACCGTGATACAGGTCCAGGTCCAACACGTAGTGGACGCCTCGGGCATGGGGACTCGTGGTTCCGCTCGTGCGGAAGACAGCCTGGGCGGAGGCCGGATCTCCGCAGACCAGGGGCAGTCGCTTGAACGCGGTGGTCGGGACCATTGGAATGTCGGTCCACCGGTCAATCGATCCGGGCGACCCACCCCTGGCCTCCACGAATCGGCCGTATACCGGGTTCTTCTCGACCTGGAATCGGAACGCGTCCATGGCGAGGTCGTTGAACTCCTCCTCCGGGAGTGGAGCCCACGTCTCCCTTCGGAACAGCTCGAGCAGGCGGTCCCTCATGGGCGTCGAGTAGACCGACTCCGTCACGATCCCGCCGCGACAGCCGGCGCGCGAACCGCCCGACCCGCAAGGACGCCGGTCTGCTCGCCATCCCGGATCGTCACCTGTCCCCCGACCACCACGACCGGAATCCCCTCGGGGTACTGATGGGGGTCCTCGAAGGTAGCGCGGTCCTCGATCGTCGCCGGGTCGAAGGCCACCAGATCCGCGACCATTCCGGGCCGGACGAGACCACGGTCCAGCAGGCCCAGCCGCTCCGCCGGCATCCTGGTGATCTTCCGAACCGCTTCCTCCAATGACAGGATCCCCCGGTCCCTCACGTAGTGGGCGAGGAAGCGGGGGAAGGTGCCGTAGCCCCGGGGATGAGGAGAACCCGAGGAGAGTGGGCCGTAGGGAGCGTAGGCGCCTCCATCCGAACAGACCATCCCCAGTGGGTGTGCCAGGAGCCGGGCAGTATTCTCCTCGGACATCCCGAAGCCGATCATGCCGACCTGTCCCCTTTCCTCCTCCAGGAGACGCAGGGTCAGATCGAAGGGATCCTCGCCCAACTCCGACGCCAGCTCACCCAGCCTCCGGCCCCTGGCCGCAGCATTTCGTTCCGTCCCCGTACTGGAGATCTGGATCGAGTCCCAGGATCCCAGAAGCGCCACCTTGGCCCGAGCGTATGCCTCCAGGGCCGGACTGGAGTCAGGATCCGAGAGCCTGGCCAGGAAGGCCTGGGTACCCCCGGCCCGGGCCGAGGCTGGGAAGAGGTTGGCCAGGGTGGTGGCGTAGGCCACGTAGGGATAGCGATCGAAGTGGATGTCCACCCCGGCAGCCCGGGCATCCTCGATGAGGCGCAGTGCCACCTGGGCCTTCCAGTGATTCCGCTCCCCCTGGGCCTTGAGGTGGGACACGATGACGGGCACCCCTGCCATCCGGCCCACGTGAATCGTCTCCTCCACCGCCGCCAGAACCCGATCATCCTCGTTCCGCATGTGGGAGGCAAAGGGAAGGCCGCGGCCTCGTAGCTCTCCCGCCAGGGCCACCAGCTCGTCCACCGGTGCGAAAGAGCCCGGCGTGTACTCCAGGCCGGATGAGAGCCCCACGGCGCCACCGTCCAGGGCCTGACGGACCAGCTCGCGCATGCGCCGCACCTCGTCAGGTCCGGCGGGCCGGTCCGCGCCCCCGACGACGAAGCTCCGGACCGTCCCCTGACCGACCATGGTCGCCACGTTCACCGCCGGGCGAACCCTGTCGACAGCCCTCAAGAATCCAACGGGATCGCGAAAGTCGATGGTCACGTCGTAAGCCGAAGCGTACCGGTCCCGGGTCGACTCGAACTGTCCGTCGGACCAGGGGCCCACCGAGCTTCCATCCTGCCCGACCACCTCCAGAGTGACGCCCTGGCGGATGCGGCTTTCGGCCCGGGGATTGATCAGGAGGGACAACTCGGCATGGGAGTGGATGTCGATGAACCCGGGGGCGAGGACATGGTCGGTGAGGTCCAGTTCCTGAAGGCCTCGGCCGACCACCCGACCCACGGCCACGATCCGATCTCCATCGACCGCCACGTCGGCCACCACCCCCGGCCCACCGGAACCATCCATGACCAGCGCGTTCCGGAGTACCAGGTCATGACCCTGGCCCGCCACCAGAGGCATTGGAGCCCCCACCATGAGGCCCCCTCCCATGGCCACACCTTGGCGGAGAAAATCCCGTCGCGTGACGCCCCGCGGGACACCGTCCCTCGACTCACCGTCCATGCTCATCTCCGTACCCGACCCGGCTCGAGTCCACCCTGCTCCAGGATCTTTCGTTGAAGGCGGTCGCCTTCCTCCTCCACGAACCGCTCCACGGACGCCAGCGCGTCGTTCACCGTGTCGTACTCCTGTACCGGGAAATCCGAGCCCTCCGCGTGACGCAGAGCCCCCTCCAGGGCCACCATCTCTCGTCGCGCCTTCTCCAGGGCACGGGCCAGGCGGCCCAGCGCGCGCCGTGCCTCGCCCTCGGCACTGGTCACCGACATCAGGGTCGCCCCCCACCGGACCCGGCGCCGGTAGCGGGAGTTCCAGGCTGACCTCCAGGGTGCCACCGTGGGGGCTCGCCGTTGGCCAGGATGCGCACCGCCGCCGCCGTGGACTTCGTCACCTCGGCCATGTGGCCGTAGTCCATGGTGTCGGCCTCGTCCGACGGCCGATGGTAGTCGGGGTGCAGGTTGTAGGACGACAGGGTGTGGGCCGGGATTCCCAGACGGGCAAAGGCAATATTGTCGCTCCTGAAGAAGAACCGCTGGTCGGGGCGAGGGTCGGGCACCAGGGCGATCCCGGCCTCCGCCAGTGCATCCCCGAGGGTGGAGCGCTCGAAGCCCGTGAGCCAAGCCCTGCCGTGGCCCCCGGCCAGGGAGTCCGGGCGGCCCACCATCTCGACCTGGAGGTCGGCCACGGTCCTCTCGAGTGGGACCACCGGGTGGTCGATATAGAACCGCGTCCCAGCGAGCCCTACCTCTTCCCCCGTGGTCAGCAGGAACAGCACCGTGCGCGCCTGCGGCCCCTCTCCGGCAAGGAGCCGGGCTACCTCGAGCACCACCGCGACCCCCGATGCGTCGTCGTCCGCACCGTTGTAGATCGAATCCCCCTCCACGGCCCGGCCGATGCCCACGTGGTCGAAATGGGCACCGAGGATCACCGCCTCTCCCGCTTCCCGCCCGCTCGGGCCCCAGATCGCGCCGATTACGTTCCCGTCCCTCATCTCCTCCAGAATCTCGGCCCCCTCCGGCACACCGGCGGTGCCGACCACCATCACGCGCTCCCGGCCATTCGGGAGGCGGACGCGGTACAGGGGGATTTCCTGGATGAACAACCCGTCGACACCGGGCTCGACTCCGTAACTCTCCAGTTCCCGAGCGATGAAGCGGGCCGCCCTCCGGGCGCCATCAGAGCCCGTGGCCCGTCCCTCCATGGAGTCGGCCGCCAGGACCGTGACCAGGCGTTCCATCCGTTCGGGAGGGGTCAAGGCCTCCAGGTCCGGTCGGCCGGCTGCTTCCCCCTCCCCGGACGTCGGCGGGCGGTCAACACAACCCAGGGCCAGCAGGCACAGGAGTGGGATCACGGGGCTGATAGGTGTCTGCATCACATGATTCCGAACACGCTGAGTAACGCTCTGGCGCCGAGCAGGAATGTCACGATCACCACCGTCCCTCCCACGAGATTGGAGGTCAGGCGGTTCCGCCACTGGCCGAGGAGCCGCTCGTCATTCACGGCCAGAAGAAGGAAGAGCCCAACGGCGGGCAAGAGGATCCCGTTCGCGGCTTGGGCAAAAAGGATGGCCGCGACCGGTCGAATCCCCGTCAGTGAGAAGAGGACACCAACCGAGAGTACCGAGATCCAGACCGCCCTCAACCTCCAACTTTTCAAGTCCCGCTTCCACCCCGCTGCTCCCGCCACCGCGTAGGCCGCCGCAAGGGGAGCGGTGATCGCCGAGGTCATCCCGGCCGCGAAGAGGCCGACGCCAAAGAACACCCGTGCCCACGAACCCAGCAGGGGCTCCAGCTGGCGGGCCATGTCCGCCGCGGTCCCCACCTCTCCGCCCAGCCGATGGATCGTCCCGGCTGAGGTCACCAGGATGGCCATGCTCACCAGGCCGCCCAAGGCGATGGATCCGGCAAGGTCCCGCCGCGCCACCGGCAGCGCGTCCGCCCCCTGCCATTTCTCCGCCACCGCCGCGGCGTGGAGAAACAAGTTGTAGGGAACGACCGTGGTTCCGATGAGTCCCACCACGATGATCAGGGACCCCTCCGGAACCGTCGGGAAAAGGAGGTCGCCGAACACCTGCCCCCAGTCCGGTGACACGACCAGGGCCGTCCCCAGGAAGGTGAGGGCCATGACACCCACCAGCACCATGAGGGCCTTCTCAAGGGCACGGTAGCTGCCCGCCCACAGAAGGGACGCACCCACGGCACCGATGATCAGGGCCCAAAGGGGCGCGTCTCCCCCGAAGACGCTGGAGAGTCCCAGGGCCCCACCCAGCAGATTCCCCGTCTCGTAAGCCGCGTTTCCGATCCCGATCGCACCCACCACGGCCAGGACCACCACGAGTCGCCGGATCGGGCCACCGGCTCTGGCCCGGAGCGCCTCACCCAGTCCACCACCGGAGACGAGGCCGAGTCGAGCCGCCATCTCCTGGAGGGCCATGGTGGCCAGAGTGGAAAAGAGGAGGGCCCAGAGGAGCACCGTGCCGTAGCCCGCCCCGGCCAAGGTGGCCGTGGTCACCGTACCCGGGCCGATGAATGCAGCAGCCACGAGCCAACCCGGCCCCGAACCTCTCCGGGGGGGATCCTGGGTCACGGGCGACGAATCCATCGGGCACCTTTCGATCACGGGCAGGTTGGGCCCAACCTAGGTGGGCCGCAACTGGCCGGCCACCGGCTCGTTCCAGAGGGAACCGGTACTTCCGTCCGGTGTGTCCCTCACCCATGATTGTTCGGTCGGATCGCCCCCGAAATCCGATCACCCCTCTCCACCGGGCCACACCATGGCAGACGCAACGGACGTCGCGATCATCGGAGCCGGACCGTGCGGTCTCGCCGCCGGCGCGTCCCTGAAGAAGCAAGGTCTCGCGGCCATCCTCTTCGACAAAGGCTGCATCACGAATTCCATCGTCGACTACCCGCCCTACATGACTTTCTTCTCCACGGCCCGGAACCTCGAGCTCGAGGACATCCCGTTCGTGGTACCGGAGGGCAACCCCACCCGGAGGGAGGCCCTGGTCTATTACCGGCGCGTGGCCGACCACTTCGACCTCGACATCCGCCAGTACGAAGAGGTCCAGGAGATCGAGGGCAAGATGGGCGCCTTCGAGCTCCGGACCCGGATGGCGGCGGACGGGACGAGGAGGACATACACCGCCCATTCGGTCATCGTGGCCACCGGGGGATTCCAGGCCCCCAACTTCCTGCACGTTCCCGGAGAAGACCTGCCCAAGGTCCACCACTACTACCGGGAGCCGTACCCCTTCCACGATCAGGACGTGGTGGTGGTCGGCGGAGGGAACTCCGCGGTGGAGTCGGCGCTGGATCTCTACCGGAACGGAGCCCGGGTCACCCTCGTTCATTTCGAGGCCGAACTCGACCGTGGCGTGAAGCCATGGGTGGTCCCCGACATCACCAACCGCCTGAAGAACGAGGAGATCGCCGTCCACTGGAAGACGCGGATCGCTGAGATTACCCCCCGAACCGTGGTACTCCAGACCGAGGGTTCGGACGAGACCCAGGAGATCCCGAACGATTGGGTCTTCGCAATGACCGGCTGGCGAGCGAATCCCGCACTCCTGACGTCACTTGGAGTCCGAATCGACCAAGGGACGGGGATCCCGCATCATGACCCGGCAACCATGGAGACCAACGTCCCCGGCGTGTATATCGCGGGGGTGCTCGCCGCGGGTCACAACGCCAACAAAATCTTCATCGAGAACGGCAAATGGCACGGGGGCCTGATCGCCCGAGCCATCGAAGCGGTCCTCTGAGGACCGCCCAACCCTTGGATCGGAGCGGCGCACAGGGTCCTGCTGGGGCGGCGTGGGCGCCCCCTCTCCTGGTGGTCCTGGCCGCCGTCCTGGTTTACCTCAACTCCCTCTCCAACGGATTCGCCTTCGACGACCTGGGCATCATCGTGGACAACGCGACCGTCCACGACTTGGGGAATCTTCTCAGGATCTGGACGACCCCCTACTGGCCGGGGGCCGAGGCGCTGGACCGGGGGCTGTACCGACCCCTGGCGGTGTTCCTCTTTGCGGTCCAGTGGGCCACCAAAGCCCCCTTCCGTTTCACGTGCTCAACGTGCTCCTCCACGGCCTGGCATCCCTCCTGGTCTTCCGACTCATCGATGGACTCGTGGGGTGGAAAGGTACGCTGCCCGCGGCACTTCTCTTCGCAGTCCATCCGGTCCATGTGGAGGCGGTGGCCAACGTGGTCGGACAGGCCGAGCTGGTATCCGCGGTGGGCGTTCTCGCGGCGTGCGTCGCCTACGCCGAACGCCCCCATCACGGCAAGATCTCCTCGACGCGTCGGGTCCTGATCCTCGGCTTCTTTCTCGTGGCCCTCCTGGCCAAGGAGCACGCCGTGGTACTCCCTGCGCTGCTGCTGGCTCTGGACGGTGCCCAGGGGAGACTCAACCGGCCAGGCTAGATGGATCCGACCGTTCGCATGGCCGTGGCGTTCCTCGCGCTGGTCAGCGTCTATCTCGTCCTGCGATTCGCGGTCCTCGGCGGAAGCCTCACGGGCAACGCACCCGGGAACCTCGGGTTTCTCATGGATCCACCCACACGGGTGCGAACGGCGCTGGCCGTATGGCCACACTACGCCCCGACTCATGGTCTTCCCGGCCGACCTCTCGGCCATATAGACCCCGCCACCATTCCCCCCATACTCGCCGTGAGTCCCTCGGTGGTCGCGGGAGGGATCCTGCTCATGGCGGCGCTGGTCACCATGGCCACACCGTCGGCCTGGCCGGCCCTGGGTCTCGGTTCCGCTTGGTTCATGGTCACCATCCTTCCGGTGTCGAACCTGCTCGTTCCCATAGGAACCGTGCTGGCCGAGCGGACCCTCTACCTCCCCTCGGTGGCGGGGGCAATCTGGGTAGGGTACGGGCTCAGGAGGCTCCTGGAATCCCCTTCGAGGCCAGGGTGGCAGGTCCTGGCCGGCGCGCTGGGCATCGCCGTCGGCGCCGTGGGATTGGGCCTGAAGACCATCGATCGCAATCCGGTATGGGCCGACAACCAGGTGCTGTTCAGGACCACGCTGGAGGATCATCCCGGAAGTTTCAGGGCCCAGTGGTTCGAAGCGCGACGCCTGACCGACGCGGACGATCTCGGAACGGCTCGGCAACAATGGGAGCGAGCGTCCCAGATCTACCCGGACCATGCGGTATTCCTGGTCGACTGCACCGGGTTCCTCCTGAGCAAGGAGGGCCTGGAGGGGGCGGGGAAGGTGGCGAACCGGGCACTGGAGATTCAGCCCCAGGCGGCCTCGGTGATCTTCACGGGCGGCCTGGTCGACCTCGCCGGGAATCGGCCGGACGGTGCGGCGACGCGAGCCGGCGAGCTAAGGGCCCTGGGATTCGGCGCCCTGGCCGAGCAACTGGAAGACAGCATCCGGGCGGGGCGGGCCCGGGACGCCCGCTGAACCACACCTCGGGATCACCCGCCGGCTGAATCCGAAACCCCGCCGGCCCCATCCAGGGCCCATCCAGGGCCGGACAACTCGCGCACCTCTACCCGGGGCCCGTCCGGCTCGCCCAGGCGGACGTACCCGAGCACCGGGACCTCCCGGCGGACATAGCCCAGACCGATGCTGCGCCCGACCCGAGGGGAAAGCGCCTCGCTGGTCACCACTCCGACCTGGCGCGGGGCGGACGCTCCATCGGGCGCACCGCCAGACCCTGGGTCGTTCGCGTCGTCCTCGGTACCTCCATCGCTCTCCGGACTTGCAGCGTTCCCACCTCCGGCAGGCTCCGGGAAGAGCGGCGTGCCCGGCACGGCCGCCACATCCGTCCCGAAGCGGAGACCCCTGAGGTGTCGGTTCACGTGTCCTCGGTCGCGGATCCGGACGATCACCTCCTGCCCTGTATAGCATCCCTTGCCATGGTCGATCGCCCGGGTTCCAATGCCGGCCTCGATGGGGATGGTGTCGGCCCCCATGTCCTGCCCGAACGCCGGGCGCCCCGCTTCCACACGCAGGGCTTCCGTCACGCCGGCCCCCACCGGAGACGCGCCCGCCGCGAGGAGAGACCTCCAGAGGCCTCGAATCGTGGGCAGATCCGCCAGGACCTCCCAAACGGGAGTCGCCAGGTCGGCGGACCGCCGGACCCGCAATCCCGCACCGGGATGACTCCCCACGGCCACCACTTCGCCCTCCCCCATCTTAGCCAGGAATTCGGATTCCACCCGGAACCCCAGTCCCACCCGTGCCAGTAGGTCCGCACCCTCAGGGCCCAGCACTTGGAGGACGCCCAGGTCCCCCGTTCGGTCCGTGGCCCTCGCGAGGCGGGGGGGGAGAAAGCGAGAGAGGTGTTCCAGCGCGCCGGGAGCGCCCGAGCCCGGAAACTCGACGAGGAGACCGGATTCAGGGGCGGAGCCCCACCACCCGACCCAGAGGTCGGTGATCATCCTCCCCTTCGGCGTGAGGATCGCGGCAAAGGCAGAGGCACCGGTGAGGGTCTCGGGGTCGCCGGGCTGGAGGGGAGGCGGCACCGAGTTGGTGATGACGCCCTGGATCATTTCGGCTGGGGATCGGCCCGTGACGGTCACCAGGACCCGTCTTTCGGGGACACTCACGCCACACCCTTCGGTGGCTGCCCTGTATTCCATCTGGGGGTCTCCGAAATGCCGGGCCACCCGCTGCTCCCGTATCGTCCCGAAGACCGCCCCGGCTTCCGCCTGTTCCCGGCCCAGGACCTGCTCCTCCTCCATTGTCGTACTCCTCGCGCCCCGGTGGACATCGTGTTGCGGGCACCCTCCCCCGGACCCATGTTGCGCTCGCCGAACTCCAGCGACGGCCGGGGAACGTAGGATACACCTGGCCGGACGCGAGTTTCCAGACCCGACGCCGGGAGACCCATGACCGACGGACCCAGGGACCAACGGCCGAAGATCCGGCTGACCCAACTCACCCACGGGGCTGGCTGAGCCTGCAAACTCGGCATGTCCGAGTTGGCGCAGGTCTTGCGCCCCCTCCTTCCCGTGGACTCTCCCGAGGCCTTGGTGGACGCCGCGACCCGGGATGACGCAGCGGTCTATCGCATCGCGGAAGACCGGGCCCTGGTCGTCACAGTGGATTTCTTCACGCCCGTGGTAGACGATCCACTGGTCTTTGGGCGGATCGGCGCATCCAACGCCCTCTCGGACATCTACGCCATGGGGGCTCGCCCCCTGTTCGCTCTGAACATCGTGGGCTTTCCCAGGAAGCTTCTCGGTTCCGGGGCACTCGAGGAGATCATACGCGGAGGCGCGGAGATCGCCGCTGAGGCTGGCGTCCTCATCCTCGGTGGACACTCCATCGACGACCCGGAGCCGAAGTACGGGATGGTGGTTGTGGGCGAGGTGCACCCGGACCGGATCATTACCAACACCGGCGCGGAACCGGGACACGACCTGATTCTCACCAAGCCCCTGGGGACCGGGATCATCGCCACCGCCATCAAATCCGGCGCAGCGAGCCCCGTACAGATCAAGGCCGCGGTGGAGTCCATGAGCGCCCTGAACCGGGCTGGAGGCGAACTGATCGTCGACGCGGGGATCCGCACGGCCACCGACGTCACAGGGTATGGCCTCCTGGGGCACCTGCAGAACCTGGTCTTCCAGTCGGGCGTGTCCGCCACCCTCTCGTTCCAGGCCGTCCCCATCATCCCCGGCGCGGTGGAACTCGCCCAGAGGGGGAACGTGCCTGGGGGAACCCGCCGGAACATGCAGGACCTGGAGGGGACGGTCCGGTTCTTCCCCGACGCGGGGGAGATCCCCCGGATTCTCCTCTCCGACGCTCAGACTTCCGGCGGCCTTCTCATCGTGAGTCCCCCCGAGAAGACCGAAGGCCTCCTGGCACTGCTGCGCCACGAGGCCCCCTGGGCTGCGGTGATCGGACGAATCACGGAGGGAAGCCCCGGGACCGTGACCATCGAGCCCTGACCCCTCAGCGGCGATCCGCCACCGGGGCCATGTCCCGGCAGTGCCGGATCAGCCTCCGTTCACCAGGGCGGCCTTGAGAACCTCGTCCAGGGTCTCGACCAGGTGGACCTTGATACACTCTCGCACCTCCTCCGGAATGTCCGAGAGATCGGCATCGTTGTCCGCGGGAAGGATGATCTCCTGGATCCCGGCCCTGACGGCGCCAAGGACCTTCTCCTTCACGCCACCGATGGGAAGGACCCGCCCGGTGAGGGTGAGCTCTCCTGTCATGGCGACGTCCGACCGGACCTTGCGGCCGGAGAGGGCCGACACGAGCGCCGTGGCCATGGTGATCCCGGCGGAGGGCCCGTCCTTCGGGATCGCTCCGGCCGGGACGTGGATATGGACCTCCTTGTCCTTCAGCCCGTCCTTGGGGATATCCAGGCTCTCTGCGTTGCTCTTGGCGTAGGATAAGGCGGCTCTCCCCGATTCCTTCATCACGTCGCCGAGTTGTCCCGTCAGCACGAAGCCGTCGCCGGACATGATGCTGGCCTCGACGAACATGATGTCCCCACCCATGGGCGTGTAGAACATCCCGGTCGCCACACCGACCGTCGCTTCGGCCCGCATCTGTTCAGGATGGACCCGCGGTCTCCCGAGAAGGTCCCGGGCCATGTCGGAATCCACCTCCGCCACCTCGACCTCTTCTGCGGCGATCTTCCTGGCCACCTTCCGAGCCAGCTTGCCCAGTTCCCGCTCCAACTGCCGAACCCCGGCTTCGCGAGTGTACTTCTGGATCAAGCCCAGCAGGGCCTCATCTCCGATGACGATCTCGTCCTCCCTGAGACCGGCCTCTCGGCGCTGCCTAGGGAGGAGGTAGCGCTTGGCGATCTCGAGCTTCTCCTGCTCCGTGTATCCGATGAAGTCGACCTTCTCCATCCGATCGAGGAGCGGCCCCGGAATGCGATCCAGGTAATTCGCAGTGGCGACGAAAAGCACCTCCGAAAGATCGAATGGGACGCCCAGGTAGTGGTCCGTAAAGGAGGAGTTCTGCGCCGGGTCCAGGACCTCCAATAGCGCCGAACTCGGGTCACCCTGGAAGGACACTCCCAGCTTGTCCACCTCGTCCAGGAGGAACACCGGGTTCTTGCTCTTCACCTGGCGCATCCCCTGGATGATCCGGCCGGGCATGGCGCCCACGTAGGTCCGGCGGTGCCCCCGGATATCCGCCTCGTCCCTCGCACCGCCCAGGGAGATCCGGACGTACTTCCGACCCAGGGATCGGGCGATGGACCGCGCGATGGACGTCTTACCCACGCCGGGGGGGCCCACGAACAGGAGGATGGGTCCCCGCCCCGCCTCCCAATCGTCGGCCGCCTCCGCCGACGCATCCGCCACCCCACCCTCCGACGAGGCGTCCTCCAATTCCCCGCCCGGGTCTTCGGAAGGCTCCTTCACCTCCGGCTCCTCGTCCATCCGCTCCAACTGGAGCTTCCGAACCGCGAGGAACTCCAGAACCCTGTCCTTCACGTCTTCGAGACCGTAGTGGTCCTCGTGGAGGATCTCCTCGGCCCGTGCGAGGTCGATCTTATCCTCCGTCCGCACGTTCCAGGGTAGCTCGGTGATCAACTCCAGATAGGTACGAATGACCTGGTACTCGGCGGATTGAGGACTGGTCCTCTCCAGACGCTTGAGCTCCCGGTCCACCTCCTGGCGAGCCTCGTCGTTCAGCTCGAGGGCCTCCACCCGCTCCCTGAGCTCCTCCAGGTCCCCACGCTCGTCCTCGTCTCCCAGTTCCTTCTGGATCTGCCGGAGCTGCTCACGGAGGAGCATCTCTCGCTGGCGCTCGCCCAGCTCTTCCTGGACCCGGGCCTGTATGTCCTCCTGCGCATCGATCCGGGCCAGCTCCTTCTCGACGGCGACCAGCGCACTCCGCATGCGCTCCTCGTCGTCCAGGGTCTCGAGGAGGCGCTGCTTGTCCGGAGTCAGCAGGTCCAGATAGAACGCGACGAGATCCGCGAACGCCCCCGGTTCGTCCACACCCTGGATGAGTTGGTTCAGCGCCTCGGCGGGAACGCCCCTTCGGGTGCCGAGCTCCGCTGCGCGCTGTCGGAGCTCCCTGTCCAGAGCCTGGAAGGCCGGGTCCTTGGGCGCTTTCGGCTCGATCCGATCCATGGGAAGGAGGATGGAGCGAAGCATGGCCTCGCCCCCATGATCATAGGAAAGGGCCTGTGCTCGGGACTCCCCCTGAACGAGAAGCTGAACCCCTCCCCGCACCCGGTGGGTCTGGATGATCCGGACGACGGTCCCTACGGTATAGAGAATCTCCGGGCTGGGGTCGTCCACGTTCTCCCGCTGGGCGACGGCGAACAGACGGCGGTCCCCGTCCAGGGCCTCCTGAACCGCCTCCACCGTTCCGGGTCGCCCGGCCGAGATGGGCACCGCGACACCGGGGTACACCACCGTGTCCCTGAGGGGCAGCACGGGGAGGGAGAATCGTTCGGTCTTCGCCTCACCCCCGTCGGCGGGCTTCTTCTTGGTCTTCGGCTCGGCGGGAGGTCCGCCGGGAGTTTCGACATCGGACATTTTGAACTCGTCTATCCTGTCCGGGTTGGACACCCGGCCTTAAGTTGCGGGAATGTGGGGGTCACGGTGCAGGAAGCTTGCCATCCCCCGACCCCATTTTCATGCCGCATCCGCAGATCAACTGTCAGAATGGCCGACACGAACACGCCACACCAGGGGTCGATAGAGGAACCTCGTGATGAAGCTTGGCAGGCGTCCGGACGAAGCGCCAGAAGCCGGGAGACCCTGAGCCCGATGGGAGAGGTCCTGAGGGGGGTCCGGTGGTTCCGGCAGCTATCCGTGCGAGTGCGCCGCGGCGGGCTGAACGTCCACGTGGACCCCAACGGAATCCCGGCGACGGAGGAGCCGGCCGACTTCATTCTCCTCACCCACCCCCACTTCGACGTCTTCTCCGAAAGGGACGTCGAGCGCCTGAAGAAGCCGGGGACCGTGGTCATCGCTCCCGCCAGCATGAAGAAGTTGGTGCCCGACGGCGATCACTACATGGCGCCCGGGGACGCACTGCAGATCGGGGGGGCGGACATCCTGGCGCTACCCGCCTATAACTCCTCCCGGCGTTACCACCCCAAGGGGGCCGGGTGGCTTGGCTATCTCATCGCCCTGGACGGTGTGACGTACTACCATGCCGGCCACACCAGTCTCATCCCCCCCATGACCGGTCTGAACTGCGACGTGGCGTTCCTTCCATGCGACGGGAAGTACTCCATGGGACCGACCGAGATGCTTCGGGCTGCGGAGGCGTGCGGCGCACGGGTGGTGGTGCCCATACACTGCGGAACCGCGCCAGGGGTGCGGGCTGAGATCGAGAAGCTCCGACGGTCGTTCCACGGTGAGATCGCTCTCCTGGAGCCGGCCACACCCAACGCCCCCCGGCACTGACCCCGGCCCTCGCCACGCAGGGGCCACGACGAACGCGGGCCCGGACGCCTGACGGCATCCGGGCCCGCTCCATTCCACCCCCGACTCCGGTCAGGGCACCGGGCCGAAGGGCTCCCGATCCCTAGAACAGGGAGAAGCCGATGATGACCGAATTCTCGGACATGGCGGAGGTCACGCTGGTGCCGGTCATGGGACCCATGGGGCCATACATCGGGCCGCTGATCGAGTTCTCCAGGACGTGGTAGTAGGTCAAGCTCAACTCCATGTCCTCGGCAAAACGGATCCCGACGCCTCCCGTGAAATGCTGCTGCACGATGGCAGGGGCGGGGATGTTGAAGAAGGACTGCTCATCCGGAATCGGATTGTCGCTGTAGTTGTAGCCACCCCTCAGGACCAGCCGGTTGTTCACCACGTAGTCTCCGCCCACGGCGATGACCATGATGTCTTCCCAACCGAATCCCTGGACCGCACCGTCCGCTCCGAAGCCCTTCTTGTCGAAGCCCTTGGTCGACGAATACGTGATGTACTTCAGGTCGGCGCCCAGATAGTAGCGGTCGGTGGAGAGAGCCACGCCGGCGGCGTAGGTGGCGGGCACGTCCATCCGGAAGCTGATCTCCCGGGGGAAGCCGAAGGTCTGGCTTCCCGGTGCCTTGTTCGTGGCGTTGAGCTCGAAGTCCTGGAACCACTGGGGACTCGTGTACGCGAGCCCGAGGGACCATGCGTCGCTGAGCAACCAGGTCAAGCCGGCTTGAAAACCGACCCCAAAGGCCGCGTCGGCAGCCGTGGCGTCGGGATAGTAACCGCGGTCCACGGGCAGACCGGTACCGGGATCCACGCCCACACCCATATCCGGCGTGGCGAACGGAGCCGGCATCACGGCGAGTGAGGCCCAGTCGAAGTTGAGCGCCACGCCCAGCCAGAAGCTCTTCGCGGCCTCGAAGGCGATGGCCGGGGAGATCTTCATGAGCTGGAAGTTCGAGTAGACCTGTCCGAAGCCGCCGGCGGGCGTGGGGGCCAGGACCGGATTGTCCGGCACACCCTGTTGGCTCACTCCCGATGCGGCGTAGTTCACGCCGAACCCGCCGATCCCGAGACCTGACAGACCGATGACCGCTCGGTCACCCACGGGTGTCGACCATCCGAGAGCCGGGATCGGGGTCCACTCGGTGATGCCATCGGTGGAACCGGAGAAGCCCCCCATCGCCTCGGGGAACGCAGAGGCCACGCTCATCGTGGGCTTGAACATCTCGAAGCTGAAATCGGCCCGGGATCCATCGCTGAAAGCCATCAGGCCGGCCGGATTCGTGAAGGCAGCGCCCAGGACATCCCTAGGCATGGCGACGCCCACTCCGCCCATGGCGGAGTTGATGGCGCCGACTCCGTGGAGAAGGTGGCCGTCCGTCGCTGACGCACCGGGAGAGAACATCGCACCACCGATCAGGCCGGCAGCGATTAGAACCAAAGTCTTGGACTTCATCTTTCTCTTCATCCTTCGCTCATTGAAAGCATCGATGCAGGAGGGCATGGCCATCGCAACCTCCCGGAATCAAGACACCCCCTGGATCAACTCGAGCAGCGCCTGCTCAAGGGCCGGGGGGAGAGGAAAAGCCTCCTGAAAACTCTCAGTGGGTGAGGTCGTGACAGCTCCCCGGGCGTCGAGGGCCCAAGTCCGGTACTCCCGGGACATGGAAGGCACGAAACGATCCAGGACCATCGCGCCACATCCCGTGGCTGCGTCCGAGGACATCCTGGCCTCGACAGCAGGATCAGAGACCGCGACCCCGGAAGCAGCCATAGCTTCCCGAACCGCGGGATAGCAGACCTCCTTCAGGAATCGGGCGGTGATCTCCGTCACCAATCGGTTCGGGTCGTCGACGGAACCCCGAATCCCGATCACGACCTGATTGTCCCAGGGGTTCGAAGGGCCACCGGCAAGGATGCGCCCTTCCAATCCCACAGGTGGTGAGGGCATCAATCGCCCGGCCTGGAGCCCGAATCTCCTGAAGAACGGGGCGGCCGGGGACAGGACATTCCCGTTGAAGGTCCTCGCGGCCTGCGTCATGGCCGCCTCCGACGCTACCTGACGATCGCGCCAGTAGGCTCCATAGAAGAGATCCCACTCCTCTGCCAGGGCCTGAGCAAACACCCCGAGAACCTCCCGCTGGGCAGGGTCGCGGATGATGGATGCGATCGCCGTCGCCCCGAACTCGGCGCGCGGATCCGTCACAGCCGGGACTCCGGACCCCGCCACCGAGATGGCCTCCACCGCCTGAAGCAGACCAGACCGGCTCACCCCGGGGAAATAGAGGGGCAGGAAGTGGAGGAGTTCCAACTCCTCCTCACCGGCCACAGCCGCACGGAGGGCAGGTAGAGCCCGATCCAATGGAGTGGGGCCGATCCCTCGGCGATCCTTCTCGCCTCCCACCTCAGACGCGTAACCCACGTGGTACAGCGGCGCGCCCCCGGGTCCCTGAACCCCGATCAGGGCCATGCCGTGGAACCAGAGGTCCATGGACGGGTCCGCGGCTACGGACCAACGTGCACCGGGCTCCTGAGCGGCCGCAGGGCTGAACCCCGTTCCGGTGAGGAGCAGGACGCCGGCCCAGAACGCACCCCAGGGGAGGGACCGGACAGCGCGAGTGGATTTGGCCTGCATCATTTCCTGCCCCCTTCTGGTCGTGGCGGGCGGGGATGTGAAGGGCGCACCCCGAGACCCTGAAGGCAAGAACCAGACCGGGATCGTGCAACTCCTAAAAGCGTTTACTGTACAACGACTTAGGATGCCTGCTCGACCCAGGTCACCGGCCCGGACGAGACGGTGGACCGGGAGAACGTTCACCCATCTGTTTCCGAATTCGGAACACGAAACAATTCGGTGCAACGTCCGACGACCGCCGAGGCTTAGCTATATTGGACGCGACTACGCTCTCACGATCCCGGCACCCATGTCCGACCCAGACCAGATCATCCCTTTCGACCGGCTACCGCCCGGATTCGTCGATTCCATCGATGCCGGCGACTCATCCCCTGCGGTACCCAGGCCGGCGGCCACCGTGGTTCTCATGAGGGAAGGCTCGGGGAACATCGAAGTCTTGCTCCTGCGACGGTCTCGCTCGGCCGGCTTCGTCCCCGGCGCATATGTGTTCCCAGGCGGCAGGGTAGACGACGCCGACGGCGCCGAGGACGTATTGGGCCGGATCCGGGGTCTGGACCGGGAGCGGGCGGCGGCCAGGCTGGGCATCACGGAGGACTCCCGGCCCTCGCCCAGCGCCTATTGGGTCACGGCGGTCCGGGAGGCGTTCGAGGAGACCGGCCTCCTCACCGGTGCGGATCCAGGGTCGCCTCCGGCCTCGAGATCATCCCGCGTGGAGGCCATCCGGGACGCACTCATGACCGATGCGATCGCGTGGGTGGAGGCGCTGACACGCCTGGACGTGTCCCTCGACCTCACAGCCATGGAGTACATCGCTCATTGGATCACGCCGGAGGCGGAGCCCAGACGCTACGACACTCGCTTCTTCGCGGCCCAGGTGGATTCCGATTCCGAACCGATCATCGACCCCCGCGAGATGGTGGACGCGATCTGGCTCGCCCCGGGAGACGCTCTGGACCGGCACGCCGACGGCAGGCTGCCCATGGTGTTCCCAACCCTCCACACCATCCGGGAGTTGAGCCGATTCCGGAGCTGCGATGCCGTCCTGGGCCACTTCCGTACGCTGAGTATCCCGGCCATCCTGCCCAAGCTCGTGCGAACTCCCACCGGGATCGGGTTGGAGCTGGGCGACACTTCGGGTTAGAGACCGCCCAGTCCCTGCCCTGAAGCCTCGGACTCGGGCCCAGGACTCAGCCGACCAGGGCGTCCAGCGTCTCCCACGCCTGGAGCCTCTCGCCAGACTCCACGTCTCGAACCAGGTCCACGAGCCTGCGAACCAGGGGCGTGTCGACGCAGAGTCGAGACCCGATCCTCGCGATGGGAGCGATCTGGGCGTCCACCTCCGTCTTTCTCCGCCTCACCGCCAGGTCCCGCCAGACGCCGCTGTGGCTCTTTGCGGAAGCGCGGTTGAACGCGACCAGACGATCGAGGCTCGCGACCGCACCACGGTCCGCCCCATCCGGCGCGAACGCTCGGGGATCGAACCCGTCGAAGGGCTCGGGGTCGACCCCCTCGGCCCCGGCCACCGCCATCACCTCCCTGGCGACGGCGATCAGCGTGGGCCGGTGAGGCTCGGAACTCAGAACTTCGGCGATTGGAGCGTCGGTCAACGCGGTGGCGAACAGGAGGGCTCCGTAGGCCAGCTTCCCCCAGAGATAGCCCCAGATGTTCGTGGTCAGGACCGCATCGGGCTCGAAGTCCTGAAACAGTCGGCGGACCCACCGGATCCGATCCCCCAGAGCCCCGTCCAACTCCCCCACCACAACCGCTCCCCGGTTCCCCCGGAGGACCACGCCGGGCTCGACCACATCCGCCCCGAAGTTCACGAAACAGCCGATGGTCCGAGCCGGGCCCACCCGGTCGGCGATGACACGTTCGTTGAGTCCGTTCTGGACGGAAACCACGAACCCGTCGGCGGCCAGGTGGGGTTCGAGCCCATCGAGAGCGACTGGGGTGTGGTGCGCCTTCACCGCCAGTAGGACCACCCGGAACGGAGGCGAGGCTGACCCATCCAGCTCCCCGGGCGTGCAGGCCGGCATGTCCGCCCGCAGCGTTTCAACCGGCCCGGTGATGGCCAACCCGCGGCGGGCGATCGCCTGGACGTGCGCCCCATCCACGTCGACCAGGAGGACCCGACGCCCCGCCAGATGAAGACGGGCTCCGATGGCCCCCCCCATGGCTCCGGCGCCCCATATCAAAACGGGCTCGTCGTCGGGAAGGGCTCCCTCCCACAGGGCGGGGGCAGATTCGCGTCGGCGTCCTGGAGAACCCGAGAGTCCGCCCGCATCCGCCGGATCCATGGTTGTCTCCCGGGGGATCCGGCCTATCCCCGGGTGGCCCCTGGGGCAGGGATCGCGTCGGCGACCAGCTCCACCACGTGGCGCACCTTGACCGGAGCGGACTCGAAACCGTCCTGGGCCTTCAGGCCGTCTTCCAGCATGGCCATACAGAAGGGGCAGGAAACCGCGAGGGTGGGTGCACCCGACTCCATGACCTCGGCGGCTCGGTTCCACGAGACCCGCGGCTCTTCTTCCTCCCGCCAGAAGTTGCCCCCGCCGGCTCCGCAGCAGAATCCGTTCGGACCGCTCCGTTCGAGTTCGACCAGGTCTCCTCCAGCGGCTTTCACCAGGTCCCGCTGATCCCTGTAGAGCCCGTTGTACCGCCCGTAGAAGCAGGAGTCGTGATATGCCACCGATCCCAACTCCGCCTTCCCCGGTAGCCCCCTGTCCCGGACCAGGGCGTTCACGACCTCCTCTACGCTGGCGACGTGGAAGGGCATCTCCCCCGCTCCCTCTCCAGAGGGCAGGAAGTCCTTGTAGTCCTTACCGAAGACCTGGTGACAGTGAGGATTCGTCACCATGAGGGTCTTGAACTCGACGCCCCCGAAGAGCTCCAGATTCATCTGGGCGTTCATCTGGAATTGGAGCTCGTTCCCCATGCGCCGATAGTTCTCGCCGCAGCAGACCTCCCCGTCTCCGATGATCCGATAATCCACCCCGTAGTGATCCAACACCTTCAGGGTGGCCCGGGTGGTCTCGATGCTCCGGTCGTCGTAGAGGCCCCAACAGCCGATCCAGAAGAGAACCTCGAAGTTCTCCCCCGGTTCGGCGACGCGAGGAGCGGGAACCCCGTCCCCTCCTCCCGCCAGCTTCTGGATCGTCTCGGTCTTCCGGTGCTCACCGTGCCCCCAAGGATCGCCGGCTCGCTCCATGTTGGTGAAGACCCTCTGGTACTCCGGCTCGATCTCGCCGACGTCGAGGGTCTGGTAGCGCCTGAGATTCAGAAGCATGGACAGGTGGTCGATGTCCACCGGGCACGCTTCCACGCACGCCATGCAGCTCGTGCACTGCCAGAGGGTCGTCGAGGCGATGACGTGGTCGATGAGGGGTTGGTCCTCCAGCCCCACTCCTTCCAGGCTCTCCCCCCCGGCCCGGAACGATTCCCGGGCCACCTCGGCTTGGGCGCCCATGGGGGTCTTCCCCAAGGCATGGTACTTCAGGTCGACGATGAAGTCCCTGGGGTTCAGGAGCTTGCCCGTGGCATGGGCAGGGCAGGCCTCCTGACACCGGCCACATTCGATGCAGGTCAGGAGGTTGAGCCTGTCCGTCCACGCGAAGTCCTTGAGGCGGTTCCAGCCGTAGGAGTCCCCAGCCTCGAAATCCAGCTCCGCCTCGAGATCCAGATGGTCCATCTTCTGGATGTCCCGAAGGGGCTGCAACACCGCGTTCACCGGAGCGCCCAGGATGTGGAAATGCTTGGAGGTGGGAACGTAGGCCAGGAATCCGAAGGCGAAGACCAGGTGGGCGTAGCCGAAATACTCGACGAGCTCCGGCCCCCCATAGCGCTCCCCCAGGTGGCTGAGGGCGATGAGGGCGATCACCGCCAGAACGACCGCCGACTCCCGGCTGTAGTAGGTGAGGTAGCTGGGCCGGATCACGTACCTGCGGAAGGCCAGGGCCACGACGCCCACCAGGATCGCCACGGCGAAGGCATCGACGATGAGGAGGAAGGGCGTGAGCCCGGTGGCCTGAAGGATTCCATCCCCCCCGAACGAGAGACGCCAGAGGAGGTCCAGGGTCGCCACGGCAAAGGCGATGAACCCCCAGAATACCATGGCGTGGGCCCACCCGGCGGCCAGCCGCTCCCGGACCTTGCTCTGGCCGATGACCTCGGTGAAGAAGATCCCTATGCGTCGCGGAATCTGGTCGCTTCGGTCTTCGGGCTGGCCCCGACGAATGAAACGGATCTTCTGGGCAAGAAGGCGTCCGAAGAGTAGCAGTGCTCCCACGATGTAGACGCCCACCAGCAGGCGGATGAGGTCATGCGTGCTCATGCCGATTCCCGAAGCGAAGACCCACGAGGGGTCGGAATGGTCTTGGACGAACGCGAGACGGGTCGGCTTGGCGCGTCCCCGCTCACGGCACGAAACTATCCCGCCAGGCCGTCCCGGGCACCCCGATTCCCCCGGGGACCCGCCGCATCGCGCCCGGGTATATGCGGGCCACCCCTTGGCTCGGGGATCCCCGGTATCCCCGGGGCACCTCGCGCTGGAACCCGCGCAGACACGTCCCGAAGGAGGAAGAATGGGCGACAACCGCCCCCAGACCGTAGGAGCCCTGAAAGCCAGCGGATACTCTCCGCGCAGCGTGAAGGGGGAGATGCGGGAGAATCTGATCCGCAGGCTCCGAGACGGAGGGCCGCTCTTTCCGGGCATCGTGGGCTACGACGACTCCGTGGAGCCCCAGATCGTCAATGCCGTCCTGGCAAGGCACGACTTCATCCTCCTGGGACTTCGGGGCCAGGCCAAGAGCAGGATCCTCCGTCAACTCGTCGACCTTCTCGACGAGGAGATTCCCATCCTCGGAGGAAGCGAGATCAACGACGACCCTGTCGCCCCCATCTCCAAGTACGGGCGGCTTCTGCTGGAAGAGCAGGGGGACGAGGCTCCGGTCGAGTGGATCCACCGGGACAATCGGTACGTGGAGAAGCTCGCTACCCCCGACGTGACCATCGCCGACATCATCGGGGACGTGGATCCCATCAAGGCCGCCCGGGGCGGGCACATCCTCGCCGATGAGCTGACCATCCACTACGGGCTGCTTCCTCGGGCCAACCGGGGCATCTTCGCCATCAACGAGCTCCCGGACCTGTCGGGGAAGATCCAGGTTGGGCTCTTCAACATCCTCCAGGAGGGGGACGTCCAGATCAAGGGCTATCCCATCCGGCTGGCGTTGGACCTGATGATGGTCTTCACGGCGAACCCCGAGGACTACACGGCCCGGGGCAAGACCATCACCCCCTTGAAGGACCGAATCGGTGCCGAGATCCGCACCCACTATCCCCGGGAGCTGGAGACAGGAGTAGAGATCACCCGACAAGAAGCGTGGACGGACCGGGGGGATCTCCAGGTAGAGACTCCGGACTTCATCACCCACGTGGTGGAGCAGGTGGCCTTCCTGGCCCGAAGTGACAAGCGGGTGGACCAGCGGTCCGGGGTGAGCCAGCGGATGCCCATCACCGTCCTCGAAGCCGTGGTGTCCAACGCCGAGCGGCGGGCCCTACGCCTGGGGGAAGACAGGGCCGTGCCCAGAGTCGGGGACGTGTACGGAGCCCTTCCCTCCATCACCGGCAAGATGGAGCTGGAATACGAGGGGGAATTGCAGGGCTCCGAGTCCATCGCCCGAGAGCTCATCGCTTCCGCCGCTCTCACGGTCTTCAACGCCCGGGCTGGAGGAGCGGACGTGGAAGAGATCGTAGCGTATTTCGAGGAGGGTGGGGCGCTGCAAGTGTCGGAGGACTCTTCGGCGGCGGCCTGCGTCCAGGCCTTCGAGCTCGTGCCCGACTTGCTGGAGCTGGTGGAGTCGGTGGGGCTGGCAGGGAAGACCGCGGGAGAGGGTGTGCGAGCGGCGGCGGCAGAACTGGTGCTGGAGGCGCTGGTGGCCGAGCGGCGAATCAGCCGCTCGGAAGCGGGTAGGTACCTTCGTCCTCCGCATGAACGCCCGGCCGGAGGCAGCCTGGACTTCGATCCCTTCGGGAACTAGCGACCCCCATCCACCTCCAGGGTCTTTCCGGTGATCCACCCAGCCTCAGGTGATGCCAGGAAGAGGACCGCGTGGGCGATGTCGGCGGGTTCCCCCAGGCGACGCACCGCGATCCCCCGGACCAGCGCGTCCTGCCCCTGGGGCCCATAACTCTTCCATTGACGCTCCGTCGATGGGTTGGAGCGAACGAACCCCGGAGCCACCGCATTGACCGTGATCCCCGACGGTCCCAACTCGTGGGCGAGCTGACGCACGAGCCCGAGTTGCCCGGACTTGGCGGCGGCGTAGGCGTGTAGCCCAGTCAGGCTGACTCGCAGCCCCGCGCCACTGGAAATGACCACCACCCGCCCGTAGCCGGCATCCCGCATGGTGGGAGCCACGGCCCGAGCGGCCAGGAACGCGCCGGTGAGGTTGGTGGCCAAGAGGGCGTCCCAGTCCTCCAGGCTCACCTCGTCCACGGGTCCGCCGACCTGCCCACCCACGCCGCCGGCGGAATGGACCAAGACGTCCAGCCTCCCCGTCTCGGCGCGGGCGCCGGCGACCCATCCCTCCAACGCGTCGGGGTCAGTGACATCCACGACCCGGGCCTGGAACGAGCCGGGCCCGTCCCCTTTTCCCAGGCGCCCGGCGATGACCTCAGCGGAGCGAGCGAGGGCCGCGGCGTCCAGGTCCGACCCCCGAACGTCGGCGCCGGCTTGGAGGAATCGTGCGCAGATCTCGGCACCGATCCCCTGGGCCGCCCCGGTGACCAGCACCGTCCGACCCTGGAAGTCGAACCGGAGGCTCACTCCCAGCCGTCCGCGAGGAGTTCCCGGGTCTCCTCCACCGCCACCGCCCAGAGCGCCTCCATCTCCTCCTCCGGCTTGAGATAGTCCCCGCCGAAGTTGCCGTCTCCCAGGTAGAGCCGCACCTCCTCCGGATTCATCACCGCCCGGCGGGACGCGTCGATGGCGGGCTTGGGGTCGGTGGGAGGATTCGCCCCTCCGACCCGTGTCCAGGGGAAGGACTCCATCCAGGACGCGTGACCGAAAACCCCGTCGATCTCACCAACCCGTGCCGCCGTCCTGGGGGCCCGCCACCATTCGTGGAAGCGTACCTGGGCGTCGGATCGGACGGCCACCCAGTCCAGGGCGGCGTGCCCTGCGGGGGCGTTCCCCCCGTGACCCGACACCACCAGAATCTTCCGGAATCCGCTGCGATAGAGGTTCTCGAGCACCTCCGTCACCAGCGTGACGTAGGTGGCCACCGAAATGGAGACCGTCCCCGGATAGGCGGTGAAGTAGGGAGCCACACCGTAGGGGATCACCGGGAAGACCGGGACCCCCAACGGCTCGGCCGCCTCCAGCGACACCCGCTCGGCCAGGAGGGCGTCCGTGGCCAGGCTCAAGTATGCGTGCTGCTCGGTGCTCCCCAGGGGAAGCACGCAGCGGTTGTCGAACTGGAGGTAGTCTTCGACCTGCATCCAGTTCATGTCGGCGACTCTCGACATGCTTACCTCCGCCCCACGAGGGTGCCGGGTCAGTTCCCCATGGCCCGCCGAATGGGCTCGAGGCGCGCCAGGATCTCGTCCAGTTCGCCCCGAAGCTGATTGTACCTGGCATAGGCGTCGGCGCCCGGCCTCTGGTCGGCGCGTCGGAGCATGGAGTCCAGGTAGGATGCCTGGGCCACCAGCATGGGCTGCTGGTAACTGCCCCCCTCGACATCGCTGAGTTGACGGTGGATGGCACGCAACTCGTCCAATGCGTCCTGGGACAGGCCCCCGTTCCCGTCCGGCTGGTCGGCCACCGCCGCCACCAACATTCCCTCCGCCTCATCGGCCGCGTCTCGAGCCTCGGCCACGAGCGCCATGGTCACCTGCCGCAGGTCGTACTGGGCCTTCAGGTCGGACAGGGTCACGCCCTCCGCCACGACCCGGGGGTCCATGTCGATCCGGATGGGCTGCAGGAAGGTCTCCCCGCCCACCGAGAGACGAACGGCGTAATCGCCCGGCAGGACCAGCGCACCGGCTCCCTGTCCACCTACGCCGGCCTCGCGCATGTCCCAGATGAACCGGTGGAGCCCCGCCGAGTTCTCCAGGCGAGGGGCGCCACGGGTCACCTGGAACGGACCCCGCATCTCCTGGCCCTCCTCGGTGCGGGTGCCGGCGCCGGTGGCCCGGAACTCCCTGAGGACCTGGGCCCCGGACCGATCCAGGATCTCCAGGGACACCTCGTCGGCCTCATCGCCCAGGGCGTAATTGATGAGGACCCCGGGGGAGAGGTATTCCGGCTCCGCAGGATCCTGTTCGCCGAACCCCCCGAATCCACCGCCCCGCAGGCGGTGGGTGTCCCGGGGTCGGAACAGGTTCGCCCCGCTCGCCATCACACCATCTGATACCTGATGAAGGAGCGTGAGATCGTCCATGATCCAGAAAGAACGGCCCATGGTGGACAGGACCAGGTCCTTCTGGTGCACCTTGATGTCCGTGATGGGCGTGACCGGGAGGTTCTGCTGGAACGAGGCCCAGGTCCCGCCATCGTCGAACGAGATGAACATCCCGAACTCGGTGCCGGCGTAGAGAAGGCCCGCACGATCCGGATCCTCACGGATCGCCCGGGTCGGGAAGTCCGCCGGGATCCCGTTGTTTCCGGGGGTCAGGTGGGTCCAGGTCTCACCATAGTCCTCGGTCCGATAGATGTAGGGCTTGAAATCCCCCAGGAGATAGCGATAGCCCGCCACGTAAGCCTTGGCGGGATCGTGGGGGGAAGGCTCGACTGTCTGGATCCGCCCCTCCGGGGGCATGCCCGGGGGGGTCACGTCGGTCCAGGTCAGACCGCCGTTGCGGGTCACGTGGACCGGTCCATCGTTGGCACCGGTCCATATCACGCCGCGGGCCAGCGGGGACTCCTCGATAGCGTAAAGGACAGAGTAGTGCTCCTCTCCCGTGATATCCCGGGTGATGGGTTCACCCGAGGCCACCTGACGTTCGGGCCGGAAGGCCGTCAGGTCGGGAGAAATCTGCTCCCAGGTGATCCCGCCATCCACCGTCCGATGAACGAACTGGGATCCGTGGAAGACCACGTTGGGGTCGTGGGGCGACACCTCGATGGGAACCACCCTCTGGAACCGATAGACCAGGTCCGCCGGGTTGTGTCCATACATGTTGGCGGCGCCCACGTAGTACTGCCGCTCCTGCCCGGTCCGCCGGGAGTAGAGCCCGAACCTCCCCTTGCAGTTCGCGTAGACCACGTCCGGATCTCCCGGCTTGGGCACCGCCGGTCCGGTCTCACACCCTCCGATGGCCCTCCAGTCCCCCGTGTGTCCCCCGGCCGAGCCGTCGGCCGGCGGGTTGCTGGGGACCATGATGGTCGAGTTGTCCTGCTGCCCCGCATAGAGCCAGTAGGGGAAGCGGTCGTCGATATCGACCTGGTAGAGCTCCGCGGTGGGCTGGTTGTGCTGGGTGCTCCAGGTCTCGCCGCCGTCCACGGTGACGTTGGCGCCGCCGTCGTTGGACTGGATCTGGATCAGCGGGTTGTCCGGGTTGATCCACAGATCGTGGTTGTCTCCATGGGGCGTGCCGCGGCGTTGCCAGGTCCGGCCCCCGTCGGTGGACTTCCAGAACTGTGTGGCGCTGGCGTAGAGGACGTCGGCGTCGGTGGGATCGACGTCGACATTCGTGTAATAGAAGGGCCGATCCATGATGCGGGGCTGGTTGCCAGGCACCAGGGTGAAGGAGCGGCCGGCATCGTCGGACCGGTATAGCCCTTCCTCCTCGTCCACGCTCTCCACGAGGGCGTAGACCCGGTCGGGGTCCGCCGCCGAGACACCGAGATCGATCTTTCCGATCAAATCCGATGCGAGTTCAAGGGCCACGTACTCCCAATTCTCCCCGCCGTCCTCGGAGCGCCAAATGCCGTCCTCCCGTGCCGACGCCGCCATGCCGGAGATGATGGTCCAGGGCTTGCGCTCACCTCGCCAAGCCGCCGCATAGACGACGTTCGGGTTGGCGGGATGGAGCTCCAGGTCCACCACCCCCACGCTGTCGGATACGAAGAGGACCTGGTCCCAACTCTCACCTCCATCCCGGGTCCGGTATACGCCCCGACTGTCGCCTTGGCCGAAGGGATTGCCCAGGGCCGCTACGAACACCGTGTTCGGATCGTCCGGGTGGATGGCCACCGCCCCCAACTGTCCCGCGTCCTCCAGCCCCTTTCGGGCCCAGGTCCGCCCGGCGTCGTCGGAGCGGTAGATCCCCCGCCCCACGATCACATTGGAGCGAATCCCGTCGGATCCCGTGCCGACCCAGACCACGTTCGGGTCCGACGGAGCCACCCGGATGGAGCCGATGGAACCGGTGTGGAAATAGCCGTCGGAGACGGGGGTCCAGCTCACGCCGAAATTCTCCGTCTTCCAGACCCCTCCACCCGTGGCCCCCATGTAGAACGTGCTGGGCTGGGCCGGATGTCCCGCCACCGCGGTGACCCGCCCACCCCGGGCCGGTCCCACGTTCCGGTACCTCAGGGCGTCGGAACCCTGCTGCAACACATCGGCGGACGTCTGACCGACCCCCTGGGCCGCCACGTCGCCCCCCGACACAAGCCCGACCGTCGAGAGGCCGAGGACCAGAGCCACCACACGGGCGCGGGGAGACCGGACCTCCCGAATTGGACTGGCAAGGATGGGTGCGGGACGTTGCGTGCTCATGGAATCACCTGTACGCCAAACGTGGATGCAGAAGCGGACCAGAGCGTGAGAGTGCAGTTCCCGAACGCCCTGGTCAACCAAACTCCTCTTCAACTGATCAAGAAGCGGACCGGATGGCTTCGAGGGCCACTTGGAGGAGCCTCTCCTGGGCCCGGGGGAGAGCCATTTGGGACAGCTCTTCGCAGGACGCCCAGCGGCGTCGGGGCTCCGGGTCGTCCACCACCTCGAACTCGGCCGCCGGCTCGGCCTCCGCCACGGGAACCAGGAACCCTCGGTAGATGGCTCGTAGGTGGGTGAACGCGTGGCGGACCTCGACCAGGGCCCGAGCGAGTTCCGGCACATCGACCGGAAGGGAGAGGCCGGCAGGGAGCGACTGAAGGGCGAGTTCCACCCCCACGGGGACGTCACCTTCGACCTCCGCTCCGGGAAACTCCCACATGCTCGCCAGCAGTCCCTCCGTGGGTCTCTTCCGGACCAGAAAGCGGTCCCCGACCTCGTCGTAGACGACCGCCGTGGCGACGGTGATCACCGGGACCGTCTTCCGACTGGTCGGAGGGGGGCGGAGCCCGACCGTTCCGGCCTCCAGGGCCATGCAATCGGAGGACACTGGACAGGCCCCGCAGTCCGGGCGCCCCGGCAGGCAGACCGTGGCGCCCAGCTCCATCAGCGCCTGGTTGAAGTCCCCGGGCCGCTCCGGATCCACCAACGCCGAGGCCAGGGAGCGGACACGCGATGGACCGGGCTCCTCGAGGTCGAAGAGCCGCGACAGGACCCGGCGGACGTTCCCGTCCACGGCCGGTTCGGCCCTCCCGAAGGCGATGGACCCCAGCGCTCCGGCCGTATACTCCCCGATTCCCGGGAGCCCCCTCAGCTCCTGGGGGTCCGACGGAAGGCGGCCGGCGAATCGCTCCCGCACCACGCCCGCCGCCCGATGGAGGTTCCGGGCGCGACCGTAGTAACCCAGCCCCTTCCAGAGAAGAAGCACCTCGTCCAGATTGGCCTCCGCCAGAGACTCGACGTCCGGGAACCGCTCCATCCAGCGGAGGTAGTATGGGATCACGGTCTCCACCCGGGTCTGCTGCAGCATCACCTCGGACACCCAGATCCCGTAGGGGTCCGAGCGGCGGCGCCACGGGAGATCCCGCTGCGCGCGACCGTAGTGATCCAGCAGGTGAGCGCGTATCCTGGAGACCCGCGCCGAGTCCGGTTCCGTCGAGTTCATGGCGTGAACCTAGGGCCAGCCCGACCTCAGTCCAGGGAAGCCGCTCCGCCATGCGCTTCACCACCTACAAGAAATACGAGGGCCGCCTCCTCGACGCCCTGAATCTCCAGTCCCTGATGGAGAGGCTCTCCGACTTCCTCATGGACGGGGGATTCGCCGGTGGGCCCAACTTCCACCCCTATTGGGGATGGTCGGGGCTGGAAGACACCTCGTCGGTGGACAGCTTGAAGGACGCCCTCCTCCGAGCGCTCCTGGAGAGCGGGCAACTGACCCCCGAGATGCTGGCGGAACTCAGAGGGGAGGGCGACGGAGACGAAGAGGTCAGAGCAGCCATCGCCGCACTTCTCGACGATCTCATCCAGCGGATGGTGGAGGAAGGGTACATCACGCTCCAGGAGGGGTCTCCCGCCATGCCTGGGTCCACCCGGGACGTGACGGGCCAGGGTGAGATCGACGAAGCGGCCGACGCCGCGCGTTCGGTCAACTTCGACCTGACCGAGAAGGGGATGGACTTCCTCGGCTACCGATCCCTCCGCCACCTGCTCTCGAGCCTGGGCAGGTCCAGCTTCGGAGCCCATGACACCCCCGAGTTGGCCACCGGAGTGGAGGCCGGGTCCGCGCCCCGCCCCTACGCATTCGGGGACACCATGAACCTGGACATCCCGGCCACGCTCACATGGTGAGCCAGACCGAGCATCGCTCTTCCTGCGCCACCGTCCTCATGCTCGACGTGTCCCACTCCATGATCCTCTATGGGGAGGACCGATTCGGACCGGCGAAGCGGGTCGCGCTCGCCCTCTCACACCTGATCCGAACTCAGTTTCCCGGCGATACCCTCAGGGTGGTCACCTTCGGGGACCGGGCCCAGGAGCTAGCGCTGTCCCAACTTCACAAGGCCCAGGTGGGACCGTTCCATACCAACACGGCCGAAGGGTTGGAGGTCTCCCGGCGCATTCTCAACGCCCAGGGCAAGGAGATGCGCCAGATCATCATGATCACCGACGGGAAGCCCTCCGCGATCACCATGCCCGACGGCCGGGTCTACAAGAACTCCGGTGGAATGGACGGCCACATCCTGCGGAAGACCTTCAAGGAGGTGGCGGCCTGCCGGAAGGGCGGAATCCTGATCAACACCTTCATGCTGGCCCGGGACCCCTACCTGGTGCAGTTCGTGAAGAAGGTCTCGGAAATCGCCCGTGGAAAGGCCTACTTCACCAGCACCATGACCCTGGGTCAGTACATCATGATGGATTTCTTGAAGGGGAAGCGGAAGCGGGTGGGGTGACCCTCCCGTGACGGTAGCACCTCCTGGGGATCGGATATATATTCTCTTTCCCTGTATTTTTTTGCTACCTGAAATCAATCGGAGTTCCCCGTGCCCACCACGAAGGTCGTCCTGGCCTACAGCGGCGGTCTCGACACCGCCTGCATCCTCAAGTTCCTTCTGGAGAAGGGACACGATGTGGTCGCCTACGTCGCCGACGTGGGACAGCAGGAGGACTTCGAGGAGGTCGCGGACCGCGCCCTCGCCACCGGTGCGAGCCAGGTGTTCGTCGAGGACCTGAAGGCCGACTTCGTCACGGACTTCATATTCCCCGCCATCGCCGGGAACGCCATCTACGAGAACCGCTACCTCCTGGGCACGTCGCTGGCCCGCCCCGTGATCGCCAAGCGGCACGTGGAGATCGCCCACCAGGTAGGCGCGACGGCGGTCGCCCACGGGGCCACGGGAAAGGGCAACGACCAGGTCCGGTTCGAGTTGGCATTCGCTGCCCTGGATCCAGAGCTGGAGGTGATCGCACCGTGGAAGGACCGGGAATTCCTTCACCGCTTCCAGGGTCGGAGCGACCTCCTGGCCTTCGCGAGAGAGCACGCGATCCCAGTGGAGGCCACCGTGGAGAAACCTTATTCCAGCGACGAGAACCTGATGCACCGGTCCTACGAGGCCGGACTGCTCGAGGATCCGGATCTTCCCCCACCCGAGGACATGTTCAAGCTCACCCGGGGCCTGGAGGAGACCCCCGACACACCAACGGATCTGGTGATCCACTTCAAGGACGCCGCCCCGATCCGGGTGGTCTGCAAGGCGGAAGGGGTGGACGTCACCGCGCCCGTGGCCCTCTTCGACTACCTGAACGAGGTCGGCGGCCGGCACGGGGTCGGGCGGGTGGACATGGTCGAGAACCGCTTCGTCGGGATCAAGTCGCGGGGAGTCTACGAGACGCCCGGAGGGACGGTCCTCCATCACGCCCTCCGCGACCTGGAGGGCATGGCCATGGACCGGGAAGTGCTCCGCCTCCGGGACATGCTTTCCCCCCGTTTCGCGGAGATCATCTACAACGGGTTCTGGTTCAGCCCCGAGATGGACTTCATCCAGGCCGCCTTCGCGCAATCAGAATCCCTGATCGACGGGGAGGTGCAGGTGAGGCTCTTCAAGGGGAACGTGATTCCCCGGGGCCGAACCTCCACGAGCGCGCTGTACGACAAGGATCTGTCGTCCATGGACGTGGCCGGGGGATACGACCAGGAGGACGCCCGGGGCTTCATCCGGATCACCGCGCTCCGTCTCAAAGCCCACAAGCACATCCTCAGGAAGGCGAAAGAGGCCTAGGCCGGCGGGTTCGCGTACTCCCTGGCTCCATGGAAATGAGGGGCGGGCACCCAGAGTCGCGCCTGGGGGAGATCCGATTGGGCATGGACATTCCGACCTGATATCTTTCTCGTAGACGGTTTCCCGCCGATCGACCTCGGGGAGTCACCATGGACCGGATCCTACTGACCCTGGACGGATCCCGCCGGTCCGAGAGCACAATCCCTCCTGCAGCCGCACTCTGCCGGGCCTTTGGCTCGGAACTCGTGCTCCTCCGCACCCTCCACGTGGACGAGTCCCGCCCGTTGGAATGTCGGATCGCCGCGGCGGAGGCCAGGTCGTACCTCAAGAGACTTCTCCGCTGGGCCGATCTAGGCGGACTTTCGGTCCGCCACGCAGTGACCGTGGGTGATCCCCTCGATGAGACGCTCCGGCTGGCCCGGAAGCTGAACGCCGACCTCATCGTCGTGCACTGTGCCTGCTCGAGCCCGGTTCATTGTCGGCTGGACGGGCACGTCTACTCCATAGCCTCCGCCACCTCCGCCTCCCTGTTGATCGTGAGGAACGGGGACGGGGTGCCCCCCCTCGTTGGGGAAGCCCCCGCCGGGAGGCAGGGCCGGACCAGCCCATGGCCCCGACGGATCCTGGTCCCCGTCGACGGATCCCCTCGGGGGGACTGGGCCGCCTGCATGGCGTCACGGCTCGCTGAGTCCAGCGGTTCCGAGGTGATCCTGGCACACGTGATCTCCGCCCCCGACCTCCTGAGCCCACATCGGCACCCGGAGGGGCCAGCTCTTCTGTCCTCCCTGGTCGATCATACGGTGGGGTTGGCTCAGGAACATCTCGACGGGATGCGGGACCGCCTGTCCGGTGGCCAATACCCGATCCGCACCAGGGTCACGGTCGCTCGCAACGTTCCCCGGGCCCTGGACGAGATGGCCCGAGAGGAGAACGCTGATCTAACCGCCCTCAGCGCCCATGGCTGGTTCCCCGAGGCCGACTGGGTACACGGGAGTGTCACGGAGGCCCTCATGACCCACGGCTCCAACACCCTCCTGATATTCCAGGACTGGCCCCGGGATGCGGGCAGGGAACAGGCAGACGAAGCACTGCAGAGCCGGCCAAGCCGACTTACGGAACTGGTAGTGCCGCCGAGCCAGTCGTCCAACCCTCTCCCGCCGAGCACTACCAACAGACCCTCCCGACGGCGCCGGAGGTAGGCTTGTGTTCTCGGCGCCGCCTCTCCCACGAGCCGAGTGGGCAACGGAGCTCGCGTCTCAGATCTCCACATCCCACCGAGCTCCGGACTTTCGGGCGTTCCGTCAACGACTCGACAAGGCAGGACGCACACTCCAGGGCCTGAGGCGCTCCCTGGCGGAGGTTCCCCCCTCCGAGATCCAGACCGGCGCGGCCGAGTGGCTCACGGGGAACGAGCACGTCGTATTCGACGCCCTGGACCGGGTGAGGACCGATTTGCCCCCCCGGTTCTTTCGAGAACTGCCCGCCGTATCGGAGGGCCGGTTCGCGGATGAGCCCCGGGCCCTGGCAATCGCCGCGGAGGCTGTGGTCCGTACCGGAGCGGAACTCGGTCCGGATCAGATGCGCCCAGTGGTCGAAGGCTTCCAGGTGGTCTCGGAACTCCGGATCGGGGAGCTGTGGGCCCTGGCAAGCCTGCTGAGACTGGCACTCCTGGAAGCCCTGGCCAGTGCCGCAGAGGAAGCACTCGGGGACCCGGGACCGCTACCCACGCGGAGGAACGCGGCCCACGGGAGGGTGGCCGCCGCCATCACGAGTTTGCGGGCCCTCGCCACCGAGGACTGGACGCGGTTCTTCGAGCATGTTTGCCGGGTGGAGCAAATCCTTCGGCAGGGTGACCCGACCCATGACTACCGACAGATGGACGCCGAGACCCGGGACCGCTACCGGAGGACCGTGGAGAAGACGGCCCGCAGCTTCGGTGTCGGTGAACGGGACGTGGCCGCTGCGGCCGTGGACGCGGCGAAGAGCGTCGGGCTGCATGTGGGCCACATCCTGTTCGAACGCCGAGACCTCCTGGAACGATCCCTGGGGGTTCCCCGGCCCGTCCGGGAGCGCCTGAGGGTCCTGGCCAAGCGCACCAGGGGGACGATGTACTTCGCGACCGTGGGGTGGGGGTCGCTGCTCACCTGGGCCGTCATCACGTGGCCCCTGGCCGCAACGCGAGGAGAGGGATGGGCAGTCGTCCTGCAACTGCTCGCGGTCGTGCCCGCCGTAACCGTTGCCGTGGCGGTGGCGAACTGGCTCGCCACCCACCTGGTGAAAGCGGAGACCCTGCCCAAGCTGGACTTCCGGGAGGGGATCCCTGCGGCGTGGCGGACCCTGGTCGCGGTTCCCGCTCTTCTCGACGATCCCACCGACGTGGACGAACTGACCTGGAATCTGGAGGTGAACTACCTGGCCAACCCCGGAGCCCATCTGACGTTCGCATTGCTGACCGACTTCGGAGACGCAGACGAGCCATCTCTGCCGTCGGACGAGCCTCTCCTGGCTTCCCTGAAGCGTGCCGTGAGAGCCCTGAACGAGCGGCATGGCGAGCCCCCCGAAACCGGACCTTTCGTTGTTCTGCACAGGCCCCGGAGGTGGAATCCAGCACAGGATCGCTGGATGGGGTGGGAGCGAAAGCGAGGGAAACTCGACGAACTCAACCGCCTCCTCCTGGGGGCAGGACACGTGGATCTCAAGGTTGCGGAGGGAGACGGCGCCCGCCTCGAAGACATTCGCTTCGTCGTGACCCTGGACGCGGATACCACGCTGCCTCCCGGATCAGCAAACCGTCTGGCCGGTGCCCTGGCCCACCCTCTCAACCGACCGACCCTGGGGCCGGACGGGCGCATCCTGTCGGGCTACACGGTGATCCAACCCAGGATCGAGACCCTCCCGGCAGAGGCCGGGACCCGTTTCGAACGCATCCAGGCCGGAGACGCGGGGCTGGATCTCTATTCGGGGGCGGTGTCCGACGTGTACCAGGACGTGTTCGCAGAGGGGATCTACGCGGGAAAAGGGATCTACGACGTCGCCGCGTTCCAACGGTCTCTGGAGGGGCGAGTCCCGGACAACGCCCTGCTGAGCCACGACCTATTCGAAGGCGTCCACGGCCGAGCGGCCCTGGCCACGGACATCACGGTGTTCGAGGAGTACCCACCGGATCTTCTGGCCTATTCGCGGCGGCTACATCGCTGGATCCGGGGCGATTGGCAGATCCTCCCATGGCTCTTTCCCCGGGTGCCCGTCGCCCATGGTCGGGGCAAGAATCGCTTGTCGCTTCTCGATCGATGGAAGATCGCCGACAACCTCCGGCGGAGCCTGCTCTACCCGTCGGTCATGGGGCTTCTCCTGGTAGGCTGGCTCACCCCCCTCGCCCCCGCCTGGTGGTGGTCCGCCTCGGCGGCCTGGGTGCTTGGGATGCCGGTGCTGGCAGGCGCGGCCACCGCGGTCCGTTCCCGGGCCAGATTCCCGGGTCGTCGAGCCCATTTCTCCGGGGTCCGCCTCACTCCACCGGCAGCTCTGCTCCAATGGCTGATCAGCCTCGCCTACCTGCCGTACGACACACGCGTGAACCTGGACGCCGTGCTCCGGACCCTCTGGCGCCTGCTGACCTCACGTCGGAACCTCCTCGAGTGGACCACGGCATCGAACGCGGCCCGCATGATTCGAGGTCGAGGGCGGAGGTTCTTCTTCCTCCACATGGCCTCACAACCGCTGGCCGGGGTCGCGGGGCTGATCCTCGTGGGGCTGGTGGAGCCCTCGAGGATCTTCGCCGCCGCTCCCATCCTGGTGCTCTGGATACCGGCTCCCTGGGCCGCATGGTGGTTGGGACAGCCCCTTCGCCTCCCGGACGAAGGACTCAGGCCGGAGGACCGGGTACACCTCATGTCCCTCGCCCGGCGCACCTGGGCGTACTTCGAGCGCTATTCGGGTCCGGACGATCACTGGCTCCCCCCGGACAACTTCCAGGAAGCGCCATTGGGAGTCGTCGCCCATCGAACATCTCCCACGAACATCGGATTCCTCATGCTGTCGTGCCTGGCCGCCCAAGACCTCGGCTTCATCGGTCTTCAAAACATGGCGGCCCGCCTCGCCAACACGTCCGATACCCTCGAGGATCTCGACCTGCACAGGGGTCATCTCCTGAACTGGTACGATACCCGAAGCCTTCATCCGCTCCCCCCGCGATACGTCTCGACAGTGGATTCGGGGAATCTCGCCGCCTCTTTCCTCACCCTGGCCGCAGGCCTCAGAGACATCGCGAAAGCCCCGCTCGACCGGGGATGGGAGGCAGGAGGCGGGGCGACGGTCTCCGTACTTCTGGACCTCTCTCGGGATCTGTGCCCGGGGGGCCCACTCCCTGCCCTCGAGGACTGGCGGAACGAGTTGGAGAAACTCCTGTGCCCGACGGACAAGCCACCCCGGACCCGTCTCGCCAACGGACCCACGGATTTGAGCCGAGAGGGGGCCGAGGCTCTCAGGGGGTTGGAGGAGACGATCGGACCCCTGCTCGACGCAATCGAGCCATTCGCGGATCCACGGACCCTCAACGACCTCCGCTTCTGGGCCGGCGCGCTGCGAGATCAGGCCGAGGATCTGAAGGCGGAGAGGTCACTGTTCCTCCCCTGGACCATGGAAGGGACCGACGACACCCCACCCACCCCTGCCCTGGAACCTCTCGCTCTAGCTCTTCCAAGTCACCCTTCCCTGGAGGACCTAGCCGGCTTGGACCATACCCTGGGTCCGATGATGGACCAGCTTCGGGACTCCCTCGCAGGGTTGCCGGGTACCGAGGGAGGTCGATCTCGACAGTGGTTGGAGGAGCGGGCAGGGCACGTTCGATCCGCCGCGGAGGCTGCCCGTCTCACCCTCGGGGAGTTGGAGGAGCGGGCGCAGTGGGCCGCCGATTGGGTCGAAGGAACCGACTTCACCTTCCTGTTCGACCATCGTCGCCACCTGTTCCACATTGGATACAACCTCTCCACGGGCACCCTGGACCCGAGCTTCTACGACCTCTTCGCCTCCGAAGCTCGGTTGGCCAGCTTCGTCGCGATCGCCAAGGGAGACGCCCCGGCGCGACACTGGATGCACCTGGGGAGGCCCTTCGGTGGCACGGGCCGCGGTGCCGTCCTCCTCTCCTGGGCAGGGACCCTCTTCGAGTACCTCATGCCCACCCTCTTCATGAGGTCGCCCCAGGGCTCCCTGGTCCACCAATCATGCCGGGGGGCCGTCGTCCGACAGAGAGCGTACGGGGCTCGCTTCGCGGCGCCGTGGGGAGTCAGTGAGTCCGCCTACTCCGACACCGATGCCGGCTCGATCTATCAATACCGAGCCTTCGGGGTGCCGGACCTCGGGCTCCGCCGTGAGTTTGGAGACCGACTGGTCGTATCTCCCTACGCGTCCGTGCTGGCACTCCGGTTCGATCCCCGGGCCGTGATGAACAATCTGCGGAGCCTCTCCGGGGCGGACATGCTGGGCACGCTCGGGTTCTTCGACGCCCTGGACTTCGGCCGTCCCGGGAGAGCCGGCGTGAGTCGCCCCACCCCAGTTCGCACTTACATGGCCCACCATCAGGGCATGATCCTGACCGCGTTGGCCAACGCGCTGACCTCGGACCGGATGGTCGATCGCTTCCACGCATACCCCCACGTGGCCGCATCCGAGTTCCTCCTGTTCGAGCAAGCTCCCAGACGGATCAGACTCGAAGCCCGGGAAAGGCAGCGCCTGATCCCCCCGAGGATGGACGTCGGACCCGCACTGGTCGAGCCGTGGGCGGCAGACCCGGAGACGCACCCCGTTCCCGTCCAGATCCTCTCCAACGGTACCCTCAGGACCCTCATCGACGCCCGGGGGGCAGGTGGGCTTCGCTGGAGGCAGTTCGCTCTGACCCGTTGGCAGCCGGAGTCTCAGAGGGGGCGGTGGGGATCATGGATCTGGATCAAGGATCAGGAATCCGGGGAGACTTGGTCCGCCACCACGGATCCCCGAGTGAGCCCTCCGGATCCGAACCCGCGGGACCCGGACACCTCGCCCCCATACCCCAGCGCCGAGGTCGTCTTTTCGCCCCACATGGTGGAGATGATCCGAGAGAGATCCCACATCTGGTCCCGCCTGGCGGTCACCGTCGCCCCTTCGGCCGACGTCGAGATCCGGCTCCTGACCTTGACCAACACTGGTCGGGAGAAGCGCCGTCTCATGGTGGCGAGCTTCGGCGAAGTCGCCCTGGCCCATCCCGCCGAAGACCGCAGGCACCCCGCGTTCGCGAGACTTTTTGTGGAGGAGGGGTGCGTAGCCCGATCCGAGCTCCTCTGCTTCAGTCGCCGGACGGCGAATCCGGAGCAGTCGGTCGCCATGGCACACGCCGTGGTCCGGGGGCCCCGATCGAAGTTCCTCGGAGGGTGGAACGATCGGGGCCAATTCCTGGGACGGGGGCGGACGGTAGAGCCCCCCCCCGGACTGGACCAGGAGCCGTGGTCGCTGGACCAGTTGGGAAGCGTGCAGAGCCTGGACTCCATCTTCAGCCTGGCATGCGCCGTGGAGATCCCACCCGGCGAGCAAGCCGAGTTGGCCTTCTTGACCGGCGCCGACCGCTCCAGGGCCCGGGCGGTTCAGTCCGTCGAGGCATTCAGGTCGCTGGCCAAGGCACGGGCTGCGTTCGACCAGGCCCGGCTCTACCGACAGGTCCAGCTCCAGGCCCTGGGTCTGGACCCGGTGTCCTTCCCCCATTATCAGCGGCTCCTCGCCGCCGCGCTGGCCCCGTTCCACGAAGGACGCTACCAGGGCGGACATGCAGCCGGAGGAGCGAGCGCCATGGGGGACGCCCCCGAGTCTCCGCACGCCATGGACGGGCCTCCGAGGACACCGGGGACCAGCGCCCAGGAGTCCCTGTGGAGCCTGGGGGTTTCCGGGGATCTCCCGGTCCTCCTGGTCAGGGTCGCTCGGGCCGACGACACCCCACCGGTGCTGGAACTGCTCAGGGTCCACACCTACTGGGAGAGCCTGGGGGTCGAGATCGACCTCGTGATTCTGGACGAGGAGCCCGGGGGCTATGCACAGGTGCTTCGCCACTGGCTGACCCATGCCATGGGCCAACTGGGCCGAGGGAGTCGTCTGGGCAGAGCCGGTGGGGTTCACTACGTGGCATGCGATCAGACCGAAGCCGGGGTCCTGAGGGACCTGGAGACCGCTGCCGCCGTCGTCCTGGCCACGGATCGAGGGAGCCTGGCCCAGCAACTCGGTCCCCTCGGCGTCCGAAGGCCCGTCATGCCTCCATTCGTCCCGGTCTCCGCATCCGGCGTCCGACGTCCGGAGTTGCCTCCGGTGGAAGAGAAAGACGCTTTGGGGCCGGCCACCGCATTGGGTGGCTTCTCGGCGGACGGCCGGGAGTACGTCCTGCGCCTGCCGGGCTCCCGGGACCCCAGGGCCCTTCCTCCGGCCCCGTGGATCAATGTGATGGCCAATCCCCGGTTCGGAACCCTGATCTCCGAATCGGGATCGGGCTTCACCTGGGTGGACAACAGCGGTGAGTCCCGGCTGACCGGATGGAGCAACGACCCGGTCCTGGACCCGCCGTCCGAGGCCATCCTGGTGCGAGATGAAGAGACGGGGCGCCTGGTTTCGCCCACCTCAGCGGCAGGTCCGGAAGGTGGCGCCGTGGAGGTGGGTCACGGGCTGGGCGCCACGCGGTTCCGAACCCGAGGCGAGGGTCTGGAGCTGGAGCTCACCGTGTTCGTGGCGCAGGATCATCCGACGCGCATCGCCACCTTGAGCCTCAAGAACCTCTGGGACCACCCTCGCCGCCTCACCGTGACTCAGTACGTGGAGTGGGTGATGGGCACGTCGAGAGACAGGACGGCCCAACACCTGGTCACGGAAATCGACGCAGAGTCCGGGATCCTCCTGGCATGGAACCCCTTCACTCAGGGTAATCCGGAACGGGTGGGCTTCCTTGCGTCCACGTCCCCCATGCACGGCGCCACCTGCGACCGGGTCGAGTTCCTGGGCCTCGGAGGCATTCTCTCTCCCGACGGACTCGCGAGACTGGGCCTCGCTCGCCGATGTGGTCGGGGCCTGGATCCCTGCGGAGCCCTCCAGATCCATGTCGAGCTCCCCCGTGGTGCCACGGAGACCGTCCACTTCATCCTCGGCGCCGCCCAGGATCGCCCGAGGGCCAGGAGCCTGACGGAACAGCTGCGGGGACCCGGCGAGGTCGGGAAGGAACTCGCCCGGGTGACCCGGTTCTGGGACACGGTGGTGGGCCGGCTCCAGGTGTCCACGCCAGACCCGGAGATGGACGTCATGGTGAACCGCTGGCTCCTCTACCAGGCCCTCTCCTGCCGCATTTGGGGTCGGTCAGGATTCTACCAGTCAAGCGGGGCTTTCGGTTTTCGCGACCAACTCCAGGACGTGCTGGCTCTTCTGGGGCCAGCCCCCGACCTGGCTCGTCTCCACATCCTGGACGCCGCCCGCCACCAATTCCCCGAGGGCGACGTACTGCATTGGTGGCACCCGGACTCGGAGCGGGGGGTCCGAACCCGCTGCTCGGACGATCTCCTGTGGCTGCCTTTCAGCGTCGCCACCTTCCTGGAGGCCACCGGTGACTCCCATCTGCTGGACGAGGTGGTGCCGTTCCTGACCGGGGCGCCCCTCGGCCCTGGAGAGATGGAGCGGTTCGCAGTCTATCGGGCCTCCGAGGAGACGAGCACGCTCTTCGACCACTGTCTTCGGGCTCTCCGTCATGGTCTGCGCACCGGTCCACAGGGCCTGCCGCTCATCGGAACCGGGGACTGGAACGACTCCCTGGACTCTCTCGGGGAAGGAGGCAGGGGAGAGAGCGTCTGGTTGGCCTGGTTCGTGTTCGACATCGCACGACGATGGGCGCCACTTTGCATCGCCCGGGGTGAGGATGAGCTGGCGGAGTGGTTGACGGAACGCGCCCGGTCCATCGTCGAAGCAGCGGAAGCCGTGGCGTGGGATGGGTCGTGGTACAGGCGGGCCACCTTCGACGACGGTACCTGGATCGGAACGGCGGAAGGGACCGAGGGGAGGATCGATTCCCTCACCCAGAGTTGGGCCCTGCTGAGCAGCGGAGCACGCCCCGACCGGGCGACGGCGGCCATGGCCGCCGTCGAGGAGCATCTGGTGGACAGGGAGAACCGGCTGGTACTCCTCCTGACCCCTCCCTTCCAGCGGGCCGACCCATACCCGGGGTACATCCGCAACTACCCCCCGGGCGTGAGGGAGAACGGGGGCCAGTATACCCACGCCGGAATATGGGCAGCCTGGGCAATGGCCGAGATGGGGGAAGGGGACGCCGCGTTTCGGCTCCTCCAGTTCATGAATCCGGTCACGCGGGTCCGCACAGAGGAGGATCTGGCCCTATACCAGAGAGAGCCCTATGCAGTGGCCGCCGACATCTACGGATCGCCACCCTTCACCGGAGTCGGAGGCTGGACCTGGTACACGGGCTCTGCAGCCTGGCTCTACCGTCTGGCCACCGAGGCCATTCTGGGGATTCACAACATCCCCGGGGGGGTGCGTATAGACCCGAGGATCCCACGGGACTGGCCGGGGTTCGAGTTCCAGATCCGCCTGGGACCGCGGGGGGACCAGGCTCCCCATGATTCGTCAGCGCCCCCGGAGACCCTCTATGAGGTTCGCGTACAGAACCCGGAGGGGGTGGGGATGGGGGTCCGCTCCATGGAAGTGGACGGCGAGGGGGTTCCTGGGAACCGGCTGGAATTCCGCCGCGACGGACGGACGCACCGGGTCACGGTGGTGCTGGGCGAAGGCGGCACGTCGCCCGGGTCCACATGGTGGGAGAAGCCCCCACTGAACTGAGAAGGCCGTGGGGACAGAGACCGGGCCCCCGAACGCGCTTGCCAGGGCATGGCCCAAGGGACACTCTCGGAACGGGATCGATCTTCATAACGGTCGTCGGTCGTGGCCGGCACCCACGGCCCAAGGCCCACGGCGCCCTTGGACCCAGGACCCCTAGCGGAACGCACCATCATGGCCACCCTCCCCTATCGAATCGTGGACGCGTTCACTGCCGTTCCATTCTGCGGCAACCCGGCTGCGGTCTTCATCCTCGACGAGCCCATCCCGGAACGCTCGATGCAGGCGATCGCGGCGGAGATGAATCTCTCGGAAACGGCCTTCGTGCACCCTGCCGCCGACCAGGGGCAGCGGCTGATCCGCTGGTTCACACCCACGGACGAGGTCCCCCTATGTGGGCACGCCACCCTGGCCTCCGCCCGCTCTCTTCTGGATGAGGGGGAGCCATTCCCACTGCGATTGGACTCGGCCAGCGGGCCCCTGGAGGTTCACCGGGAAGAAGACGGGAGACTCCGCCTGGACTTCCCCGCGGATCCACCGACCGCCGAGGCTCCCCCCGCCGGCTTCCTCTCTTCGCTGGGCCTGCCATCGGGGACCGAGGCTACACCCCTCCAGGGGCGGAACCTGTGGATCGTCCCGGTCGCGAACGAAGCCATGGTCCGTGGGACCCGTCCGGACTTCACCGCAATGCGATCGGTGGCCGCTGGGACCGCCCTCGGTGTGGCCGTCACCGCTCCGGGGGACGCGCCGGAAGTGGATTTCGTCTCCCGGTTCTTCGCCCCCTGGGTAGGCGTGGACGAGGACCCCGTCACCGGCGTGGCGCACACCGTCCTGACCCCCTACTGGGCCGGAAGGCTCGGGCGTGACGAACTGTCGGCCCGTCAGCTCTCGGCCAGGGGGGGAGAGCTGACGGTCCGACACCGCGGCGACCGGGTGCACCTGATCGGCCAGGCCGTGGTGGTCGCCGAGGGCGGGATGGTCGCTCCCCTCAGCTGACGCCCGCGATGATGCTGAAGAACAGCCGCCCGTCGTTGTTGGACAGGGCGCCGCGACTCTTGGCGCTGGAATCGTAGCGGTCCAGGAGGGAGAGCTTCAGCGCGATGGAGGAATTGAGGTTGAACTGGATCCCCGTATCGACCCCCACCGTGTAGTTGTTGAAGTCGCTGAAATCGGGCTCGTAGGTGGTGATCAGTGAGAACGCCACATTCTCACCCAGGGGCCATGCTACCTCCCCACGGGTGTAGAGACGTCCGACGTTCTCCGTCTCGACCACCTCGCCCACCTCGACCTTGGGCGTGGTGCGCTCCATCTTCGCTCCTCCAGCGAGATCGAACTTCTTGCCATCCTCGTCCAGGGGGGTCCATCGCACGCCGGCGGCCCCGGCGTATCTCCGTTCGATCTTCCGCTCCAGGCTCCCCTCCGCACTCGCAAGGACGAACGGGCTCCAGTTTCCGCCCGGGAGGTAGTCCAGTTGGACCTCCCCGATCCAGGACCGCTTGTTGACGAAGGTGACCTCCTGGTCGTCCTGAGCCTCACCGTAGTCGTAGGCGATTCTCCCCCCGAGGAGGAGGCGCTCCCAGCCGTGGTAGTCCCCACTGCTCTTCAAGATGACGGTGGTCTGGCTGGTGGCGCCGAAGAAGAGACTGGCTCCCGCTTCGGCGTCCACTTTGTAACTCCGATCCGATTCCTCCTGGGCCGCGGCCGGAGCCACCTGGAGGACGAGTGCCCCGGCGCAAAGCAACGCGCCGGCGAGCGTCGTGGGGAATCGCGAGGACATCCTTGGTATCTCCTGGTAGGTCATGGGTCAATGAGCCAATCGTGCGTCGGGCGAGGCGCTCTAGCTGCCCCGCTCCTCCTTCCACCCCCGATACTCGTCTCGGGTCCATCTGAACCAGACTACCGTGATGGCCACCCAGAACAAGAGCATCCCCGGGATCCACATGATGAGTCCACCCAGTCTCTGATCTTCCAGGGGACCGAGGGCGAAGACACGAGGAGCCAGAGCGTACCAAGGATAGAACACCACGTCGGAAACGGTGATGAACGCCGCCACGATGGTCGTCGGAACGGCGAACGCGAAGAGGTACATCATCTGCAGCGGCCCCTCCGGAATTCGCTCCAGCTCCTTCACCGGATTCACCACCGGCCACCACATCATCACCGCCACAGCCATGAAGGTGAGATGCTGCAGAATGTGCACCCGGTGATCCACCAGGGCCCAGTTGTACATCTGCGGCAGGTGCCAACCGATAAAGACCGTGTTGTAGCAGATCCAGGCGACCAGGGGATGGGTCAGGAACCGGGCTACCGGACGGACCCCTCTTACCTCCAGCACCTTCCGGATCAGCCACGGCGGGACCCCCATGATCAGGAATGGAGGCACGAACATCATGATCAGCATGTGCTGGATCATGTGGGCGCTGAACAGGTAGTCGTCGCTGAGGTTGTGCAGCGGCCCGTTGAGGGCCAGGAACATGAGGAGCACCGCCCCCAGGTAGCTGACCCTCCTGGCCCGGGACACCCCCTCCTGAGCCCACCCGTACCTGACTCGGGCGGGCCCGATCGCGAGGAGATAGGCCCCGGCGAGGTACACGCACCCGATCAGGATGCTCAGGTAGAACTCGAACCCGAAGACGCTGAATTCCATGGACCCTCGCGATGCGAAGAGGACCGGGGAACCCTGGGGCTCTCCGGTCCTCGGACCTCCCGGACGTCAGCCGGTCCCGGTCAGGCGGGAACGACCCCGTAGGGCGGGAGCACCTTGTAGAGGACAATCAGCGCCGTAACCATGAAGGTCGCAAGCACGAACCCGGCCATGAACAGCCCCACGAAGACGTTGCTGTCGAATTTCAGGTGCATGTAGTAGGCCACCACCAGGACGAACTTTCCCGCTGAGAGGATAAGCAGGGCCGGGACCAGAATGGACGCCAACTGGGGAATGTAGAAGATCGCGACCTCGACCGCGGTGATGACCGTGAGGACCACCCCGATCATCCAGTAGAATCCCGGGGAAGCGTGACCTCCCTCGTGGCCGTGGGCTTCAGCGACTGCGCTCATGTGAGTTCTCCGACTGCGGTCCGACTACTGAATGAGGTAGATCAGCGTGAAGATCGCGATCCATACGATGTCGACGAAGTGCCAATAGAGCCCTGCGATCTCCAGCTGGAGCGACTTCCCCGGGGGGAGCTTCCCCCGGAGGGACCGGATGAGGAGGATGCTCAGCCACAGCACCCCACCGGTCACATGGGCTCCATGGAACCCCGTCAGCACGAAGAACGATGACCCGAACACGTTCCTCTGGATGGTCAGGCCCTCGTGGACGAAGTGGCTGAATTCGTAGACCTGAAAGCCCAGGAAGGTGATGCCCAGCAGGATCACCATGAGGAGCCAGAACTGGCCGGCCCGCTTGCCCTTCTGCACACCGTCCAGGGCCAGCACCATGGCCAGGGAACTCATGAGCAGCACGAACGTGCTGATCGTGGTCAGGGGGATGTCCAGGATCTCTTCCGGATACGGCCCCGTGATGCTCGCACCTTTGTAGACCATGTAGGTGGAGATCAGGGTCGCGAAGAACAGACACTCTGAGCCGATGAACGTCCAGAACCCGACCTTCCAGCTATCGAGGCCGGTGGACGTGTAGTGATGCTCGTCGTGGGTCACTGCTTGCGCCATGTCGTCAATCCAACTCGGTGGTCAAACGGATTCGGGGAGGGTCCTCAATCGAACGCCGGTTCGGTCGCCCACTTGTAGACCGCGATGAACACCAGGGCGAGCCCGATGAGGGGCGCCCACCACTCCCTCGTCATCACCAGACCCCAGGTGAGGGTGATGGCTCCGGCCAGGACGATGGGCCAGAAAGAGGGGTTGGGCATGGTGGGCTCGGGGTCCGCGTGCCCGAGCATGACAGCATCGAGCTCCTTGCGCTCGTCCTCGTGCCAGAGCGGCTCCCGGCTTCGCACGTCAGGGAGGGCAGGGAAGTTGTAGTGGTGCGGAGGGGACGGGATCGACCACTCCAGCGTCGGCGCATCCCAGGGGTTGTGCCCCGCCGGCTCACCGTTCCGGGCGCTCTTCCAGAGGTTCCAAACCAGGATGAGGGATCCGGCCCCGAAGATGAACGCCCCCACGGTAGAGAGCTGATTCCAGAACTCCAGGCCCAGGTCCCCGGTGTAGATCCAGGTCCGGCGGGGCATTCCGTACAGCCCCGAGAAGTGCATGGGGAAGAAGGTCAGGTTGAACCCGACCATGGTCACCCAGAAGTGCCACTTGCCGAGCCCCTCGTCCATGAAGCGACCCGTCACCTTCGGGAACCAATAGTAGAGCCCGGAGAAGAGGCCGAAGAGCGCTCCGCCCACGATCACGTAGTGGAAGTGCGCCACCACGAAGTAGGTGTCGTGCTGCTGCAGGTCCACCGGCGCCGACGCGTGCATGATCCCGGAGAGCCCGCCCACGGTGAACACCGCCACCAGACCCACGGCCCAGAGCATGGGAGTGGTGAACCGGAGAGACCCGCCCCACATGGTGGCGATCCAGTTGAAGATCTTGATGCCCGTGGGGATGGCGATGATCATCGTGCTCGCCACGAAGAACGCGTCGGCGATGGGCCCCAACCCCACAGTGAACATGTGGTGGCTCCAGACGCCCCATCCGATGAAGCCGATGAGGACGCCGGCATACACCACCACCGGATAGCCGAACAGCGGCTTCTTCGAAAAGGTGGGAATGACGTCCGAGATCACTCCGAATGACGGAAGCACGAGGATGTAGACCTCGGGATGTCCGAACAGCCAGAACAGGTGCTGCCAGAGGATCGGGTCACCGCCCGCCGTGGGCACGTAAAAATTCGCGCCGAAGAAGCGATCGAAGGCCAGGAGGATCAAGGCCACCGCGATCACGGGGAGGGCCGTCACCAGAAGGAAGCTGGTGACCAGAGTCATCCAGGTGAACAAGGGCATGCGCATCAACTTCATGCCGGGAGCCCGAAGATTCACGATGGTGGTGATGAAGTTCACCCCTCCCGCGATGGAGCTGATCCCGAGGATCGATAGGCCGATGAGCCAGAAGTCCACGTTCAGCCCGGGGGACTGGTTCAGCGAAGTGAGCGTGGAGTAGCCCACCCAGGAGGTGTTCGGCGCAGCGCCGAACAGGAAGCTGCTGTTGATGAACAGCGCCCCGAACAGGTAGATCCAGTACCCCAGGGCGTTCAACCTGGGGAACGCCACGTCCCGGGCGCCGATCTGCAGCGGTACCACGTAATTGAAGAACGCAACGGCCATGGGCATGGCGACCAGGAACACCATGGTCGTGCCGTGCATGGTGAACATCTGGTTGTACGTCTCGGCCGAGATGAAGGCGTTGTCCGGCCGGAACAACTGGAGGCGGATCAGGAGGGCCTCGAACCCTCCCACGAACAGGAAGAAGAGGGAGGTGAGGAAGTACATCACCCCGATCCGCTTGTGGTCCACCGTCGTGATCCAACTCCACAGCCCCGTGGGCTCCCCGTGGGCGTGGACCTCGGCTGGTGCGCTCTCAGTGCCTACCGACATCGCTCTCGTCCTCTTGGCAGCGTTCTCGTCCGATTCCTCGCGTGGCTTCCGAACCGGCCTACTGGAGGCTGGTCAGGTAAGCGGCGAGGGCCCGGACCTGTTCGTCCGTCAGGTTGGTGGCTGGCCAGCCACCCGCTTCGTAACTGGCACCCGGCATCCGGGCGTCGGGCTTTACGGACTGGGGATCCCGGATCCAGCGGAACAGGTTCTCCGGCGTGTTCTCAAGCATCCCGGCCCCGATGGTGCTCCGGGACCCGATCCGGGTGAGGTCGGGTCCGATCACGCCTCCCGCGGGGGTTCCGTTGATCGCGTGGCAGGCGACGCAGAAACTCTGGTTCAGGAAGACGTCCCGGCCCAGCGCCACGAGAGGATCCTCGTCGGCCGTGGCCTGAGCAGCCGCAGCTGCATCGCTTCCCCCCTCCGGAGCATCCCCCGCGATCTCAGGCTCTGCGGGCGCGAGAGCAGTGGCCGAGGGCGTCTGCCATGCCTCGACCCACTCCTGGAACGCCTCGGGGGAATCCCCGAATACCCGCATCCTCATCAGGGAGTGGGACTCGCCGCAGAACTCGGCACACTGCCCCAGATACTCCCCCTCCTCCTCGAGGGTGAAGAAGAGCCAGGTGTACTTCTGACCCTTGCCTTCGGGAGTACGGACGATGGGGTTCACGTCCCGCTTGCCGCCGATCCTGGGAACCCAGAAGGAATGGATGACGTCCGTGGCGGCCAACCGAAGGGTGACGGGACGGCCCACTGGGAGGTGGAGTTCATTCGCCGTGGTCAGACCGTACTCGGGATAGTGGAAGCTCCACCAGTAACGGTTGCCGGTGACCTCCACGACCAACGCGTCGTCCCCGTTCGGCCTCTGGAGGTCGAAGACCCCCCGGACGGTCGGCACGGTGATCGCGACCACGATGAGGGCGGGAGCGATGGTCCAACCGATCTCGAGCGCCATGTTCCCGTGGATCTGCTTGGGCCGCGGCGCTCCCGGCTTCTCCCGGAACCGGACCAGGGTGTAGGCCAGCACCGCCCACACCACCGCCAGGATGATCATGGTCCACCAGAAGATCCCGGTGTACAGATCGTGGGTGACGCGCCCGAACTCGGTGGTGGGGTTGACGGTCGACTGGGGGTACTCGTCCCCGCAGGCCACCATCGCTCCCGCCATCAGCAGGGTCGCCGTAATCGAGAGGATTCGTCCACGGTTGTGGACCACCCTTTCCAGGAGGCGCTTCGCCACGATGTCCAACCTCATTTTCGTCTGGTACGTGCGACGGACCTCCGCGAGGGGTCGGACCTCCGTCCGATCCGCCCACGAGGGTCGGCTTACATGCTGCGTGCTATGATCCCGGTAGGTCCTCAGGCGGTGGCGAGGCCAAGCCCGCCACCCGTGGTCCTCGTCCGGCCCAGGAGATCGCTAGTTCAAGTCCTCCAGAGGAATCGCCTCGTCCAGGAGCATGACCGGAATGTCGTCCCGCACCGGGTACAACACCCCGCCGTCCTCCCGCACCAAGCCCTCTGGAATCGGATCCCTGACGGTCTCCCCGCCCTGGTTCTTGAGTGTCCCCGCCGCGACGGCCTGGTTGACCCGCTCCATGAGATCCACACCCGCCTCATGCACACGTTGCTTGGTCTGAGGACAGACCAGGATCTCCAGAAGCCTTTGATCCACCGTCATCGGCATCACCGTCGAACTCGATAATAAGCCTTGGGAACCGTACTCTTCCCGAATCGCATCCTACACGTCGCCCGAGAAGCGCCGTAAGTTATCAGCCTGTCCCGGGGTGGGATACCCCGAATTTAACCCCAAGCTTCAAGAGTTTTCATGCGCGTCTATGCTCAGGATTCCCGGCACCAGCGTCGAGGCTCTCTTTCGGCCCCCCGTGGCTGGCGCAGGGCAAGGACTCAAGTGGCCTGCCTACTCCTCGGTGGCCTGAGCGCCGCGTGTGGAACGGGAGCGGCCAGCCAGGACGCGAGTCCCGACGGGGTGGACACCAGTGCGAACGGGGCCGACGTGCAGGTGGGCACCCCGCCGCGGGGCCATGCCTGGGTGATCTTCGGGTCCGACACCGTGGTGGCGGAAGTGGCCCGCACCCCCGAGGAACGCCAGCAGGGCTTGATGTACCGGGAGGAGTTGGCCGACGGGCGAGGCATGCTCTTCGTGTTCGATCGAGCCGAGGCTCGCTCGTTCTGGATGCAGAACACCTACATCGCCCTGGACATCGCCTACCTGGACGAGGGGAAGCGAATCATGAACATCCTGGCCATGGAGCCCCTTTCCGACGACCTCTACGAATCCACGGGACCGGCCCTCTTCGCGCTGGAGGTCCCCCAGGGATGGTTCGAGGCGATGGGGATCCGGGCAGGAGACAGGGCGGAGATCATCTTCGGTCCCTGACCGAAGCCGACAGAAGCCTGGACGATCCGGGAGGCCATGTGCAATGCTCCGGTCATGGCTATCCGACCTCGCCCCATCCTGAAGGCCCGCTGGCTGCCGTTGGCCGCCCTGCCCCTGTTCCTGACCGCTTGCGATGCGTCCGAGCCGGGAACGGGCCCCGGCCCGAGCGACTCCGCGCCGGCGTCGATCAGGCTCTCCCCGGAGCGGCTGTTCCTGCTGCCCGACTCCACGCAGACCCTGGTCGCCACGGTTCGGAACGCCCGCGGAGACGTTCTCGCTACGGACGTGACCTGGGCAAGCGCAGACGAGACCGTGGCCACCGTCGACACCGACGGAACCGTCAGGGCCGTGTCCAACGGATCCACCTCCATCTCTGCTCGCGCCGGGACGGTGAGCGCCTCCGTCGGGACCCGGGTCCTGGAGAGCCCGGACTTCGGCCCCACACTCGCGGGAACGCTCGGGGAGGATTTCTACCTGGTGAACTACGTGGACCAGGGGCCGGTGGACGTGGTGACCGACTGGGCCTGTGGAAACAAATCCTATGACGGGCATCGGGGCGTCGACCTGACCCTCCGGAGCTTCGCCCAGATGGATGCGGGTGTACCTGTGCTCGCCCCGGCGCCCGGACGCATCTCCGAAGCCACAGACGACCAGTACGACCGAAACAAGTCCTGGACCAACGGCGGCGGGCTCGCCAACTACGTCACCATCGATCATCCCAACGGACTCCGGACGTTCTACGGCCACCTCCGCCGGAACTCAATCACTGTCGAGGTGGGTCAGGCGGTGGCGGCCGGGGACACCCTGGGCCTCGTCGGGAGTGCCGGCACTTCGGATCACCCCCACCTCCACTTCCAGGTCATGGATGGAACCGAGGTACTGGATCCCTACGCGGGGAGCTGCTCGAGTCCCATGTCGCTTTGGACGGTCCAGGAGCCCTACCAGGATCGGTTCGCGTTCATCGACGGCGGCGTGACCACGGTCGCCATGAGCCTCGACGCGGCGAAGGATCCACCCCCGCGTGCCGACACCGTGTACTCTTCGGCGGGGCGTTTGTCCGTGTGGATCCACCTGGCGAACGTGTCCGCAGGCACCCGCACCGTCTACCGGTTCATCGCACCGGACGGCTCCGAAGCCGCCAGCCGGACCTGGGCCAACCGGAACACCTACTCCATGTCCTGGTGGTGGATCACCCAGGATATCCAGGGCATCCTCTCCTCCCCGGGGACGTGGACGGTGGAAGTCTCCTACGACGGTGAGGCCGAGCCGCTCCGGCGGACCTTCGTGCTGGCGGAGGGCGTGCCCCCTGTTTCGGAGAGGCGTGCCGGGGACCCGGATCACGTCTTTGGCGGAGGGGGACTCCGCGGCGGCTCCAGCCGATAGGGAAGGGCCGGTTCAGCCGACAGCGGCCCGGAGAGCGGAAACCAGGGCGGAAACGTCATCCGAGGCATTGTAGACGTTCGGCGCGACCCGAAGAGCGGAGCCCCGGAGGGAGGCGAAGACCCGACGCTCCGTGAGGGTCCGCTGGACCCGCTTCAGGTCCAGGCCCTCCGGCATGCGCAGCCCCACGATGTGGTGCGCCACCAGATCCCCCGAGGGCACCCCGAAGCCCAGTTCGGCCAGCTCTGGAATCGCGTCCGCCAGGAGTCGCCGGCAGTAGTCCTGGATTCGCGAGGGTTTCCACTCCTCGATGAGGGCGAGGGCAGCGTTCACCATGGGGAGCAGGATGAAGTTGCTCCGCTCACCCACGTCGTATCGAATGGAGCCCGGTTGGTAGTCGTCCCGGTAGTCCACCAGCCCCTGGAAGTCCTCGCTTCCGCCACGAGCGATCCACCCCTCCTCGAGAGGCACGCCGTCGGAGAAGCGGGGGCCGAAGTAGCCCAGGGCGAGGGAGTACGGCCCCAGCAGCCACTTGTAGGCGGCGACGATCAGCGCGTCCGGCCGGACCTCCTGGACATCGAAAGGGAGGGCCCCCACCGACTGGGTACCATCGATGACGAGCGCCGCTCCCACCTCCCGAGCCCGGGCGCCGATAGCCATGAGATCGAAACGGGTGCCGTCGGCCCAGTGGACGTTGCCAAGCGTCACGATTCCGGTGTCGCGGTCGATAGCGTCGAGAATCCGGGCAGACCAGGCCCCTCCCCGATCCTCCCCTCCGGAACCCGGCGGACCCACGGTGCGGATATTCGCACCCACCCGATCCGCGAGGGATCGCCAGCCGTAGACGTTTCCCGGGAACTGCTCGTGGGTGAGGACGATGTTCTGGCCCCGTTCCAGGGGAAGGTTCAGGGCCGCGATGGCCACCCCGTACGAGACCGAGGGGAGGATCGCGACCTCCTCAGCCCGGGGCGCGTTGACCAGGCGGGCGAACCGGGACCGGGCCTCGTCGGCGTCGTTGAAGAAGTCCTCCGGAAGGATCCCCGCCGGTGCACGCTTCCTTGCGATGGCACGGACTCCCGCGTCCTCCACCACGGCCGGGAGCGGCCCCTGGTAGGCGCAGTTCAGATAGTGCTCACCCTGGGGAAGGCGAAAATGGTCTCGCTGGCACTCGAGGGGGGGGACCGGGACTTCGATTGATGGCATGAGGGACTCCAGGACGACGCCGATGGACCCGGACAAGGTAGTGCGACTGGGCCCCGGAGCCAGTCACGGCCCGGGAGCCTAAAGTCCCAGCCAGTAGTTCACCTTGACCATGAAGAGGTCGTCCCCTTCCAGGGTGCCCAACGCACGGAGATCCCGGTCGAAGTCGAAGTTTCCGAAATCCTCCTGGTTACTCCGCCGGTGCTGCCAGACCAGGAAGACGGTCGACCCCGGGCGGTACTCCCATCGGAGGACGAGGTTTCCCCTGAGCGACCGGAAGTTGAAGTCCCGATCGCTGAAGTCGTAGTCCGCTCTTCCATCGCCATCGAAATCCACGTGTTGGCGCCCGTCCGGAGCCTTACAGATGCGACCGTCGAGACAGAAATCTCCCGCCGCATCCTCCCCGTAGGTCCCCCGCTCGAACACGTCGAAGTCGTAGGTCCTGGCGGCCTCCAGCTGCTGGTAGCTCGCGTACTCCCCCGCCGACAGCAACGCCTGGGCATAGGCCTCCAGGGTCAGCGTCGTGGAGAACGCCACGTTGAACCGGGTCTTCAACGAGAATTGCTCCCGCTCCAGCTCGCCGAACAGGTACCTCTTCCCGAAGGTCGGCTGGTAGAAGAGCGTGTCCGCGGCGGTCACGTACTGGGCCGAGCTGGTGCTCCGGGCATAGGAGGGGTCGAGGCGCAACTCGAGGCGGGCGGAAGGGCGCCAAACCACGCTCAAGGAGGAGTCGAGGCGGCCGCCAACCCGGTTGTGCTCTTTTCCCCACGTGACCCGGGGCCCGAAGCTCAGGGCCCGGCGGGAGTCGGTGCGAACCGATGCGGTCAGCGAGTACCCGGTGGGCTCCACCATCACCGGCCCGCCCCGGGTCTGGGTATAGCTGTACAAGGGAGGCCGATAGCCACCGTTCAGCTCCAGGTTCCACCAGTTCAGAAACTGGGAGCTCCACCGCAGGCTCACCGTGCCCGACTTGTGGGCATCCCCCCAGGAACTGAGGCTGAGGGGCTCGTTGAGCGCCTCGTGACTCCAGTTGTGGAAGGTCGTGAAGGTCATGGAGTAGTTGCGGAAGACGCTGCCGGGCTCGATCTCCCGGTAGGTCACCCGCGCCCCGGCATCCAACTTCTCCTGGTTCGAACTGAACCCCAGATCGTTGACCTCCAGGGCCGGGGTCACCTGGCCCGTCCAGATCCCCCAGGTCCAATGCTGACCGCCGCGCTTGTCGAATTGGAGCCGCCACTCCGTACCGGTCATGGCAGTAGCGGTGGAGTCCATGGTCACCCAGGTGGCGTCCGGACGCTGGTAGTAGTGATTCGAGCTACGCTGCACCCGGATCATGGCGGTGGAATCCCCCCGGATGTGTCCCGCCGCGATGAAGCCGTTCAGGGCCCAGGTGCGATCGTCCCAGGTGTGCTCGAAGTCGAGACCGGTGGAATACGCCGTGGAGGCAAGCCAGTCGAAGGAGCCATCGCCGGGAAGCTCGCGGCGAGCGCCCGCAAGGATCCCGCCCACCTGGGTGTCCCCGGACCTGAAATCCTGTTGGATCCGAACCACGCCGTATTCAGACCTGGGCTCCACGACGAACTCCCGGACGGACTGATCCTCCGGGAAGAAGCCCCTGCCCTGCTCCTCGTCGGTAAGGGCGAACAGCGCCCCCACCGAGAGCCCTCCCCCGGTGCGCCCGGTCACCTTCGCGGCGCCCAAGATCTTGGAGGCCAAGGGGACATCCTCGAACTCCGCATCCCCTGGGGCTCCCCCGTGGGGCGCCCTCCCGATCCTTCGGGAGTAGTAGAGTGCGTTCCGACGCCCCGAGAGCCCGAAGTCCAGGACCCGGGCGTCCTCGACGAAGAAGGGACGCTTCTCCTCGAAGAAGCTCTCAAAGGCGGTGAGGTTGATGACCGCGGGGTCCGCTTCGACCTGGCCGAAGTCCGGGTTCACGGTAGCGTCCACGGTGAAGTTGGAGGTCACGCCCCACCGGAAGTCCAGACCTGCCTGGAGATCGGTCGCAGTGCCACTGAAGAAGGGATCGCCCTCCTCGGCAGGGCCGCTGGCCAGGCTGCTCAAGGCATACGGCCGGAACTCCAGGCGCCGGGCGGAGCCCGGAACCTCCATCCCCTCCAGACGCCCGAACTGGCTGACCTTGCCCCGCTGCAGCCGGGACTCCAGGGAGAAGAACGACCGCTCGTTGGAGGAGACCCGGCGCCGGGCGAAATTCACGCCCCACGTCTGGGGCCCTGCCTGGGGGTCGTACCGGATCTGTGACAGGGGGATGCGGACTTCCAGCGTCCAACCCCGATCGTCCCGGCGTACCGCCGATTCCCACACGGCGTTCCAGTTCGAGTCCTCTTCACTGTCGTTGAAGATGTACCTGTCACCCTGGACGTTCGCGGCGGAGACCTGGAACACGTATCCGGTCCGGCGGTCCAGGTTGGGATCCAGGTAGATCTCCAGGTAGTCGGCCTGGGCCCGCTCATCCCTGCGAACCAACTGGGCGGCGATCGCCTCAGGCGTCTCGTCCCACATGCGGGCGCCGATGTAGAGGGCGGTCCCGTCGAACATGACCCGGACTTCGGTGTCCATCTCGGCGGGAATACCCTCCACAGGCTCCCGTTGGATGAACCCCGATACAGGCGTGGCGTTGGCCCACACCACGTCGTCCAACACCCCGTCGAGCTCGATTTCCCCGGTGGTGCGTCTGGCGGTGGCGGTGGGGACTTCATCCAGGATGGAGTCGGGTACCATGCCTGGGCTCAGGCCATGAGCACGCTCGGGTCCCGGAGCCTCCGCATGAAGGCCCTGGGCGAACGGAAGGCCGACTGCCCATACCGCGGCCAGGATGGCGGTCCCCAGCCGGACTCGGCTCCCACGAGGAGAGGTCAACCCGCTGGGCCGCGGTGACCCGGATGCGGAGGAGCGGAGACGCCCGAGCTTCAGGATCCGATTTGGGCGAGCCAGCGTTCGGTCTCCTGGTGAAGCGGAATGGGCGAGGAGCGCAGCTCTTCCAGATCGATCTGGGAGGCCATCTCGTGGACCTGCTCAAGGGAGACACGACCGGGTCCCAGAATGTTGAGGAGGGAGCGGACCACCCCGGGGTCCAGGGAGTCCAGGCCCACGATCCAGTTCATCATGGATACGGTCTGGAGATCCTCTTCCAGGCCCGGGTAGGTTCCCGCGGGTATGGTGGCCGCCCTGTAGTAAGGGTGCTCTGCAAGCAAACGCTCCACTCCGGTCCCGATCACGGGCAGCAACCGCGCCCCTCCCGTGGTGGTGGCTTCGAGGACCGCCCCCGCCGGGAAGCCCACCGAGAGAAACGCCGCATCCACCGCACCGTCTCGGAGGGCGGATGCCGACTCGGCAAATGAGAGGTAGCGGACGGTGATGTCGTCGTAGGAGATGCCGTAGGCCCCGAGAACCTCCCGGACCGACTGCTCCGTGCCGCTACCCGCCGACCCCACGGCCACGGTCGTTCCCCTGAGGTCTTCGATTCCGTCTGCGTCCACCCTGCGTCCGACCAGGACGTGAAGCCGGTTGGGATACAGGGGCGCCACTACCCGGAGACGCCGGTTGCCCCGTCCGGCGTAATCCCCCTCTCCCTGATGAGCCTGATAGGCGGTGATGGCCAGGGCGAACCCGAGATCGATCTGCCCGCCGGCAACCCGATTCACGTTCTCCACCGACCCGCCGGTCACTTCGGCGGTGTAGGTCGCGGAGGAATCCGCGGCCGAGAGACGGCTGGCTATGCCTCCCCCCAGGGGATAGTAGATCCCCCCCGTCCCGCCGGTCCCCAGGCTATAGAACCGAGTCGGGGTGCCATCTCCGAAGCATCCGGACAGGAGCACGGGCGCCGAGAGGAGGACCGCCGCTGCCCCGATCCAGCCGAACGGCCTAGCTCTCCCCGCCCTGGAACACCCCATTCTCCGACTCACCCGGACCCTCCCCCCTCTTGAGCGACAGACCCGCGAACACCAGGAGTCCCCCAAGATCGGACACCCAGCCGGGCATGAGAAGGGCAAGGGCGGCTGCCGCCAGGAGGACGCGGAGGGCAGGGCTCAAGTCGGTGCGAAGGAACCCCATGAGTGCAGCCGCCAGAGCGACCAGCCCCGCCAGCGCCGAAATGGAGGGTAGGGCGGCCGCACCCCACCCAGCCTCCAGGAGGAGGGCCGGCTCGTAAACGAACAGGAATGGAATCGCGAATCCCGCCGTCGCCAGGATCGCAGCGGCGAAGGCGGTTCGCACGGGGGGCGCTCCCGCGATGCCGGCAGCCGCGAAGGCGGCCAGGGACACGGGAGGGGTGACGTTGGAGATGCACCCGAAGTAGAAGATGAAGAGGTGGGCCGAGAGGAGCGGCACCCCCAACTCCACCAGGGCCGGAGCCCCCAGGGCCGCCAGGACCACGTAGGCCGCGGTGGTGGGCAGCCCCATGCCGAGGACGATCGAACCCAGGGCGGTCAGCCCAAGGGCGACCATCAGGTTCCCCTGGGAGAGGGTCAGGATCAGCTCCGACATGCGGAGGCCGATGCCGGTGAGTGAGGCGACCCCGACCACGACCCCTGCCGCCGCGCACGCCGCGGCCACCTGAACCGCACCGCCCCCGGCGTTGACGAGCAGTCGTCGGACCCGGGCGGCGTCCGGGCGTGTCTCGCTCCGGAGCCATGCCATCAGAGCGCCGGACAGGACGCCCCAGAAGGCCGCTCGCATGGGGGAACGACCCATGGCCAGAAGCACCACGATCACGCCCAGTGGGAGGAGCAAGTGGAGCCGGCTCGAGATGGGTTCTCCAGGCGAGGCTCCCTGTCCCGAAGGCAGTCTGGTCCGGCCGGCCCGGAAGTGGATTGCCGCGATGAGCGTCGCGTAGTAGAGAACAGCGGGAATGACGGCCGCCATGGCGACCTGCCGGTAGGGGATGTTCGTCCAGGTGGCCAGGATGAACGCTCCCGCCCCCATGACCGGCGGGACGAGCTGCCCTCCGGTGGAAGCCGCCGCCTCGATGGCTCCGGCAAAGAAGGGCTTGAACCCTGCCCGGCGCATGAGGGGGATCGTAAAGCTCCCGGTCGTCACCACGTTGGCCACGGCGCTCCCGGAGAGGGACCCCATCAGGGCGCTGGCCACGGCCGCGGTCTTGGCCGGCCCTCCCCGACTCCGACCGGCGACCCGATCTGCCAGGGCGATGAGCAACGCCCCACCACCGGCGACGTCCAGGAGGGCGCCGAAGAGGATGAACAGGTAGACGAAGTCCGCCGAGACGCCCAGGGGGATTCCCCAGATGCCCTCGGTGGACAGGTAGAGGTGCTCCAGAATCCGGGTCGGACCATACCCACGGTGTGCCAGCGCCCCCGGAAGCCAGGGGCCTGCCAGGGCATATCCCAGCGCCAGGACCACGACGGTGACGAGCCCGGGTCCCGTTGCCCGGCGCGCCAACTCCACCACCACCACCAGGGCAGCGGCGGCGGCGACCAGGTCCAGGGGCGTGGCCTGACCGGACCGGGCCACCAGGGCGTCGTGTTGAACGACCAGGTAGATACAGGAGAACGCCGCGCTCAGAGCCAGTCCGGCGTCCACGAAAGCCAGGAGCCGGGGCCGGGAACCCCGCCGCCGCCGAGCCACCCCGACTCCGAGGAGTCCCAGGAGCGCCATCAGGAGGAGGTGGATGGGGCGTTGCACCAATGCGGTCAGGGGCCGGATGCCCGCCGCCGAGAGGTGGAAGACCGCCGCAAAAACGGCCAGACCCACGACCGCCCGGGACACCAACGACTCGGGGCGACTCGGCTCCCGATCCGTCACGCCGCTGTCCGCTCCACCTCGTCTACGAGGTGTTCGGCAAATGGGAAGGCGCACGTAAAGGCCGGCGACACGGCATTCAGGACGTGGAGCGACCGGTCGTCCCCCTGGTGCACGAAGTCCATCTCCAGACCCCGGGTCCGGGTGCTGAACAACTGAGCCCGGATTCCCGGGGTCCCCCATCGACGGAAGTGGCGCTCCTCCACCCCCTCCACCATCTCCCCGGCCATTCGGACCAGTCGCGCCCGGGAGAGCTTCCTGAGTTCGCGGAAGGCCAGCGTCCGGAAGCCGAAGCCGTTGCGGAGAAAGAGACGGGCCTCCCAGGAGAGGATCTCGAGGGCCTCCCTCAGGTCTCCACCGTCAGCCCTCGTATAGCGCTCCCGACCGAGGGCGGGCGCCGCCGTGGGGCCGATCTTCACGCCCCCTTCCGCGGTCACGGTGAAGTGGAGGCCGAGGAAGGGCTGTCGCAGGTCCGGGACCGGGTACACGTGTAGCCGCAGGGAGGGGGCCTGGGGTTCGGCCTGCAGGTACATGCCGCGGAAGGGGAGCATGGTGAATCCTTCCCCGAAACCGAATGCCCTCGCCACTCGATCCGCCTGGATCCCCGCTGCGTTCACCACGAAACCCGGACTCATGGGTCCCACGCCGGTTCCGACCCTCCCTGCGGACACCCCCTGGAACGGGACGCCCAACTTCATCTCGATCCCCTCCGCCTCGGCGAGACGGGCCAGGCGAACCATGACGTCGCCGGGCCGGACCGACGCGGTGGAGGGAGAGAAGAGCGCCTGTTGGAAGGTCCGCACCCGGGGCTCCAGACGACGGGCCTCGGCCTCCGTGACCCTCTCCACCGGGACACCGTTGGCCTCCCCCCGGCGGAACAACTCGTCCAGACGATCCAGTTCGCCGGCGTTGCGGGCGACCACCAGCTTACCGCACTTCAGGAGTGGCAGTCCCTGCTCCTCGCAGAACGCCTGCATGCGGAGGTTCCCGACCCGGGCGAATCGGGCCTTGAGGCTGTCGGCCGTGTAGTAGAACCCCGCGTGGAGGACTCCGGAATTCCGCCCGGAGGCGTGGCGCCCCGGTGCCTCCTCCTTGTCGATCACCGTCACCCGGGTTCCGGGATTTCGTCGCTTGAGCTCACGGGCGACCGACAATCCCACGATCCCGGCTCCCACGACCAGGAAATCCGGGGAAGGTACGCCCACGGACCCTCCTCAGCCTCGGATCCGGGCCACCAGCAAGGCGACCGAGAATCCGAAGACCATGATGGCAATGAAGCCGCTCAGCCACGTCCGCCGTTTGTCGATGGCCCCGGCCCCCAAGGCCATCAGGCCATAGGCCCAGAGTCCGAAGAGGTCCAAGGTCTGAAGAACCCGCAGCCAGTATCCTTCGGCCATGAACCCCTGGGCGAACGTCCCGATGCTCAACGTGAGATAGAGGTCCTGAGCTTGAATGCGGAGCGGGGTGGTGAGCACGGCTCCCACGGCTCCGATGAAGCTGGCGTGGACCACGACGCTCAGGTACTGACGATAGGTCCCCTCGTCGCCCAGGAGGAACGCGAAGATGACGGTCAGAACCCCGGCGACGAAGGTGTTCCAGACGAACCAGAAGATGGGGGTGGCGATGAGGCTGAGGTTCCGCATCAACCCGATCCTGCCCTCCATTCCCGTCGGAACCTCGCCGCCGCGACGGATTGCCTCCAGGCGCATGGTCTCCCTCATCAGCTCCTCCGGCACCAGGGCGCTGGAGACGACCACCAGAAGGGCCCCGACGAGGAGTGCTCCGAGCCAGCGAGGGTTCTCCTTCAGTTCCTCCATGACCCCCGACGGGGCGTAGAACAGCCGAGGCAGTCGTTTGAGCAATGCAGACAAAGCACACGTCCTGTTGTGTTGAGGATCCCCGAACTTATCGCCCGTCGCCGGGTCTCGCCCAGCAAAGGCGATGCCTCGGCTTGGCCCTCGATGGGCCCATGGTTATCGTGAATGGCACGAGTTTAGGACGCGCACATGGAGGGACGGCCCTGATGGGTTACAGCAAAGGCGCCAATCGGCAATCCGACAGGATCCTCGACAGCATCGACCGGGCGCGAAATCGGGAGTCTCTGGGTCCGACCGGTGGCTTCGACCGCCAGGCCACGGCCAGGGAGTTGAACACCGATATCCCTGGGCTGGACGCCATGCAGTCCGAGAGGGTGAGGAGGATCTTCAAGACCCTGGAGGCGGCATACGTGGCCACGGCTCAGAGCCAGGAGATCCGCCGACTCGCCGCCCGATTCCAAGCCATCGGAGACATCAGCGAGCACCGGGCGAAGGGAGACGTCACCATATCGGTCCAATACCTGGACCACGAGCGCTACGACGACGTGGGAATCGCCCCGTTCGAGGTGACCCCCACGGACATGGAGGAGGCCAAGAAGGCCTCCGGGTCTTCCCGGGCCGACGCCAACGCCCTTCGCATCCTCCGGGAGCGACTCCGGAACGGTGTCCAGGCGGCGTTCGCCAAACTCGAGCCCCGGGTGAAGGACGCGGTACGGGCCCGGGCTGACCTGGGTCACATCGGGGTCCAGGTCACCATGGACCTGCGTCCCGAGGCCTGATCCCAAGGAGAACCCCCGGCGCGGAAGGCTCCTGGTCGGCGCCGTCCGTCGAACGCCCGTCCGGCATGCATCCGTCCCCGCAACTGCTGATCTTCCTGGACGGCGTGGGGATCGGTCCCGCGGACCCGGACCGGAACCCATTCCTCCAGGCGACCTTGCCGACACTGCGCGACCTCCTCGGTGGCCGCGTTCCCACGCTGGAGAATCCGGCCCCTTCCGGGCCCCGGGCCCAGGTCTTCCCCCTCGACGCCACACTGGAGACGCCCGGGACGCCCCAGAGCGGGACCGGTCAGGTCTCCCTTCTCACTGGGTGGAACGCGGCCCGGCTCTTCGGCCGGCACTTCGGGCCCTGGACGCCGGTTCGGTTACGGCCGGTCCTGAGAGATGGAAGCATCCTGGCCCGAGCACGCCGGGCCGGCCTACCCACCGCCTTCGCAAACGCATATCCCCGAGGGTACCTGGAGAGCACCAGAGGCCGTCGTCCCGCCGCCCCGCCTCTGGCCGCCGCCGGTGCGGGACTCCTCGTGAGGCACCACGAAGCCCTTGGAGCCGGTGAGGCCGTCGCAAGTGAGATCGAGAACGGGGGATGGCGCCGATACCTGGGCTTCACGGAGCTTCCCGACGTGACTCCCGAGGAGGCCGGATGGAACCTGGGTCGCATCGCCTCCGGTCATGCCCTCACCCTATACGCCCACTATGCGACGGACACCGCTGGCCACCGATCCGGGATGGAGGGATCGAGGCGTAGCCTCGAACGGGTGGACGCCTTCCTCGGAGGGGTGCTGGAGACCCTCCCGCCGGGCGGCGGCCTGGTGATCGCCTCCGACCATGGGAACATCGAGGACGTCACGGGCGGCCACACCCGAAACCCGGTACTCGGCGTATTCGTGGGCTCGGCCGCGAGGGTAGCCCGCGCCCTGCGCCCCACGTCCATCACCGACGTTCCCCTGGTCCTGGGGCTGCCACCCGAGGCGCCGGCGCCCGGGGAACCCGCGGAAGCAGGAGACCCGGGGGAGCCGTAAGCGGCCCCGGTGGCTCGTCGACCCATCCTCCCGCCCGGGAAGACGATCCATGATGACGGGTGCACCCACGTTCCGAGGTACTAGGCCGGATCCTGGTCCGGGAAGAGCTGATCACCCCAGATGATCTCGAGGAGGCCCTCGAGGATCAGCGCCGGACCGGCGGCCGCCTCGGTACGATCCTGATACGCCGAGGCGCCATCGGCGAGGAAGGCGTGCATCGGGCCCTGGCTACCCAACTCAGTCTCCCTTTCCGTCGGCCCCCTCTCGAACCGGCCTCCGATGCCCGGGCGTTGGTCCGCCCCGAGTTCGCCCGAGAGCGGGGCGTGGTCCCCCTGGAAGTCCAGGGCAGAAGTCTCCGGGTGGCCGTGCTCGATCCCCTGGACGTCAACGTGGTGGAGGACCTGCGGTTCCAGACGGGGAAGCGTATCGAGGTCCTGGTCTCCACGCCGAGAGCGGTCTCCGAGGCCCTCGCCGCCGCGTACCCACAGGCACTGGAGGACCTGGTGCACGGGTTGCCGGTGGGCCCCAAGGAGGCGCATACCGGAGATACGTTGGCCATGGAGCGGGCCGCTCGGGCGGGGCCCGTCGTCCGCTTGGTGGAGCACCTCCTCGAGGCGGCGGTCCGGGAGGGAGCCAGCGACATCCACCTGGAGCCGGGTCCCGACCACCTCCAGGTCCGCTTACGGGTGGACGGGGTCCTGCGACCCACGATCCAACTCCCACTGGCAAGCAGCCGCGCCATCATCTCCAGAATCAAGGTGATGGCGGGCATGGACATCAGTGTCCGGCTGCGACCCCAGGACGGAGGCTTTTCGCTGGATTCCGCCGGCCCCGGAAAAACGGGCAGGGTGTCGACCCTGCCGGCACGTGGGGGTGAGAAGGCGGTCATCCGGATCCTCGACCCGACCCAGGTGCCGGACGGCCTCGACGGACTGGGCCTCCATCGCCATGACCTCGACCGTCTCAGGGGGCTCGTGCGCCAAGCCCAGGGTGTGATCCTCGTGACAGGACCCACCGGCAGCGGCAAGAGCTCGACCCTCTTCGGCGCCCTGGCAGAGGTGGACCGGGAAGCGCTGAACGTGGTCACCGTCGAGGACCCGGTAGAATACCACCTGCCCGGCGCGACACAGATCCAGGTCAACTCCAGAGCCGGGCTCGGCTTTCCCGAAGCTCTGCGGGCCATCCTCCGCCAGGACCCCGACGTGGTGATGGTCGGCGAGATCCGTGACCGGGAAACGGCCGAAATCGTCATGTCCGCGGCCGTCACGGGCCACCTGGTCCTCTCGACTCTACACACCATGGACGCGCCCGGCGCGATCGTAAGGCTCCTGAACATGGGGGTTCCGGCCCACCTGGTGTCGGCTGGGGTCAGTGGCGTGGTAGCCCAGAGATTGGTGAGGAGAAGGTGCCGGGCGTGTGGCGGCGCGGGAGGCGACTGCCCCGAGTGCCAGGGCGGACTGGCGGGGCGCGTTGGCGTCTTCCAACTCCTGACCATGAGCGACGCCCTTCGCGATGCGATCATGCGGTCGCCCACCGGTCCACGTCTCCGGGCTATTGGACTGGACGGCGGCATGAACACCCTGGAAGACTCGGCCCGCCGGCTCATAGCCACCGGACAGACCACGGAGGCCGAGGCCTTTCGGGTCGTGCAGCCGTACGTGGACGCGAGGGCACCATGTCCCCGGTGCACTTCAGCGGTCCCCGCCGGAGCGGCTGGGTGCCCCCGCTGCGGTCATGTCCTCAAACGTTGGTGCGGCTGTGGCTCCGAGGTGCTGCCCGATTGGCGGTTCTGTTCCCAGTGCCTCAGGCGGGTCCCGGACACTCGCGACCGCCCCAGCGCCCTGTCGGGTCCTGCCGAGTCGGCCTAGAATCCCTCATCCTCCCGCTTCGAAGCGTCGGCCCACCCCTTCTCCCCTCGCCACGGAAGGAACCGCGAGACCGGTGAGCCAGAAGAAACCGTTCAAGCAACGCCTCTTCCTCAGCCTCATCGCCGTGGCGCTGATCCCGGTTGGCCTGGCGCTCACCGCGTCCTGGTTCGCCCTGCGAGAGGCGCTGCTCGGCGCAGGGACGGCGGGACCCTGGAGCCAGGTGGGGACCTCGGGAGGAACACTCCTCGAACTGCTCACCCCCTATGCGGAGGCGGACTCCGCACTTCAGGCGGCTGCAGAGACCCATCGGCAGGCCCTCTCGGAATCGGTCCGCTTCTCCAGACTCTACGAGCTTCTGACCCGACGCTTCCTTCGGTTGATGCCGATCCTGCTCCTGTCGCTCGGAGCACTCATCGTCGTCTTCTCCACGGCAGCGGCCCGACGTCTGGCCCGAACCCTGAGCCGACCCATCGAGGACCTGGTGGGATGGACCGATCGCATCGCCCGGGGGGAACCTCTCCCCGCAGAACGGCCAGGAACGGACCGAGGGGTCGAAGAGCTGTCCCGTCTCGAGGAGGCCCTCCGCTCCATGGCCGAAGAACTCGAACGGGGACGGCGCCGGGACATCGAGGCAGCCCGTCTCAGGAGCTGGTCCGCCATGGCCCGCCGGGTAGCCCACGAGTTGAAGAACCCCCTGACGCCCATACGCTTCGCCGCTACTCGTGTGGCGCGCCACCCGGAACAATCGTTGAGCGAAGCCGGCGCGGTGATCCTGGAGGAGGTGGGGAGGCTGGATGAAATGGCTCGGTCCTTCTCCCAGTTGGGCCGCCTCCCCGAGGGGCCTCCGTCGGAGGTGGATCTCCTGGAACTCTTGGAGTCCCTGGCCCGATCCCACTCGGGCGAGAGCATCCAGGTGACGGTTTCCAATCGGGGAAGCGTCGCCACAGTAGAGGGGCACCTGGGTTCCCTGGAGGCAGTGTTCCGGAATCTCCTGGCCAACGCCCTGGAGGCGATGGAGGGAGCTGGTAAGGCGGGGGAGATCCTCATATCCCTGAGCGACGCACGCCAACCCGAGGACGCCTACTCTCGTAAGTCACGGTCGGACCACGTTTTGGATAGCCCCATGGGCGTGAGCGTATCGATCGAAGATCAGGGCCCGGGCCTTCCCCAGGAGTTGCGGGAGGACCTATGGGTACCCGAGTTCACGACCAAGCGGCGGGGGACCGGTCTGGGACTCGCGCTGGTACGACAGACCGTGGAGCTCCACGGCGGGACCGTCCAGGCCGCGGACCGGCCGGAGGGAGGCGCTCGCTTCGAGGTCTGGCTTCCGTTGCAGGCAGGTGGGAGCCAGTTGGGGACCAGGTCGGAGACGGGAGGGTGACGGGATGCAGATACTGATCATCGACGACGAGGGGAACCTCCGCAGAATGCTCCGGGCCCTCCTGGAAGCGGAAGGATACTCGGTGGGAGAGGCGGCCAGTGCCGAGGACGGGCTCAGTATCACCGAGACCGTCCACCCCGAGGTCATCCTCCTGGATCTCGCGCTGCCCGGGATCTCTGGACTCGAGGCCCTCGGTTCCCTGATCGAAGCCTGTCCCGGGTCGCCGGTGATCATGATGAGTGGCCAGGCTACGCTGTCGGACGCCGTGACCGCCACCAAGCAAGGCGCCTTTCACTTCATCGAGAAGCCCCTCAGTCCAGAGGCGATCCTGCTCACCATCCAGGCCGCCCTGGCCGTAAGTCGGGCCAGGGACCTCACACGGGCCCTCCAGGCCGAGTTGGGCCCCGAGGCCGAACTGGTAGGGAAGAGCGCACCCATCGTCGAAGTCAGGGAGATGATCCGGAAGATCGCCGACACCGAGGCCCGGGTCCTCATCACCGGGGAGAGTGGGACCGGAAAAGAGCTGGCCGCGAGCGCAATCCATGGCCTGTCCCGAAGAAGCCAGGGCCCGTTCGTCCGAGTGAACAGCGCCGCAATCCCCAAGGACCTGGTGGAAAGCGAGATGTTCGGACACGAACGGGGAGCCTTCACCGGTGCGACCGAGCGGCGTCGGGGTCGGTTCGAACTGGCGGATCGCGGCACCCTGTTCCTGGACGAGGTTGCGGACCTGGGTCCCGAGGCACAGGCGAAGCTCCTCCGGGCCCTGGAGACCGGCGAGGTAGAGCGGGTCGGGGGCTCAGGCCCCATCCCGGTGGACGTTCGAGTCCTGGCGGCCACCAACCGGGACCTGCGACAGGAAACCGCCCGTGGGGCTTTTCGGGAGGACCTCCTCTTTCGCCTCGACGTCGTACCTCTCCGCATGCCTCCGCTTCGGGAGCGGGTTGAAGACATCCCCCTACTCGTGGAAAGCGCGGTGGATCGCCTTCAGCGTAGGAGCGGCCTTCCTGCTCCCCGGTTCTCGGGTGGTGCCATGAAGGCAATGCAGGCGTACCCCTGGCCCGGGAACGTCCGGGAGCTCCTGAACATCGTCGAACGCCTGGCCATCCTGTCCCCCGGTTCTACCCTGAAAGCCGCCGAGGTCAGATGCGTACTGCCCGATCCCGGCTCGGAGACCCCAATCGCCATCCGGGAAGGCGACGGGCGATCACTGCGTCACCGCCTGGACGCGTTCGAAGAGTCCCTCATCGACCGGGCGCTCGCGGCGGAGCAGGGAAACGTGGCGGCGGCGGCCCGCCGACTCGGTACCGACCGAGCCAATCTCTACCGTCGAATGAAGCGACTCGGATTGAGGGATGGCGGAGACCCGGATCCGGACGACTGACTGTGTCGATCTGCAACAGAGGCCGAGTACCCCTGGGGCCGATCCAAGAGAACCCCCACGGACCCTTACGGTCTCAAGTCTCGGTCGGACCGTCACTTATGATTTGCCAGGCGGATTGGTACGGACCCTGCCATCCCCTACCGGCGCAACCGTAAGGCCCCGTAGAAGGAAGGCAACTCCATGAGTCGGTATCGAGCGTCCATCGTATTCTCCCTCCTGCTCTTCGCATCCGGTGCCTCGGGCCAGGAGCGGGACCAGGAGTCCGGCCGCATCCCCGAGGCCCTGGCCGAACAGATCGCCGCGTTCTTCAACGACCCGGGTATCCTCCGCTTCTCCGGGGCGTCCCGGATCCCGGCTTCCCGAAGCCTCGAAGGAGATGTCGCTGTCCTCGGGGGACCGATCACGATCGCAGGACGGATCGAGGGGCACCTCGTGGTGGTGAACGGGGATGTCCTGTTCGAGGATGAGGGGATCGTGACCGGCGACCTGCTGGTGGCGGGCGGGACCGTTCAAGGCGGAAGCGACGACTCCGTCTTGGGGACCGTCACCGTCTACTCCGACAAGCTCCGGTACCGGATGCGGGGTGACGAGATCGTCTTCGGAATCACCAACGCCGAGGGCGATCCGGAGCTCTCGTCCAACCTGGGTGTGGGCTCGCTCAGATTCACGGTCAAAGCCGGCACCAACTACAACCGGGTCGAGGGGCTTCCGGTGCTGTTCGGGCCCGTACTCGACACTTCGGGCAGAAACCCCCTCCGCCTGGATATTCTGGCCCTGTGGCGGAGCTACTCGGGTCTCACGCTCGATCCGGATCGGATGGGCTACCGGATCCGCGGGGAGCAGATGCTCGGAGGAACCCGAGAGTGGTCCGTGGGGGGGACGCTGCACTCGGAATTCGATCCCATCGAGGCGTGGGGGATCACCGGTCTCGAAGCTTCCCTGGCCACATTCCTGCTCCACACCGACTACCGGGACTACTACGAGCGGACGGGCTGGAGCGTGTTCGCGCGATACGACCCCATGTCCAGCCCCCTGGCCCTCACCCTCGACTATCGGGACGAGAAGCATCTCTCGGGGCTGGTAGAGAGTCCCTGGTCCCTGACGCGGAACAACGAGCCATGGCGCCCACAGCCCATGGTGGCCGAAGGGAAGAGTCGGTCCATCGGATTGGCGGTGCGCTTCGACACGAGGAATAACCGGAGGGAGCCCTCGGCGGGGTTCCTAATCGAGGCCAGGACCCGATTCGGCGTGGGTGGGGCCTGGGATTTCCCCTCCTACGTCGATCCCTTCCTGGATCCGGACGTCGACCCGCCGACCATTACGGACCCGGAGCCGGTGGATACGGACTTTGCCCTCGGGTTCCTGGATATGCGCAGTTACAATCGCATCGGCCAGGCTACGACCCTGAATTTCCGAGGCCTGCTGGGAGGATCCCTCAAGAATTCCGCGCTCCCCTCCCAGCTCCAATTCGTCGTGGGAGGGGAGGGTTCGGTCCCGGGGTTCCCCTTGTTCCATGGAGATTGCGGCGCCCGGGATCTAGAGGTCCAGCGCCCAGTCGGGCCGGAGCCCGAGTACGTGCCCGCCTATCTGGGCTACGGCTGTGACCGAATCGCACTGGCACAGGTGGAGCTCCGGAGCGGCTTTTTCGTCTCCTTCGATGTAGGCGGGGAGGAAGACGGGGATCGCTGGCGCTGGATGCCGGTGATCGATCTGAGCCCCGGCTGGGCCGTGTTCATGAACGCGGGCCGTGGCTGGGCAAACAGCACCAGGCTTCCCGGGGGCGTGCAGCCCAGGGCCAACACCGATGCCCTCGTGGACGCTGGCCTGGGGGTATACCTCGGCAACTTCGGAGTCTACTGGGCCGCGCCGATCACCGGAGGGGGAGGCGGGTCCAACTTCTTCGTTCGTCTGACCCACCGGTTCTAGGATTCGGGAACGGTGATCCGGCGGCCGGGGATCCCAACCCTGATCGGGCTTGCGGCGTTCGCCGTGCAGGCCGTTCTGCCCATGCCCGTCCGAGGGCAGGGGGACGAGCGCCCCGTCCGGCTGGCCGTGGATCCGGGGACCGGGGCCGCCACCGTGGTGATGACCGACCTCCTGGAGGAACCGCGGCTCCAGCAGGCGCTCGAGGACGGGCTGCCACTTCGAATCCGGGTACGGGTGGAACTCTGGCGGGACAGGTTCTTCGATCAGCCGGCCGGCTCGTTCGAGTGGAGGATGAACTTCGTCATGGATCCACTGGGCAGCGGCCTCAGGGTCCTGGGCCCCGGCCCTCCGCCGCGGGACCTGATGCTGGAGTCCGTGGACGCCGCTCGGGCGAGCCTCGAGACGGTCCTTCAGCCCCCTCTCCGTCCACGGGAGGAGGGGCGTTTCTACTATCTCCTCTGGCTCGATGTGGAGACCCTCTCCCTTTCGGACATCGACGAGCTACAACGATGGCTCCGAGGGGAGGTGGGCCCAGCCGTCACCAACCAGGAGGAGATGGGCGACGCGTTCGAGACGGGCTTCGGGCGTCTCTTCGTCCGGGCTCTGGGCCTCCCCACCCGACGGATCCGCCTCACCTCGGACCGATTCGATCATGGGGGCGGCAACTGACCTTGGGCCTCTCCTACCGGACAACCGCCGCGCACCGGTTCTCAGCGGTTCCCGGGACCTCTGAGAAAACGCCCGGGGACGAGTCCGGTAGACCCACCGTTCAAGATGACCGGCCGCCCGTTCACGAGGAGGTGGACCACCCCCTCGGCGAGTCGATGTGGATCGGTGAACGTGGCGGTTTCCCTGACGCGAGCCATGTCGAGCACCACGATGTCCGCCATGAATCCAGCGCGCACCTGCCCCCGGTCCCGGAGGCCCACGCGAGCGGCCACCGCAGAGGTCATCTTCCGAATCGCCTCCTCCAACTCCAGGGCACCCTCGTCCCGGACGTATCGGCCCAGGATCCTGGGGTAGGTCCCGTAGCTCCTGGGATGGGTCATACTCCGGGCGGTCGAGGGATCCCAGCTCCCCGAGTCGCTCCCGAACTTGATCCAGGGAAGCCGGAGTTGGTTCCTCACGTTGTCCTCGTCCATGGCGAAGAACACCATCCCCACCCGTGAGGAGTCGGCTCGGAGGAGGTCCATGGCCGCGACGGGCCAAGGCACCGCTCTCGCCGCTGCGAGATCTGCGAGGCGCGTCCCCTGCAGGTACTTCAGGGAGTCCTGACTCAGGCCGACGATCATGCTCCCCGCCGGCGTGGCCAGATCACACCAGTTCTCCCATCCGCCGGACCCGGAGTCGATCTCCGCCAGGACCCGGGCGCGGATGTCCGGATCGTCCAGGTTTTCGTGGAGGCGTCCATCGGCCTGGATCCAGGGGGGTAGGCAGGCGGTCAATGACGTGGAGGCGGCCGTATAGGGGTACATGGACGCGCTGATATCCACTCCTGCGGCCCGGGCCGAGTCGATCTTGGCCCATGACGCCTCGGCCAGAGCCCAGTTCTCCACCCCTGCGGCCTTCAAGTGGTAGAGCTCAACGGGCGCCCCCGAGGCCGCGCCGATCCGCACGGCCTCGTCAATGGCCTCCAGGAGCCGGTCAGATTCGCTTCGGATGTGCGAAATGTAGATGCCGCCCGCCGCTGCGGACGCCTCGGCCAACGCGATGAGCTCGGGCGTGGAAGAGAAGGCCCCAGGGGGATAGATGAGCCCGCTCGCCACCCCGAGGGCGCCGTCTTCCACCGACCGCCGAACCACCGCCCTCATGGTGTCCAGTTCGGCAGGGGTCGGATCCCGATCCGCCATACCCATCGCGTACTGTCGGACCGTGGCGGCGCCTACGAAGGAGGCCACGTTGACGGTGACCCCACTGGCTTCGAGCTCCTCGAGCCATCCACCGAAACGAGCCCACGCCTCCGCCCTCCTCGTCGCGGTGGTGTCTGACGGGTCCACGGGACCCGTGACCCGTCCATTCCGGGGGGCGGGGGTGGAGTTCTCCCCCATGATCTCCGTGGTCACGCCCTGGAAGATCTTGTTGAGCGCCCGTCCGTCCCCGAAGAGCGACATATCGGACTGGCCATTGATATCCAGGAATCCCGGCGCGACCACCAGCCCCGAAACGTCCACTACCTCCTCGGACCGTCCCGGGTCCAGGACTCCGAAAGGCTCCACCGCGACGATCCGATCCCCTCTGATCGCCACATCCCCACGGAACCAGCCGTTCCCCGTGCCGTCGACGATCGATCCTCCAACCAGGAGGAAATCGTACGCGTCGTAGTCCGGATCCTCCCGAAGCGCATCGTCGGCGGGTTGCCCGGCAGTGGGAGTATCCGCCCGGAGGATTTCTGCCGAAGGGGTCTCGGCAGCGGGCGCATCGGGCGGAGGCCCCGGGGTCGGGGAGGGGGTCGACGTCGGCCCGCCCCCGGGCGAAGGAGCGCAACTCACCGCCAGGAGCAGGGCCGGGATGGCGAAGGCCAGACGTCCACCGCGGGCGAGCCGGGACCGATGGGAGACGCACTCGCTCACGATTCGAAAACCTCCACCCTCCTGGTGAGGAGAGGCAGGTCTTCCTCTCGAACGCGCACTCCCATACCGAGCCCGTCCGGAACGGTCATGGTCCCCCCCCGCAGTTCGAACTCCGGATCCACGACATCCCGCTCCCAATAGCGTCGGGATGCGGAAATATCCCCGGGAAGGCTGAACCCCGGAAGGGAGGCCAGCGCGAGATTGTGGGCCCGTCCGACGCCTGATTCCAGCATTCCCCCGCACCAGACCGGCACCCCCCGGTCAAGGCAAAGATCGTGGATCGCACGGGCCTGTGAGAATCCGCCCACCCTCCCGGGCTTGATGTTGATGATCCTCCCGGCACCCAACTCCAAAGCGAGTTCCGCGTCCCGAACCGAACGGATGGACTCGTCCAGGCAGATCGGGGTGTCGAGAGAGCGCTGGAGCCGGCTGTGATCCAGGAGGTCGTCGTGGGCCAGTGGTTGCTCGATCATCATGAGTTCCAGACGGTCCAGAGCCTTCAGAACACCCAGGTCATCCAGGGTATAGGCCGAATTGGCATCGGCCATCATGGGCAGATCGGGGAACGCTTGTCGGACCGCACCGAGCATGTCCACGTCCCTCCCGGGCTTGATCTTGATCTTGATCCTGGCGTACCCCTCATCTACATACCTGGCCACGTTCGACAGGAGGGCCTCGTCGGTCGGTTGAAGTCCCACGCTGACCCCAACGGCAATCTCTCCGGCCCGACCCCCCAGGAGGTCAGCCAGGGAAACGCCTCTTCTGCGAGCCTCCAGGTCCCACGCAGCCATCTCCAGACCCGCCTTGGCCATCCTGTGGCCCCGGACCCACTCGACCGGACCGAGGAGGTCTCGCGCATCCTCCATCTCCTGACCGAGAACCCCTGGGATGAGGAACTCGTCGAAGACGCTCCAGGCGGTCTCGGTGGTCTCGTAGGAATAGCCCGGATCCTCCGCCGCCACACACTCGCCCCAGCCCGTATGGTCCCCGGCTTCGAGCTTGAGTAGCAAGACCCTTCGATCCTGGCGCCCGCCGCTACTGATCTCGAAACGCTCCCGAAGGCGAAGGGCGATCTCCCGGAGCTCAATGCGGTGAATCCTCATGGCGAACCTGCCCTCCCACGGCATCGGATGGGGTTCATGGGTGCTCCTCCTGGATCCACCGGCGCGGGCCGACCCGATAGTGGCTGAGTGATTCACCCGGGATGGCATCGATCACCGCGCCCCCTCCCAGCAGGGCGCGCTCCAACGCATCTCGGGCCGCCTTCCGCCACCTCCGAGCCAGGTCCGGGCGGGCGGCGTGAAGCGCCGCGATGCTACTGGGAACGGGGACGAGGTAATCCTCCTCCGCCGGCATGGGCCTCAACGCCTCCCCCGGGACCGGCCACTCGCCGTCACGGGTCACGTCGAACGCCGTCACCCCCCGGGACAGGTCAACGGGCGCCACGCCCTCGGCGGAGAGGGCGTCGGCGACCCGACGAGAGTCGAGATCCCATCGGACCACCAATCGGTCCGTAGCGAGCCCGAGATGCAGGGGGGATACGGAGGCGCCGTACATGTTCGGGACGTACTCCACCGAATAGCCGCCCAACCGTCTGAAGTTGAGCCGCCCATTTCGGACCTCCAGGGGGTCGAAGGTCCAGAACATGGTTCGCACGCCGAGACCCAGGACCCGCTCCCGCTGGAACAGCTTGAGACGAATGCCGATGCCTCGACCCCGGAATTCGGGGGAGACCGCGAGCATGTCGGACCAGTGGGCAAGGCCGTCGGGTGTCAGACCCGTCAGGCCGAATACGAAGCCGACGAGCGTGCCCTCGGCAGACCCGTCCGGCAGAAACGCGCCGGCGCTGACTCCACCCAGGCGCTGTCCAACCTTGAGGATGGAAAGGGGGACCTTTTCGGTGAAGTCCCGTCCCCAGGTGGTCTCCTGGAGCCGAACACACGCCCGCATGTCATCGAGGGTCGACAGGTCACGGATGCGGACGGGAGGGTCGACGGGATCGGCTCCCCCAGGACCTTGGCGACCCCCACTCAAGCGGCACCGATCCCGGGAGCGGGACCCGAGCAGAGCACCTTCTTCAGCATTCCGAGCAGAGCCGGCTCCGTACCGGTCTCGAGAAGGTTGAGGGCGGGCACGCCGCAAAGGCGCTCTACCAGCCGAGCGCCTGCCAGGGTGTTGGCGGCCGGTCCCGCCACCAGATCGGGGAGGATCCCAAAGGCCTCCATGATCCCCCGTGCGGCGTAGGGGTCGGAGGCGCACAGGAGGGTGAACGCGGTCTTTCCCGTCAGCATTTCGATGGCGATTCCTCCGTTGTACGGTTCCAGCGGCGACGCCCCGGCCTCGGCCACGATCACGTCCGCGTCGGCGGAGGCGATTCGGCTGAGAAGTCCTCGGGTCGCGGTTCGGAACAGCTCCTCCTCAACGATGGTAGACGGCAAACCGACATCCACGAAGTCGAAGATCTCCATCGCTCCGGCGTCTCTCATGCTGAGAACGTCCCGCCAGCGACCGGCTCCGGTGAGTTTGGCCCCAACCACGGTCATCTTCAGCTTGCGAAGCTGGCGGATGATCTTCCGCGCGGAAAGCGTCTTGCCGGCGGACATGGAGGTGCCGATGACCAGCACCACCGGGCTCGAGATCGATCGCTCCTCCACCTCGGCCACCCAGTCGAGCATGTTGGAAGGCCTCCCGTCGACCATCACATGGCCCAGGTAGCGTACCTTGGCCAGGTGCGGAGCGAGCGGGGACTTTGAGGTTAGCCGCCCGAGGAGGCCGGCACCCGTGAGATTGTGGAGGATCATGTCCGCCTCCACGTCCCTCCAACTCCCGGTCGCCTCCAGGGTCGCGGCCCGCACTCCGAGTGCTCCGATGAGCCAATCCCCGACGGTCAGCTCCACATCCCGCCCGTCGGTCAACTCCAGCCTCTCGGCCGGGTGGGACACCTCGAGGACTTCCGCCACGGCGTAATCGCCGTTCCGCCAGAGACCCTTCTCCTGGGCCTCGATCTCCACGGGCCAGGTCCCGAGCTCGGCGATTCTGGTCAGAGATCCGTAGAACGCCTTGTCCATCATGGTCCGGTCCTTTCTTACGCAGGAGCAGACTCGGGCAAATCCCACAACAGCAGCCGCGTGAGGAGCGCGCCACGCTCCACGAGGCTGTCCAGCACGACGTGCTCCCGCACCGCGTGGGCGCCGTCCCCCACCGGCCCCATCCCATCCAGGGTGGCGGTGTATTGGCTCGTCGTATTGCCATCCGAGCCTCCTCCTGCCAGCGCCTCCTCCAACTCCAGGCCCAACTCGGCTCCGGCCTGGCGAGCGGCCCACCAGAGTTCTCTGTTCCGAGGGGTGCGCTCCAAGGGTGGCACGCCAATACCCCCGCTGATCTCCAGCGTCACGCCAGGAATCGACGGGGTGAGGGAACGGATGCACGCATCGATCTCCCGGGCGTCCTCCATGGACTGAACCCGCACGTCCACTTGGGCCACGCTCTCCGGAGCCACCACGTTCGGTCGGAGACCCCCGTCCACGGTGCCCACGTTCACGGAGATCCCTCTCTCCCGGTCGTTGAGCGCGTGCAACTTCTGGATCAGATAGGACATCTCCACGATGGCGCTGGCTCCCGAGTCCGGATCGAGACCCGCGTGGGCCGCCTTCCCCAGGACCCGGACCTGGAAGCGCCCGACCCCCTTTCTCGCAGTCTTCAGGCTCCCTGCCAACCCCAGGGGCGGCTCGAGCACGAAGGCCCGAATCACGTTCCTCGCGACGAGCCGGACCACCCGTCTGGACTCGGGGCTTCCGATCTCCTCGTCGGAGTTCACCAGCACCACGGGCGTCGCCGGCGGCTCGAGGCCGAGATCCCGCAGCGTTCGAAGGGCGAAGACCATGAGCGTGAGCCCGCCCTTCATGTCGAACACCCCTGGCCCCCGGAGCTTCCCGTCCTCCCGGACCAGGGGCATGGTCTGCAAGGTGCCCGTGGGCCAGACGGTGTCCAGATGCCCCATCAGGAGCTGGCCGGGAACGCCCTTGGATCGGCCCGTGGGGATCCCCAACAGGTGACCTCCGGACTCCCTGCCCCGAATCCGGCGGACCCGAAGACCTACGTCGGTCAACGCGCCTTCCAGGAAATCCAGTGCCGGGACCAGCGTCCGGGCATCCGTGGAGGGAGTCTCGAAGCTGGCCAACTCCATGAGGAAGTCCACCATGTCCTCATGCCGCGCCTCGAGGTGGGACCTGATCGTGGATGAAAGAGTCGCGCTCATACCTCCCTACCGTGAAAAGCCCTCGTGGAAGGGAAACGCGAACGTCTCCTCGATGCGGGCGTACCTGCCGGGAGACAAGAACGCCAGGAGGGGGGCGTGTGCAAGGAGGTCCGCGTCGTCCAGGTCTTCGCGACGGACCGAAGCTTCATCCACGTGCGCCGCCCGCACCTTCCCGATGACCACGCAGTTCTCGCCGAACCCCCGCAGGACCCGCTCCAGGTCGCACTCCAGGTGGAGATAGGCTCCCTCGACCAGTACACCGTCCAAATAGGCAGCGGGAAAAGTGGAGAGCGCGGACAAGCTCGGCTTCGCTCCTCCCTCGATCCGAGGCGCCGCCGCCAGGCTCAGGTCCAGGAGCTGATCAGGAGCCGGGGCACTCAGGGTGAAGACCCCCTCTCTTTCGAGGTTCCTCAGCGTAGCGTGGGAGGGGGCGGTGGCGAACGCGAAGTAGTTCGCGGTCCAGCCCAGGGGCATGGCGTGATGGACGGGCGCCAGGTCGTAGGTCCCGTCCGGCTCCCTGGTACCGACGAAGAACAACGGCGCCACCAGGAAGAACCGGGGCCAGATCGGGGGATCGCCAGTGAGGGTGAGCAACCCTCGGGATGCCAAGTCCTTCATTTGTCCCTCCGGCCGGAGAAGCTCGTCAGGCGGGACAAGACTCGACTGGGTCGAGGCAGGCGGGATTCGGCGTGACTCCAGAGAGCGGTGCGGGTCGGAACGAGGCGGTCAGTCCTGGTAGAATCCCGCCCGGCGATAGCTCTCGTCGAGAAGCTCCGCGGGATGGAGGACACCGACTTGCGACCCCCGCAGGAGGAGTTCAGCGCCGATCTGCATCATACACCCGGGGTTGGCCGAAAGAGCCATACGGGCTCCGGTGGCGATGATCGCCGAGACCTTGTCCGCACCGATCCGCCCCCCCAGGTCGGGGTGGGTAATCCCGTAGATCCCCGCCCCCCCACAGCACTCGTCCGCGTCCTCCAGCGGGATGATCTCGAGATCCGGCACGCCGACCCGGAGCACGTCTTCCGGCTGGGAGCCAACACGCTGCGCGTGGACCAGATGGCAGGGCCGATCCACAGTGACCTTCTCGGGGATGGAACCGCCCTGAACCACCCCGGTATCCGCCAGAAGCTCGCTGAAGTCCCGGACCCGCTCCGCCACCGCATGGGCACGGCCGGCCCAAGTTTGGTCCTCCGCGAGGAGCTCACCGAACTCCTTCATGGCGGCGCCACACCCCGCGGCGTTCACTACCACGAAATCCAGGTCGAGGCGACCGAAGGCCTCCACGTTCTCCCTTGCGAGAGCCCGGGCGCCGGCCAGCTCTCCGGAGTGGGCGTGAAGAGCCCCGCAGCAGCCCTGCTCCGGCACGTCCACCACCTCCCACCCGTTAATGGTCAAGACCCTGCGCGTGGCCTCATTCACACGGCGGAAGAGCCCCTCCTGCACGCAGCCGGTGAGCATCCCGACCCGACCTCGGGACCCGGGCGCGGTCGGGGAGGCGGGCCGCCGGGGCTCGTTGAGAACGGGAAGGGCCCCGGTCCCCGGCCCACGGGTCGTCGCGAGCATGGCGAGGCCGAGCCGGGGGGCCCTCAGCCATGGAAAGTCGGGGAGCAGCTTCGCGAGGATCGCCGGGATTCGAGAGGCCCTCAGCACGCGGGCAAGACCCAGAGAGACCCTCCTCATTCCAGGGCTGGCGAAGGCACCCAGCAACATCTTGACGACCCAGGCTTGCCCCTTCTTCCGGACGATGTCCTCTCGGGCCTTTTCCAGGAGAACTCCGTATTCGACCCCTGACGGACAAACGGTCTCGCAGGCTCGGCACCCCAGGCACCGGTCGATGTGGACTCCGAACGTCTCGTCCTCGGTCAACAGCCTGCCGCCCGCCACGGCTCGCATCAGGTGGAGACGCCCCCGAGGGGAGTCGTTTTCGTCTCGAAGCCGCACGTAGGTGGGGCAGACCGGGAGACAGAACCCACAATGGACGCAGTGGGAAAGCCGCTCCTCCTGGTCGACGAGCATGGAAGCGAGGTCGGTCATCGATCCCCCTCACCTCGGCCCAGGAGCGTCCGAAGGGCCCGAACCATCCCGTCCCATCCGCTTCCCCCTCTCCACTGCACCAGGGTTCGATGCAGCCGGAGGCTGAACGCCGTGTATGGATACCACCATGGCTCCCTCCGGAGGCCCAGGCGGTCCTCGAAGATCGATCGCGTTCGAGTCATTTCCAGCAGGCCGGCCTCGCCCCGAGTCCTTCCGAAACCGCTTTGTGCGACCCCACCCATGGGCAAGGAAGGAAGGGCGTAATGGCTCAAGGTATCGTTGATCGACACCCCTCCCGCTCGAAGGCTTCGGGCAACCCGCAGCCCCCGGGCCCGACGGCCGGTCCAGACACTGGCGAACAGCCCGAACGCACCTTCGTTCGCCCGGTCGATGGCCTCTCGCTCGTCCCGAACCTTTACCACCGGCAGAATCGGGCCGAAGGTCTCTTCTTCCAGGATCTTCATCCCCCGCTCCACATCCACCAGAACCGTGGGCAGGAGGACCCGGCCCCCGTCCCGATCGCGGCCTCCCCCCGCAACGACCCGAGCCCCGCGATCCAGAGCGTCCCTCAGGTGGTCTTCGACGATGGCGAGCTGCCCGGGATGGCACATGGGTCCCATGTCCTGGTCGCCCGGCCCACCTGCCCGAATCTCCCCCACCAGCTCGACCACCCGCCGAAGGAACGGCTCGTAGACCGTTTCGACCACGAAGACCCGCTCGGTGGACACACAGGTTTGGCCGGCATTGTAGAAGGCGCCGAACACGATGCCACGCGCGGCCCGTTCCAGGTCCGCGTCCTCGAGTACGATGGCCGGATCCTTCCCCCCCAGCTCCAGGGTTACCGGGATCAGCGACTCCGCCGCCCCGGCCATCACCCGCCGTCCAGTGGCGGTGCTCCCCGTAAAGTGGATCTTGTCCACCCCCGCTCCGACCAGTACGGCGCCCGTGGACCCGTCCCCGGTCACCACCGACACCAAGCCCTCGGGCAGACCCGCTCCTCTGCAGAGGTCCTGAACGAAGAGACCTGTGTAGGGCGTGTACTCCGAGGGCTTGAGAACCACCCCGTTCCCGGCGAACAGGGCGGTCACGGTGGGGTCCATGGCCAGGATCAGGGGATAGTTCCAGGGCGAAATCACCCCCACCACCCCGTGGGGCTCCCGCAGGACGCGAGCGGACTTCCAGAACATCCATCCCGTGGAGGGTCGCCGCGGCCTGAGGATCCGCGGCGCAGCCTTGCGGTAATGGCGAATGGTCTCGAGGCAGACCAACACTTCAGCCAAGGCTTCGACACGGGGCTTCCCGGTCTCCGAAACGATGACATCCGCCGCCTCTTCCGAGCGAACCCGAAGCGCTTCCTGGAGATCCGCGAGTCTCCGGGCCCGATCCGCCGAATCCAGGCTTCCCCACCCGGGCTGCACACGGCGAACGGCCCTGACGGCATCTCCCACTTCCGCTGAGGTCGCCGTGGCGACCGATCCCAGGGAGGCCCCGTCACTGGGCCGATAGACCTCGAGCACGGTCACCCCCTATCCAGGGGAGCAAGAACGTCCGGATCAGCGCGACTCCCAGCGACCTCGAAGCGGGCGCCGGAAAGCAGGGAACGATCCGGATCAAAGAGGTCCTGGAGGGCCGTCCCCAACCGCTGGGCACCGGGATCGGACCGGTGAGCGGCCACGTGGATCCGGGATGGGCCACGGAGCACCTCCACGGCTCCGCCCACGGCCCACAGCCGGGCAGCGACGGACCGCACCCGTTCCTCCAGGTCCGGCGAATCCTCCGTGAGCACCGTGATCTCTCCCGTGAGAAGGGATGCGCCGAGATCACTCTCCCCTCCCAGTGCTCGGGCCAGGGACAGCGTCCCAGCCAGTTCCGCGGGGAGACCATTGAAGCGCAGGCACACCCGGGACCCCCCCCTCGATCCCCCGGGGTCCGCCCCCTCCGACTCCAGGATCGCCGAGGTCAACTCGGAGTCGTCCATCCGTCGGGACGTCCCGGTCCCGAGGCGTTCCAGGAGGAACCGGCACATCTCCTCCACCGGCTCGCGGTTGCCTCTGAGCCTCAGGAACACCCCCGCCCCATCCCCACGCCACGCCCACCGCGCTTCGGCGCCGGCCAGGGCAAATGGGGCGTCCCGCACGGCTTCACCGCACTCCAGCAGTTCCTCATCGCTGCCGAAGCGAGCCCAGACACCCGCCTCCCTCTCCGGGAGCGGGAAGAGTCTCGCGGAGACGCCCGTGAGAAGCCCGAGAGCCCCCCGGCCACCCACGGCCAGCCGGACCAGGTCGAATCCAGCCACGTTCTTGACCACTTGTCCACCGACCCTCAACACCTTCCCATCTCCGGTGACGAGGGTGAACCCCAGGGCCAGATCCCGAACCCGGCCGTACATCTCCTGACTGCCCCCCGCCTCGCCCCGGGAGAAGAGTCCCCCCAGCGTGGCATGGGTCCATCCGGGCGGGTTCAGGGGGAGGGCTTGGCCGTTCCCAGCCGTGATCTCCCCAAGGGCCGACCCGGTCATGCCGGCGCCGGCCGAGAAGGTCATGTCCGCGGGTTCGTAGTGGATCAGATCGGCGATTCCCAGGGCGGTCACGACGAGGTCAGGGGCGGAGGGCAGGCCGGATCCGGCCAGTCGGGTTCCGGCACCGGCGACCGCCACGGTCAGCCCGAGTTCGTTCGCCCATCCCAGAACGTCAGCGGCCTCGTCGGCCGTCCTGGGGACCGCCACGACCCGTGGTGCGACGCCCTCCACAGCCCACCGCTGCGCCTGCTCGCCCCGGATCAGGATCTCCGCAGCCACCTTTCCCTCGATCCCAATGGGGCCGTCTCTTCCATCGCCCCCCGCCCCAGGCGGCCGCCGCTCACGGTCCCCGTTCATGGGACTTCCGCCCAGATCTCGTCGGGCAGGACCTTTCCGGGGTTCATTCTTCCCTGGGGGTCGAACGCCCGGGCCACACCCACGAACGCCCTCAGCGTGTCCGGATTGAAGACGAGTCCCATGTATTTACGCTTGTCCACGCCGACCCCGTGTTCTCCCGTGATCGTCCCTCCAGCCTCCACGCAGACGGCCATGATCTCGCGAGAGGCGGCCTCGACCCGGGCCAACTCCTCCTCATCCCTGTGATCGAATAGGATGTTCGGGTGGAGATTCCCATCTCCGGCGTGGAAGACGTTGGCCACGTGAAGGCCGTAGCGGCTCCCGATCTCGGAGATCTTCGCGAGTACCGACGGCAGGGTGGACCGGGGGACCGTGGCATCTTGGACCATGAGGTCGGGGGCGATCCTCCCCATGGCTCCGAACGCCTTCTTCCGGCCCTTCCAGAGTCCGGCGCGGGCCTCCTCCAGCGCGGCCTTCTGGACATCCCGGGCCCCGGCGCTTCTGCAGTGGGCTTCGGCCCTGGCCGCATCCCGGTCCAGCCCGGGATCCAGACCGTCGAACTCCACTACGAGAGCGGCGGCTGCATCTGTGGGATAACCCGCAGCGAACACGGACGCCTCCACGGCCCGGATCGTCGGGCCGTCCATGATCTCCAACGCCGCCGGGAGCAGCCCGTCTCCGATGATCTCCGTGACCGCCCGGCCCGCGTCCTCGATGCGATCGAAGATTGCGAGAAGCGTACGAACTGCAGGAGGGATGGGGCTCAAGGCCACTTCTATGGCCGTAGCGATTCCCAGGCACCCTTCGGACCCCACGAACAAGCCCACCAGGTCCAGACCGACCCCACCCCGCCCCCGCCCTCCCAGGCTGACGATCTCACCGTGGGCGAGGACCACCTCCAGGCCGGTGACGTAACGTGAGGTCACCCCGTACTTGAGGCAGTGGGGACCTCCCGAGTTCTCCGCCACGTTCCCGCCGAGGGTGCAAGCGGATTGGGAGGAGGGGTCGGGGGCATACATGAGACCGAACGGCCTGCAGGCAGCCGAGAGCTCGGCATTGAGGACCCCGGGCTGGACCACGGCTCTCCGGTTGGGCGCGTCCACTTCCAGGATCTCGGACATCCGTGCGGTGGACACGACAACCGCGTCCCCATCGGCCAGCGCTCCTCCCGAAAGCCCGGTTCCTGCACCTCGGGGGACCACCGGGACGCCGGCCTCGAAGAGGACCTGGAGGACTCCGGAGACCTCCGCCGTGGACCGGGGGAAGACCACGCCACCGGGAGTCCGTCGATAGGACGTCAACCCGTCCGATTCGTAGACCAGGAGCTCCGAGGGTTGGAAGATCACACCCTCGCGTCCCACGATACCCTGGAGGCGGGTCGTCAGTCGGGATTGGGCGGCCAACGGCGACATGTGGGACCATGCGGGGAGGGGAGACCGGGGCGACGGTTCGCCGCGTGTCTCAGAGATACCACGCGGTTTCCCCGGGTGGCAACCCGTCGGCCGGCAGTGCGAATTCCTGGAGGGTGGACCTATCGACCCAGATGGTGAAGGATCGCCTCCAGGCTCTTCCGTGCGGCCTCCCTCACACCCTCGGGGATCGCCGGCCCATATACCGAGTCGAGCAACTCCGGGAGGGTAGAGCGGGGCTTGACCGCCAGAGCGGCCTCTACCTGCGCGATCCTCGCGAGGCGATGGAGCCGGAATCGTCGGACGGCTTCAGGGGCATTTTCGAGGGATGGACCGTGGGCGGGGAAGAGCACATGGGCCCCAGTCCGCTCCAGCGCGTCGAGGCTGGCGAGATAGTCCGCCACACATCCCGGGTACTCGGCGACCCAGGTCGTGTCGCCGCTGCCCAGAAGAAGATCGCCCGGAAAGACGGCCCGGGCCTCCGGCCAGTGGAAGGCGTAATGGTCCCTCGTGTGACCAGGCGTCAGGAGAGGGATCAAGGATCCGGCGTCGGTGAACACCTTCTCGCCGGGAGAGAACGGGCGGGCCCCTCGACCGAAGCCTCGGACCTCGGCGGCGAGGAGGTTCCCGAGCCTCGCCGCGACCCCAGCGTGGTCCGCATGCCCGTGGGTTACGAGGATCACGACCGAATCCGCCCCCTCCACGGCCTCCCGTAACCTTTCTACGTGGGGGATCTCTTCCGGTCCCGGATCCACCACGGCTACGGTGCGGGATCCGACGATGTGTGTCCGGGTCCCATCGAGAGTGAAGGGGCCGGCGTTGTCCGCGACGACGACCCTCGGGCGCGCCGGGTGTGGGGGCGCCTCCACCCGTTCGGTCAGTTGGCGCGCTCGGCCAGGAGCTGGTCGGCGAGTCGGGCCGCCACGAGCTGGAGAGCCAGCGAGTCCTCTTCAGTGAACGCAGCGGCGTCCGTGCTGTCGATATCGATCTGGCCGAAGATCTGATCACCCTCACGGATCAGTACCACGATCTCCGATTCGACCAGCGGGTTGCAGGCCAGGTAGCCCTCGTCTTGGCTGACGTCGTTCACGATGAGATTGCTCGCCTCGGCCACGGCCCGCCCGCACACCCCGGTCCCGACCGGAATCCGGGCATGCTCCGTGGGCGACCCGACGTAGTTGTGCAGCCAGAGTTCGTCCCCCCCCTCGTTCAGGAGGTAGATCCCCACCCAGTCGAACCTGGGGTCCGACTTCCCTATGGTCTTCACGGCGTGCCGCAGCATCGCGTCGGAAAGGTGTCCGCTCTCATGAAGCTCCGTGAGCTCTCCCACCAAGGCCCCAGCGTCCAGCATCATCCGTCTCCCATCGTTGACCGTTGTTCGGGCGGTTCCACAGGACCCGGCCCGAGGTTGTTCCTGTTGGTGGGGGACTACCCCCGGCCCGGACCCGGGTGCCGTCGGCTTGGGTGACGGACGGGCGAGTACGTGCCTTAAGGGATTCTAACCACACCGAGGGGTCCGAAGGTAGGGACCGACGCGAATCCCGGGCCCCGGCAAGGCCGATGAGCGAGCAGAAGACCGGGGGAGCCGACCGACCCGGGCTTCCAGGTCCGCGGAGAGCTAGGCGCCGGGAGTCAAATCCAGCTCGGCCGGTAGATCCCGAATGAAGGCGGCCAGCAGACGTACGGTCCGATCCAGGTCCTCGAGGCTCACCAGCTCGCTGGGAGAATGCATATACCGGTTCGGGACGGAGACCAGACCCGTGGGCACGCCCGACCGGGCAAGGTGGATCGCGTCGGCGTCCGTCCTGGTGGCCTTGGGGGCGGCCTGATAGGTGTGGGGGATGCCCTCCCTCCGAGCGACCTCGGCCAGGCGCTCAAAGACCACAGGATGGGCGGAGGAACCCCGACTGATGACCGGGCCGCCACCGATCTTGTGCTCCCCGAGCTCGCGCTTTTCCAGGTCGGGCACGTCCGTGGAGAAGGTCACGTCCACCACCAACGCCAGATCCGGTTCGAGGGAGAAGGCGCTGGTCCTCGCTCCGCCCCCGGTGAATCCGATCTCCTCCTGGACCGTGGCGACCGCCATGGAGCAGGCCCGTCCCGGATCCTCGGCAAGGAGTCGCAGGGTCTCCAGTACCACGTACGCCCCGATTCGATTGTCGATGGCCCGAGCGGCGATCCGGTCGTTGGCGAGGCGCACGACACCGGCGTCCAGGACCATGGGATCGCCCACCCGAATCCCCAACTCGGAGACCTCCTCACGGGAGGAAGCGCCCACGTCTACCCAGAGATCCCTGACCTTGCTGGCCTTCTCCCTCTCGTCGGGCTTGATGAGATGGATCGGCTTCTTCCCCACGACACCGGCGGGCGTACCATCCTTGGACAGGACCTTAACCCGCTGCCCGACCAGCACCTGCGGGTCCCAGCCGCCGATCTCGTCGAAGAACAGAAACCCGTCCTCGTCGATGTGCGTGATCTGGAGCCCGATCTCGTCGATATGACCCGCCAGCATGACCCGAGGAGAGCCCGACGGGTTTACGGTTGCCACCGAGTTCCCGCTGACGTCGGTCCGAACCTCCGAGGCGAAGGTCCGGGCCTCACCTCGCCAAACCCCCGCCGGGCGGGTTTCGAATCCGGAGGGGCCGTGGGCATTGAGAAGTCTCTCGAGGAAATCGGCGTTGTCGGGCATGACGGTTACAGCTGCAGGGTGGTGGAAGGGTCCGGAGTGGGGAAGGTAGAGCGTGGCCCCGAGCCATCCAAGAGTGTTCGGCTAGGTGTCATCCCCCTCAGGCGGCGGGATGACGATCTCGCCGGGGCGGGGCGGGGGCCATATCCCGCCAGCGGACTCGGTCGACGTGGCCGGGGAAGCACGGTCCGGCTCCTCGCCCGGGGCTCCGCTGGACCCTCCGGGGCCTCGATGGCGAGACATCCAGGCGCCCGCGGCCGGTCCGTAGAAGAGGAACTGGATCCCCCCGGTGGCCACCCGAGCCTTGAGGGACGAGACCACCCGCCGTTTGAACAGGGCCCGCACAGGTGGCAGGAGAAGACCGAAACCCACCACGTCGGTAAGTACCCCTGGTGTCAGGAGGAACGCGCCACCCACCAGGACCGCCAGGCCGTCCAACGCAGCGTCGGTGGGGACCTCCCCCCGGGCCACGGCCGCGCCGAAGCGACGGAACGCCCTCCACCCCTCTCGCCTCGCCAGGACCGCACCGCCCAATCCGGTTGCGACCACGAGGGCCAGAGTCGGACCCAGACCCACCCACTGTCCCAGTTGAATCAGGAGATACAACTCGAGCAGGGGGATGACCACGAACAGAAGAGCAAGTCGACCCAGCAAGCGAGCCTCGAATCCCGATCCACGGATCGGATAGAAAAAGCGTGAGCGAACTGGTCAATCTACACATTGCCTCGCCGTCGGGGTCCGGACGTCACCCCATCTACCACTGCATAGACGGGACAGGACCGCGACGTCCGCGGGACGGAACCCCCATGGCCCGAGGGGTAGGATGAGCCCCTGCCACTGGCTCGCCGGTGGCTGGTTATGTTTTGAGTCACCGCCGCCCCACGATCGGGTGGAATGCAGGCCCCGCCTTGGGCCGAGACGTCGTCGCCAGGAACGCGCTGATGGAGCAGACATACTTCCGCAAGGGATTCGGCCTCAAGTCCGAGGTCAGACCTCTGATCGATTCCGAGTACCAATCCGCCGTGGTGGAGCGCATCCGATCCCGAGGCTACACGGAGACCTATGGAGACATGACGGTCCGCCTCGCCCAGGAGTTCGGCTTCTGCTATGGGGTGGACCGGGCCGTGGACTACGCCTACGAGACCCGCCACAAGTTCCCTGATCGGCGGATCTTCCTGCTCGGAGAGATCATCCACAACCCCCACGTGAACCACCGGATGCAGGAGATGGGGATCGAGTTCATCTACCCGGACTCGGACGGTGCCTTCGATTTCTCTCTGGTCACGGAAGACGACGCCGTCATCATCCCGGCGTTCGGGATCACCAAACAGGACTTCGAAGTGCTCCAGGGGATCGGTTGCGTCCTGGTGGACACCACCTGCGGGTCGGTCCTCGTGGTCTGGAAGCGCGTAGAGTCCTACGCCAGGGACGGGTTCACGGCCATCATCCACGGGAAGTACCAGCACGAAGAGTCTCGGGCGACTGCCTCCCAGGCTTCCAAGCATCCCGAAGGCAAGTACCTGATCGTCCGGGACATGAAGGAGGCCGGGTTGGTGTGTGACTACATGGCCGACCGTCCGGGCCGCCTCACCCGAGAGGCCTTCATGGCCCACTTCAGGGAGAAGTCCACGCCGGGATTCGATCCGGACCGGGACCTGCTGAAGGTGGGGGTAGCCAACCAGACCACCATGCTCGCCAACCAGTCCCTGGCCATTGGGGCTCAGATACGCAAGGCGATGGCGGAAGGGCGCGGCGAGGACTACGCGGCGGAGAACTACAGAGCATTCGGGACGATCTGCTCGGCTACTCAGGACCGACAGGACGCGGTACAGGAACTGCTCCGGGACCCTCCCGACATCATGGTGGTCATCGGTGGCTACAACTCGTCCAACACGAACCATCTGGCCCACATGTGCCGGGATTACACCCGAACCTTCCACGTCTCCGATGCGACCTGTATCGACGTGGAGACCGGTCAGATCCGTCACAAGCCCGAGTTGAGCGCCGACGCCCCCGAGATCCTGGAATCGGACTGGCTCCCCGATGGCCCGTTTGAGTTGGGAATCACCGCCGGAGCATCGACGCCGAACAACAAGGTGGGTGAGGCGGTGCTCAGGATCCTGCAGATCCGCGGCGTGGAGATCGACCTGCACGCCTGATCACCACGCCGGGCGCCTCGAGCACGGGGACCGAGGTTGGGGCAGGGGTCTGAAACCGTTCGGGGGACCGCGTTCGAGCCGGGTCAGAATTCCAGATTGCCCCGAGCGATCCCCTTGCCGAGGCGCTTGAGGAGAGACCGGAGCTCGTCCTGCTCAGCGGCCGAAAGGTGCGCCGTGAGATCACGCACGAACTCGGCGTGACCCGGGAACACCTCCGCGATCACCTCACGGCCCGCCGGGGTGAGCTTGGCTCGCACGACCCGACGGTCTTCGCCGCTCCGCTCCCGCATCACCCAACCGTGCTCCTCGAGCCGATCCATCACGTAGGTCACGTTCCCTCCCGTGACCAGGAGCTTGTCTGCAAGATCCCCCAGGGACAGAGGGCCCAGGTGATACAGCGCCTCCAGGACGCCGAACTGGGGCACCGTCAGACCGTAGTCCGAGACCTTGCCGGCCACCGCCCGGGAGAACGTGGCATATGCCCGGGCCAGGGCGATCCAGAGCCTCAGCGCCCGTTCCTCGACCTCTCCCCATTCCCGGGACGCGGGCTCGTTAAGCTCCCGCTGTTGGGTCATGATTTCACTCACCGAATGCTCCCCTGCGGCGCGGAGTCCGCCATGGACGTCGGGAGACTGCTCTTCCGAGGCGAGAATCCTAGCAAGAACTGCACCGCCGTCAGCGGAGCCAGTCCCGCAGCCACGCCCCCGGGGTCCGGGGCGCCCCGGACCCGTCCAGCTGATCACCCAGTCCACGGGGATCCCGCCCACTGAGGTCCTCGGGTCGACGGATCCCCAGACCCCACAGCGCACGACCCCTGGGAGCGCCGATGCCGCGGTGGAGGAAGAGACGAGCCGCACCGATCACGGCGTCCGCTTCCGCCTCCTCGATCCCGGGTACGCGCTCGGCGAGAGCGTCGGGTGTCCACCCGGCCAGAGCACGCACCGAGGGGACCCCCCAGACGGGGAGGCTCTCGATCTGGGAAGGAAGGGCTCCCGGGAGGTCCCGGAGGTCAGGCAGGCCAGATGCCACGTTGAACGACACCCCCACCACCAGAGCACAGACTGCCGCGGCCGCGCCGACCACCCGAGCCCGGGGGAGCGCCAAGCGGGCCAGTCTTCGTGCCAGGGGGGCCAAGGTGAAGGCGGAGACCAGCAGGAGGGCTCCGGCCAGGAGGCCCGTGAGGAAGCGGGCGGTGCCCGGTGACGGGGCCAGCGCGGCGGTATTCAGCTGGGCTCCGGCTCGAGCGGCTCGACCGAGAAAGGCGAGGAACGTCAGCCAGGTGAAGACCGCCAGAACCGTGGTGAAGGCATTCATCTTCCGCCCGTGTCCCCGGCCATCCCCCACCGACAACCACTTCCCCGCCGTCCAGGCGCCGCCCACGAGGGTCGGCCCGAGCATCCCCAGCCAGACAACACGAAGGGGGAAGAAGTCGGGGAGAAGCGTGTAGCGCCAGAGAGGAACCAGCGCGTTGACCACCTCCAAGCCCGCCCACAGGATCAGGATCGCCACCAGGTAGCGAGGGGGCTCGGTGCCCACCGCCGTGATCGCCCCGTTGCGATCCCAGCCGACAACGGTGCGGAACGTCCTGGGTGCGATCCACACCGCGAGGAGCGACGCCAACCCCATTCCGGCGGGTTGGGCCCAGACAGCGAGGGAGTCCATGGGGCGATCCGTCCTCAGGCCTGAGTCGAAGAGCCGGGCATCAAATGTGGATGGGACGCCCCAGGGCGGCCAACGCTCCTTCGGACACGCCTTCGGAGAGGGTCGGGTGGGGGTGCATCGCCTTCTCCAGCTCCTCTACGGTGGACTCCAGATGTCGGCCCACGACGAACTCAGCGATGAGCTCCGTGGCGTGGGGCCCCACAATGTGAGCGCCGAGGATCTCGGAGTACCGCTTGTCCCGGATGATCTTCACAAAGCCGTCCGTGTGCCCGGCCGCTACGGCTCGGCCGATCCCCACCCAGGGAAACTTACCCACCTCGATGTCGAAGCCCGCCTCCCGCGCTTGCTCCTCGGTCATGCCGACCGAAGCCACCTCGGGGTGGCAGTAGGTGCAATTGGGGACATTGTCGTATGCCACCGTACCGTGCCCCTGGCCGGCGATGTGCTCCACGCAGGCGACGCCTTCGTGGCTGGCCTTATGAGCCAGGAGTTGGTTCCCGGCACAGTCGCCGATCGCGTAGACCCCTGGGACGTTGGTGCGCATGCGGGCATCGACCTGGACGAACCCCCGATCGTCCAACGCCACCCCCGCGGCATCCAGTCCCACGTCCTCCGTATTGGGCTGCCGGCCTACCGCGAGGAGTACCCGCTCCACCTCCAGGTCGTGATTTGTCCCCTTGCTGTCGGTGAAGCTGACCTTCACCCCGGTTTCGTGGACCGCGGCGCTCTCCATCCGAGCGCCCGTGTGGATGGCGATCTTTCGCTTCTTGTAAGTCCGCTCCATGAACTTGGAGACCTCGGCATCCTCCAGGGGGAGGATCCGATCCAGAGCCTCGAGGATCGTCACCTCGGTCCCGTAGGACGTGTAGATGTCGGCGAACTCCATACCAATGGCTCCTGCGCCGACGATCACCATGCTCTCCGGAGCCTGCTGTGCCAGGAGCGCACCGGTGGAGGACCACACCCGGTCCTCATCGATCTGTAGGAAAGGGAGGTTCCGGGGCCGAGATCCCGTGGCGACGATGATGTGATCGGCCTGATAGGTGGTCTTTCCACCCTCCGCGGACTCGACCTCCACCTTCCCGTCCCCTTGAAGCCTCCCGTACCCCTGGATGTGGGTCACCTTGTTCTTCTTGAACAGGAAGCCGATCCCCTTCCCCATCTGGTCCGCCACACCCCGACTCCGCTCCTGAGCGGGCCCGAAGTCCACGGTCAAATTGTCGGCCATGATCCCATGCTTCGCCCCGCCCTTCATCTCGTTCACGAGAAGTGCGCTGGTGAGCAGAGCCTTCGTGGGGATACAGCCGATGTTCAAACACACGCCGCCCAGCTTCTCGGATTCCACGCAGGCCACGCTGAGGCCCAGCTGAGCCGCTCGGATGGCGGCCACGTACCCGCCGGGGCCACTGCCCACGATTAGAACGTCGAACTTGGTCTGATCAGCCACGATCGCTTCGCTCCTGGAGAGGGGACGACGCGCCCCTGGAGATTCCTGAAAACAAGAAGGCGAAAGTTAGGAATACAGGATTGGCGGAGCAAACGGTGGAGAAGGACGGCGCACCAGCCGAGTCGCTTTCCAGACACGGACCTATCGGCCTATCATGCACGGAGCCCCCGAGCCTGCGAACCCCAACCGGCGGAGACCCATGTGGGAACTGATCATCCCGGCGATCCTCATCTTCTGGGGAGTGATCGCCTATAACGGACTCGTTCGGCTCCGCCAACAGGTGGACGCCGCCTGGGCCGACGTGGACGTGCAACTCAAGCGCCGGCACAACCTGGTCCCCAATCTCGTGGAGACGGTCAAAGGCTACGCCGGGCACGAGAAGGAGACCCTGGAATCCGTGGTTCAGGCCCGCTCGGCCGCGATGTCGGCCCAGGGCCCCGGGGCCCAGGCCCAGGCCGAAGGGATGTTGGCCGGAGCCCTGAAGAGTCTGTTCGCGCTTTCGGAGGCGTATCCCCAACTCAGGGCCTCGGAGAACTTCCAACAACTCCAGGGAGCCCTCGCCGAACTCGAGGAGACCATCGCCAACTCCCGGCGCTATTACAATGCGGTCGTCCGGGACTACAACACCCGGACCGAGACCGTGCCAAACGTCCTGGTGGCCCGACCGTTCGGCTTCAAGGCGAGGGAGTATTTCGAGGTCGAGGGCGAGGCCCGTAACGTCCCGGAGGTGGACTTCGGGAGCGGGCCCGAGGCGTGATTCCCGCCGGGGTCGTGAGATGATGAGGCTGACACCCTGGTTCTCCGTTCTGCTCCTCGCAGTACTCCTGGGTCCGGGAGCGTCCACCGAGCTCACCGCGCAGGAACGCAGCATGGTCGTCGAGCGTTTCGAAGGCGCGGTGGACGTCCGCAGGACCGGGGAAATCCTGGTAGAGGAAACCATCCGGGTCCGGTTCACAGGATCATGGAACGGGATCTACCGGACGATCCCCGTCCAGTACCAAACCCCCCAGGGCTTCGGGTATCAGCTTCGCTTGGAGGTCCGGGACGTGGTGGACGGGAGCGGAGAACCCCTCCGCGTGGAGCAATCCCGGGAGCGTCACTACCTGAAGCTCAAGATCTGGGTCCCCGACGCCCGGGACGCGACCCGGACCGTTCGCCTCCGGTACAGGGTGCCCAATGGGCTGAAGTTCTTCGAAGAGCACGACGAGCTGTACTGGAACGTGACCGGGGACGAGTGGGACGTGCCCATTCAGTCCGCCACCGCCACCATCCTGCTGCCCGAAGGCGTGACCGGCATGAGGGCGGCGGCCTTCACCGGGGGGTATGGATCCACCGAGCAGGCAGCCGAAATCGAAGAGGTCCAAGGCGGCTTCGTCTTCAGAACCGAGAGGCCGCTGAACTTCGGAGAGGGGCTCACCATTGCCGTGGGATGGGACCCCGGAGTGGTGGAACGGCCTTCGGCGATGGACAGGGTCGCCGGCTTCTTGAGGGCGAATGGCCTCTTCCTGATCCCGATCCTGGCTTGGGGACTGATGCTCTGGCTCTGGCACACCCGGGGACGTGATCCGGCCTCCAGGGCCATCGTCCCTCGATACGAACCCCCGGCTGGGCTCACTCCCGCGGAAGTGGGAACGCTCGTGGACGGTCGCGTCGATTCCCGAGACATCTCGTCGACCGTGGTCGATTTAGCCGTGCGGGGATTCCTGCGCATCGAGGAACGGGAGAAGAAAGGCTTCCTCGGATTCGGAGGGGGTGTCGGCTATGTCTTCCACAGCACGAGACCTCCTGCCGAATGGTCCGAGCTCCAGTCCCACGAGCAGGCGGTTCTTCGAGGGATCTTCGACGGAGGCTCGATACCGGTCCGGGACCTGGAGGACCTGGAGCAGGAGTTCTACCGGGAGTTGCCCGGCATCAAGGAGGGCATCTTCAACCGCATGAAGGGTGCGGGGTACTACCGGTACCGCCCTTCCACCGTGGTGGGCATCTACGCCGGGGCGGGCGTCGGGGCGATCGCCCTGTTCCTGGCTATCGGGATTCCCCTTTCCGCCCGTACCTTCGTGGCCCCCCTGACATTCATCAGTGCAGGAATCCTGACCGCCCTGGCCTTCTTTCTGGTCGGACCGTTCATGCCGGCCAGGACCGTGGTCGGAGCCCGGGTCAGAGAAGAGATCCTCGGCTTCCAGGAGTTTCTGGAACGGGTCGAGGAGGATCGCTTCCGGCGCATGATCACGTCCCCGGACCTCTTTGAGCGTTTCCTGCCCCACGCCATGGCCCTGGGCGTGGAAAAGCGGTGGGCCCGGGCCTTTGAGGGCATCCTCACCGAGCCGCCCGAATGGTACGTGGGCCACCATCATCCGATGGGCGTCTTCCACACGACGCACTTCATGTCCAACCTGTCCCACATGACCACGGCGACCTCCTCAGCCATGGCTTCCCAGCCGCGGAGCAGTGGAGGATCGGGATTCGGCGGTGGAGGTGGGGGAGGGTTCAGTGGAGGGGGCTTCGGTGGAGGCGGAGGCGGGGGATTCTGACGAAGGGCTCCCCTATCGGATGAGGCCCCCCAGGAGATCCGGATCGCCTTGGAGTCCCTGGGCCGACTCGAGTCCCAGGGCCTTCACCAGCAGGGGGTAGACGTCCACGGGGCTCACTCGTCCGATTCGCTCTCCGGCCGGCAGTCCAGGCCCGCTGGCCAGGAAGATCCCGTACATCTCCGGCACCTCCGGCCCCCAACCGTGTGACCCCGGGTTCACGGGCCGGCCCACCCAGTCCGAGAACACGATCCGCGACGGATATTCCGCGAGGAGAATCAGATCTCCGAAGCGCGGGTTGTCCTCGATTCTCCATGATGCGGGGGCTTGGCTCCTGAGGTGCACCGCTCCATTGGGCCAGGCCTCCCGGATCTCCTGAGCCAGCGCCTGGATTCGCGCCTCGCCGCCCTCACGTACGTGGAGGAACACCACCTCACCGCCGCCCACAACGTCCACGCCCTCCAGACCCACGGCTTGATCGAGCACAAAAGCCTCGTCTCCGACCTGACCCAGCCCATGGTCGGAGACGAGCACCACGTAGACCTGATCCCGGTGGGGAAGCCGATCAATTCCATCGAGGAGCCTGCCCAGTGCGGCATCGACCCTGGCCACGGCCTCGGAGACCATCGGCGAGTCCGGACCGTCTCGGTGAGCGGTCAGATCCGGCTCCTCGAAATAGAGGGTCAGGAGATGGGGACGTGTTTCAGGGGGCTCGGCGAGCCAGGATAGGACCCGCCCGACCCGTTCCTCGAACGTGATGTCGGGGGTAAACACGTTCCAGTGGGAGGGCGCCACTCCCTGAATCGAGGCCTCGGTCCCCACGAAGAAGAACGCGGCGCTCACCATCCCCTGGGTCTCGGCGGTTACCCAGATGGGTTCCCCGCCGTACCACCGCCCGTCCTCCACCGTACTCCGGTCCCTGAAGGAGTACCATTCCCCGTGCTCGGGATCCAGAAACCGGTTCCCTACGATTCCGTGGCGGCCCGGGTACTGTCCCGTGGCGACGGAATAGTGATTCGGGAAGGTCTTGGTGGGGAATACCGGGACCAATGCCTCGGCCCGCACACCGGCGGCGGCCAAGCGGTCCATGGACGGGGTCGAATAGCGATCCTGGTAGTCCCAGCGGAAGCCGTCGAAGGAGACCAGCACCACATAAGGCTTCCCACGCTGCTCCGCCGCGTTCTTACCTCCGGACCCGACCCGCTGGGCCCGAACGGCGTGGGGGCTGCACAGAACGGCGGCGCTCACCAAGGACAGGAAGACGGCCACCGCTACGACGGCCCTCGTCTGCCCCGCGGACACCCGTTCGGCGCAGGCGGAAGAGGTCGAGGGAGGCCGGAGATCCGCCATGGGGTGGGCGGTGCTAGACCAGAATGGTCGCGGGCTCCTCGAGCATCTGCCGGAGGGTGGCCAGGAATTTCGCCCCCGTCGCACCGTCGATGACCCGATGGTCGCAACTCATGGTGATCTTCATCCGAGGCCGGACCTCCACATTGCCGTCCACCACCACCGCCGTCTCCTCCACTCCCCCCACGGCGAGGATCCCCGCCTCCGGAGGGTTGATCACCGCCGTGAACTCGTGGATCCCGAACATTCCAAGGTTCGAGATGGAGAACGTGGCCCCGGTATACTCCTCCGGCTGGAGCCGCTTCTCCCGAGCCCGCCCCGCCAGCTCTCGAACCTCTTCGCCGATCTGTGCCAATCCCTTACGGTCCGCATCCCGGACCACCGGTGTGATAAGCCCGTCTTCCACTGCCACCGCCACTCCGATGTGGACGCGATTGTGGCGCCGGATCGCCTCCCCTGTCCAAGCGGCGTTCACCGCCGGATGGAGCCGCAATGCGGCCGCGGTGGCCCGGATGACCATGTCGTTGACCGATATCTTCCGTCCGTATGGCTCCAGGGTCCGATTCACACTCCCTCGGGCCTGCATGGTCCTGGCCATGTCCACGTCCACGGTCAGGAAGAAGTGGGGGACGGGACCGATGGACTCGGTGAGGCGGCGAGCGATGGTCTTACGCATCTGGCTGAGAGGTACGTCCTCGTAATCCGGACCCTCGAACCCACCCAAACCCCCGGAGGGGAGGGGAAGGGGGGCTGCCGTCGGAGCTGCAGCCCCCGGGGCCGGCGGCGCTGAAGCCGCGGCCTCGACGTCCTTCTTGACCACCCGCCCGCCGGGACCGCTCCCCTTCACGGCGCCGAGATCCAACCCGGCCTCCTCAGCCAGGCGGCGCGCCAAGGGCGAGGCCTTGACCCTGGTTCCGGCCGGGACCTCGCCGGCATCCTGGCCGGCCGGCTCCCCCGCCGCCTCCAGGGACGTCTCTGGGCCAACGGTCTCGGGCCCAACCGTCTCGGCTTGGGACACGGTCGACCCGACGGACCCGGCGATGTCTCCGATGTCCTCTCCCTCGGCGGCGATCACGGCAATGACCTCACCTACGGGGGCGGTGCTCCCCTCCCCCAGCAGAATCGCTCGCAGGATACCGTCGCCCCTGGCCACCAGCTCCATGATCGCCTTGTCGGTCTCGATCTCAGCAATGATGTCGCCGTTGGCCACGGAGTCTCCCTCGGCCTTCAACCAGCGAACGATCTGTCCCTCCTCCATGGTGGGGGAGAGCGCTTCCATGTGGACTTTGGTTGCCATCTCGGTCAGTTCCTATGGAGGTCGGTGCTATCGGTACAGGACCTGCTGACACGCCTTGACGACCCGGTCGGCGGTCGGCTTGGCCAACTGTTCCAGATTCTTCGCGTACGGCATGGGCGTATCGGCCTGGCTGACTCGGAGGACCGGAGCGTCGAGGGAGTCGAAGGCTTCTTCCTGGATCAGGGCGGCGACCTGGGCTCCCACACCGGCGAAGGCCCACCCCTCCTCAACGTAGACGGCCCGGTTCGTCTTCTGGACGGTCCGGATGATGGCGTCCACGTCCAGGGGACGGAGGCTCCGCAGGTCCAGGACCTCGGCCTGAACACCGTCCGTCTCCAGCTTCGAAGCCGCCTGCAAAGCCACGTGTATCATCTTGCCGTGGGTGATGATCGACACGTCCGACCCCTCCCGCTTGAGGTCCGCCACACCCAGGGGGATCACGAAGTCCTCGTCGTCGGGAACTTCACCCTTGGCGTTGTAGAGCATCTCCGATTCGAGGACCACGACCGGATCGTCGTCCCGGATCGCGGCCTTCATCAGACCCTTGGCGTCGGCAGGCGTACCCGGCGCCACCACCTTCACGCCGGGAGCGTGCAGATAGTAGGTCTCGCACGCCTGGGAGTGCTGGGCGGAAAGCTGCAGGGCGGCGCCATTGGGTCCCCGAAAGACGATGGGGACGTTGAACTGGCCACCGGACATGTAGAGCATCTTCGCCGCGTGGTTCAGGACCTGGTCCAGGGCGAGGATGGAGAAGTTGAAGGTCATGAACTCGATCACGGGCCGAAGCCCGAGCATGGCGGCCCCCACCCCGAGCCCCGTGAAACCCAACTCGCTGATGGGGGTGTCCACCATCCGCTGGTCCCCATACTTGTCCAGCAGACCCTTCGTCACCTTGTAGGCGCCGTCGTACTCGGCCACCTCCTCACCCATGATGAAGACCGACTCGTCCCGGGCGAGTTCTTCGTCCAACGCCTGGTTGAGGGCGTCGCGATAGGTCATCTCAGCCATGTCAGCGGCCCTCTCGTCCGTCGAGGAAGAGCCTGCCGTGCTCGTTCTCTTGGGCATAGACGTGCTTGTATAGCTCCTCCGGACCTGGAAGGGGCGAACTGTCGGCGAAGTCGGCGGCCTCCTGGCTGATCGATCGAGCCTCCTCGTCCAAGCGATTCAATTCCTCTTCCGTCAGCAAGCCCGCGTCCATCATGCGAGCCCGCAGGATGTCGATGGGGTCGCCTTTGTCTATCTGTGCCTCCACTTCCTCCTTGGAGCGGTAGGTTCCGCTCACCGGATCGGACATGGAGTGTCCCTTGAATCGGTACGTGTTCACCTCGACGAAATGGGGGCCGCTTCCGGCCCGGACCTCTTCGTACACCTTCTCGAAGTGGCGATAGGTGGCGAGGACGTCCTGGCCGTTCACACAGGTTACGGGCATACCATAGCCCTGGGCCCGCTCATGGAGCTCGACGTCGGACACGCGGCCGAACGCGGTCCCCATGCCGTAGTGGTTGTTCTCCACGACGAAGACCACGGGGAGATCCCATACTGCAGCCATGTTCTTGGACTCGTGGAACGCACCCTGATTCACCGCCGCGTCGCCCATGAAGCAGACGCAGACCTGGTCCCCGCCCTTGTACTTGATGGCCCAACCGAACCCGGTGGCCAGGGGGATCTGTCCACCCACGATGCCATGACCTCCCATGAACCCCTGGGCCTTCCCGAAGAGGTGCATGGATCCGCCGTTGCCCGCCGACACCCCGGTCGCCCGACCGTAGAGCTCGGCCATGACCGCATTCGGATCGAGTCCCTTGGCAATGGCCTGGGTGTGTTCCCTATAGCCGGAAATCACGTAATCGTCCGGACGCAGCGGCTTGATGCAGCCGGCGGCCACGCCCTCCTGTCCGATGTGGAGGTGGCAGAAACCCCCGATCTTGCCGATCGCGTAGGCCTCTTCGGCCTTTTCCTCGAACCGGCGGTACAGGAGCATGTCACGCAACAATCCCTTGAGCTGCTCCGTGTCGAACCCCTCCATCGTCTCCTGGGACACGACGACCTCCTCCTTCACAGTCCGATCCCTGGACCTGGTTTCAGGCATCTATGGCTCCATCCTCCTTGGCGCGAGAGACACCGGCGTCGCCCCGCCTCGCGGGGTCGGCGGAGTGTCTTTCGCGTGAGGTGTTGATTCAGGGTTTGCCGGGACGTCCGACCTGTAGCTGAACGAGGCTCGGGATCGGCACTTCGGCGGGGGCGGGGATGTCCACTTCCAGAACCTCCTGGATCTTCCCTGGCCCCCCGGCCTCCAACTCCCGGGCTTGCTCCTTCGCGTGGTAGCTGGATCGGACCAGGGGACCGGACTCCACGTGAGGGAACCCGAATTCCTCCTCCCCGATGCGCTTCCATTCCGCGAACTCCTCCGGCGACACCCAGCGCGCCACCGGAATGTGGAGGGCGGAGGGTCGGAGGTACTGCCCAAGCGTCAGGATGTCCACCGCCGCCTCTCTCAAATCCGACATGGCCTGGCGAACCTCATCCGGCTCCTCACCCATCCCCAAAATGATCCCGGTCTTGGTGAGGATGGTCGGATCCAGCCGCTTGGCGGCCCCAAGGAAGGAGATGGAACGCCAGTAACGGCCCCCCGGCCTTACATCGGGATGCAGCCGATCCACGGTTTCCAGGTTGTGACCGAGGATCTCCGGCCTGGCGTCGACGACCACACCGAGCGCCTCCTCGTCTCCCTTGAAGTCCGGTATCAGAACTTCAACCTGGCAATTCGGGATCCTCTCCCGAATCCGGAGGATGGTCTCCGCGTAGATCGCCGCCCCGCCGTCCGGGAGCTCGTCTCGGTTCACGCTGGTGATGACGACGTGCTCCAGTTCCATTGCGGCGACGGTTTCCGCGACCCTGCGGGGTTCATCTAGATCCAATTCGGTGGGCATCCCGTGAGCCACCCCGCAGTACTTGCACGCCCTGGTGCACACGTCCCCGAGGATCATGAACGTGGCGGTCCCGGCCTCCCAGCACTCACCGATGTTGGGACAGGCGGCCTCTTCACACACCGTGTGGAGGGCCTCCTTCCGCATCATCTGCTGGAGACGCAGGTAGTTTCGTCCACCTGGTGACCGGACCTTGAGCCACTCCGGCTTCCTGGATCGGAGAGGCACCGTCTCGAGGTCCTGATGAGCCCGGATCTTGGAGGTACCCTTCGGCTTCACCACGCCAGAGTCCTTGCCGCTCGGAGCGTACCCCCGAGGCGCCACCGCCGTCTGCTCGCTCACCCTTGGATCCCTTCCCTCATGGGACTGAAGATCGTGCGAAAGGCTTTGAATTTATCGAACCTAGAGGCCGATTCCCAGCGCACGGACCATTGAAGCTACCCCGAAGCCGAGGTAGTTCCCGACCGCGTACCCGAATAGCCCCACGGCGATCCCCGGCAGGATCAAGCCCCTCCACTCCCTGGCCACGGCCACCGCCATGGCCGACGACGGCCCCCCCACGGCGGCCTGGGAAGCGACCGAGAGCGTCGCCAGATCCAGTCTGAGCAGGCGCCCGCCCCCGTATACCACCAACCCGTGGATCCCTACGATGACCAGGGTGAGCCAAAAAACCTCCAACCCCACGGCCAGGATCTCGGAAACGCGGGAGTGGATCCCGATGACCACAAAGAAGAGCTGAAGCGCCAAGCTCCCGAGTTGCATGGCTCCCGGGACTCGGCCCAGCGCCGTGAGATGTCCCAGGGCCAAGGCCAGAGTGGTCAACCACAGCACCGATGGGATCCCCGGTGTGAGGGAGCCCAGCCACTCCGAGACAACCAGTACAATGGAGCCCGCGGCCAGGAGGATACCGAGGTCCAGGGTAGAGATCCTCTCCTTGATGAAGAAGGGATGGTGCTCCTGGTCCTCGTCGATGGTGGGGCCCTCCCCCGCCCCTTCTGCGGCCTCTCCTGGGATCGGCGGGAACCAGCGCCGGAGCTGGAAGGGAAGCATGAGGGTCACACCGAGCCAGAGCGCGGTGGTCAATGCGTCTGCAGCAGTGGTGCCGGCAAAGAGCCGGTCCGGAAGCTCAACCCCCGTGGCCACCGCGACAAAATTCACCGAGCCGCCCGAGTAGGTTCCCGTAAGGGTACCCGCCAACCTCCACGTATCCCCTCCGAAGGTGCCGCCGAAGATCAGAGCCCCCACGAAGGCACCGGCTGCGGTCCCCGCAGCGGCCAACCCGAACGCCAGCAGCATGGGTCGCCCGGCCACACGAAGATCCCGGACGTTCACCGAGAGCAGGAGCCACGCGATAGCCAGCGAGGTCACCGTACCGCTGATGGAGTCGTAGACCGCGGACTGGTGGGGGACGAGTCCAAGGTTGGAAATGATGGCGCCGAACAGGATGGCAAGAAGCGCTGCACCGACCCGGGAGAGGGCCGACCAACGCCGCTCCACCCAGAACGAGATCGCCGCGACCGACGCTATGAGCGCCGAGAGACCCAGGACGGACTCGATCAAGGCAAAGTGGGGCAGTGTGCCTTCAGGTAGTCCGCGGCTTCCTGGGGTGAATCCGTGAGGTGGACCAGGTCCAGGTCGCTTTCCCCGATCTTGCCTTCCGTCATGACCGTGCTCTCCAGCCAGGCCAGAAGACCGCTCCAGTAGTCGGTGCCGAAGAGCACCACCGGGAAGTTCCTGATCTTCCCGGTCTGGATCAGGGTGAGAGCCTCGAAGCACTCATCCAGTGTCCCGAAGCCACCTGGGAAGATCACGAAACCCTGGGCGTACTTCACGAACATCGTCTTCCTGACGAAGAAGTACCGGAAGTAGATGCCCTCGTCGACGAATGGGTTCTGCCCCTGCTCGAAGGGCAGCTCGATATTGCAGCCCACAGACCGGGCCCCGGCCTCCCGGGCCCCCCGGTTGGCAGCCTCCATGATCCCCGGACCCCCACCTGTGATGACGGAGAACCCCGCCTTCCCCACCCTGTGGGCCGTCTCCACGCAGAGCTGGTACGACGGATCGGAAGGGGCAACGCGAGCGGACCCGAAAAAGGAGATGGCCGGACCGAGATTCCACAGAGAGTCGAAACCCTCCACGAACTCACCCATGATCCGAAACACCCGCCACGAGTCTGCGGAATGGTAGCCGATGGGGGCCGGCATGGCCGCGGGCCCCTGGAGGAACCGCTCGTCCTCGGTCTCATGTTCCGGACCGCTACGAGGACCAAGAGGGCCTCTGGGGGGAACGAAGGCCGCGGGCTTCCGGGACTTCCCTTCCTGGTCAGCCACCCAGAAACGCCTCCGCCTCGGCCCTCATCTCCGGAAACATGTTGGCGTGGGCCTGGTACTCTGGAAGCCCCTTCCCCTCCTCGACGGCCTGGACGTCCAGGAAGCGCTGGTAGTACTCGCCGGCCAGCGCCGAGTCTCCGAGCGCCGCCGCCGCGTGGGCCGCCGCATTCAGGTTCAACAGGTGGTCCGGGTAGGTCTCGAGGCCTTCCTGAGCCACCGCCAGGGCCGACTGGGAGTCCTGGTTCTGACTATGCAGCATGGAGAGGTGGAACAGCCCGTCCTGGTCCAGTGGCCTAGCCATGTCGTAGGACTGGATGGCCATGGGAAGGAACTGGGCCCACTCGGCGGTATTGTTCGACGCAACGGCCGTCATGACCCGGTTGAACAGACGGTCCGCGGCCTCGCGGGGAGGCATGTTCGCCAGATCGGTGACGGCCAGGCCGCCCGCGGGGGCCCCGGCCGCAACTGGCAAAGGCCCAGCGGTCTCGTCGGGGCGCATGATCGGGAGGGCCACGATCACGATGAGCAAGACCATCATCGAACCAGCGATCCACCACCCCAGATTACCCTCCGTGAGGCCTCCCCCTCCGGCCGCCCTCTGGGCACCCTTGGGGGCACCCTTGGGGGCACCGCCAATCGCGCTGCCACAGCTCGTGCAGAATCGCGAACCGGGAGGCGGAGACACCCCGCAAGACGGGCATTCGGTCACGGAGAGCGATGTACCGCAACTCGAGCAGAACCGACCGGAGGCGTCCCGGCCGCAGTTCGGACACTTCATGGATTCATCCCTTTGATTCGCTGGAGGCCGCCCGCCGGGCGCCGTCCACTAGTGGCGGTAATCCAGGGCTTCGAAAAGCATCGGCCACGTGCTGATGGTCTGGGCCCGATAGTTGGGCTGGAACCCGAACAGTACAACGGATCCCCGACCGACTGAAGCGTCCACCAGCGCCGGCATGCCCGCGACGTGGGCCGAACCCAGGGCCCAGCCTGACCGGAGCACGTCCCCTTCTCCATACCGCGCCAAAACTCTCACCGTGGGATCGCCCACGTCGAACGCCCTGCTGTCCGTCCAAAACCATGCGGCGACCCGATCGTCCAGACCGGAGGCCGCCGCGTATTCGGGTTCGAGATGGACCGCAAGGATCGAACCCGGAATGAAAAACTCCGTGGAGGGCAACCGATCCACCACATTGGTGACGGCCAAGTCGAACAACGCCACCGCGAAGTCGGTGGCCTCTTCGGCGGCCACGAGCCGCCCGCCGTTCCGGACGAAGTCGCGGATGGCGCGAACCCCCTCCTCGCCCAGCCCACCCGTGTACTCGACGGGAAGGACGCCTGCGCCCCAGCCACCGGTAATCACATCGGCCGGCTGCCCCTGGAAGAGGATGACATCGTATCGGGACTCGAGATCGCCGGCCCGGACCTCCGCATCATGGAGGGTGTCATACGCCAGCCCGTGCTGATCGAATACCCAACGAGTCCACCCCTCCGTCATGGGCTCGCGCCAAGACTTGTAAACCCCGATTCGAGGTGCGTCGCCGCCGCTCAGGGACGGGGGTAGAGGATAGTCCACCTCGGGGATCGGAATGGGGTTTCCCAGGGGCACGCTCACCGGACCCTCGGAAGGTACGGCGGCGACGTCCATGAGGAGGGGAAGGGTGTGGGCCGTAACGTCGTAAGGACGCACTGGAGGTCCGCCGGGATACTCGCGCAGATCCGGATAGACCTGTACCTCGAGCATCGTCTGAGCGAAGGATGCGTACGGTTGGCGCATGGGAACGACGAGGGTTCCTGCGGGATAGCTGACCCCTCCAGTGGTGAATGCCTGCAGCGCCGGCCGGACCTCGACGTCGCCCATGGTCAGGATCCGGAGCACCGAGTTCAGACCAACCAGATTGTCCTGGTCGGCCGGGATGATCCATGCGTCAGGCCACGAACCCCAACCGTCCACCGCCCGACGGTTGATCGCATAGAAGTTCCGCAGCCAGTAGGGACGATTTCGAGCCGCGTTGGTCAGCAGGGCGAAAGCCCCGGCCTCCATGTAGTCCACGATGTCGGCCAACCGCCAATCGCCACCCTCCCAAGGCCAGGGGAAGTTCCACGACCGCTGGTTGGCCTCGAAACCCCTCCGACCCCGGAGGTCTTCAGGCGCATACCGGACGGGCGATGCGATGCGAGCGCTGGCCGTCTCGCTCAGGATCCTCACGCCCCCGTGGTAATGCTGGTAAGCACGAGCGGGAGTGAATCCGTCGTACTGAGCGTTGATGACCGCCCCGGGCTTCCCCTGGGCGGTCAACTCGGCGGCCATATACGCGCCCAGCTGATTGCCGGCGGCGATGAGGCCCGGATCCACATTCTGCTCGAACGGGTCCACGTAGGGGGGGAAGAAGATCCGTGCGCCGGTGCCCCCCATCTGGTGGATGTCATGGACGATCTGGGGGTGCCACGCGTTGTGGGCGCCGGTGACCGTCAGTTGGGTCTCCACCTGCGTGAAGGCGTACCAGTCCCGGTTGTTGTCATGCCCGACGTAGTAGTGGTAGAGCCATGGGAGCGGTGCGCCCTCGTAGTCCGTTCCCACCCAGCGGTTGTACCAGTCCACCACCCACTGCAGTCCGTCGGGGTTGAGGGACGGGATATCCAGGAAGATCACCTCATCGAGAATCTGCAGGACCGCAGGGTCGTCGGACGTGGCCATCCGGTGGAGCAGACGCGCCGCCATCTGAGGACCACCGACCTCCGTCGCGTGGATCCCGTGGGTGATCAGGACCACCGACCGACCCCTGTCCAGAAGGGATGCCAACTCGGCCTCGCTGCGAATCGTCCTGGGATCCGCGAGCCTCATCTGGATTCCCCGGAGTTCGTCCAGACGAGCGTGGTTCTCGGAACTGGTCACCGTCAGCATCACGAAGGGAAGGCCCGCCGTGGTAAGCCCCAGGGTGTCCATCGCCACCCTCGGACTCTTTTGGGCCAATTCCTCGTAGTAGGATGTGAGTTGTGTCCAGTTCGCTAGCTTCCGATCCGTCCCGATCTCGAATCCGAAATGCGATAGTGGGGTAGGAATCTCCTGGGCCGAGAGAGGCGAGAAGACGAGGATTGCGGTGACCAGGATGAGACCGCCGATTCGACGCATGATTCGGGCACTCCCAGAGGGTTCGAGGCAACTCCGGGGATGGTACTCCTCGAACCGTGGTCCGAGCAACCTGGGGAGCATCCCAACAATCCAAGGAATAGCCGGATGATCACGGTAGCCGCGGGGCTTCTGATCCTCTCCTCCATGGGCCTCCAGGAAGGCCAGGCGAGGCCCGCCGCCGGGGATACGATTCCGCCAGGACCGGGCGACACCCTCCAGACCCCTCTCGACACTTACCGGGATCCAGGAGTGCGTGTCCTTCTGGCCCGGGCCCGGGAGGCTCGGGCTCGGGACGTGGAGGGCATAGAGAGCTATGAGGCACTCATGCGGGAGCGGATCTACGTAGGCATTTCCTCCACGGCGTTCCGCAGGGAGAGGGGTCTGTTCCAGCAGCAGCGCGCCGCCCGATACCGCTGGTCCAGCGATGGGGAGCGGGTCATCCAGTGGCTGGGCGCACGTCGGACCATCCCCCTGGTCGTGGGCAATGCCGAGCTGAGCAGCGAGATCCAGGACGAGATCAGGGAGGATCTCGCCTACGAGCTCGCCCGGGAATTCGAGCCCGGCCCCCTGGCGTTCGACCCGTGGGACGACCGGATCGTGTTCGGGGACTCCTGGGCCATTCATCCCCTCTCCGATTCGGCTGGAGCCCACTACCGCTTCAGCTCCGGCGACACCCTCAGGGTCAGCCTACCCGGAGATCAGGGCGAGATCACCATGGTCGAGGCGAGAGTGGAGCCCAGGAGGAGAGATCTCCATCTGCTCGCGGGATCGCTCTGGTTCGACCGGGAAACCGGAGCCCTGGTCCGCGCTTCCTACAAACCGGCCCGGCCATTCGACCTCGACCTGGACGAGCCCGAGGACGCCGAGGAGGTCCCAGGGTTCTTGAAGCCCATCCGCGGCGAAATCGACTACATCACCATCGACTACAGTCTCCACGAGTTCGAATTTTGGCTCCCACGCCGCTTCGGAATCGAGGGAGAGCTGCAGGTGGGTCGATTCCTCCGGGTACCTCTCACCCTCGAGTGGACCGTGGGTCAGTACGTGGTCAACGAGGCAGAGAGCCTGATCCCCGGCGCGGCCGACCTCCCACCGGGATGGTCCAGGTCGGAAAGACGGGTACAGGGAACGGACGAGTCGGAGCCCTACTACGTGACCGTCATCGTCCCCCCTGGGGACTCCCTGGAAACATCGGGCGCTCTGCCCAGTCCCGACCTCGGAACCTCGCCCACCGCATTCAGCGACGCGGAGCTCCGGGCGCTGCGCCAGGATCTCGATGCCCTCATCCCCAACCCACTGGGATACGACGTCCGCCTGGCCTACGGGCTGCGGGAAGGCATGACGAGGTACAACCGCGTGGAGGCGCTGAGCACCGGGGTCGGCGCCGAGTTCGATGTGACCGCTCGAAGCGCGGTGGGGGGTTCGGTGAGACTGGGCTTCGACCTGGAACCAAACGCGTCCCTCTTCCTGCGCCGAGGCACCGCCGACCGTGGGCTGACCGTCGGGGCTTACCGCCGGCTCAACTACGTCAACGAGCGGGAAGATCCGTTTCGGCTCACCGCATCGGCCCTGAGCTTGGCCTTTGGATACGAGGACGCCCAGTTCTACCGCTCGTGGGGCGGAGAATTGGTCCACCGAAGCCGGGGTCGGCTCAGCAAGCGGCACGTGAGAGTCTTCGCGGAACACCAGTGGCTCGCCGAGAAGACCACGGACTTCTACCTCACGGGGGCCATTACCGGATCCAACTTCCCGGACAACCTCAGGGCCGAAGAGGCGAATCTGCTGGGAGGAGAAGTTGGCCTGGATTGGCAGTCCGGCCTGGATCCCCGATCCCTCATCGCCTCCGGAAGCCTCCGATTGGAAGGCGCCCTGGGGCGGTGGGGGGATACGGCTCCGGCCTGCGAAGACGGAGGGTGCCTGGACTCGGACAGCTTCGACTATCAGCGGCTCTGGGCCTCCACGGCCGTCACCCATCCCCTCTTCCTGGGACTATCCGGGGCTCTGGAGGTCGGTGCCGGAGCCGCATGGGGCCGGGTGCCCGTCCAGAGAGAATTCTACCTCGGGGGCCACTCGACTCTGAGAGGATTCAACGGTGGAACGCGCCAGATCTTCGGCACGAGCGCCTGGATGGGGCGTCTGGAAATCGCAAGCGGGCTCCCCATTGCCCGGCTCAGCGCATTTTCGGACGTGGGTTGGGCAGGTCCCCGGGAGGATTTCACCTTCGAAGATCCCTATGTGAACGTGGGACTGGGAGGGTCGCTCATGGACGGTATCTTCCGGTTCGACATCGCCCGGGCGGTCCGCCGCGGATCCGATTGGCGGATCCACTTCTACCTGGACGGCCTCTTCTGATCTGTCTAGCCCCGCCGGGGTTCAGAGGCCGGTCGGGACGTCGATGAACTCCCAGGGAATCCCGTAGACTTCACCGACATGAGCCGCAAGCGCTCGGACCCCCCAGGTCTCCGTGGCATAGTGGCCGGCAAGAACGAGTGCGATGCCCGCCTCACGTGCCTGATGGTACGCGTGGTGTGGGGCCTCTCCGGTGACGAGCACTCCGAGCCCCTTCTCGGCGGCTTCGTCAATGAAGCCGTGCCCCGCTCCGGTCACGACACCCACTCTCAGGCTGCCCGGCTCACGGGCAGCACCGGGATCCCGGGGCGGCGGAATCAGCCTCACCGGACCCTCGACCAGAACCTCCATCGCCGTTCTCAACTCTTCCAGGCTGACGTCGAGCTTGCCCCAGCATCCCACGTGAAGTCCCTCATGGTCGCCGAACCCCCCAGCCACCTCCATCCCCAACTCTCCCGCGAGGATAGCCGCATTGCCTACCTCAGAATGAGCATCCAGGGGGAGATGAGCCGAATAGATGGCCATCTCAGCCCGGAGGGCCAACTTGACCTTGCGCAGTTTCGGCCCGGTCAACGGAGCGCATCCGCCCCAGAAGAGTCCGTGGTGCACAAGGAGTAGATCGGCCCCGGCCTGGGCGGCGATCTCTATGGTCTCTTCGGAAGCGTCGACTGCGGCGGCGATCTTTCCGACCTCGTCTCCGCCCTCGACTTGAAGGCCGTTCACGGCCCCCGCGTAGTCCGGGAATCCGGGGATGCCGAGGAATTCGTCGAGAAAACGAAACAAATGTTCTGATTTCATGATTTGGTCACCGCCCGGGAGTATTCGATTCCCACGCGGCATGGAGGAGCGAGGAGAAGGAGGAGAATGTGTGGAAAAGCCAACCACTTCTTCAATTGGGGACCTGGGCCGCTTGGGTTACAGTGGCAATAAGCCACTGCCATTAAACGAGATACGGAAGTTATCCACGGGATTGTGGGAAACTGGTGCCAGTCTCGTAACATGTTGAGAACGCAAGGGTTCAGTCCGGCACGCCTCCGAGACTCGGATCGTCCACGGGTTGGACCCAGGCCTGGTGTCCGGCGTTCTCCCCCATGAGCACCGTTCCATTCACAACAGCGCCTTCCTCGATCTGGAGTCGCCGGGCCCGGACTTCGCCCGAGACCTCCGCCGAACCCTGAATCTCCAACCGGGATTCTGCGACCAGGGCGCCCTCGACGCGGCCTGAGACCACCGCATCCTGGGTGCGGACGTCCCCAACGACGCATCCGCCCTTTCCGACGACCACAGCCTTCCCGGCCTGAATGCCCCCCTCCACGAACCCCTCGACCCGAACAGTGCCTTCCGTGGTAAGGTCACCGACGACCTTCATGCCCGGCCCTATGATGGAGATCACGGAGTCGGGGGTCTGCACGCCGTTCTGTCGATCTTTCGCCATTCCAACTCTCTCCTCGCCGTCCGTCAGGAAGGCGGCGACACCAGCGTCAATGGATCAAGGGTCTCGCCGTTGAGCCGGACCTCGAAATGCAGGTGCGGCGCCGTGGATTGACCGGTGGAACCGCTGAGCGCGATCACCTCGTTCTGGCGCACCGTGGCCCCGACGGTCACGAAGACCACAGAGGCGTGTGCGTATAGAGTACTATAGCCATCAATGTGCTCTAGACGCACGAAATTCCCGTATACGCTGTCCTCTCCGACCTCGGCCACGACCCCGCTTCCGGACGCCCTGACATACGTTCCCGTGGGGACCGCGATGTCCACTCCCGAATGGTCCTTTCCACCTCTCTCGACCCGCGGCTGCGTGACGAAGCCCTCATCGGCCAGAGGCCAGCTTCCGGGAGTGTCGGAGCCGGCGCTCGAGGCGCTCCGAGGGGCCGGGCGGCCACCAGGAGGCGGGAGCCACAGCTGTGAGGCCGACGTCTGATCGCCCGCTTCGAGGTACTGGATCAGCCGCCGGTAACGCTCCTCGAGATCCCGGACCTGCTCCGCTAGCACCTGCACACGCCGATTCTCTCCCTCCAACTCGAATACGCGCGCGGTGAGCTCCTGGTTCTCGCCCCACGCCATGAAGAGAAACACCCAGCTCGACGAGAGAACTAGAACAGCGATTACAGAAAGCACCGCGCCCGCCTTCAAGAGACGAATGCGACGGCGGGAGAGGGTGTACGAGCGGGTGGTTCGGCCGCCGGCCGACACCACCATCACCGTCCTCGAATCGCTTGACACTGGTACGCTCGCTCAGTCGATGAACTTCGAGGGAGAATCGCCGGCGAGGAGCTCGAAGATCCGCTCGAACTCCTCGGAATCCGAGAAGGGTATGGAGATCCGTCCGCTTCCCGACCGTCCGGAGCGAAGAAGAACCCTGGTCCCGAGAATCCCTCTGAGGGCCTCCTCCAAAGCGTGACGCACCGGATCGGTGACCGGATCCGGACGGGGCCGCCTGCCACCGAGCGATCCCACTGTCTCCTCCACAGCGCCTTTCTCCAGGAGGCGCACCTGCGTCTCCATTTCCCTTACGGACCATCCTTCCTTCGCCGCCCGCCTGCCCAGGTCGCCGGCCCTCACTGGATCCCCTACCGCGAGGAGAGCCCTGGCATGGCCTGCGGAGAGCGAGCCCTCCTCGAGCAGCCTTCTGACCGAGGCGGGTAGACCCAGGAGGCGCAGCATGTTCGCTACCGTAGGTCGGCTCCGGCCGACAGCCGTGGCGATCTCCTCTTGGGAGAGACCGAAGTCCTCGCTGAGGGTCTTGTAGCCGCGCGCCTCCTCGAGAGCCGACAGATTCTGCCGCTGGATGTTCTCGACAAGGGCGAGGACCAGGAGCGTGGTGTCGTCGACGTCCCGAACAATGACCGAAACCTCGCTCCACCCCAGACGGGACACGGAGCGGAGCCTCCGCTCCCCGGCAACCAGCTCGAACTTGTTTTTGGCTCCCGGGGCAGTCCGCACGACCAGCGGTTGGAGGAGCCCGTTCTCGGCGATGGATCTCTCGAGGTCGGCCAACTCTTCCGGCTTGAACTCGCGACGGGGCTGGAAGGGGTTGGGAACAATCGACCGCACCGGTACCGACCGGGTGGTGGTTCCCTCCGGGCTCGAATCGAGGTGCTCCTCAATGAGCGCCGACAAGCCCCGACCGAGTCTCGCCTTGCCCTTGGGGCTCGTCATACGCCCGCTCCAGTCCGCCCACGCCGATTGCGGGCCAGTACCTCTCGGGCCAGCGCCAGGTAGCTCTGTGCCCCCTGGGACAGCGCATCGTAGGTGACGATGGGCTTTCCGAAGGACGGCGCCTCGGCCAACCGCACGTTTCTGGGAATTGCGGTCCGGTAGACCTTGTCCCCGAAGTACTCCCGGGTCTCTTCCGCCACCTGCTTGGAGAGATTGAGCCTTCGGTCGAACATGGTGAGGAGCACACCCTCGATCTCCAGGTCCGGATTCAGGCCTTTCTGGACCAGCCGAACCGTGTTCAACAACTGGCTAAGTCCTTCCAGGGCATAGAATTCGCACTGGATGGGGATCAGGACGGAATCCGAGGCGGCGAGGGTATTCAGCGTGAGCAGGCCCAGGGATGGCGGGCAGTCCACCAAGATGAAGTCGTATTCTTCTCGAACCTGCTCTACGGCCTTCCGCAGTCGCAGTTCTCGATCGGGGACGTCCACGAGTTCGATCTCGGCCCCCACCAGATCTCGGTTGGACGGCACCAGATGCATTCCAGGGAAGTTCACATCCTCGATGAGAACGTCACGGGTCGGCACCTGGTCCACCAAAAGATCATACACGCTGGGCAGCCCAGAGCGCCGCTCGACACCCAGCCCCGAGCTCGCATTTCCCTGTGGGTCGATGTCGATCACCAGGGTCCGCTGCTCCGCAACGGCGAGAGACGCGGCCAGATTCACCGCGGTGGTCGTCTTTCCGACCCCGCCCTTCTGGTTTGTGATTGCTATGACCCTTGCCATACCCTGCGGTTCGCTTTGGTGGAGAGAATGGGGTCGGGCAATATACCCGAAGACAGATCGGCATGGAAAGCGGCAGTTGACGCCCCACCCCCTCGACGAGAGGTTTGCCTTGATTCCGAACGTAGGTTCACTTGGGGAGACGACCAGACCATGAACAGTTCCCGGCGTACCATTGGCCCAGTCGCCGTTCTTGTCGCGCTGGCCGGCCTTTTTCTTCCCGGATGCGGAGGAGATAGCGGAACACCACCCCCGAGCGGCGACCTGGAGCGGATGGCGGGCAGTTGGCAAGGGATCGAGTTTCGACTGACGTCCCAACAGGCCCCGATCCGGACGTTCGAGTTGATCGACGCCGGCGGCACCTTCCGCCTGGACATTCAGGCCTCGGGCAGGTACGCCGCCACCCTCACCCTGGGAGGTGAAATCGGAGTGGAGTCGGGGCGATTCGAGCTGTCAGGAAGCCAGTTCACGCAAACCCCGATTAATCCTCCTGGCCCGCCGGTCACCGGTACGTGGACCATGGCCAACGACAATTCTCTGGCCCTTTCCGGCACCATCGAGTTCGACTTCGACCCGGCCGACGGCGCGGACAACCCCGAGCCGGCCGACGCACTCATCGTCATGGTCCGGCGCTAACCCCCAATCGGCGGTCCTGTTTCACGTGAAACAAGCTGCCGAACCGCGTCGATGTTTCACGTGAAACGACCAAGCGCGCCGTCTCAGTCCCATTCGACTTCCAGGAACCGCCTGAACTCCCTCAGCGTCGTCACGGTCTCGACACCTTCGATACCGGTGAGAGCCCCCGACGCGCCTCCGCCAAAGACCAGCCGCTTCGAGGCGGGAAGCAGGCCCCTCAGGCCCGTGGCTTCCTCTCGCATGATCCTTCGATCCCTGGGGAGGGTCGCGGAGACTCCCAATGTGCGCGCCCCCACCTCCACGGCTCCGCGGGCGATCTCTTCGGTAGGCAGCCCAGGTCCCAGGTAGACCACCTGTCGCCCTGCCGTCAGCGCCACCACGCCTGCCATCAAGGCCCCGAATTCGTGAGGCTCACCCTGTCCGGTGGCAACGGCGAAGACAGGGCCATCCTCCGCTCCACGGAGCGTGGTGAGCAGCCACTCGAGGAAGCGGCGCACTGTGCCCGACGCCACGTGCTCGGTGGCCGGCCCCATGCTCTCATATCGCCACTGGTCTCCGATCCAGGTGAGGAGAGGTACGAGCACGTCCTCAAGCACCCCGACGACGCCCAGCTCAAGGCAGCCGGCCCGCAATGCGCGGTCCAGCCCCGTGGGATCCATGGAACGGACGGCGGCCATGGCGGACCCGAGAGGCCGGCCGACACCTTGGCCTTCGGCGGGGACCGTAACCTGGCCGCCATCGGCCTCCAGGATCTCGAAGAGCTGGTCCTCGGCCATGGTCGCTACGCTCGAGATGAGATGTCCGCGTTCGACCACCCTTCTCAATAGGGAAAGTCGCTGGACCTCACGTGCGGAATACAGTCGCCGACCAGAGTCCGATCGCGCTGGCTCCACCGCCCCATACCTGCGCTCCCAGGCCCGGATGACCGCCGGCGTCAGGCCCGCCCGGGCCGCGGCCACGCGAATCGGGTGGATGGGACGGAGGTCCTCCTCACTCCGACTCACGGAGCCCTGCCTCGATCACCCACAATCTTCTTCAGTTTATTCATCTGATGTTCGACAATGGCCGTCTGCGTGCCGCAATAGTTAGACAATGCATCTACAACCCGGGCGCTGCAAGTGGGTCCTGTCCGAGACCGCCCCGGACCTTTCTCACTTCCAGCACGAGGTTCTGCAGGTCCGCCGGAGACACCCCCGGGATTCGCCCCGCTTGGGCAAGGGTATCCGGGCGAACCGCTTCCAGCTTCTCTCTTGCCTCGTGAGATAGGGTCAGGAACGACCGGTATGGCAGGTCGGGCGCCAGAGAGAACGCACTCCGCTCCCGCAGCCTCCGAGCACGTTCGGCTTCTCGCTGGACGTAACCCTCATACTTGATCTCCACCTCCACTGCCGCGAGCAGATCCGGGGCCGCGTCCCCGTCCAGGAAGTCGGCTCCTCCGGCCTCCGCCAGATCCCTCGCCCGCAGCTCGGGGCGTTTGACCAGTTCCTCAGCGATCGCGTCCTCTACCAGGAGAGAGCTACCCGCCCGTTCCAGGAGTGGTCTGGCCTCTTCGGGTGTGAACCGAAAGCCGCGAAACCAACCAGCGATGGCTCCTCTCGCCAGCCGTCGCTCCTCCATGCGCTCCTCTTGCCGGTCCGAAAGGAGGCCCAGTCGACTCCCCATGGCCCCCAGCCTTTCTACCACATTGTCCTGCCGGAGGAGGAGGCGGAACTCCGCCCGGGAGGTGAACAGCCGGTACGGCTCATCCACCCCCCGCGTAATGAGGTCATCGATCAATACGCCGATGTAGGCCTCGTCACGCTCCAGAATCCAGGCGGGCCGCTGCTGCACCTTCAACGCCGCATTCACCCCGGCCACGATTCCCTGGGCGGCAGCCTCCTCGTATCCGGTCGTACCGTTCACCTGACCGGCGAGGAAGAGCCCTTCGATTCCACGGTGCTCGAGGGAATGGCGCAGCTGGCTGGGGGGGAAGTAGTCGTATTCGATGGCGTATCCCGTCTTGGTCATCCGCACCTCCTCCAGACCGGGCAGCGTCCGAAGAAAGGCCAGCTGGACATCCCGGGGCAGAGAGGTCGAAAGCCCGTTGACGTAGAGTTCCGTCGTGTCCAAGCCTTCCGGCTCGAGAAAGACCTGGTGACGCGGCGCATCGGGGAAGCGCACGACCTTGTCCTCGATGGAGGGACAGTAACGCGGTCCACGCCCGGCGATCTCACCCCCGTACAGGGCGCTGCGCTCCAGATTCTCCCGGACGATCCTCTTGAGCTCGGAGCCGGTCCACACGATCCAACAGGGAAGCTCGCCGGCCGGCTCCACCCGCTCGTACGGATCGAAATGGAAAGCGCCTCCCTCGCCGGGCTGACGCTCCAGCCGTGTGTGGTCCACCGACCGCCCATCGATCCTTGGAGGCGTACCGGTCTTGAATCGGGCGACCTCGATCCCGGCGTGCTCCAGGGATCGTGCCAGGCTTTCGGACGCGGGTTCGCCCGCCCGCCCGGCCGCGACGCCGGCGGCGCCGCCCACGTGAATCCGGCCACGCAGGAAGGTCCCAGCAGTGACGACCACCGCACGAGCCTGGATTTCCAGACCGCCCTCGCATCGCACTCCGGCGACCCCACCCGCCTCGACCACCACGTCCTGTACCCGATCCTGGAACAGGTCGAGGCCCCGGGTACCGTCCAAGCGACGCCGAACGGCCCGAGGGTAGAGACCACGGTCACATTGGGCGCGGGGTCCCCATACGGCCGGCCCCTTTCTCTTGTTCAACATGCGAAAGTGGATCCGCGAGGCATCGGTGGCGGCACCCATGACCCCGCCGAGGGCCGCGACCTCCCGAGCGACCACCCCCTTGGCCACCCCACCGATGGCAGGGTTGCAACTCATCTGTCCTACCCGGGCCAGGTCCGGCGTCACAAGGAGGGTCGAACAGCCGAGGCGCGCCGCTGCGGTAGCGGCCTCCACACCGGCGTGGCCGCCCCCGATCACCACCACGTCGTAAGTCAAAGCGCCTCCGGCTTCATCCGAGTATCGAGAACCCAGAGGGCGGTCCCTTCTCATGCGCGCCCCCTGCGGTCACTGCCTCCACGGAGGCATGCCTGGGACCCCACGATAGCTCCTGTTCGAGCTGGAGCAACGCTGCGACGGGCCCCCAGGCCTCCACCTCCACTGAGCCATCGGGAGCGTTGCGAACCCAACCGCCCAGCCCGAGTGCCCGGGCTCGGCCCACTACCCACCAACGGAACCCGACACCCTGGACCCGACCGGTCACCCGATAGCTCCGGCCCTCCAAAGCCTATTTCCCCACACAGAAATCGAGGAACACCCGATCGAGCACGTCCTCGGTCCCGATCAATCCCAACATCTCCTCCAGGAGCGTCTCGGCGGATTTCAGGTGGGCGGAAGCCACCTCCCCGGGCACACCTCTACCCAGGGCCCGGGCGAAGGCTCGGATCTCCGTCGCCGCACCCCGGACATTTCGCACCTGGCGCTCACGCGTGATCACCGGTGACTCATCCTGAAGCGCTGCGACCACGGCACCATAGGCCGTCTCTTTGAGGACCTCTTTCAATCGATCGAGCCCCTCGCCGGAGACCGTCGACACGGAGACTTCCTCCACAGGATCCTGCCCCACATCCAGCCCGCTTCGCACCGTCGTCGGGGCCTCGTCCGAACGGGTCCGGGCCACCACCCGGGGGATCGACGGAAGGGACTGCAGGAAATCTGCATCTTCGGACCCTGCAGCCCGATCCGCCTCCAGACAATAGAGGACGAGATCCGCGCGTTCCACATACCTGCGGGCGACTTCGATGCCCAATCGCTCCACCTCTCCCACCGGGGCCCGGAGCCCTGCGGTGTCCACGAGTCGAAACGGGAACCCGTCCAGACTCGTCCCGGCCTCGACCGCGTCCCGCGTGGTCCCGGGCTCGCTCGTCACGATGGCCCGACTCTCTCCAAGGAGAGCATTGAAGAGACTGGATTTCCCGGCGTTCGGCCGCCCCGCGAACACCACCATGGCTCCCTCTCGAAGGAGCAACCCGCCCGGCGCCGTGGCCGCCAGCCCGTCCAACCGATCCGCCAACGCTTCGGCCGAGGCGGAGATGGCTTCCAGGGAGATCGGGGCATCATCCTCCATCGGGAAATCGAGGTGGTGGACGAGTTGCGCTTCCAGATCGATGACCGAGCTGCGGACCTCGGCGATCCGCCCCGACAGCCCCCCCTCCATCTGAGCGACGGCGACCTGGCGGCGCACCCCGCTCTGCGCCTCGATGAGATCGGCCACCCCTTCTGCCTCGAGGAGATCCATCTTCCCGTTCAGGTAGGCCCGCCGGGTGAACTCCCCCCGCTCCGCGATCCGGGCCCCCAACTGCACACAGGCTTGCACCACCAGGTCCGGACCGAGCACGCCTCCGTGGCAGGTGATTTCCGCTGCGTCGTCCCCGGTGTAGCTCTCGGGCCCCTTGAAGACCGTGACCAGGACCTGGTCCAACGGCCCACCCGTGGCTGGGTCGAAGAGCGTGCGCAGTGACGGTCGGCGGGGTGGAGGCAGTGGCGCGGAGGCGGCCGTCAGGCCCCTGAGAATTACCTCCGAGGCGGGACCGGACAGGCGCACCACCGCCAACGCCCCATACCCCCGGGGGGTCGCCAGCGCGACGATGGTGTCCAGGAGCTAGGGCTCCTTCTTGGCGGAGCCCTTCATCTGGGCCTGCGCCCGTTTCCGCTCGCCCGCGATCCAATACTGCTGGGGGAGCGTCGCGATGTTCGCCGTGGCGTAATAGAGGTTCAGTCCCGAAGCCAGATTCGCGAAGATGAACAGCATGAAGAAGGGCATGATCCACATCATGGCCTTCATCTGGGGGTTGGGCGTCTCCATGGTCCTAAGGCTGATCCATTGAAGCACGAACATGGACACGCCCAGGAGAATCGGCAGGATGTAGAACGGGTCGGGTGCCGAAAGGTCCGTGATCCAGATGAAGGGCACCGCCCTGAGCTCGATGGTGTTCTGGAACACGAAGAAGAGTGCGATGAGCACTGGCCAGGGAAGGAGCATGGGGAGACAGCCCGCGAGCGGGTTGAACCCGTGTTCCTTATAGAGCTTCATCAGCTCCTTCTGGAGCTTCTCCGGCTGATCCTTGTACTTGGTCTGGATCTCCTGGAGAAGGGGCTGGACGGCCATGTTCCGGAGCTGGGCCTTCATGGCCTTGTGATTCAGGGGCCACAACACGACCCGCATCATCACTCCGAACACGATCAGTACCCAGCCGTAGCCCAGGCGCAGATTCTCGTGCAGGAACACGAGGATCGTCATGATGATCCCCACGAAGGGGCGGATCACCGGCCGGAACATCCTCCAACCATAGGAGTTGAGGTTCTGGAACCCCCGTCCCTGGTCCCGGAGTCGCTGATAGTCCTGGGGCCCCGCGAAGAGCCTGAACTCGAACGACCCGCCCGGCGCGACGGGCTGGGAAACCTCCATCCCGGCCCGGAACTCGGAGATCGCAGGCTCGACGAGGGCACCTCCGAGATGGGCGTCCGGGGCGTCGGGCTCCAGTCCCGCCAGGAACCCCATCGCAAAGAACTTGCTCTTGAACGCAGCCCAGTAGAGCGGCCCCTCCTCGGTTGCCGCCCCATCCACCTTGCCCAAGGACACGACCCGAATGCCCTCCTGGGTATGGTTCACCACGTAGGCCATGGCCCGTTCTTCATCCTGAGGACGGGTCTCGTTCATGGAGACACCGTCGCCCAGGTCCGTGAACACCACCGCGGACTCGGCACCGAGGACCCTACCCTGAACGCCCACCGAATACAGGTCCGGGTCGAACGTGTAGACCAACTCCACCCCCGGGTCCCCACCTCGGGGATCGGCCACGACGGTCAGGGTCTGTGAGCCACCATCCGGGGATACGGTGAGCCCACCTTCGGGCTCGATCCTGACCGTCCGCTCCGACAGGTCCACCGTCCGTCCGTCCACGAGGAGCCGCGTGCCCATGGCCCCCCGGCCGCCGTCCGGGATCAAGTCCACGTATCCATCACGGGTGAAGGAGTTGAAACCGAGCAGTTCCGCTGATACGAGGCGCCCCCCGCGGGTCGTGAACGTGAAGCGATAGAGAGGACTCTCTACGGTCACCAGCCGGGGAGGGGCCTGTTCATCCGCCCCAGGGGCTTCTGCCGCCTGCGTGTCGACGGCCTCCTCTGCCGGGCGGTCTTCCGCCAACGGTCGGTCCACCGCACCTGACTCAGGATCTCCCCCCGGCTCCCCCATCTGATCCCCGGCTTCCGACGGCGAACCTGCTTCAGTGGTCCCAGCCGTTTCCTCCGGCGCAGGGCTCGGCGGAGGGGGCGGCGGGAATAGCAAATTGGTCCCCACCAGGACCAGGATCATCAGGGAGATCGCGAGCAGGAATCGGAGCTCGGTTCGCATCAGGGACCTATTTCCTCCCACCGGGGACAGGGTCGTAGCCGTGGCCCCCGAAGGGATGGCATCTGAGAATTCTGCGGGCCGCGAGCCAGCCGCCACGGAGGGCGCCGTGCTCCCGGATCGCCTCCTCGGCATAGGCCGAGCAACTCGGAACGAAGCGACAGGACGGGGGCGTCAGAGGAGAGATCCCCTTCCGATAGAACCCGATCATGCTCAGTAGGACGCGCTTGAGCATATCCCCTCCGTCACCTCCTGGAGCTCCAGACGGAGCTCGTCGAACGTCGCCCGGTACGCCTCGGGACGTGCCCGGATCAGAACGTCGATGGCGAGTCCCGCCTGCCGCAGGCGCGGCAGCACATGAACCCGGCCGACCTCACGAATACGTCTCTTGAGGAGATTACGATCCACGATCCGGTGACGGTGCTTGGGGACCACGATCCCCAGTCGGAAACGGGAAACGGGGGAAGTCTCGAAGAAGACGTCCAGGTGGGAGGTCCTCTTCCGCTTCCCCCGCCTCATCAGAGCCCGGATCTCTTCGGGCCGATGGATCCGGCAGGTTCGTGGGAGCCGGAGCTTGTCCGGCGACCCGAGATCCGGGTTCGCCGCAGACACCGGACTACTTCGAGCCGACCTTGACCACCAGGTTCTTCCGGCCACGCAGGCGACGACGATTCAGCGCCTTGCGGCCGCCCTTCGTCGCCATCCGGGACCGGAACCCGTGCTTGTTGATCCTCTTGCGATTCCGCGGATTGTAGGTCGGCTTCATAAGTCCTGCACCCGTTTAGGGTCGTGGTCCTGTGAGATGTAGAGCTTGGGAACCTAAAGAATCGGCGGGATTTGGGTCAACCCCGGGCTCCCGCAACAGTCGCAGGGTAACACCCCGGCAGCCACCCCCGTCGATTGACTTTTCCACACCCCTCTTCTAGCTTCGCCGGCCCTTTGAGCGGGACCTTGTCCCGGGGTCCACACGCAGTCCGGACAGTTGATGGAGATCACAGCACCCGAGCTCTGGATCCAAGTGCTCGAGGCCGCCCGACCCGGGCTGCCCGAACAGAGCTTTCGTACATGGTTGGCCGGGACCCGGGCGGTAGGCCTCTCCGGCGAGGAACTCGAGGTCGAGACTCCGAGCCAGTTCCACGTGGAATGGATCGAGGACAAGTACGGCCACGTGTTGAGCCAGATCCTGGAGCATCTGGCGGGCAGGCCCATGCGCCTGCGCTTCCACGCGAGGAGGGACGGTCCCCCGCCCATTCCCGTCGTCGAGGTGGAGCCAGAAGGGCCCACCCCCCAGGAATACGGCCGGTCCGCCGAATCGTCCCCCCCACCTTCCCCCGCCACCATGGGATTGAATGACCGCTACACCTTCGAGCGGTACGTGGTCGGGGACAACAGCGAGTTGGCATCCGCAGCGTGTCATGCCGTGGCGGCAAACCCGGGCCGGACCTACAACCCCCTCTTTCTCTACGGCGGGGTGGGCCTGGGAAAGACACACCTGATGCATGCCATCGGGAACGAGATCCTGGAACGATCCAACCGGACTCGGATCACCTACCTGCCCTGTGAGCGCTTCGTGAACGACCTCGTCACGTCGATCCAGCAGGGAACCACCGCCGACTTTCGGAGGCGATACAGGGAGATCGATCTCCTGCTCGTGGACGACGTCCACTTCCTCGAGGGGAAGGAACGTACCCAAGAAGAGTTCTTCCACACGTTCAACGCGCTGCACGACGCCCGAAAGCAGATCATCCTCACTTCCGACCGACCCCCGAAAGAGATCCCCGGACTCGAGGCCCGGCTCATCTCGCGATTCGAGTGGGGCCTCGTCGTGGACGTGAAGGTTCCGGATTACGAGACCCGGATGGCGATCCTGAGGAAGAAGGCTGCCGACGACGATCTCGTGCTGGACGAGGATGTGATCGAGTACATCGCCCGGCACTGCACCGCCTCCGTCCGGGAGCTGGAGGGGGCGGTGATCAAGCTGCTGGCCTACTCGTCACTCGCCAATCAGGAGATCAACATCTCCATGGCCGAGTCGGCACTTCAAGGCGTTCTGGGCGGCCGATCCGACGAAAGAAGGCCCCTCTCACCGAATCACATCAAAGGCGTGGTCGCCGAGGAGTGGAACGTCACCGCGGAGGCTCTTGCCTCCAAACGGCGGAGCCGGGACGTGATGGTCCCCCGACAAGTGGCGATGTACCTGATCAAGGAGATCCTGGACCTTCCCCTGGTGCGGATCGGCCAGATCTTCGGCGGAAGGGACCACTCAACCGTCATCCATTCCATTCGGAAGGTGGAGGAGCAGATGGAACAGGAGCACACCTTCGCGTCACGGGTAGATCGACTCCACAGCCGCCTCTCCCGGAGGATGTGAACACGATGTGGAAACCAGTGGAGAGGATGTGGGAGAAACGGGCAATCGCCGAAGGCCCGGGCAAAACCGACTGGATTCCCCCATTTGAGCCCCGGTTTTCCACACCTGATGTGGAATGCGAAAAGCCCTGCCGTTCATGGTTCGAAGGCCCGTTCGGACATGGATTTCCACGCTTCCACACCCTCTACTACTACCGCTATCCTTTCTTTCTGAAAGAAAAGCAATTCATTTTGCCCGTGGAAACTCTCCATCGGACTCCTTTTTCGGAGGCGTGATGAACTTCACCATCACCCGACAGAACTTGCATACCGGTCTTGCGGCCGTGTCTGCGAGCATCCCCAGTAAGACCACTCTGCCCGTTCTCTCGAACATCCTCTTCGAGGCTGCTGACGACGGGGTCTGGATGAGTGGTACCGACCTGGACGTAGCCGTTCGGATCCATGTCCCCGCCGAGGTGACAGAAGCCGGGTCACTCACCGCACCTGGAAAGAAGCTTCAGGAGATCGCCAGGGAGTTGCCGGATCAACCGGTCCAGGTTTCGACCCGGGGGGACCAGGTGGAGCTGAAGTGCGGTCGAAGCCACTTCAAGCTCAACGGCCTTCCCGCGGACGAGTTTCCCACCTTGCCGGACGTCTCCTTCGGAGAGGGCTGGAGCGCGGAGGGCAAGAACCTGCTCTCCCTGATCCAGCATACGGCCTTCGCGGTCTCCACGGAGGAGAGTCGGCCGATCCTCAATGGCGTCCTATGGGAAGTTACGGACGGACAGATGAGGATGGTGGCCACGAACGGGCATCGGCTGGCTCGGATGACGGTGGCTGCCGGACGGAGCGAAGCCACCAGTGCCGACTTCATCCTGCCTCCGGCCGCCCTCCAGCAGGTCCAGAGGCTCTTCGGAAACGACGACGTGGAGGTCGCCCAGAGTGGGAACCACCTCGGGTTCAAGTCGGGGAATACGGAGGTCTACACGCGACTCATTGAGGGGACCTACCCGAATTACGAACAGGTCATTCCCAAGGACAACGACAAGGTGGCTCTTGTCGACAAGAAGTCATTGGAGTCGGCCGTTCGTAGGATGGCCATCGTGGCGAGCGACCAGACCCACCGAATCCGGCTCGAGTTCGGAGAAGGTGGCGTGGAGTTGAGCGTACTCACTCCCGACCTCGGTGAGGGTCACGATGCCCTGGAACTCCACTATGAAGGTGAGTCCCTGGAGATCGGGTTCAACGCCAACTATCTGCTCGAGGTCCTCAAGTACATGCCCACCGAGGAGGTTCGCATGGGCTTCAAGGCTCCCGAGCGTGCTGCGACGGTGGAGCCGGTGGTCGCCGAGGGCGAGGATCCCATCGACTACCTGTGCCTGGTTATGCCCCTGAGACTTCTGGACTGACCGAGGTCAGGACTGGTCCACGGCGGCCAGGAGTTCCCGGGCGGTGAACACGGAAAGAAGGGCGTATCCAGCGTCCTCCACCCTCTGTCGTCCGCCCTCCTCCCGGTCAACCAGGGTGAGGATCGCAGCGATCTGGTTTCCGTGCGACTCTACGGCATGGACCGCTTCCAGCGCGCTCGCTCCGCTGGTCATGGAGTCTTCCACCACTACCACCGGCGCGTCTGCGGGGAGTCCCCCCTCGATCCGTTGGCCGGTTCCGTGCTCCTTGGCCTTCTTCCGTACCGAGAACGCATCCATCACCCCGTCGGCGATCCAGGAAGCGTGAGCAATCGCGTAGGCGACCGGATCGGCGCCCATTGTGAGCCCTCCCACGTGCGTGGCCTGGATTCCCGCCGTTCGGAGCAGGTCCAGGCACACGCGGCCCGTCAGGTATTGGCCCTCCGCGGACATCGTGGTCCGGCGGGCGTCGATGTAGAATCTGGACCGGGCTCCGCTGGCCAGGGTGAAATCTCCTATCTTCAGCGAGCGCTGGATCAAGAGGTTCAGCAGTCGTTCGCGATCGTTCATGGGATAGACCTGCGCCTTGCTGGGATTGCTACCCGTGCCTCGGGGAATGAACCGGGTCGGACGGCAAGGTCTCAAGGCTTCGATGGGGGAGTCAAGTAGGAGAGTGTCTCTGCGCATCCGATTTCTTCTCGTCCTTCTGTTTCTCTCGGTCCTCCTTTCGGGGTACTGGGTGGTCGCGGATTCAGCAGCCACCGTCGGGGGTTTCCGAACCTCTTTGGTCATGGGCACGATGCTGGCGCTGATCCTGTCGCTGGGGTTGGCGGCGTTCCTGACCATTGGAGTGGCGGCGCCCCTGGATCGGTTGAGCCGAGAGGCTCTCCGTATTCATCGGGGGCAGGTAGGCGACCCGATCCGGATGGAGCGACCCGACGAGGTCGGGCGCCTTGCCCGGGCCTTGGAGATGATGCGGCTGGGAACCATCGAGCGCGAGGAACGATCCCGGCTCATGATGGCCCAGGTGGCCGACGAGATCCGAGGTCCCCTGGAGTCGCTCCAACGGGTTGTCGCTCTCGCCGGGGAGACCGAGAGTGAGGAAGAGCGCGAGGCTCTCCTGCTCAGGATTCGCGGTGAGGTGGGGAGCCTCCATCGAGTCGTCGGAGATTTCATGGAGTTGGCTCGCCCTCTCTCTCCTCGACAGGAGCTTCACGATATCCGGCCCGCCCTGGAGTCGGCGGTGGAGTTACTTCGCGGGGAAGAGGGAGGAGATCGGCTGCAGCTGGAGGTGTCCGTTCCGGGAGAGCCTCTGCTCGCCCGGATCGATCCCAGCCATGTCCGGGGGATAACCCTGAACCTGCTGAGGAACGCGGCCGAGGCGGGGGATCGGGTCTGTCTCACTGCCGAGGTTGCCCGGGGGGAGGTGATTCTCGCGGTCCGGGATGACGGACCGGGGGTTCCGGAATCGACCCGGGATCGGGTCTTCGACGCATTCGTGACCGACAAACCCGGCCGCGCCGGGCTCGGCCTCGCCATTGTTCGGCGTCTCGCGGAGGGAAGCGGGGGTCGCGTCGAGCTGACTCCGACCCGGGATACCGTCGGGGAAGGCGCCGAATTCCGAGTCTATCTGCAGGGGGCGGATGACCTCCCGCCTACCCCCTCGGCGCTTCCCTAGCCTCTCCCTGAGCGCCTCTAATGGCCGGGATCGGGATGGGTGGGGCTCAGGACCCATCCGATGTAGCGGCCGTGATGGGACAGGCTGACGTCCAGTTGGATGGGGTCGCCGTCCAGGAGCAGTCGGGGCGGGGTCCTGCCCTTCGGCCCCTCGCCGCAAATCAGCTCTATCCGGGACTCGTCCACCCCCAGGGCCTCTGCTGCGTCGCGCCTTGCGGCGAGTCGCACGAGGGCGGATGGGACGCTGTGGATCGGATGCGCCTCCCGTGACGAGAAGTGGAGGTCCAGGAATCCCTGCCAATCGTCGTCGGGTCCCGGCCCCGCGGGGTGGGCCCGGTCCACGAGCTGGATTCTGGCCTGTGCCAGCAATTCCGCGGGAGGGGAACTCGGCGAGGCCCAGCCCAGCATGTGAAGACGGTCCCCGGAGTCCTGCAGGGTCAGGCCGATGGATCGCCCCTGCCACTGAACGTTGCCCCACCCGGTCCCGTCTGCCGCCGGTTGGCAGACGAACTCCTTGTGGATGAAGACGGGGGGCGCACCGAGGACCTTGGTGAGGACCTTGAAGGCGGTCTCCTTTCCGGCCCAGAGGGTCCAGAGTCTGCGGTCTCTCTCTTCGGAGTCGCGGCCCTCGGCAATCCATTCCGCCTCGTATGGGGAGAACACGCGTCGCAGAAAGGCCGGGCTGTCCGACTTCCCCCGGGCCCGGGGCTCCTCCAGGTCCACCACGTCGTTCCCTACCCGGACCCTGAGGCCGGATTCCGGGTTCACTAGATCTGGGATCATGGAAGCAGCCGAATCATGGAGAGTTGGATGGATTCCCTCGAAAAGACCCTGATCCGATTCAGGACGCTCAGCCGGGAAATGCGTCTGCAGATGCTCCTGAATTATGCAAAGAAATTCCCGGATCTGCCCGAGGCTCTGCAGGAGGCCCGGGACGAGGGCCTCAACCGAGTGGAGGAGTGCCAGACCCCCTTGTTCCTCTGGGTGGGCCTGGAGGAGGGTCGGGTCCGCATCCATGCCGATGCCCCGAAGGAGGCTCCGACGGTTCGTGGATTCATGGGGTTCCTCATGGAGCAGTTGAACGGCGCCGCGCCGGAGGAGGTGGAGGCCTTGCCCCTGGACCTTCTCGAGCGGATGGGGCTGGGGGAGGTCCTGGGTACCATGCGGACCAACGGGCTCAGCCACGTCCTCATCAGGATTCGGAGGGAGGCCGCTCGGCTCAGCGTTGCCGGGGACGCATAGGGAGAGGGCCGGCGGGGTGGGCCGGAGCGCTCAGCCGAGGGCGGCCCGGGCCACGTCGGGAATCCGCATGGGTTTCCGATCGGGGCCCACCCATACGGCGACTACCCTGGCCTCGGCCGCCAGGATGTCCGACGCGTCGAGGTAGGCCTCCTGGGCGAACACCATACTGGTCCGCCGCCACTCCGTGACCCAGGTGTGGACGTGCACCCGATCCCCCAGGCGGAGTTCGTGCCGGTAGTCCACCTCGACGCGCACGACGTGGATTCCCAGGCCCAGATCACTCAATGACGCCAGGGAGTAGCCCCCCGCCTTCAGGGCTTCGAACCGGCAGAACTCGAAGTAGTTGAGGTATACCGCGTGGTTCAGGTGTCCGAAGCTGTCCAGCTCGTAGCTGCGAACCGAGACCGTTGATTCGAATCTTCGCACTGTAGAGTCTGTCCAGGTCTGGGGTGGGCGACCAGTTTATCAACGTAGCCGAGCCCCGGTCACGGGTCACCAATCTCAACGTCACGAGGACTGAGCTGATTCACACGCCCCGCCTTCTCCGCGTCGGAAGCTCGATTCTCGAGGTCGTCCTCGTGGCCGCGCTGGGCTCGGCATTCGTCTTCTCTGCCATGGCCCCGTTGGGAGCCCAGGAGGAGGAGCGCGGTGAGACTCGGGTTCTGCGGGTCTTCGCGGCCTCCAGCCTCGGTACTGGATTGCCGGCGGCGTTGGAGCCCTGGGCGCGGGAATCCGGCACGACCCTGGAGTACGTTTTCGACGCGTCGTCGAGGCTCGCTCCGCAGGTTGCCGCCGGGGCGCCCGCCGATGTCCTGGTAACCGCCGACCGGGCCTGGATGGAGTGGGCCCGGGAACGGGGGGCGATCCTGGGAGAGGGCGCTCTGGTGGCCCGCAATAGCCTGGTTCTCATCGGAGAAGCGGGCCCGACTTCGTCGTCGCGGGCCGACCCCATGGAAGCGGAGTCTTGGCCCTCCGGCCGCATTCTCCTGGCGGGCGAGAACGTCCCGGCCGGCCGATACGCCACGGAGGCGCTCAGGGCCGCGGGACATTGGGAGGCCCTTGAGGGGAGGGTGCTCCGGGGTGGGAGTGCCCGAGGCGTGCTCGAGTCGGTTGCCAGGGGGGCGGTCCCTCTCGGGATCGTCTATCGATCCGACACCGTGGCCGATGAGCGGACCCGGGTCGTGCTGGAGTTCCCGGATTCGCTCCATGAACCCATCGAGTACTTCGCCGCCGTTGTCGCGACCACGGAGCATCCGGATCTTGCCGCTGAGTTGGTGGCGACGATGGGTCGCTCGGGGGTGCGGGAGGCGCTCACCAGTTACGGCTTCGGGGTGTGGACCGGTGGCACTGGGCTTCCTGCGGGAGGTGGACCGGTCGCCCAACCCGTTCTTCCCGATCCGCGCCGGGCCATCACCCTCTCTCTGGTGGTGGCCTTTGCGGCGACCCTGGCGGCCCTTCCCTTTGCGATCCTCCTGGGTTGGATTCTGGCGCGACTCGAGTTTCCGGGGCGATCGCTCCTGGCCATGGTGGTGCTCACCCCCCTCGTCCTCCCACCGGTGGTGACCGGCTTTCTCCTCCTGTCCCTCCTCGGGAGTGGCTCGCCTCTGGGCCGCTTCCTCTCCGGGCTGGGCCTGGACATCCCGTTCACCCTGCTGGGCGCTGTACTCGCCGCCGCGATCGTGGGAATTCCGCTCTACGTAGCCGCGATCCGGGGTGCCTTCGAGTCCGTGGACCCGCATCTGGAAGAGGTGGCCTGGACCTTGGGCGTGCGCCCCCATAGGACCTTCCTGCGAGTCACGCTGCCTCTGGCTGCACCCGGTATCGCCGCGGGGGCCATCCTCGCTTTCGCCCGGGCATTGGGTGAGTTCGGAGCGACGGTGGTGCTTGCCGGGAATCTGGAGGGGGAGACGAGGACCATTGCCCTTGCCGTCTACACCCTCCTGGAAGCGCCTGGAGGCCGCTCCGCCATTTGGGTCCTGGTCGGCGCGTCACTGCTGCTTTCCGGGGGAGCCTTGCTTGGCTACGAGGTTTTGAACCGGCGGCAGCGGAACCGTCTGGAGGTCCGGCGGTGACCGGAGCGGGAGAGGTTGGAGCGCGGGGAGGTGGGGTCTCGGGTTGGCCGGAGATAGAGCTTGCGGTGGAACTGGAGTTGCCGGGGCTTCGACTGGGCCTGGAGCTCATCACCCGATCCCCCTCGATCGCCCTCGTAGGGTCTTCCGGCGCGGGTAAGACGACGGTGCTCAGGATTCTCGCGGGCCTCGAGACCCGGGCCCGGGGGCGGGTTCGGTTCGACTCGGAGTTGTGGCAGAGCCCGGGCCGCGCCTCGACGCCCCCTTGGGCCAGGGGAGTGGGTTGGGTCCCACAGCACGATCTTCTGTTCCCCCATCTCACGGTCCGGGACAATCTGGCATTCGCCGGGGCAGACGCGGAGGCCTTGGCCGAGGTTTCCGCCGCCATGGGTCTGACGCCGTTGCTGGATCGGAGGCCCCGCAAGCTGTCCGGGGGGGAGCGACAGCGCGTGGCCCTTGGGCGTGCCCTCGTGGCCGAGCCGCGACTTCTCCTGCTGGATGAACCGTACTCCGCCCTGGACCGTTCCCTGCGAACCGGGATCCAGGACTGGGTCAGGGATTGGGCCGCCAGGAACCGAGTTCCCATGGTCCTGGTCACCCACGATGACCGGGATGTGCGGGCTCTCGCGGGAGAGACCTGGGAGCTGCGCGGCGGCGTTCTGGCTCCCCTGGCGTAGACCCTCCCGCCTGTCCCGGCTCATACCACGGCCCACACCACGGGCCACACGTGGGGTCGTGGCACGATTATTCCCATCGTCCCTTGCGGCCTTTGCAGGCGGTCCGCCATGGTGGGTCCGCCGAAGCTTGAAGCATTCGTTCTCAGACCGAGACTGCCAGGAGCGATTCCATGCTCAGCGACATCGAGATTGCCCAATCAGCAACGCTGGAACCCATTACCGACATCGCGGCGAAAGTGGGTCTGGGGCCCGACGACATCGAACAGTACGGGAAGTACAAGGCCAAGGTCCCGGTCGAGGCGGTGGAGCGGAAGGGCGGCAAGAAGGGGAAACTGGTGTTGGTGACCGGGATCAGTCCCACCGCAGCCGGGGAGGGAAAGTCGACGGTGGCGGTCGGCCTGGCCGACGCCCTGGCGATTCGGAACCGGAACCCCTTCCTGTGCCTTCGGGAGCCCAGCCTGGGTCCCGTGTTCGGCATCAAGGGCGGTGCGGCGGGAGGCGGATACTCCCAGGTGGTCCCAATGGCGGACATCAACCTTCACTTCACCGGTGACTTCCACGCCATCACCTCGGCCCATGCGCTCCTCTCCGCCATGCTGGACAACCACCTGTTCAGGCCGAACTCCGCAGGGATCGACCAGCGCAGGGTGACGTGGCGGCGGGCCGTGGATATGAACGACCGAGCGCTACGACAGATCGTCGTGGGGCTCGGCGGCGTAAACGGTGGGATCCCGAGAGAAGACGGGTTCATGATCACCGCAGCGTCGGAGGTCATGGCAATCTTCTGCCTGGCCAGCGACCTCCAGGACCTGGAGGCTCGCCTCGGCCGGATCATCGTGGCGTACGATCGGAGCCTGAACCCTATCCGAGCATCCGACGTGAACGCCCAGAAGGCCATGACGATTCTCCTTCGGGACGCCATGGCCCCGAACTTGGTCCAGACCCTGCGGGGCACCCCGGCGTTCGTCCACGGTGGGCCCTTCGCGAACATCGCCCACGGCTGCAATTCCCTGATGGCGACCAAGGCAGGGCTGCAACTGGGGGACGTGGTGGTGACGGAGGCTGGATTCGGCGCCGACCTCGGCGCGGAGAAGTTCTTCGACATCAAGTGCCGCTTCGGAGGCCTGGAGCCGGCGGCAGCCGTGGTCGTGGCCACGATCCGAGCCCTCAAGATGCACGGGGGCAAGGCCAAGGACGAGCTCGGAACCGAGGACGTGGACGCCGTGAATCGCGGGGTGGTCAACCTCATGGGTCACGTGGAGAACGTAGCCAAGTTCGGCGTGACCCCGGTGGTGGCCGTGAACCGTTTCTCGGCGGACACCGCGGCCGAAGTCCAGGCGGTGGTGAGCGCTTGCGAGGCCGCCGGAGTCCGGGTCGTGGAGTCGGACCCATGGGGTGCCGGGGGACCGGGTTGCGTGGACCTCGCCGACGTGGTCATGGAGGTCGTGGAGTCGGGCGAATCTGCCTTCAAGCCCCTCTACCCGGACGAGATGCCCCTGGCCCAGAAGGTCGAGACCGTGGCTACCCGGATCTACGGAGCCGACGGTGTGGACTTCGATCCTGCGGCCAAGAAGGACCTGGACCGCCTGCAGGAGATCGGACTGGGGACCGCGCCGGTCTGTATCGCCAAGACCCAGTATTCGTTCTCGGACGATCCCACGCGCCTGGGCCGTCCCTCCGGCTTCCGGGTGAACGTGCGGGAGGTCACTCCTTCGGCCGGAGCGGGCTTCGTGGTGATCAAGACCGGTAGCATCATGACCATGCCGGGGCTCGCCGCCAGGCCGGCTGCGGAGAACATGGACATCGACGCCGACGGAGTGATTTCGGGGCTGATGTAGCGCGGTACTTACAGGAGGAAAGCGCGGGCCGGGCCGAGGAAATCGGCCCGGTCCGCTCCCCTCGTGGCTTCGGTCAGCCTTCGAATTCGCCGAGGATCTCCAGGACCGAATCGATGTCCGACTCGGTGTGGTCGGCATTCACCTGGAATCGGATCTCCTCGTCCCCCCTGGGCACCACGGGGAAAGCCAGTCCGGTGGCAAGCACGCCGTGGTCGAAGAGATGCTCCACCAGGGCCCTCGTGCGAGCGGTGTCCCTTACCATGAGCGGCACCACGGGATGTTCCCCCGGAATCACCTCGAACCCGCGCTCCACCAGTCCATGTTCGAATCGGCGAGTCAGCTTGCGGAGCCGGTCCAGCAGGTCCTTTCCCTCCGGGCTGTCCAGGACCTGAAGAGACCTCAGGGCTGCCCTGGCTTCACCGGGGGTGATGGGGTTCGAGTAGATGTACATGGGGGACGTCTCGCGGAGGTATCGAATCACGGCGTCGGATGACACCACGTACCCTCCGTTGACCCCCAGCGCCTTCCCCAGGGTCGCGACCAGGATGTCGCACTTCGGCGAGCCAGTGTACTCCTCGGTTCCCCGGCCGGTGGGCCCGAACGCCCCCACGCCGTGGGAGTCGTCCACGATCACCAGTACCCCTTCCGCGAACCTCTCCTGGTGCCGCCTGGCGATCTCCATGACGCTGTCTACCGGAGCGTGGTCTCCACGCATGCTGAAGATCCCGTCGGTCACGACCAGGGCCCGGCGGGCCCGGGGGGCCGCTGCCTCGAGGGCCTGGTCGAGGGCCTGCATGTCGAGGTGGGGGTAGACCACCTTTTCCAGCGGGCGGGCGAGTCGCATCGCGTTGATGATGCAGTTGTGGTTCAGCTCGTCCGATATGAGGGCCGTTTCCTTCGTCACCAGTGCGGTGATCACCGAGATGACGGTGGCGTAGGCGGAGGAGAAGATCATGCCGGACTCCCGGCCGTGGAAGCGGGCCAGGGACTCCTCGAGGTCGCGGTGGGGGGTGTAGGTCCCACTGATGAACCGTACCGCTCCCGGGCCGGCCCCGAATGCTTCGGCTCCCTCCTCTTCGGCGCCGATGATATCGGGTCGGAGTGAGAGGCCCAGGTACGAGTTCGAGTTCATGCGGATGAACTCCTGGGATCCCTTTCCTTCAAGGATGAAGCGGGGCCCGCGATTCCCACCCGCGCGGATGACTTCCTTCACCGTGATCTCGGCGCCCTTGGCGGTGCCCTGGGCTTCCAGGTCGGTTACGTGGGCTTCCAGGACCGGTCCGATGCGATCGAGGGGCATTCTGGGGTTCTCCAAAACGTGGATGTCGAAGACGTGGAGGTCGAAGCGGATCTGCTGCCGAGGGATCTCGTCAGGCCGTGGGGTCTGGAACGCCCAGGCGCGGTGCCAGGTTCGTCAGCATGTTCCGGGTCATTTCTTTGAGGTCGAACTCCGGATTCCAGTCCCATTCTCTGCGGGCTGCCGAGTCGTCGATGGATCTGGGCCAGGACTCGGCGATCGCCTGCCGGACCGGATCGACGTCATACTCGATCTGGAAGTCCGGAATCCACTCCCGAATCGCCTCGGCCAGCCGCTCGGGAGTGAGTTGCATGGCCGTGACGTTGAACGCATTGCGGTGCTGCAGGCGAGACGGATCAGCGTCCATCAACTCCACCGACGCCCGGAGGGCGTCCGGCATGTACATCATGTCGAGTTGGGTATCCGGTGCGAGGAAGCAGGTGTACTGCCCGTCCTCCAGGGCCCGGTAGAAGATCTCCACCGCATAGTCCGTCGTGCCTCCTCCGGGCAGGGTCGCCCAGGAGATGAGACCGGGGTACCGCACTCCCCGCACGTCCAGCCGGTACCTGCTGTGGTAGTAGTCGCACAGGAGTTCCCCGGCGACCTTGGTTACCCCGTACATGCTGGTCGGACGTTGGATGGTGTCCTGGGGGGCCGGGTCCGGCGGGGTCGATGGGCCGAACGCCGCAATGGAGCTGGGAACGAAGACCGCGCATCCGGCCGTCCGTGCGGTTTCAAGGACGTTGAACAAGCCGGTGAGATTGACTCGGTATGCGTCCTGTGGCCGTGCCTCGGCCACGGCCGAGAGGATGGCGGCCAGGTGGAAGACGGTGTCGGTGCGGTGTTCCCGGACCCGTCTGTCCAGGGCGTTGGGATCGGTGCAGTCCAGGATATGGAATGGACCGGACTGGAGTGGGCTGCCGGCCGCGGGCTCCCGGATGTCCGTGGCCGTGACCTGAGCGGGACCGAACCGGTCCCGTAACGCGGTGACCAGCTCCGAGCCGATCTGTCCGCAAGCTCCGGTGACGAGGATTCTGTTCAAGGTAGGCGTCTCAGTGGGGTTTTGGGGGCCGACGGAATCTAGGCTCCAACCCCCTTCCGGACCACCGATGCGAGCAGGTCCCGAACGTCGATATTCCGGTTCTCAGAACGACGAGAGGGCCGCACCGAACGTCGGTGCGGCCCTCTCGTGGAGCGCCTCCTCCAGGACTCGAACCTGGGACACCCTGATTAACAGTCAGGTGCTCTAACCAACTGAGCTAAGGAGGCATTTCACCGCTCGTCGAAGCTTGGAGGCCGAGACGAACAGACGAAAAAAATAGCCGAGCCGCAGAGTGAGGGTCAAGGCGGTGCCTCCCGGGGTCGTCAGGTGGCCTGGTCTCTGGGAGTCAGAAGGCCTTTCAGGGCCATGGATACATCGTGGGCCCCGGACCAGATCACCTCGAATCGACGGCCGCATCGGAGGCTGGCCTGCTTTCCGTGCAGAGAGGCGAAGATCGGTCCCTGGACCGATGCCGGTCTTCGCAGCCAGTGGATCCCCAGGATCGAGGCGAACGGGTCCCCGCCCGCGCGGAACACGGTGAAGTCGGGGCTCCACCCACCGAGCGGAGCGGTCCGGACTTCCAGAATGCGCCGGTCCAGGAGATCGAAGAAGAACTCGAGCGTTCCGTCCCCGCCTCGGCGCAGGGAGAGGGCTTCAGCTTCGGCCTGGAGGCGCTCGGCCCGCACGTCCCGCAACAGCAGTCGGATTCTAGAGAGGTGGCCCATTTCCACCGGCGTCAGGTCCAGGCCTGGCAGCCGGATCCGAGAGATCGCTACGTCGAGGCTTCCGGCCCGGGCGGCCATGGCGACGAACGCCTGTCGGAATCTGGGCGGTCCGCGCTCATCGAGGAGCGCCGGGGGCTCTATGCCTTGCATGGACGAATCTGGACGGCGCGGATGGGCGGCGGGATGGACCGATGCCGCAGGAGCCCTGCGCCGCCGCCCTGGCTGCGAGTCCGGGGTCTCAGCGAAGGCGGATCGCCCGGGGGTCCCGCCTGGGGGCCGGAGAGGCGATTCCCAGCTCGATCTGTCCTCGATCGACGCGGGGTACCTCGTGGCAGGCCCGGCAACGGGCCTCGTAGGACTCCCCTGCCCCGACCTGAACGGTGGGTCCCTCCGCTGGCGCCGGTTCGCCATGGAGAAGGCGTTGATTCCGGGTGGCCAGATCTCCGCAGACCATACAGATGGCGTGCAATTTGTCGACCCGCTCCGCGACAGCGAGGAGTGCCGCCATGGGTCCGAACGGCTCACCCCGAAAGTCCATGTCGGTGCCGGCCACGATGACCCTGATCCCCCGGTCCGCGAGAGCGTTGGCCACGTGAACGACGCCGGCGTCCAGAAACTGGGCCTCATCGATGGCGATCACCTGGGCCGCGGCGCTGGCGAGCTCGGCGATCTGGGTCGAGTGGGCAACGGGTATTGCGTCGATCTGGTGCCCGTCGTGTGAGCTCAGGGTGCGGACTCCTCCGTAGCGATCGTCCAGGTGGGACTTGAATACCTGGACCTGGCGACCGGCTATGATCGACCTCCGGACCCTCCGCAGGAGCTCCTCGGACTTCCCGCTGAACATCACTCCGCTGATGACCTCTACCCATCCGTCCTGCGCGCCGTGAAACATTGGGGCCAATTCTCTCCTTCAGCGAATCGAGGACATCGGGCCCGGGGTCCACTCCGATTCCCTTCGCGCCCCTGGCTCCCCGCGGGAGGACGAAAGACCGTGGGTCAGGGGAAGGCGGTTCATTGCGGTCCTCGAAGGCGGCGGGCGTGGGATCGATTGAGTCGGGGACTTCAAGGTCGGATGGGACCGATCCATGCGCATGATACGAGGGGTGAGGAAGGGTTGTCCACGCAGCGTTTCGGCCAGGATGCGGAAAAGTCCTCGGATCACCCGGGGCTAGGCAGTAGACTGAAGAGACGGGGGGTTTGGAGAGCTGCGGGCGGCCCAGCCAGCGCGGGCGCTTTCAGAGTGAACGCGATACCCTCTCTGTCGTGCCCGCCCCACCGGCGGCGTCGGTCGGGTTGTTTTAAGAAATAATTAGCTGCCTCTGGGGTCGGCATGATCCCAAGATCATGTTGCTTGACAACTACTTATGGCGAGCGCATGATCTAGCCTGAGAAGGAGTAAACATTTGACCACCGCTCACTGGAAGGCCCGTGGGCTTGGTCCGACTCTCCACCGATCAGGCCGTTGCCCGCGGGTGCGGCCAAGAGTGGAACAGAGTGGAAGTTCAAAGAAAAAACATGTCAGCCAGTGGCGGTTGGACCATCGAAGCTGCCGAGGATCTCCTTCGGAGTCTCCCGGGAGTGATGTCGGTTCGGGTCGTTGGAAGGCCCGGCGGCAAGATCGATGAAGTCCATCTCCTCATCGATCAGTCTGTGTCTCCCAAGCAGACCGTTCGCAACGTGGAATCCGCACTGCTGGCTCAGTTCGACCTCACCGTCGATCACCGGAAGGTGTCGGTCGCTCAGACGGATGAGGAGCGGATCGCCTCCCGGCAGATCCCGATGCAGTTGCACGTGGAGAGCCCGGCGCCGGAGAGCCGGTTCCTGTTGCTCGGGCACACCGTGGAGTCCGAAAGGGCACACCGTGTGCGAGTCCAGGTGTCGATAACGTGGAACGGGGAGGAGTTCACGGGCGAGTCGGCCGGCGCTGACCTTCCCCGTCCGAGGCTCGAGGCCTTGGCCGGAGCAACGCTGGCCGCCATCGAGGGCGCGGTGAAGGCTGGGGCCCAAGAGGATCGCCCGAGTGTCGCGCTTTCGCTGGATGGCGTGAAGACCGTAGAGGCCTTCGACCGGCAATTCGTCCTGGTCGCTGTCCACGCGCTTTATGGGCGGGAAGTCACCAGTCTGGAAGGGGCCTCCTCGGTCGAAGACAGTGCAGATCGATCCGTGGTCATGGCCACACTGCAGGCAACAGATCGTTGGATGCGGGGGCGGGTCTAGGCCCCGCGCCGATTCTATCTCGGATTTGAACGAAAGGGGTCCCTCCTCGGTCAGCTAGAGCGGAGCCTGAGCGGAAGAGCGGAGCGCAGCGATCCTCATAGCGGGAGGATCGACTCCATCCCGAAAGGAGGTGAGAGATGTGTTCCAGTCTCTATTCGACTTCGTTGGCGCTGTAATGACTATGCTGCCTGGTATCTCAGGCTGGTAGGAGTTGTCCGGGGGGGGGCTGGATCTAAGGCCCAGTGAAAGCAATCCAGATCTTCGTTGCGATTGTCTGTGCTGCGGCGCTTGCCGTCGCCCCGATGGTGCAATGGGGGGATCTCGCACTCCTCAACTCCTCTGACGGGGCCCTGGCAGGCTATCTGGCCTTGCTGGGATTCGGACTCCTTTCTGAATCACTGACCCTCCGCTTCACCGTGGCGCGAAGTGCTGGTCAGTCGTCGATCTCCTTCCTGCCCCTGCTAGCCTGCATTGTGTTGTTTGGGCCGGCCCCCACGGTCCTCTTCATGATTACCATTGGGGTCGTCGGAGAAGTGCTGATCCGGAAGAAGGAGAACATCCGGGCGGTCTTCAACGTTTCTCAGTGGACGTTCGCTGCGACTGTGGGCGGCCTGCTTTACGATTCCTTGGGAGGCCAGGCCGTTGCGTTGGTTGCGGGTCCGGATCAGGCATCGGCCCTGTTGCTCCAACAAACCCCAGTGTTTGTGGCGTTCGGCGCTGCTTTCATGCTCCTGAACCACACTGCCGTTTCGTTGGCGATTGCCCTCAGTCAGGAGATGCCGTTTTCGAGGGTGATCGCGAGGGTTGTCGGTCGGTCGGGCGTGAACGTCTTCTACGATTTGCTGCTAAGTCCAATTGCGATTGCGCTTGCATACCTCTATTTGGCCGCAGGCGTCGCTGGGCTAGCCCTGTTCCTCCTGCCCATGCTGGCGATTCGGCATGCCTACCAGATCAACCTCCGGCTGCAGGAGGCCAACCGAGACCTCCTCAAGGCCCTCGTAAAGGCGATCGAGACCCGCGACCCGTACACATCCGGTCACTCGCTAAGGGTATCGTCACTTGCAAGGAGGATTACCGAGGCGCTTGGGGTTACGGGCCGGAAAGCAGATCTCATCGAGACTGCGGCCCTGCTCCACGATATCGGAAAGATCGAGCCCATTTACACCGAGATATTGCGAAAGCCAGACGGGCTCTCCGATGCGGAGCGATCCATCATCGAGTCTCACGTGACTAAGGGGGTGGATCTCCTTGAGTCTGTGTCTTCGTTCCCGCGCGAGGTCCTCGACGCTGTTCGTTACCACCATGAGCGGGTCGACGGTAAGGGTTATCCGGACGGGAAGCTGGGTGATGAGATCCCCCTCGGGGCCCGGATCATCAAGGTCTGCGATGCTGTGGACGCGATGTTGTCCGATCGACCGTACAGGAAGGCCCTCACGATCGAGGCGGTTGAGGAGCAGTTGGTCACCTACTCGGGATCTCAGTTCGACGCTGCAATCGTGAATGCGATCGTCTCAAGTGAGATGCTCAGCCAGCACGCCGACGAGGTTCGGTTTGACGGGGTCAACAGGACCGAAGGACTCCCCGGTGCCCCTCCAGTCGGAAGTTTCCCGGTCCGCACCGTGGGCTAGGTCCTCTGGGTCTAGGCCCGCTCTCGAAGCTGAGCTGCCCTAACCCCCATTCCAATAGCCTCGCACTCTTCAGCCGTCGTGCCAGCGCTCCGGACCGCGTCCTCCGGGGAGAACTTTGAGAGCAATCGCACCTCTTCAACGCCGAGGTATGCCCAGGTCGGGAAGAACGTCTCCCGGAGCTTGACTCGCTCCGATTGCAGGAACCGTGCTGCCGGCTTGGGGCCGCTTGTTCGCTCAATCCACCTCGTCCAAAAGAGAACCAATGAGGATGGGTCGAAATGGTAGGTGGAGTCTGGGGGCGGAAGCTGCGTCATGATCTCTCGCGCTTCGCGTAGCTCACCAAGGTGTAGGTGTGCCAAGCCGAGGCCCGCCTTTGCGAGATGGATCCCGTAGATGGGGATGTCGGGCGGACCCAGCGCCAGAGCCTCAAGGAATAGGTCCCGGCTCAACGCGGCCTCGTAGGTCCTGAAGGCGAGCTCGGCCCAATTGAAGAGGGACATGAACTTCATCGCACCATGGGAATGTCCTCCAAGCAATCGATCCGCCGCCTGAAATTCCAAGCGCGACCGATCCAGTTCACCGGCATCCATAAACCAGATAGCCAGGTTCTCGCGGATGGAGAACTTCACAAATCGGTTTCCTGCATTCTCCACCATGGAAGGGGCATCCGTGGCCAGGTGTTGCCACATGGGGAGATTGAGGTGTCCACGTTCTATGAGGGCAAGTATCAGTCTATTGAGCCCGAGCGCGATCTCCTCCTTCTCTCCAGATTCCGTGGCGAGATCGACTGCCGTGATTGCCGATGCCAGGCCCAGTCGCCTAAGGCCGTAATAGTGCCCAATCGCGAGAGATGAGAGGAAGCGGGACCGATCGGAGGATGATCCCCGACTCCGATAGTGCCAGGCTTTCCCGAGTACTCGCCTGACTGCCGCGAAATCCTGCACCCTGTCGTGGATGTGCAACTCCACGTCCAATGCTCTGGCGACTGGCTCCCAATGCTCTTTCTCGGAGGCTTCGCGACGAATCTTACTCAGTTCGTGAAGAGCGGCGGTCGACAAATCCGCCGTTGCACGGGTCCGGGAGTCAGCAAGTCGCACACGGCAAACCAGCGCATCTCGCTCCCGGCCCATTGCTCCGAGCCGTGGGATCGCAGCCTCTAGGGTCTCGACGGCCCTGGCGAAGTCTTGGTCCTGATGCAGCAGGGTCCCCAGTCGATAGAGGATGTCCGTCCGGAGGTCCTCCTCGGCGCAGTCCTCCAGCGCCATGAAGAGGAATTGGATGGCTTCCTGCACACCGCCGGATT